>JAHBZS010000018.1 GCA_019635285.1 Rubrivivax sp. | reverse complement strand
TTAGGCGTGCCCATGCGCTTCAGCAGCACCGGCAGCAGCTGCAGGTGCGGCTGGTCGCGGTCGTCCAGCGTCTTGGCCGGGTCGTCGTAGAGCACCTGCGCCTGGGTCCAGTCGAAGTCCAGCCGCTGCCGCATCGCCAGCGCGATGAACGGCGCTTCGCGCACGCGCGCCATGTACTGCATCGCCTGCGCGCTGTGCTGCACCTCGGCGAAGCGCTCGCGCAGCAGCGCGTCGGCCGCGGCCGGCGACGGGCGGCCCACGAAGGGCGCCGCCGCGTAGGCCGAGGCGCTGTTCCAGTACAGGTCGAACTCCGTCGACACCTGCTGCACCGCCGGGCCGATGGCCAGCGCGTCCACGTCGGCGAAGGCCAGCCCGTCGGCGGCGCCGAAGTACTCGTCGGCGATGTTGCGCCCGCCGACCACGCTGACCTGGTTGTCGACGGTGTAGGACTTGTTGTGCATGCGCCGGTTGAGGCGCACGAAATCGGTGGCATAGCCCAGCGCCCGGGAGCCGCGGTAGGCAAAGGGGTTGTACAGCCGCAGCTCGATGTTCGGGTGCGCGTCCAGTGCGGCCAGCAGCGGGTCCAGCCCCGAGGTATTGGCGTCGTCGAGGAGCAGGCGCACGCGCACGCCGCGGTTCGCCGCCTGCCACACCGCATCCCACAGCAACAAGCCGACCGCGTCGGCGTGCCAGATGAAGTACTGCGCGTCCAGGCTGCGTTCGGCCGCGTTGGCCATCAGCACGCGCGCGGCAAAGGCATCGTAGGGATCCTCGAGGACGGCGATGCCCGATTGCCCCGGGTGGGCCGCGACCAGCGGCGCCACGTCCCGGCCCAGCAGCGTGTCCGCCGTGTCCTGTATGGCGTAAGACGGCGTGCGGCCTTGCGGCGGCGGCAGGCTCGCGCAACCTCCGGCCAGCAGCGCGCAGGCCAGCAGCAGCCAGCTCAGGGCGCGACGCATCCCCGCGGTGGCCGCCTCAGCGCGCGCTGTACAACGCGGCATGCGCTTCGCGCAGCTGCCGCTTCAGCAGCTTGCCGCTCGGGTTCTTGGGCAGCGCGTCGACGAAGACCACGCCCTTCGGCGCCTTGAAGCCGGCCATGTGGGCGTGGCAGTGCGCCAGCACCTCGGCCTCGGTCAAGGCCTGGCCCGGCTTGGTGACGATCACCGCCACCACCGCCTCCACCCAGCGCGGATGCGGCAGGCCCACCACCGCCACCTCGCTGACCTGCGGCAGCCGGTAGATGGTCTCTTCGACCTCGCGGCTGGCGACGTTCTCGCCGCCGGTCTTGATCATGTCCTTCTTGCGGTCGACGACGGTGATGTAGCCCTCGTCGTCGATGGTCGCCAGGTCGCCGCTGTGGAACCAGCCGCCTTCGAAGGCCGCGGCGCTGCGCTCGTCGTCATGGAAGTAGCCGAGCATGACGTGCGGGCTGCGGTGCACGATCTCGCCGACTTCGCCGACGGCGACATCGCGCATCGCGTCGTCGACCACGCGCGTCTGCACGTTGAGCACCGCGCGGCCGCAGGAGCCGGGCTTGCGCAGCTGGTCTTCCGGGCCGAGCATGGTGGCCAGCGGCGCGATCTCGGTCTGGCCGTACAGGTTCCACAGCCGCACGGCGGGCAAGCGCTCGGCCAGCTCGCGCAGCACCGCCACCGGCATGATCGACGCGCCGTAGTAGCCCTTGCGCAGGCTGCTCAGGTCGGTGGTGTCGAACAGCGGCGAGCGCAGCAGCGAGATCCACACCGTCGGCGGCGCGAAGAAGCTGGTGATGCGGTGGCGCTCGATCAGCGGCAGCAGGTTGTCCGGCGTCGGCGCGGCGGTGATGATGTTGCTGGCGCCGCAGTAGATGGACGGGCCCAGGAACACGTCGAGCTGCGCGCAGTGGTACAGCGGCAGCGCATGCAGCGCCAGGTCGTCCGACGAGATGCCCGCATCGACCAGGCAGCTGACGTACTGCCACAGCACCGCGTCGTGCGTCAGCATCGCGCCTTTCGGGCTGGACTCGGTGCCGCTGGTGTAGACGATCTGCAGCAGGTCGCCTCCGTGCAGGTCGGGCTCGGGCAGCGCATCGCGGCAAGCGGCGAGGTCATCGAAGGCGGTCATGCCGGGCTCGGGCGCATACGGCGCCTCCGACGGCAGCCAGACGAACTGGGTGACCCGCGTGTCCAGCGCCGCCGCAGCGCGCGCCAGCGCCGCCAGCCCGCTGTCGGTGGCCAGCATCGTGGCGCCGGCGTGGCGCAGGATGTAGGCCACCTCCTCCGCCTTGAGCATGAAGTTGATCGGCACCAGCACCGCGCCCAGCCGCGCCAGGCCGAAGCGCAAGGCCGCGAAGGCGTGCGAGTTGCGCGCCAGCACGGCGACGCGCGTGCCCTTGGCGACGCCCATGCGCGCCGGCAGCGACACGCGTGGCCAGCGCGTCGAACTCGGCATAGCTCCAGCGCACGTCGCCGCAGGCGATGGCCAGCTTGTCGGGCGCACGCGCGGCGCTGCGCGTGAGCAGGTCGCTCAGGGTCTGGCGGCGGATGGCGGGATGCATGGGGCTCGTCTCCTGGGACTGTCGAATCGGCGCAGAGCTTAAGCGATGGCGTAGTCTTCGCCGCCATGCACCCTCACCCCTTGCGCTGCCGCTGCGGCCAGCTGCGCGGCAGCGTCACACCGTCACGCGCGACACAGCGCATCGTCTGCTATTGCCGCGACTGCCGCGCATTCGCCCGCCATCTGGGCGGCGACGGCATCGTCGACGCGCAAGGCGGCATCGAGATCGTGGCGTCGCGGCCGTCGCTGCTGCGCTTCGACGCCGGCCTGGAGTCGCTGGCCTGCCTGAGCCTGAGCCCGCGCGGCCTGCTGCGCTGGGTGGCGGGATGTTGCGGCACGCCCATCGGCAACACGCCGCGCAGCCCCAAGTTCGCCTACGTGGGGCTGCTGCACAGCTGCCTGGAGCACGACGCGCCGCCGCTGCCGCAGAGCTTCGGACCGCTGCGCATGGCGGTGAACACCGGCAGCGCACTGGCCCCGGTGCGCAAGACCGCGGCGCTGGCCGCGGCGTCCAGCGGTTTCAGCCTGGTCACGACCCTGCTCGGCGCCCGGCTGGGCGGCGGCTGGCGGGACAACCCGTTGTTCGACGTGGACACGGGCACCCCCGTATGCCCCGTGCAGGTGCTGACAGCGCAGGAGCGGGCGCAGGCCTACGCCGCGGCGGACCGCGCGGGCAACTGAGCCGGCGCTTGAGGCGCTATTGGAAAGATGCTGGCGCCACCTGCCGGTGCCGGCGCCGCCGGCCGGCTGCAAAGCGACGCGACACGCCCCGCCGGACCCGCCGCCAGTGCGCGCACGAGTTCGCCTACGATGGCTCCGACGGCGTTGACCGCCGAGGGAGCAAAGATGACAAGACTGCTGGGCATCACGGGCAGCCTGCGAGGCCAGTCCTTCAACACCGCCCTGCTGCACGAGGCACAGGCCGTCGCCGAGGGCCAGGTGGCGCTGGAGGCCGCCACGCTGCACGGCGTGCCGCTGTACGACGGCGATCTGGAGCAGCAACAAGGCACGCCGCAGGCCGTGCGCGTGCTCAAGCAGCGCATCCTCGACAGCGACGGGCTGCTGCTGGTGACCCCGGAATACAACCACGGCGTGCCCGGCGTGTTCAAGAACGCCATCGACTGGCTCTCCCGGCCGACGCCGGGCATGCCGGACGTCTTCAAGGACCGGCCGGTGGCGGTGATCGGCGCCTCGCCGGGCGGCTTCGGCACCCTCTCGTCGCAGCACCACTGGCTGCCGGTGCTGCGTGCGCTGGGCACGCGGCATTGGAGCGGCGGCCGCCTGCTGGTGTCGCGCGCCGGCACGGTGTTCGGCGCCGACGGCCGCCTGCAGGACGAGAGCCTGCGCCGCCAGCTGACGGACTTCGTCCTGGGCTTTGCCGCCTTCGTCGCGGCGGACGGCCGCGGCCGGCAGCCCGTGGCCTGAGCCATCGCGGCATGCGGCGCCTCCTGCCGACGTTCCATCCATGGAACGCTGAGTTCAGGCCACGGCGACTTTAAGGATGCAGACCGCGGCCTCATCATGGAATGCATGGGGGCGCATCCTGCGTCCCTCGGATGTCAAGGAGCCCCCGATGAAGAAGATTCTCTCCACGCGCAGCGCCCCCGGCCGGCACTGGGTCGGCAACGGCTTTCCGGTGCACGGCATGTTCGGCTACGACCAAGGCGCGAACGAGCGCAGCCCCTTCCTGCTGCTGGACTACGCCGCGCCGACCCGCTTCGAGCCGACCAGCGCGCGGCGCGGCGTGGGGCAGCATCCGCACCGCGGCTTCGAGACCGTGACCATCGTCTACGACGGCGAGGTGGAGCACCGCGACTCCACCGGCCAGGGCGGCGTCATCGGCCCCGGCGACGTGCAGTGGATGACCGCCGGCGCGGGCATCCTGCACGAGGAGTTCCACTCCACCGACTACGCCAAGCGCGGCGGTCCGTTCGAGATGGTGCAGCTGTGGGTCAACCTGCCGGCCAAGGACAAGATGGCGGCGCCCGGCTACCAGGCGATCCTCAACAGCGACATCCCGGCGCGGCCGCTGCGCGATGCCGCCGGCGAGACCGCCGGCCAGGTGCGCGTGATCGCTGGCGAATTCGGCGCCGATGGCGACACCGTGCGCGGCCCCACGCACACCTTCACGCCGATGAACGTGTGGGACGTGCGCGTGCAGGCCGGCCGCAGCGTGTCGCTGGCGCAGCCCGAGGGCTGGACCAGCCTGCTGGTGGTGCTGGACGGCACGGTGCAGGTCAACGGCGACACCGTGCTGCGGGCCGCGCAGATGGCCACCTTGTCGGCCGAGGGGCGAGAAATCACCATCGAGGCCAACGGCGACGCCAAGCTGCTGCTGCTGTCGGGCGAGCCGATCGACGAGCCGGTGGTCGGCTACGGGCCGTTCGTGATGAACAGCCAGGCCGAGATCGCGCAGGCGATCGAGGACTTCAACGGCGGCAAGTTCGGGCGCATGCAATGAGCCGCGGGGCCGGTCCGGCCCGCGGTGCCCTGCATCGCGCCCGGTGGTGGCCGCAGTGCAACCAAGGCCCGGCGCACGGGTGAAGGCGATGCAGGACCTCAACGACCTGGTGTACTTCGCGCACGTGGTCGACCACCGCGGCTTCGCACCGGCCGCGCGTGCGCTGGCGGTGCCCAAGTCCAGGCTCAGCCGGCGCATCGCCGCCCTCGAACAACGCCTGGGCGTGCGCCTGATCCAGCGCTCGACGCGGCGCTTCTCGGTCACCGACGTCGGCGAGTCCTTCTACCGCCACTGCAAGGCCATGCTGCTGGAGGCGCAGGCGGCGCAGGACGCCGTGGCCCAGGCCCGCGGCGAGCCGCGCGGCGTCGTCCGCGTCAGCTGTCCGATTGCCCTGCTGCATGCGCGTGTCGCCGACATGCTGGTCGAGTTCATGGCCCTGAATCCGCAGGTCGAGGTGCATCTGACGGGCAGCAACCGCGTGGTGGATGTGGTGGCCGAGGGCTACGACATCGCCATCCGCGCGCGCACGCCGCCGCTGGAAGACAGCAGCCTGGCGCTGCGAGAACTGGCCCAGCGCGACTGGTACCTGGTGGCCAGCCCCGCCTTCTGCGATCGCCATCCCTTGCCGGCGGTGCCGGCCGATCTGGACTTGCTGCCCAGCCTGGGCGACGGCCTGGGCCAGCGCGAGCACCGCTGGCAGCTCATCGGCCCCGGGGGCGCGACGGCGAACATCGCCTACCGGCCGCGCCTGGTCAGCGACGACCTGCATTCGCTGCGCGCCGCCGCGGTGGCCGGGCTGGGCGTGGTGCAGCTGCCGGCCATGCTGCTGGGTGACGCACTGCGCAGCGGGCGGCTCGTGCGCCTGCTGCCCGACTGGTGCTCGAAGGGCGCCGTGGTGCATGCGGTGTTTCCGTCCCGGCTGGGGATGCTGCCGGCGGTGCGCGCGTTGATCGACTTCCTGGCCCGGAAGTTCGCCGAGCTGCCCGACGAATGACGCCCGGCCGGCCGCCGCAAGCGGCTCCTAGAATCCGCGCCTCCCGACGATGAGCACCGCACCCGTCGACCCCGACCCGCTGCTGCATACGCTGGCCAACGGCGTGCGCGTGCTGGTGCATCGCCTGCCCGGCAGGCCCACCGCCGACGTGAGCGTCTTCGTGCACACCGGCAGCCAGCACGAGGCGGCGCGCGACAACGGCATCAGCCACGTCGTCGAGCACATGGCCTTCAAGGGCACGGCCACGCGCGACTGCCAGCGCATCAACCTCGACGCCGAGCAACTGGGCGCGCAGGTCAACGCCCACACCGACAAGGATCACAGCGCCTTCCACATGTTCGGCCTGTCCGCCGACGCGCCGGCCTTCGTGTCGATGCTCGGCGACATCGTGCGCCACGGCACCTTCCCGGCCGACGAGCTGGAACGCGAGCGCCAGGTGATCCTGCATGAATACGTGGAGGACGAGGACGACGCGCTGTCGGTGGCCTTCCGCCACTTCGACAAGCTCAGCTACGGCAGCCACCCGCTGGCGCAGCCGGTGATCGGCCAGCGCCGCGGCATCGAGCGCTTCGGCCGCGACGACCTGCTGGCCTACGTGCAGCGCCAGTACACCGGCGCCAACACGGTGGTGGCGGTGGCCGGCGATGTCGAGCCGCAGGCCATCCTGCGCGCCACCGAAGCCGCCTTCGGCAGCATGCCCGCGGGCAGCGAGAACCGCGTCGCGCCGCCGACGTGGCTGGGCGGCCTGCGCACGCGCGCGCTTGCCGGCAGCCCGCAGACGCACGTGGTGCTGGGCTTCCCGCTGCCTGGCCTGGGCGGCGCACACCAGGCCGGCGTCGTGGCCGCGGCGCTGCTCGGCGAAGGCATGAGCTCGCCGCTGATGGACGAGCTGCGCGAACGCCGCGGCCTCGTCTACTACGCCGCCTGCTCGGCCGACGTGCTGGAGCTGGCCGGGCAGTTCGTCATCGAGGCGTCGACCTCGCCGCAGCAGCTGCCCGAGTTCTTTGCCGAGACGGTGCGGCTGCTTCTTGCGCAGGCCGACAAGGTGGCGCCCGACGCGCTGGCGCGCGCGCGGCGGCAGATGGTGGTGCGCCAGCTGCGCGAGCTGGAAAAGCCGTCGCGCCGGCTGGAGAGCGCGGCGCTGGAGCTGTTCGCGCTGGGCCGCGTGCGTCCGCACGCCGAGACGATGGCCACACTGGCCGAGGTGAGCGCCACGCAGGTACGCGACTGCTTCGCCACGATGCTGGACGCAGGCGCGTCCGTCGCCGTCACTGGCAAGCTGCGGCGCAGCCCCGACGACCGGGTGCGCTCACTGGCGGCCCCGATCCTGAAGGACCGGCACTGAGCTTGTGCGCGCCCTTGGGCGTGGCGGTGGATTGTCCGTTGGCGGCGCATTGCGGTCTCTCGTCGGGCCGCTGTGTTTCTCTGAGGTCTGCGCGGGCCGAGGCTGGTGGGCGAACGCATCCGCTCATGTCCCCCGACCGCGCCATGAATGGCGCGGTCTCCTCCTTTACTTCCCGGATGCGCTCGCCCACCAGCCTCGGCTTGGCACCGCCATATCACTGCGGAGTCCGCGAAGGCAAAACCCCTTCCGGCGAGCGTTACCACGAGGCGCAGCGCGGGCTGTTTCTGGGCGCTGCGAAGACCCTGCAGGTGCCTGCCGAGGATGACGGGCAAGCGCATCCGGGAAGTAAAGGAGGAGAGCGCGCCGTGCACGGCGCGATCGGGGGACATGAGCGGATGCGCTTGCCCGTCAGCCTCGGCTCGCGCAGACCTCAGAAGTCAGCGGCCCAAGGGCAGCAAAGCGCCGCAAACGACCCCCCAATTGCGCGCGACGCCATCAAGGCGCACCCGCGGTAGGCTTGATGCGCAGTGCGGCCAGCCTGCCTGATCAGTACAGGCGGATGGCCGAGTCGAAGTACCAGGTCCGGCGGATCTCGACGACGTCGAACTCGCGGGCCAGCGCCGGCGGGAAGGCCAGGTACGGCGCCTGGCTCTGCACGATGCGCCGCACCGCCTCGTCGATCTCGGGCACGCCGCTGGACAGCACGAAGGTCACGGACTCCACCGACCCATCGCTGCGCACCGCCACCGTCACCATCGGCGGCGTGTGCGGCCGCTTGGCCGCCTCGCGCACCATGTCGAAGGTCATGTTCAGCTGGATCTTGCGTGCCCAGGCTTCGGCGTAGAGCACGAGCTCGGTGTTGGCGTCGCTGCGCCCGAACAGCCGGCCACGGCGCAGGCTGCTCGACGTCGGCGGCAGCTTGGCGGCCGCGTCGCGCCGCGCCGCCTCCTCGTCCAGTTGCCGCCCCATCGCCCGGCGCGAGGCCTCGCGCCGGGCTTCGTCCTGCGCCGCCTCGGCCCGCGCGGCTTCCTGCCTGGCGGCGGCCTGCCGTGCGGCCTCCTGGCGTGCCGCTTCCTGTCGCCCGGCCTCCGCGCGCGCCGCTTCAGCCCGCAGTGCCTCCTGCCGGGCCGCCTCGCGTCGCGCCAGCTCCTCGCGTTCCGCCGCCTGCCGCTGCGCCTCCTGACGGGCGGCCTCGCGCCGTGCCGCTTCCAGTCGCTCGGCTTCGACGCGCGCCGCTTCGGCCCGCAGTGCTTCCTGCCGGGCCGCCTCGCGTCGCGCCAGCTCCTCGCGCTCCGCCGCCTGCCGCTGCGCCTCCTGACGGGCGGCCGCCTCGCGCCGTGCGGCTTCCAGACGCTCAGCTTCAGCGCGCGCCGCCGGCCCGCAGTGCTTCCTGCCGAGTGTATGCCCCGCGTCGCGCCAGCCCTCGCGCTCCGGAAGGCCTGCCGCCGCCCTGACGGGCGACTCCGCGCCGTGCCGCTTCCTGTCGCCCGGCCTCCGCGCGCGCCGCTTCGGCCCGCAGTGCTTCCTGCCGGGCCGCCTCGCGTCGCGCCAGCTCCTCGCGCTCCGCCGCCTGCCGCTGCGCCTCCTGACGGGCGGCCTCGCGCCGTGCCGCTTCCAGCCGCTCGGCTTCGACGCGCGCCGCTTCGGCCCGCAGTGCTTCCTGCCGGGCCGCCTCGCGTCGCGCCAGCTCCTCGCGCTCCGCCGCCTGCCGCTGCGCCTCCTGACGGGCGGCGTCTTGCCTCTCGGCGTCGATGCGCGCCGCCTCGGCCCGTGCCACCTGCTGCCGGTCTGCCTCCCGTTGCGCCAACGCCTGGCGCTCGGCCTCGAGCCTCTGCGCGTCCTGGCGCGCGGCTTCTCGCCTGGCCGCTTCCTGGCGCTGGGCTTCCACGCGCGCCGCCTCGGCTCGCTCCGCGTCCTGGCGTGCAGCCTCCCGCCTTGCCGCGTCCTGGCGCTCGGCTTCCACCCGCGCCGCATCTGCCCGCATGGCTTCTTGTCGTGCCGCCTGGCGCCGAGCTGTCTCCTGCCGCATGGCTTGCTCTTGCGCGGCCTGCTGGCGCTGCGTCTCGAGCCGCTGCGCCTCCTCGCGCGCAGCCTCCCGTCGTGCCGCGTCCGCGCGCTCGGCATCCAACCGAGCCGCCTCGGCCCGCTCGGCCTCGCGCCGCACGGCTTCGCGTCGTGCGGCCTCCAGGCGTTCGGCCTCCGCCTCTTGTTCGAGCTGCCTGCGGGCCTCGGCCTGCACCCGTTCGAGTTCGGCGCGTTGGGCGGCCTGTGCCCGCTGCGCATCGGCGGCATCCGTCGGCCCCGGCGGCGCGGGCTCGGGCCTCGACGCGGCGGAGGCGGCGGCCGGCACCTGCGGCGGTGCCGGCGGCACATCGGGCACGGCGAAGCGTTCCTCGTCCGCCTGTTCCGTGGCGATCACGCGGGTCGGCGGCGCCGCCGCGGCGGGTTCAGCCCGCTTCCTGGCGCGCGCGGGCGGCTTGCCGCGCGGCGCCGGGGGAGTGACTTGGGCCGCGACCGGCGCCGCGGCTTCCGCAGGCGCGGCGTCTGGCGCCGCTGGCGCGGCCGGTAGGGCGGGCACGATCACCAGCCCCTGCGCCGGCACAACGGGGGCAGGCGGCGCGGTGGCCGGCCGTGGCTCAGGTGGCGGCGGCGGGGGCAGCGGCAGCGGCTCCGGCATGGCCGGGGGCGGCACGAGCCGGACGTGCAGCTCGGGCACTTCGCCGCGCCGCGGCTGCCAGGGGAAGCTCAGGCCGGGCAGACCCAGCCCCTGGCCGCCGAAGCTCAGCAGCGCCAGCAACGCATGGAACAGCAGGGACAGCAGCAGCGCAACGGCGAGTCGCCGGCGCTCAGGGCTCATGCGTCGCGCCGTCTGCCGCGCCGAGCAGGTGGTCGGCGTCGTCGGCGCGGCCGTGCCGCTCGAGTTCCTCGCGCAACCCTTCCTCGGACAGGTCGATGGGCCGCGACTGGCTCCAGTCGTGCGCCAGCGCGGCCTGCAGCGCCTTGATGGCGCCGGCGTCGTCGGTCTCGATGGCCAGCTCGCGCCGGCGGTCCAGGCTGGCCGGGCTGAAGTTCACCGACCCGACCAGCGCCCTCTCGCCGTCGGCCAGCAGCAGGTTGCCGTGCAGCCGCAGGACCTTGAGCCGCCGCACCTGCACGCCCAGGTCATCGAGCATGCGCAGCCCGCTCACGTCGCTGGCGATCTCCCGGGCCTGCATGCGGTGCACCGCATGCGCCATCAACTGCAGCGTGACGCCGCGGCGCTGCGCGCGCACCAGCCGCTCGATCATCACCGGGTCCTGGTAGCGCGCGTTCTGCACCACCAGCGTGCGGCGCGCGGAATCCATGAAGTCGGCGATGCGCTGGCGCGCGTTCAGCGGGCCCCAGACCAGGCGCAGGCGGCCGTGGCCATGCGGCTTGAAGTCCTGGTGCGCCCAGTCGGCGTCGAAGCAGGCGGCGATTTCGTCGACCTCGTGCCGGTGCGTCGTCAGCAGCGCGTAGTCACGCGCCTCGGTCACGCCGAAAGCGCTCCAGTCGCAGGACATCACCAGCGCGCGCTCGTCGTCGATGATCAGCGATTTCTCGTGCAGCACGGCCAGCTTGTGCGGCGCGTTGGCGACCTGCGCGCCGGCGGCCTGCAGCGCCGTGCGCGCCGCGGCGTTGTCGGACACGCCGCCCCGCCCCGGCTTGTTGAGCAGCACGCGCACCTGCACGCCGCGCCGCGCCAAGGCCGCCACCGCCTCGATGAGCTCCGGCGCGTCGAACTCGACGGCCTTGAGGCGCACCGAGTTCTTCGCCGCCTGCAGCAACGACACGATCGATGCCACGGTGGCATCGGGCAGGACGATGACGGTGCGGGACATGGCTGGGCGCAGGGCTGCGGCGGGATGCGGCCCGGCAGTGTAGGGCCCGCGCGGCTCAGGCCTGCTGCGGCGGCGGCGCGTCCGGCGGGTCGCTGCACAGCCGGCCGGCCACCGCCCAGTCGCTGCGCTCGATGTCGTAGAACAGCACCTCCACGGCGCTGGCCGACACGCCCAGCGCACGCACCGTGGCGTCGGTCAGCTCGCGCGCCAGCGCGCGCTTCTGCCCCACGGTGCGGCCGGCAAACATCTCGACTCTCAAGGTCGGCATCGTCGCGTCCCTCAGGCGGTCGGCAGCTTGTGGTCCTTGAACATCTCGCGCAGCTTGTTCTTCTGCATCTTGCCGGTGGCGCCCAGCGGGATGGCGTCGATGAAGACGACGTCGTCCGGCGTCCACCACTTGGCGA
Organism: Rubrivivax sp.; assembly: GCA_019635285.1. GTDB lineage: Bacteria > Pseudomonadota > Gammaproteobacteria > Burkholderiales > Burkholderiaceae_C > Rubrivivax. The sequence goes on along the minus strand of JAHBZS010000018.1, from coordinate 68,170 downwards.
TCTTGCCTTCGAAGAACTTGAGCATCTCGTCGCGCGTGACCTCGGCGCCCGGCTTCTTCACCACCACCAGCAGCGGCCGCTCGTCCCACTTGGGGTGGAAGGCGGCGATGCAGGCGGCCATGGCCACCGCCGGGTGCGCCATGGCGATGTTCTCGATGTCGATCGAGCCGATCCATTCGCCGCCGGACTTGATGACGTCCTTGCTGCGGTCGGTGATCTGCATGTAGCCGTCGGTGTCGATCATGCTCACGTCACCGGTGGGGAACCAGCCCTGCCCTTGTTCGTCCTTCACCAGCGGGTCGCCGCCCTCGCCCTTGAAGTACTTGGCGACGATCCACGGCCCCTTGACCAGCAGCTCGCCGCTGGCCTTGCCGTCGCGCGGCAGTTCCTCGCCGTCGCCGTCGATGATCTTCATGTCCACGCCGAACACCACGCGGCCCTGCTTGGACTGCACCGCCATGCGCTCGGCGGGCGACAGCTTCAGGTGCTTGGGCTTGAGCGTGCACACCGTGCCCAGCGGGCTCATCTCGGTCATGCCCCAGGCGTGCAGCACCTGCACGCCGTACTTCTGCTCGAAGGCTTCCATCATCGCCGGCGGGCAGGCCGAGCCGCCGATGACCGTGCGGTTCATGGTGCTGAATTTCAGATTGTTGGCGTCGGTGTAGGCGAGCAGGCCCTGCCACACGGTGGGCACGCCGGCGGACATGGTCACGCCTTCGTTCTCGAACAGCTCGTACAGGCTCTTGCCGTCCAGCGCCGGGCCGGGGAAGACCAGCTTCACGCCGACCATGCAGGCCACGTAGGGCAGGCCCCAGGCGTTGACGTGGAACATCGGCACCACCGGCAGGATGACGTCGCGCGCCGAGGCGTTGAGCGAATCGGGCAGCGCCGCCGCATAGGTGTGCAGCATCGTCGAGCGGTGGCTGTAGAGCACGCCCTTCGGGTTGCCGGTGGTGCCCGAGGTGTAGCACAGCGACGAGGCCAGGTTCTCGTCGAACTGCGGCCATGCGTACTTGTCGTCCTGCGCCTCGACCAGCTCTTCGTAGCACAGCAGCTTGGGGATCTTGGTCTGCGCCGGCATGTGCGCGCGGTCGGTCATGGCGACGAAGTGCTTGACCGTCTTCAGCCGCGCCGCCACCGCTTCGACCAGCGGCAGGAAGGTCATGTCGAAGAACAGCACCTGGTCTTCGGCATGGTCGGCGATGTAGACCACCTGGTCGGGGTGCAGGCGCGGGTTCAGCGTGTGCAGCACCGCGCCGGACCCGGACACGCCGTAGTACAGCTCCAGGTGCCGGTAGCCGTTCCAGGCCAGCGTGCCGACGGTCTGGCCGGCCTTGACGCCCAGCGCCGCCACCGCCTTGGCCACCTTGCGCGAGCGCACCGCCAGGTCCTTGTAGGTGTAGCGGTGGATATCCCCTTCCACGCGGCGCGAGACGATCTGCTGCTCCCCGTGGTGCCGCTCGGCATGCACGAGCAGGGTGGAGATCAGCAGCGGGTGGGATTGCATCTGGCCAAGCATGTGTGGTGTCCCCTCTTCGTAGGCGATTGGGCGATTGGGCGATTGGGCGGGTGAGTGGTGGGTGGCCGCGACGGCGCGCGGGCTGCAAGTGTGCACCAGCGCGCGCCGCGCGGCGATGCGCACTGGCCCCAGGCCGGCGGCCCGCGCTACCCGGCCCTGCCCCTCAGGAGGCTTCCTTGACCTCGGGGATCTTCCAGCTGCCGTCGATCAGCGACGGCGGCTTTTCCCTCGGCCAGTACAGCCGCATCATCAGGATGAACTCGTCCTTGGGCGCCGGCAGCCAGTTCGACTCCTTGTCCTTGCCCGGCGATTCGGCCTGCAGGTACAGCGTCACCGAGCCGTCGGCATTGGGCTTGAGCTTGTTGCGCGGGCTCAGCGTGTAGCGGTTGAGCGGGTTGTCGACGAAGAAGTAGTCCTTGTCGTACATGGTCAGCGACCAGAAGCCGTCCACCGGCGGCAGTTCGCCCTTGGCGAAGCGCATCTCGTACTTCTTGCTGCCGTCGTACTTCTTCAGCAGGTCCGGCCCGGTGGAAGTCGGGTAGATCGCGTCCTGCGGCCGGTTGGCGCCCAGGCCGATGGCGGTGATCAGCGCGCGCTGCAGGTAGTGCGTGCCGTAGGTGCCGACCTTGGTCGAGAAGATCCAGCCGTTCTCCAGCTTCATGTCGCCGGCGGCGATGCCCTCCTTCAGCCAGGCCATGATCTGTTCCTGCGCCGGCTTCGGCGCCTTGGCCATGCCCTTGGCGACGGCCGGCTCGAGCTTCGACGGGTCGAAGTCCTGCCCCGGCACCACGCCGATCTTCGCCAGCTTGGCGACCATCGGCGCGTCCTCGGCGCTGGGCGGGTTGGTCTTCATCAGCTCGGCCAGCAGCTTGAAGTAGGCGTTGGCATCGAGCGCGTTGACCTGTTCGCGTACGGCGGTCTTCATGTCGATGGCCGCGTCCACCTTGCCCGGCTCGGGCGTGTAGGGCTTGCCCCAGGACGACAGCGGCACGGCCGTCATCTTGTCCTGCAGCGCGTGCACCTCCTTGTAGTCGGCCGGCGTGCCGGTGCTGTAGATGCGGCCCAGTAGCCACACCAGGCCGGTGGGCGACTTGTACTCGGTCACGCCCTTGGGCAGCTCGCCCGTCCAACCCGGGCCGGTGATGGCGAAGGTCTGCGCCTTGGTGCCGGTGGTGCGCTTGCCCGGCACCTGGAACACGTCGGTCCAGCCGTCGAGCATCGGCAGCAGGAAGTAGCGGCCCTTCATGTCGGGCACGCTGATGATCCACGGCTCCTTGCTCACGTCGAACCAGGCGGTGGTGTACAGCGTGTCGGCGTTGGGCGCGGTGACGTCGCGGTACTGCGCATTCGGATACTCGCGCATGCGCACGAACTGGCCCATCGGCGCGTGCGTGCCCGCGGGCTGGTCGACGTTGGTCATGACGCGGCGCGTGAACTCCATCGTCACCAGCGGGTAGCCGTAGACATAGGCCTCGGCCGCGAGCGCGAAGGCCTCGGCCTCCTTGGCGGCGTCGGCGGTGGCCTTGGCCGCTTCCTTGGCGGCCTCGTCGGCCTTGGCCTTGGCCTCGGCCGCCACCTGCTCGGCCTTCTTGGCGGCGTCCTCGGCCTCCTGCTTGCCGCAGGAAGCCAGCAGCATCAGCGCGGCCGCCGCGGCGGCGGCCGTCCTTACGATCCTCGTCCTACTCATCGCGTGACTCTCCTCGTGTACACGTTAGGAATCATTCTCAACCGCGGAGTATGACCTGATTTCCGGGATCGCGTCAGCCGCCCAGGTCCTGCGGATTGATGCCCAGCGCGCGCAGCGTCGCGCCCTGTTTGTCGTAGTCGCGCTTCAGCGACTTCGCCAGGTCCTCGGGCGAGGCGCCGCTGCCCACGTCGTTGCCGAATTCGGCCAGGCGCGCCTGCACCGCCGGCTGCGCCATCACCTTCAGCGTCGACTGGCGGATCCTGGCCTGCACGTCGGCGGGCACGTCCGGCTTGATCCACAGCCCCATCCAGGCCGTCTCGTCGAGCATCGGATAGCCCTGCTCGGCGAAGGTCGGCACCTCGGGCAGCGCCGGGTTGCGCTTCGGTCCGCTGACCGCCAAGGCCTTGAGCTTGCCGCCCTTGATCATCGGGATCGAGGTCGCCGGGCCGTCGAACATCAGCTGCACGTGGCCGCCCATCACGTCCTGCAGGGCCGGCGGCGAGCCGCGGTACGGCACGTGGTTCAGGTCGATGCCGGCGGCCTTGTTCAGCTCCAGCCCCATGGTGTGCGAGATCGTGCCCAGGCTGTACGACGCGTACGACACCTTGCCGGCATGGGCCTTGGCGTAGCTCACCACCTCGGCCACGTTCTTCGCCGGCAGCGAGGGGTTGGCGACGAAGACCAGCCCGCTGCGTGCCAGGTCGGCCAGCGGCTTGACGTCCTTGAACGGGTCGAACTTGACCTTGACGACGTGCGGGATCTCGGTGACCAGCGCGTTCACCGACACGAACAGCGTGTGGCCGTCGGCCGGCTGGCCCAGGAAATCGGCCATGGCGATCATGCCGGCCGCGCCGGGCTTGGCCTCGACGATCACCGGCTGGCCCCAGTCCTTCTGCAGGCCGTCGGCCAGCAGGCGCGCGACGATGTCGGCCGTGCCGCCCGGGGGCGCGCCGATCAGGATGCGCACCGGCTTGGTCGGCCAGGTCTGGGCGAAGGTGGCGGGCGCCGCCGCCAGCAGCGCGGCGCCGGCCAGCGCGCCGATCACGGCGCGCCGGGTACGGTGGAACTGGGTCTTCATGGGGGTGTCTCCTCGGTCCTTGTGGTTGAGATTCAGGCCGCGCGCCGCAGGGTGGCGCCGCGCGTGCCGGGCTGGCGGTTCGGCACCCAGCCGAGCTTGCTCAGCGTCTCGTCGGCCGACGTGTACTGCTCGCCGATGCGGTAGATCGCCTTGGCCTGCTTGCCGGTGGCCACTTCGCGGTGCAGTTCGCGCGAGATGCGCACCATCTGCTCGACCTGCTGCACGCTGCTCAGACGCTCGCTCTTCCTGCCCCACAGGTTGTCCTCGATGCCGACGCGCACGTGCAGGCCCATGGCAATGGCCATCGTGTTCAGCGGCAGCACGTGGCGCATCAGGCTCTCGACCGTCAGCACCGCGTTCTCCGGGCAACGGTTGATGAACTCCATGAGGTTGCGCGGGTTCGGGCCGTCGGCGCCGCCGCCGATGGCCACCCAGTTGAGCACCAGCGGGCCGGTGTAGACGCCGCGGCGCACCAGCCGCTCGACGGTCTCGAGCTGGCCGACGTCGGCGAGCATGAAGTGCGGCTGGATGCCGTTGGCCTGCAGCCGCTTCAGGTGCTCGGCGACGAAGCCGGGGCCCGACGGGATCCACATCTCGCGATACGCGGCCTGCAACGCGGGGTCCGCCAGCGTCGTGCCGGCCACGTCGTCCTCGGCCAGCAGCTCGCAGATGTTCATCTGGTTGGTGTTGATGGCGATCGTCACCTGGTCGGGCTTCGGGTTCAGCTCGGCCAGCATGTGGCGCGTGTCGTCGTTGAGCCACTTGGCTTCGGCGCCCTCGCCTTCGGGCGCGAAGGAGATCGAGCCGCCCACCTGCAGCACCATCTCGGGCACCGCGTCGCGCAGCCGCGCCAGCATCTCGTTGAACATGCTCAGGCGCTTGCTGCCCTTGCCGTCGCCTTCGCGCACGTGCACGTGCAGCACCGTGGCGCCGGCGTTCCAGCAGTCCACCGCCTTCTGCACCTGCTCGGCCATCGTCACCGGGATGTCGTCGGAGTCGCTGGGCACGAATTGCGGGCCGTAGGGCGCAACCTGGATGACCAGCGGTTGCTGGTTTTCGGGCAGCAGGGAATCGTCGAGGAATTGCATGGTTGTCTCCTGTGGGTTAGTCGGTTCGGGGGGTGAGGGTGGGCGGCGCCTCAGAGCGCCGCGGCTTCGGTGGCCGGCGCGCGCGCCGCCAGTTCTTCCTGCAGGATCGGCGCGCCGAGGCTCATGGTGTGGATGCCGAGCACGCTGACGCACTGCAGCACCGCGGTGATCTCTTCCTGGGTGGCGCCCAGGTCGAGCGCCTTGCGGATGTGGCGGCGCACGCCGGGCGCGTACATGTGGGTGCACGACGCGTCGACGGCGATGGCGATGAACTCGATCGTCTTGGCGTCCAGCGCGCCGGACAGCATCGGCTTCAGGCCCATCGCCATGAAACTCTCGGTCCAGGCCGGGTCGAGCTCGTAGGACGGCTGCCAGTTCGGGTTCCACTCGCCGGCGGCACGCAGCCGGTCGCACAGCGGGGTAGCGGGGCGCGAGGCGCTCATCGTGGGTCTCCTGAAGTCGTTGTCGATGCCCGGCATTGTTCGCGCCGGCGCCTCGCGGCACTTGACGATCCGGGACATTGACTGGGCTTTTCGGGACAGCGGGAAATCCCGGGGTCTGTCCGTGCGGCCGGCACGCAGCCGCCGGCCTAAACTGGCCGCCGCTCCCCTATAAGCTCGCCTGCGACCTTGTCGTCCTGCGGGCCCCTGACCGATGTCCACTGCTGCCCTGCCCTTGCCCGCCATGCCGCGCACCGCCGCCCGCCCCACCCCCGCGAACGCGGCACCCCCCTTCCACATCGAGATGCTGCGCATCGGCAGCCAGCTGCTGCGCGTGGGCCGCCAGCACGGCGACGGCGAAGGCCCGCCGCTGCTGCTGTTCAACGGCATCGGCGCCAACATCGAGCTGCTCGAGCCGCTGGCGCGCGCGATGAGCGGGCGCGAGATCCTGACCTTCGACGTGCCCGGCGTCGGGCACTCGCCGCTGCCCTCGCTGCCCTACAGGCTGACCGGCATCGCCCGCCTGGCGACTGGCGTGCTCGACCACTACGGCCATGCGCGCTGCGACGTGCTGGGCATCTCCTGGGGCGGCGGCGCGGCACAGCAGTTCGCGCGCACCCACGCCGACCGCTGCCGGCGCCTGGTGCTGTGCGCCACCGCCCCCGGCGTGGCCATGGTGCCGGCGCACCCGCGCGTGTTGATGAAGATGGCCACGCCGCAGCGCTACGTCAGCAAGAGCTACGCGCAGCGCGTCGCCGGCGACATCTACGGCGGCGACTTCCGCGGCAACCCGGCGCTGGGCGCCGAGATGCACAAGCACGTGCGCTGGCAGTCGCGGCTGGGCTACTACCTGCAGCTGGCGGCGATGAGCGGCTGGACCAGCATCCACTGGCTGCACCGGCTGCGGATGCCGACGCTGATCATGGCCGGCGTCGACGACCCGTTGATCCCGCTCATCAACCCGCGGCTGATGCGCCGGCTGATCCCCAACGCCGAGCTGAAGGTGTTCGACTGCGGACACCTGTTCCTGCTGACGCGGGTGGCCGAGTCAGCCGCCACGATCGACGAATTCCTGAACCGCCCCTGACACCCCGAACCCAAGGAGACCCCGCCATGGCCGAGAAGTACCGTCCGCTGCAACTGGCCGAACACGTCGGCCAGCCGCTGGGCACCTCGTCGTGGATCGCGCTGGACCAGACGCGCATCAATGAATTCGCGCATTGCACGCTCGACGACCAGTGGATCCACGTCGATGTCGAGCGCGCCGCCAAGGAAAGCCCCTTCGGCGGCACCGTCGCCCACGGCTACCTGACGCTGGCGCTGCTGGCGCCGACGACGATGGAGGTGGTGATGGGGCGGGTGCAGGCCAGCTCGGCGCTGAACTACGGCATCGAGAAAGTGCGCTTCCTGGCGCCGGTGCGCGCCGGCAAGCGCGTGCGCAACCACATCAAGGTCACCGGCGTCGAGGACAAAGGCAACGGCCGCGTGCTGGTGACCTGCGAGAACACCTTCGAGATCGAAGGCGAAACCAAGCCGGCGGTGATTGCGACGACCCTGGCGATGCTGATGGAGTGAGACGATGGTGACCAAGAGTGCAGCGAAGAAGGCCCCCCGCCGCAGCCCGGTGGGCAAGGCGCGCGAATCCGCCAAGGCGGCGGCGGCCACGGCCGCCAAGCTGGGCCGCGATGTCGCCGAGACGATCGGCGGCGGCGCGATGCGCACCGCCGGCGAGGTGAGCGAGCTGGTCGGCGAGGCGGCACAGAACACCCTGGCCTACAACCCGCTGCTGGGCGTGCGGCGCGGCGACGTGGTGGCGGGCGCGAGGTCGCTGCTCAAGGCGGTGGCGGTGTCGCCGCGCAAGGCCACCAAGCACTTCGGCGCCTACCTGGGCGAGCTGCGCGCGGTGGTCAGCGGGCAGTCGACCGCGGCACCCGACCCGAAGGACCGGCGCTTTGCCGACCCGGCGTGGAAGGGCAACTTCGTCTACCGGCGCCTGATGCAGAGCTACGTGGCCACGCAGAAGGGCCTGTCCGACTACATCGACACCACCGACCTGGACGCGCGCGACAAGGCGCGTGCGCAGTTCTTCGCGTCGCTGGTCACCGACGCGCTGGCGCCCAGCAACTGGCTGCTCGCCAACCCGGCGGCGGTGCGCAAGATCGTCGACACCGGCGGCGAGAACCTGGTGGCCGGGCTGAAGAACCTGGTGCACGACATCCGCTACAACAACATGCTGCCGTCGCAGGTGGACACCACGCCCTTCAAGGTCGGCGAGAACATGGCGACCTCGCCCGGGCAGGTGGTGCACCGCGCCGAGATGTTCGAGCTGATCCAGTACACGCCGAGCACGCCGCAGGTGCATGCGCGGCCGCTGGTGATGAGCCCGCCGCAGGTCAACAAGTTCTACGCGGTGGACCTGTCGCCCGAGAAGAGCCTGATCAAGTGGATCGTCGACTCGGGCGTGCAGATGTTCGTCGTCAGCTGGCGCAACCCGCCGCCCGAGAAGGGCCACTGGAGCCTGGACGACTACGTGATGGCGCTGGACGAGGCGGTGGAGGTGGCGCGCCAGATCACCAAGAGCCCCGACGTCAACATGTGGGGCTCGTGCTCCGGCGGCATGACGCTGGCCGCCTACCTGGGCTGGCTGGCGGCCACCGGCCAGAACGACAAGGTGGCCAACACCTCGTGGGCGGTGTGCGTGCTGGACATGCAGAGCGGCCTGCAGGACACCACGCTGGGGCTGTTCAACTCGACGGCGGCCATCCGCGCGGCCAAGGCCCGCTCGCGCCGCAAGGGCTACGTCAGCGGCGACGAGATGGCGTCAATGTTCGCCTGGCTGCGGCCGAATGACCTGATCTGGAACTACTGGGTCAACAACTACCTGCTCGGCAACAAGCCGCCGGCCTTCGACATCCTGGCCTGGAACAACGACACCACCCGCCTGCCCGGCCAGTTCCATTGCGACCTGCTGGACATGATGGAACACAACCCGTACCTGAACCCGGGCACGATGACCATTGCCGGCGAGCCCATCGACCTGTCGCAGGTGAAGGTCGGCGCCTATGTCATCGGCGGCATCACCGACCACATCACGCCGTGGCGCGCGTGTTACGGCACGGCGCGGCTGTTCGGCCCCGAGACGACCTTCGTGCTGGCCAACGCCGGCCACCTGCAGAGCCTGATCAACCCACCGGGCGCACCGAAGGCCTTCTTCTATACGGCGCCGGCCAGCGCGGCCAGCCCCGACGAATGGCTGCAGGCCACGCAGGACGCCAAGCAGGAAGGCAGCTGGTGGCCACACTGGCGCACGTGGATCCAGGCGCGTTCCGGCGCACTGGTCGCGGCGCCGAAGAAGCTGGGCTCGCGCAAGCACGCGCCGCTGGAGGCGGCGCCCGGCAAGTACGTGCACGAGAAGTAGCGCTGGGGCTTGGGTCCGAGTGGGCAGACTCGGACGACCTTGACGATCTGTAATCGTTCGATTACATTTCTGTTGTGTTCACCGTCAAGGTGCTCCCCGAGTTCACCTCGTGGCTCGACCAATTGGCAGACGCCTCGATCCGAGGCGTCGTCGTCTCTCGGATCAGGCGGCTCGAGCGAGGTCTTCTCGGCGACGTGGAGTCCGTGGGCAGCGGTGTCTCCGAGCTTCGCATCCATGTGGGGGCCGGATGGCGCGTGTACTTCACGCAGCGTGGCGGTCAGTTGGTGGTCCTGCTGGCTGGCGGATCCAAGCGCACGCAGAAGAACGACATCAGGCGCGCGAAGGCACTGGCCGCGCTGCTGGATTGAGAGAGGAGACGAAGATGAGTACGCGAATCAAGGTTGACGAACTGCCGGCATTCGATTCTGCGCCCTACCTCGACAGCGACGAGGCCATTGCCGCCTACCTGACCGACATCCTGCAAGCCAACGACGCGGGGCTTCTGTCCGCCGCGCTGGGTGATATCGCCCGCGCTCGCGGCATGACCGAGATCGCCAAGGCGGCAGGCATTACGAGGGAAGCGCTGTACAAAGCCCTGCGGCCCGGCAGCGCGCCGCGCTTCGACACGGTCAACCGCGTCTGTACCGCGCTTGGCGTTCGATTGGTGGTTCAGCCGCTGCATCCGGCTTGACAGTACGAGCGCGGAGGTCGCGAGTTCAAGTCCCGCTGACATTTCCCGACAATGCAACGGAGGACGCGCAGAGATGCCAACCTGTTTTGTGATGCAGCCCTTCGATGGCGCAACGTTCGACCAGCGCTACGAAGAGGTCTTCGCGCCAGCGATCAAAGCGGCCGGCTTAGACGCGTACCGAGTTGATCAGGATCCACGAGTCAGTATCCCGATCCAAGACATCGAGAATGGCATCCGCAACTCGCGCATCTGCTTGGCTGAAATTACCCAGGACAACCCGAACGTCTGGTTCGAGCTCGGCTATGCGATCGCATGCGGCAAAGAGGTCGTACTCATCTGTGCAGACGCGAGAACCACAAAGTTCCCCTTCGATGTACAACATCGAACGATCATCAAGTACAGCACCGGGTCACCAAGCGACTTTGAGCGCTTGAAGACCAGCATCACGGGCAGGATCAAGGCGTATCTGGAGAAGGCGGAAACGCTGGAGACGGTCTCCGAGATAACCCCGCTCGGCAGTGATCAAGAAGGGCTGGCGCAGCATGAGGTGGTTGCTCTTGCCGCTGTGACGCAGAACATCGACCATGAGGGAGGTCATGCAAGCACATGGCAGATCAAGCGAGACATGGAAGCCAGCGGCTTCACACCCGTAGCGGCGACGTTTGCGCTAACTGAGTTGGAACGAGTATCCAAGTCGGGAAGATGAGTACATCGGGTACATGCTGACCGAGCGCGGCTGGTCCTGGATGCTTGCCAACCAAGACAAGTTCGCCTTGCACAAGGCACGCGCGAGCCGCCTCGTCCACAACGCTAAACCTATCCTTGCGCTTGACGAGGAAGACGACATTCCGTTCTAGCGCCGTCACCCCACTACGGTCTTCAGCAACCCCCAGGCCAGCACGGCCAGGTACGCCGTCTCGCCGACCCCACCAGCGCCACCGGCCCGAAGCCCAGCTCGGCGATCTGCGCGGTGGTGATGCGCAGGCCCAGCAGCGCCACGCCCAGGCGCAGCACGGTGCGGGCGCTGAACTCGATGCCGGGCCGGCACGGGCCCTCGTCGTCGGAGAGGAAGTTCATCGCCGTGCCCAGCAGCAGCGCGAACAGCATCACCGGCGCGCCGTAGTGCTGCGACAGGAAGGTGGCGGCCGCAGCCACCACGGCGCAGGCCAGCACGCCGGGGAACAGCGTGCGCGCCCGGCCACGCGCGCGGCGACAGCGCCTCGGTCACGAACGGGTCTCCATGGGGCTCGATAGATCAGGCCTCGGGAAAGAGCGTGACGATGCCGTCGACCGTGCGCACGCAATGCCGCCGCGGCTGAAGCGTCGGCGGCGCGTCGGGCGGGCTGGGCTCCAGGCCGAACTTCAGCCCGTGCGCGCGGCAGATCACCCGCCGGCCTTCGACGCGGCTGCCGCTCAGCGACGCGCCGGCATGCGGGCAGGCGTCGTCGATCGCGTAGACCGTGTCGCCGAAGCGGAACAGCGCCAGGTCGTAGCCCGCCCGGCAGACGAAGCGGCCGCGGCCTTCGGGCAGATCGGCCAGCGGCAGCAGCGGCACCGGGTCGGTGGGCGCGCTCATGGCCACGTCACCCCCGGCGTGCGCCCGCTCGTCCCGGCGCGCGGAGCGCCGGCCGCAGGCGCCAGGCCGGAGGCTGCGGCACACACACGTGTGCGCGGCATGCCGCGCGTGCTCGGTCGGACTCTCATCATGATTCCTCGTCTTGGGTTCAGCCAGCCCGCCGGCACGGCCCGCCAGGCCGGGCACCGGCAGCCCGCGCGTCGGTCGCGGGCGGGCTCGTCGTCATGGCGACGCCTTCACATCAGCAGCCCGCCGTTCGGCGAGATCACCTGGCCGACCAGGTAGTGCTCGTCCGACGCCAGGTAGACGGCCAGCGACGCGTATTCCTCGGGCCGGCCGATGCGGCCCAGCGGCAGCATCTGATACAGCCGCTGCTTCTGTTCGTCGCTGGCGCGTGCCAGGTCCTCCTCGAAGGGCGGCGTCAGCACGCCGCCGCAGGCGATGGCGTTGACATAGATGTTGGCGCCGGCGACATCCAGCGCGGTGGTCTTGGTCAGGCTGATCACGCCGGCCTTGGTCGCCGAATAGCCGGGGCTGTGCGCGCTGCCGGTGCCCAGGCCGGCGATCGAGGCGATGTTGACGATCTTGCCCGCGCGCTGCGGCGTCATCAGCCGCAACGCCGCGCGCGTGCAATAGAAGACGCCGTGCATGTTGACGCCCCACCACTTGAGCCAGTCGTCGTCGCTCAGCGAGGCCACCATGTCCAGCGCCTGGCGCGGCATCGGCGTGGTCAGGTACTGGTAGTGCCGGTTGCGGCGCGCTTCCTCGGCGGGCGCGTTGGGCACGCGCGCGGCGTTGTTCACCAGGATGTGCACGGTGCCGAAGCGCTCGGCCGCGCGCGCGAACATCGCATCGACCGCCGCGCTGTCGGAGACATCGCACGGCAGCGCCAGCGCTTCGGCGCCCATCGCGGCCAGCCGCGAGCGCGTCGTGTCCAGCGCCTCGGGCGCGATGTCGCAGACCACCAGCTTCGCGCCCTCGGCGGCCAGCGCCGCGGCAATCGCGCCGCCCAGGCCCGGGCCGGCGCCGGTGACCAGGGCCACCTTGCCGGCGAGGCGGCCGCGCCCTGGGTCCTTGGCTTCGCGCATGATCGGATCTCCGCGGGGTCAGTGGGCCACGACGCCCTGCAGCGCGGCCGCGACACGCGGTCCGCGCGCGGCCAGCGCGTAGAACACGGCGGCGACGAGCACCAGCAGGTCGGTGGCCAGCAGCACATAGGTCAGCGCGTGGCCTTCGCCAGCCGCGCTCATGCGGTCGCTGAGGCCGCCGACCACCAGGTTGCCGATGGCGATGGCGAACACGTTGATCAGCAGCATCGTCATGCCGGTGACGGTGGAGCGCATCGCATCCGGCGTGAGCCCCTGGATCAGCGCCAGCGACGGACCATAGGTCGCCAGCGGCAGGAAGAAGCCGGCGCACATGCCGATGTAGAACAGCGCCGAGCCGGCGTCCGCAAAGCGATAGGCCACCATCAGCGGGCCGCAGACCAGGATCAGCAGCACCACGAAGCCGGCATGGCCGCCGGGCAGGCGGCGCGCCAGCCGGTCGCTGAGCACGCCGCCGACCACCGAGCCGAGCACGCCGAAGACGATGCCGATCAGGCCGATCTTCTGCGCCATCGCCGCCGCATCCAGGCCGCGTTCGCGCACCAGCCACAGCTGCGCGAAGGCGACGCCGACGAAGGCCAGGTGCACCAGCACGAAGCCGAGCACCGTGCAGGCCACGGTGGCGTTGCCGCGCAGCAGGCCGAACACGTTGCGCAGCTGCTGCCCGAAGGGCGCGCCACGGTCGGTCTCGCCGAGCTGGGCGCGGTCGTCCTTGAGCAGCAGCGCGGGCACGCCGATGACCACGCCCATCACGCCCAGCGCGTAGAAGCTGCCGCGCCAGCCGATGTGGCTGCCCAGCACGCCCGCCAGCACGAAGGCCAGGCCCAGGCCGATGGGGATGCCCATGAAGAACACGCCCACCGCGGTGCCGGCGCGGCGTGCCTTGAACAGCTCCATCAGCAGCGACACGGCCGCGGGCACCAGCGCCGCCTCGCCCGAAGCGACGAAGAAGCGCGCCGCGACCATCTGGCCGAAGCTCTGTGCCGCGCCCGAGGCCGCGGTGCACACGCTCCAGATCAGGATGCCGGCGGCGATCACCCGCGTGCGGCTGAAGCGGTCGGCCAGGCTGCCCAGGAACACGGCCATGAAGCCGAAGCTCAGCACCCACACCGCGCCGGCCAGAAAGCCGTACTGCGCGTTGCTGATCGCCAGATCCTGGGTGATCTGCGGCGAAAAGCCGAGCAGCATGTTGCGGTCGATATGGGCAATCACATGGATCACCAGCAGCGCGATCAGCATCGCCTGCGGACTCTGTTTCCAGCGCATCGTCGTCTCCTGTCGTTGTGGGTGCGATTGTTCGAGACGATCCCACTTCGAACTTGACAATCCGGGACACGGGCTTAGCATCTGGAGACAGCCTCCCACCGCCCGATGACCGGCCGATGACCGCCCTCGTCCGCAGCGCCGCGCTGACGCACTTCACCGAGCTGGCCACCGCCTGCGGGCTGGACGCGCGGGCCCTGGTGGCTGGCGTGGGCCTGCCGCCGCGCTGCCTGGTCGACGCCGACCTGAAGGTGCCGGCCCATCTGGTCGGCCGGCTGCTGGAGACCGCCGCCGCGCAGGCGCAGGAGCCCGCCTTCGGGCTGCGCATGGCCGAGTCGCGCCGCCTGTCGAACCTGGGCCCGCTGGCGCTGCTGGTGCGCGACGAGCCGACGCTGCGGCGGGTGCTGGAGACGATGATGCACCACATCCACGTGCACAACGAGGCCGTGGCGGTGCAGGTCGACGAGCAGCGCGGCCTGGTCGTCGTGCGCACCGAACTGTCGAACGACGGCAGCAGCTCGTTGCGCCAGGCCACCGAGCTGGTGGTGGGCGTCAGCTGCCGCCTGCTGCAGGTGCTGATGGGCGCGTCCTGGCAGCCACGGCTGGTGTGCTTCACGCACCCGGCGCCGCGCAGCCTGTCGGTGCACCACCGGGTGCTCGGGCCGGCAGTGGAGTTCGGCCATGAATTCAACGGCATCGTCTGCAACGCCGCGGACCTGGACGCGCCGAACCCCGGCGCCGACCCGGTGATGGCACGCTACAGCCAGAAGCTGCTGGCGCCGGCGCTGACGCACAGCGCGCGCTTCACCGACCGCGTGCGCCAGCTGGTGGTGCTGCTGCTGCCTCGCGGCCTGTGCCGCGTCGAGGTGGTGGCGCAGCACCTGGGCGTCGACCGGCGCACGGTGCACCGCAAGCTGCAGGCCGAGGACACCAGCTTCAGCGCGTTGCTCGAGGGCGAGCGCCGCGCGCTGGCCAGCCGCTACGTCGACAGCACGGACCGGCCGCTGACCGAAGTCGCCGCGCTGCTGGGCTTCACCGCGCCCAGCGCGTTCTCGCGCTGGTACCGCGGCAGCTTCGGCGGCAGCGCGACGCGGCAGCGCGCGCTCAGCCGTTGAGGCCGCACTCGCGGCGCAGGCTCAGGCGCTGAGGCCGCATTCGCGGCGCACGTGGTCCGCCAGCGCGGCCATCATCGTGTCCAGCGCGCGCTGCAGCCGGTCGAAGCCGGCGTTGGGCGCGTGGCGCTCGACGTCGGCATAGCAGGAACGCTTGATCTCGATCTGCAGCGAATGCCGGCGCTCGGCCGGCCGGCCGTTGCGGGCGATGATCTCCACGCCCTTGAACGGGTCGTTGCGCGCCACGCTGTAGCCCTGGTCGCGCAGCACGCCTTCGATCAGCGCCATCAGCGGCTCGCCGGCGGTGCGGCCATCCAGGTCGCCCAGCACGAAGTCGGCCAGCGGCTTGACCGGCAGCTTCAGCCGCTGGTAGGCGTCGTCGGGCATCGAATGCACGTTCAGGTGCCAGACGGCGCTGAACTGCCGGTAGGCGCCTTCGATGGCCTGCTCCAGCGCCGCGTGGTACGGCCGGTAGCAGCGCTCGATGCGCTGCTGCACCTCGGCCACCGACAGCTGGCGCTGGTACACCGGCACGTCGCCGAGCAGCCGCCAGATCAGCCCGATGCCGAGCCGCGTCTTCGGCCCGGCCGCCACCGGGCCGGGCCAGGGTGCGTCGAGCAGCGCCTCGTCGATGTCGGCCAGCAGCCGGTTGGGGTCGATGTAGGCCCGCGGGAAATGCGCCGCTATGAAGGTAGCGCCAAAGTCCGGCGCGTGGGCGTACAGCTGGTCGACGTACAGGTCTTCGCCGCGGCGCAGCAGCTCGAAGGGCGCGCTGTAGCCGAAGTCGGCCGGATAGTCGGTGCCGCTGTGCGGCGAATCGATGACGATGGGCAGCGCGGCGTGGGCCGGGCGCCGCACGCTCACGGGCGGGGCGGGGGTCGTCGTGACTTGGCGCATGGTCCCCTGATCTTAAGCAAGGAGGCCGGGTCGCCGGCTGCGCTACATTGCGGCGCCGCCCCGTCCCCGCATGCGCCACGCCCTCGCCCTTGCCATTCTGTGCCTGAGCCTGCACGCCCAGGCGCTGCCGCCCAGCGTCTACCTGCAGGACCTGAGCAGCAGCGACGTGCGCGACGCGCTGCAGGCCGGCAAGCGCACGCTGATCGTGCCGGTCGGCGGCACCGAGCAGAGCGGGCCGCACCTGGCGCTGGGCAAGCACAACGTGCGCGCGCAGGTGCTGGCCGGACGCATCGCCGCCGAGCTGGGCAATGCGCTGGTGGCGCCGGTGGTGGCCTACGTGCCGGAAGGCCGCATCCACCCGCCCACCGAGCACATGCGCTATGCCGGCACGCTGTCCATTCCCGACAGCGCCTTCCGCGGCCTGCTCGACGGCGCCGCGCGCTCGGCCGCGCAGCACGGCTTCACCGACATCGTCTTCCTCGGCGACCACGGCGGCTACCAGGCCAGCCTGCAGGCCGTGGCCGCGGCGCTGAACCGCGACTGGAAAGCCGGCCCGGCGCGCGCCCACTACATCGCCGCCTACTACGACGCGGCGCAGGCACCGTTCGCCAAGCTGCTGCGCGAGCACGGCCTGTCGGACGCCCAGATCGGCAGCCATGCCGGCGCCGCCGACACCGCGCTGATGCTGGCCGTGGACCCCAGCAAGGTCTGGCCCGACAAGGCCATGGCGCAGGCCGCCGGCGTCTCCGGCGACCCGCGGCGCGCCAGCGCCGAGCTCGGCCAGCTGGGCGTGGACCTGATCGTGCGCCAGAGCGTGGCCGCCATCCGCCAGGCCACCGCGGCGCCGCGCTGACGCGCCTGTCAACGCCCCGTCCGCAGACACCGTTCAACCTTCCACCCCCCGGACCCCGTGCCCATGCAAACCCGCCCTCTCCTTCCGTTGCTGCTGGGCCTGGCCCTCGGCCCCGCCTTCGCGCAGAGCGCCTCGGCGCCGCCTGCCGCGCCCACCATCCAGGTCCCGGCCGGCGTGATGCCGGTGCCCGACCCGAAGAACCTGTACAGCGAAACCGCCAGCGGCAAGATGAGCCCGAACGTGGCCGGCGCGCTGGAACGCATCTACGTGCCCAACCACATGGCGCACACCGTATCGGTCATCGACCCGGCGACCCTGAAGGTGGTCAACACCTTCAAGGTCGGCCTGTACCCGCAGCACGTGGTGCCGAGCTGGGACCTGAAGACGCTGTACGTGGCCAACAACGCCGAGAACAGCGACAAGGGCAGCCTGACGCTGGTGGACCCGCTGACCGGCAAGCCGGGCAAGACCATTCCGGTGGACGACCCGTACAACATGTACTGGACGCCCGACGGCAAGTACGCCATCGTCGTCGCCGAGGCCCACAAGCGGCTGGACTTCCGCAACCCGCAGACGATGCAGCTGGAGTTCAGCATCGCCACGCCGGACTGCGCCGGCATCAACCATGCCGACTTCAGCATCGATGGCCGCACCGCCTTCTTCACCTGCGAGTTCAACGGCTCGGTGACCAAGATCGACCTGGCCAACCGCAAGGTGCTGGGCACCCTCAAGCTGAGCCGCTACTTCGACCGCCCCGACGCGCTGGCGCTGGTGAAGACCGGCCTGAAGACGCCGCAGTACGTGCCCGACCCGCAGCAGATCGGCGGCCAGATCTGCATCACCCCCGGCATGCCGCAGGACGTGCGCTTCTCGCCCGACGGCAAGACGCTGTATGTCGCGGACATGATGGCCGACGGCGTGCACGTGGTCGACCCGGAGAGTTTCAAGCAGTACGCGTTCATCCCCACCGGCGTCGGTGCGCACGGGCTGTACCCCAGCCGCGACGGCAAGCAGCTGTACGTGGCCAACCGCGGCAGCAATTACGTGCACGGCAAGCCCAAGGGCAAGGGCAGCGTGTCGGTGATCGACTTCGCCACCGGCAAGGTGCTGAAGACCTGGCCGGTGCCGGGCGGCGGCAGCCCGGACATGGGCGGCGTCAGCGCCGACGGCAAGCACCTGTGGCTGTCGGGCCGCTACGACGACGTGGTCTACCGCTTCGACACCAGCAGCGGCGCGGTCGACTTCATCGCCGTGGGCAAGCAGCCGCACGGGCTGGCGGTGTGGCCGCAGCCCGGGCGCTACAACCTGGGACACACCGGCAACCTGCGCTGACGTCGGGCCGAAGCCCGGATGGCCGCCACGCGCCGGCTCAAGGCGAGGCCTGCGGCGCCCGGCCCTCGCGCCGCGCCGCGGCCAGCACCTCGCGCGCCGCATCGGCGTTGATCGCGAGGATGCCCAGGCCCACGACCATGTCGGGCCAGGCCGAGGCCCAGGCCAGCGTCACGCCGGCGGCCGCGAGGATGGCAACGTTGGCCGCCGCGTCGTTGCGCGCCGACAGATAGGCCGCGCGCCCCAGGCTGCCCCCGTGCGCGCGCACACGCGCCAGCAGCAGCGCGCAGAACAGGTTGACGGCCAGCGCGCCCAGCGCGGCCAGCGACAGCGGCGCCGCGGCCGGCGGCAGCGGCAGCTGGAACTTTTGCCACGCGGTCCACAGGGTCAGCGCGCTCGGCACCAGCAGCAGCAGCGCCAGCCCCATCGCCATGCGCGCCCGCGCGCGCACCGACCAGCCCAGCGCCAGCAGCACCAGCAGGTTGACCGCCGTGTCCTCGAGGAAGTCGATCGAGTCGGCGAACAGCGACACCGAGCCGATGGCGCGCGCCACCGCGAACTCGACGCCGAAGTAGGCCAGGTTCAGCGCCGCCACCCAGGCGACGGTGCGGCGCAGTGCGGCGTCGGTGGCGTCGCGGGGCGTGGGGGCCGTGGGCATCGGCGCGGATCCTAGGTGGGCGTCCGGCCAGTCTGTGTCCGGACGGCGCAGCGCGCTCAGGTCGGCAGCAAAGTGAAGCGGCTGCGCGGCAGCAGCCGGCGGAAGCCACGGTCGAAGCTGACCAGGTGTTCGCCCAGATGCTCCACCGCGGCGGCGAGCCAGGCGTCGGGCAGTTGGTTGCCGGACAGCTGCCGATCCAGACACAGTTGGCGCAGCTTCGGCCACTCCGGCCCCAGCGGCGCCAACTGCGCCCCGGGCATCGCCAGCAACGCGTCGACAAAGGCCACCGCCTCGGCGCTGGGCGTCGGCTCGACGAAGATGCGCGGGCTGGTGACCAGCCTCAAAAAGCTGGCGATGGCCATCGGCATCGCGGTGAACCCGGCACCGGCCGCCGCGGCATCCAAGGCCCCCTCCAACCACGGCCGCGCCGTGCCGTGATGCGGATGATCGCTGCGGAAGGCGGCGACCAACACGTTGACGTCAGGCGTCATCGCCCAGGGCGGCGAGCAGCGCCTGGTTGCTGCAGGCGTCGACCCCCGCCACCAACCCACCTCGCCCCTTGAACACCGGCAACCGCGCGCGGCGCCGCGGCGCCGCGGCGTCGTGGGCGCGCAGCCGCAGCTGCAGGCCCTCCTCGATCACACGGGTCAGGCTGGACCGCCGCCGGGCGGCCAGGGCCTTGGCTTCGGCCAGCAACCGGTCGTTGATGTCGAGCGTGGTCTTCATGCCATGAGTGTACAGAAATCTGTATGGACAATCAGGCCGGCATCTGCCGCCGCGCCTCGCTCGGCGTCATGCCGTGCTGGCGGCGGAAGGCGCGCGTGAACACCGCCGGCTCGGCGTAGCCCAGGATCTCGGCGATCTGTGCCGCCTGCAGGCGGGACTGGCGCAGGTACTTCAGCGCGATGTCGGCGCGCACGCGGTCGCGCAGCGCCTGGAAGCTGGTGCCGGCCTCGGCCAGCCGGCGCTGCAAGGTGCGCTCGGACAGGTTGGCGATGCGCGCCACCTGCTCGCGGCTGCAGTCGGCAAAGGGCATCAGCGCACGCATCGCGCCTTCGACCTTGACCGCCACCGCCTGCGCGCCGTCGACGCGGCTGACCAGCAGCTTCTTCAGCATCGCGTGCGCCGGCAGCGAACGGCCGGACAGCGGCGCGTCCAGGCAGGCGCGGTCCAGCCAGACGGCATGCCGGTCCTGGTCGAACTGCAGGTTCTTGCCGAAGCAGCGCTGGTGGCTGTGCAGGCTGGCCGGCCGCGCATGCGCAAACTGCGCGGCCCGCGGCTGCCACGCGGCGCCGCCATGCATGCGCAGCTCGTGGCACAGCATGGCCAGGCCCAGCTCGATGGTCTGCCGGTCGTTGCTGCCCACGGTGGTGGCATAGGTGACGATGGCGCCGCCCTCGTCCGATGGATGCAGACCGACCAGCGCGCCGGTGGTGTGCACGACGAAGAACTGCACCAGCACCTGCAGGGCGTCGCGCACGGTCTGCGCGCTGCGCATCGTCATCCACAACGGCCCCAGCACCGACAGGTCCTGGCGCGTGGACAGCCGCAGGCCGAAGTCCTGGCGGCCGGTCGCCGCCGCGGCGGCCTCGAAGAAGCGCACCACGGCGACGCCGGGCACCGGCAGGTCCGGCAGCTCGAGAGCGGCCAGGTCCATGCCGCAGTCGGCGGCCAGCGCGCGCGGGTCCGCACCGAGCTCGCGGACGAGTTCGGGCGCGCCGGCCAGCACACCGCTGCGCACCCAGTTGGGCCGTGAATCGAGGAGCCCGGGCATGGCGCGCAATGTCAAAGGAATGGCACGCAAAGTCAATCGGGAGAAGGCCGGTCTCCCTACGATCCTGCCCCATACACACACGGAGACCCCCATGCAGACGAACGGATTCCAGAGTCAGGACCTGCAGCGTTTCAGCGCGGTGCAGAAGCTCGCCTACGAAGTGGTCGAGGCGGTGCAGGCCCAGTTGCTGACCGGCATGACCGAAAAGGACGCGGTGCGCCTGCTGCGCGCGGAGCTGGCGTCGCGCGGCGTCAGCCACATGTTCCACGACCCCTTCGCCTGGTTCGGCGAGCGCACCGCCTTCAAGAATTTCTGGATCAACCTGAAGTTCCTGCCGTCGAAGACGCGGCTGCAGAAGGGCATGCCGGTGATCCTGGACATCGCGCCGATCATCGACGGCTATTCGGCCGACATCGGCTACTGCTTCGTGCACGGCGGCGACCCGGTGATCGACCAGATGGACCGCGTGCTGCTGCAGGTGCGCGACCATATCCTGGAGGCGGCGCGCGCCGGCAAGACCATGCGCGCCATCTACCGCGAGGTGGACACGCTGATCGAGGCCGCCGGCTTCATCAACGTGCACCGCTACTACCCGCACCGCGTGATCGGCCACCGCCTCGGCCGCATCCAGGTGGGCGCGATGCACCGGCTGCGCTGGCTGGGCTTCGGCCTGCCGACCTATGTCAGCCTGATGAGCCGCACCTGGCTGTCCAAGCTGTTCCCCAGGCAGATCGAGTCGCCGCTGTGGAACGACGGCCGCGAATGCGACCATGCGCTGCGCGAAGGCGTGTGGGCGGTGGAGCCGCACATCGCCACCCCGGACCAGCGCCTGGGCACCAAGTGGGAGGAGATCCTGGTCGTGACCCGGGACAGCGCCTACTGGCTCAACGACGACGCCACACACTGCCGCCGTGCCACGGCCAACGGCTGGTGGAAGAGCACGCAGCGTCCGGCGGTCGACGTGCTGGCGCGGGCCTGAGCACGAAGGCCCGCCGGCCGCGCGTCGGCTGCGGCGTGTCCGCGTCGGGGTCGGCGTTGATCCGCGGCCGGCCGCTCAGGCGGTGGCCAGCGCCACCCGGTTGCGGCCGCCGCGCTTGGCGTCGTAGCAGGCCGCGTCGGCGGCCCGTAGCACCTGGCTCGCCGAGCCGTGCAGGCCGTTCACCGCGACCAGCCCGATGCTGGCCCCGACCTGGTGCGTGCAGCCTTCCCATTCCAGCCGGTAGGCCTCGACGACGCTGCGCAGCTTCTCGGCGATGGCCTGGGCCGCCGGCGCCGGGCAGGCCGGCAGCAGCACCGCAAATTCGTCGCCGCCCAGCCGGGCCACCGTGTCGCCGCTGCGCAGCGCGGCGGTGAGCACGGCCGCGATGCCGCGCAGCAGCGCATCGCCGGCGGCATGGCCGCTGGTGTCGTTGACCTGCTTGAAGCGGTCCAGATCGATGAACAGTGCGCAGAAGGGCTGCTCGGTGGCCCGCGCGGTGGCGTCCTCCAGCATCACCTCGAAGGCCGCCCGGTTGGTCAGGCCGGTGAGCTTGTCGTGGCTGGCCGCCCAGCTGAGCTGTTCGTGCTGGCGGTGCGCGCGCGTCACGTCGTTGATGACCCAGATGGTGCCTTGCGAGCGGTCGCCGGGCACCACCGCCCGCCCCCGCATGTGGCCCCAGAAGAGCTCGCCGTTGCAGCGCACCAGCTCGACCTCGCCGTCGAACAGGCCGTGCTGCAGGAACGCCGGCTCGGCGCGGCTGGACAGCGCGGCATAGGCCTCGTCGGACGGGTAGATCATGCGCGTGGGCTGGCCCACCGCCTGTTCGCGCTCGCACCCGAAGATGGCGCAGAACTGCCGGCTGACGATCTCGAAGCGGCCGTTGCGCGACAGCGCGATGCCCACCTCGGCGTTGTCCAGCACGGCGTGCAGCTGCTGCAGCAAGTCCTGCGCGGCTTCGCGCTGCCGTTCGCGCTGCGACAGCAGCAGCTGGAAGGCCTGCGACATCGCGCCGATCTCGCCGCTGCCGTCGGGCCAGCGCTCTGCCGGCGCGTCGTCGGCCTGCAGCATGCGCTGCGCGCGGTCGCGCAGGCGCGCGATCGGCCGCACCGTGGCCCAGGCGACCAGGCCGGCCAGCAGGCCGGCGGCGGCGCCGGCAGCCCGCGCGGGCGGGCAGGCGGGGCGCCGCGCGGGGGCCATCGGCGCCAGCGCGTGTTCGCGCGGCATCACCCGCACCAGCATCCAGTCCGACAGCGGGATGCCGGCCATCGACACCAGATAGTCCTGTGACAGCTCCGACGTACCGACCGTCTCGATCGGGCTGCCCGAGGCCTGCCAGCGGTCGAACACTGCGGCCAGGCCGGGTTCGTCCTGCGCGCGACCGAGCACGCGGCGGCGGTCGCTGTGCGACAGCAGGCGACCCTGGCGGTCCATCACCAGGTCGCGCGCGCCTTCGTGCGCCGCGCCCGTGCCATCGCTGAACAGGTTGCCGGATTGCAGCCGCAATGCGCCGGCCAGCACCCCCTGGGTGCGCCCGTCGGCGCCGATCACCGGCACGGCGACGACCAGCACCGGATCCAGCGTGACCTTGCTGCGCAGCGGCTCCGACACCACCGGCTGGTCGGACTGCATCGCACGCCGGAAGTAGTCGCGGTCGGCGATGCTCGGCAATTCCTGGCTCGGCCGGCCACGCTCCACATGGGCCAGCATGCGGCCGTCGGTCGCCGCCATGAACACCACGTCGAACAGCGCCCCCAGCACGGGCTGGTCGAGCAGCAGGCGCTCGGCGCGGTGGGCGTCCCAGAAGACCTCGGACCGCGCCTGACGCGCCACCGCCACCAGGCTGTTCTTCAGCGTCTCGAGCTTGCCGGCCATCAGCGCGGCCACGCGCTCGCGGTCGTCGCGGTCGTTGGCCAGCAGCATGCGCTGCACCTCGCGCTGCGTCACGTCCAGCACGATCGTCGCCGTGCCCAGGGCCGCCACGATGCCGGTGAGCACGGCCATGGCGACGATCCTGAACTTGAGCGATGCGAACAGGCGGCGGAACTGCATGCGTGGGCGTACGGGGACCGCCATCATCGGTGGGCCCGCGCCCGGCCGCCGCTCGAACAGCGCCGGAAAAACCGGCCTATCCGCTGCCGACGCCGCGGCGCCTGGGCGGCCGCCGCCGCCGCGCGTAACGCCGGCGTAACGCCGCGCTGCCTACAACCTCTGCCGCGGCACGGCGCCGCGAGGAGAAGAACATGAACGACGATGCAACCGTCCGGCCACTGCACGGCACACAGCGCGCCTTGCAGCCCGTGGTCGGGCGGGCCTGGCGTGTGCTGCTGGCCGCCGCGCTGGCCTGCGGCCTGGCCGCCTGCGGCGACGACGACGAAGCCGTGCAGCCCAGCGCGCCGACGGCCGCCGCCACGCTGGGCGCCGCCGGCGGCACCCTGACGGGGCCCGACGGCGTCGAGCTGGTCGTGCCCCCGGGCGCGCTGTCCGCCGACACCGAGCTGCGCATCACCAAGACCGGCGCCGGCGCGCCGGCGCTGCAGGCCGACGGCAGCGTCGTCACGCCGACCTACGAGTTCACGCCGCACGGGCTGCTGTTCGAGCAGCCGGTGACGATCCGCATGCCCTTCCAGCCGCCGACGGGCGCGGCGGCGGCCGACGTGCTGATGGCCAGCCCCGGCGGCGAATGGGCCGCGGTCGGCGCCACGGTCGCCGACGGCAAGGCCGAATGGCAGCGCATCTCGCTGTCCTACGGCGTGGGGATGGCCTGCGCGGTCCCGGTGCCCAACCCCGACCCCTATGCCTGCGTCTGGCAGACGCTGGGCGTGGCCGTCGGCGCCACGCCGGCCGGCGCCCTGCAGATGCTGGGCGCGCGCAACTGGCGCGTCTCGGCCGCGGCGGTGGTCGGCTTCGAGGTGCACATGTCGGCCGCGCCCGACTGCGCTGCGCCGCGGCTGGTCGTGCGCAAGCTGGTGCCGGGCAGCAATACGCAGGTGATCGCCGACATCAGGCTGACCTTGTCGCCCGACCCGGCCGACCCGCATCGCGCCCGCGCCACCTACCGCCACGACCTCGCCCTCGCGCACGAGGACAGCGGCACGGTCCGGCTGGCGCACGTGTTCGAATGCGCACGGCCGGGCCAGTCCAGCGTTTCGATCAGCCAGCAGACGCTGCTCACGGTGGACATTCCCGCGCCCGGCGCCGACGTGCCGCCGGCAGTGGACACCGCGCCGCAGGACGTGACGGTCAACGCGCCGGACAGCGCCACCTTCACCGCGGCGGGCAGCGGCTCGCCGGCGCCGACGCAGCAATGGCAGCGCTCGACCGACGGCGGCAACACCTGGACCGACATCGCCGGTGCCACGGGCCCCAGCTACACCACCGGCGCCACCCGCGCCGCCGACCACGGCGCGCGCTTCCGCGCGGTGTTCAGCAACCGCGCCGGCAGCCTGGCCAGCGCCGCGGCCACGCTGACCGTGCTGACCCGCGCCACGCCGCTGGCGCAGGCGCTGCCGCAGGCCGACAACCTGCCGGCCACGAACGCCGTGGTGGCCGCGGCATCGGCCGGGCGCTTCGTCGCCGCCTGGATCGTCGCCGATCCGGTGACGCGCGCGCCGACGGGCATCCGCACCAGCCGCTACACCCGGGCCGGCGGCTGGTCGGCCGCGGTCGACGTGCCCACCGTCGACATCGACGCCAGCCGCGGCCTCACGGCGGCGCTGGGCAACGACGGCACGGCCGTGGTCACCTGGGTGCAACCCGCGGCCGGGCAGCCCAGCGCCTGGTTCGTGCGCCAGGCCCCAGGCGGCGTCTGGAGCAGCCCGGCCTTGATCGAGAACGACGACAGCGTCGCCGTGCGCGGCGTCAAGGTCGTCGCCGACGCCAATGGCACGGCCACCGCGGTCTGGAACACCAGTGCCGCGCGCACCTTCGCCAGCCGCCTGGATGCGGGCTCCACCGCGTGGAGTGGCCCGGTCGAGCTCGGCCTGCCCAACGGCGGCAGCCTCATGCCGGTGCTGGCCGTTGCCGCCGACGGGCGCGTGCTCGCCGCCTTCGAAGACTTCGACCGCAACAACGGCCAGCGGGTGATGGTGGCCAACCGCTACGTGCCCGGCAGCGGCTGGAGCGGCCCCGCGGTGCTGATGGCGCAGTCCTTCAACGACATCATGTCCCTCGGCAACGCCGCCATCGCCGGCAACCACGCGGCGGTCGTCTACCAGGCGGTGCCGGTCGCCGGCGCCGGCGGACGCAACATGGTCTCGCGCTGGTCCGCGACCAACGGCTGGAGCGCCGCCGAGGAACTGCCGGTGGGCCCGGTCGGCAACGTGGTGCCGGGCGTTGACCGCCAGGTGGCCGTGGCCGCGGACGGACGCACCAGCGTGGTCTGGAGCCAGCAGGGCTTCGTCGGCGGCAGCCTGGTCAGAGACGTCTACTTTGCCGAGGCGCTGCCCGGCGCCGCCTTCGGCGTGTTCGAGCGGATCAGCCCGGAGGGCGGCTACGCCGCGTATGCGCAGATTGCGGCCGATGCGCTCGGCAACCTGCTGGTCGTGTGGTCGAAGGACCTGACCGACCTGCGCGGGCAGCGCCGGCCCGTGGGCGGCACCTGGGGCGCCAACGTGTCGTGGGAGACGGCAACCGGTAACGTCAACATCGGCGGCCCCCTGGCGCTGGGCCCCGACGGCGACGCGGCAATGGCCTGGATCGAATCGGCCGCCGGCAGCGACGACGTGCCGACCGTGAGCGTCTGGTCGCCCTGAAGCCACGCGTCGGGCCGGTGCGCCGCCGGCCCGAGGCTTCGCCTTCGTTATGCTCGATGCGCATGACCACCCTGCCCCCGTGCCGCGTCCGACTGGCCCTCGAAACAGCGGCGGTGGCCATCGTCGACGGCGCGCCGCAGCCGCTGATGGCGCTGGATGCGGGGCTGCTGGCCTGGCTGGCCGTCGAAGGGCCGACTGCGCGATCGAAGCTGGTGGCGCTGCTGTGGCCGCTGAGCGAAGCCGACGCCGGCCGCAACGCGCTGCGCCAGCGGCTGTTCAGGCTGCGCCGCACGCTCGGGCTGGACGCGGTGCAGGGCCAGGCCACGCTGGCGCTGGCCGGCGCGGTGGCGCATGACCTGGACGATGCACGTGGTCTGCTCGAAGCCGTGCCCGCCGACGAGCTGCCGAGCGGCGACTTCGCGCAATGGCTGGCGCGCGAACGCGAGCGCCGCCGCGGCCTGCAGCGCACGCACACGGCGCGCCAGGCCGACGCCGCCGAGCACGCCGGCGACTGGGACGCGGCGCTGCAACACGCCGCCGCGCTGCTGGCGCTGGAGCCGCTGTCCGAAGACGCGCACCGGCGCCTGATGCGGCTGCACTACCTGCGCGGCGACCGCGCCGCGGCTCTGCTGGCCTTCGACCGCTGCGAGCGGCTGCTGAAGGACGAGGTGGGTGCGCGGCCGGCCGCGCCGACGCTGGCACTGCTGGCCACCATCGAAGCCGCGGCGCCGCCGCGGGCTGCGGCAGCGCCGTCGGCACCGCCGCCCGGCGTGCTGCGTCCGCCGCGCCTGATCGGGCGCGACCGCGAGCTGGCCGCGCTGCGGCAGGCGCTGCAGGCCGGCCAGGTGGCGGCGCTGCACGGCGAGGCCGGCCTCGGCAAGACGCGGCTGCTGCAGGCGGTGGCCGCGCTGCAGCAAGGCACGGTGATGGCCGCCGGCCGCCCCGGCGACGCGGGCGTGCCCTTCGCGACGCTGGCGCGGCTGCTGCGCGAGCTGGTGCGCCAGGCCGGCCAGGCGCCGACGCGGCTGCTGGCGGCCGGCACGCGCGCCGAGGTGGCGCGTGTGCTGCCCGAGTTCGACGGCGCGGCCGCAGCGCGCGCCGGCGGCGAAGGCCAGCGCCTGGCGTTGCTGCGCGCGGTGCGTGCGCTGCTCGACGCCTGCCCCGGCGTGCATCAGCTGGTGGTCGACGACCTGCACTTCGCCGACGACGCCAGCATCGAGATGCTGGGCCACCTGATCGACGCGGACGCGGACGCGGACGCGGACGCGGACGCCGACGCCGACGCCGACGCCGACGCCGACGCCGACGCCGACGCCGACACCGACGCCGACACCGCCAACGCGCGACCCGCGCCCGCGCCGAGCCGCGGCGCCGCTGGCTGCTGGCCTGCCGCCCGGCCGAGGCCGGCACGCCGCTGCAGGCGCTGCACGACCGGCTGGTCGAGCAGGTGCTGCTGGCGCCGCTGCGGCTGGCGCCGCTGGACGAGGCCGCGCTGGCCGAGCTGGTGGACTCGCTGGCGCTGCCCGGCGTGTCCGGTGCGCGGCTGGCGCCCGGGCTGCTGCGCCGCACCGGCGGCAACCCGCTGTTCGTGCTGGAGACACTGAAGCAGGCCTGGGTCGAGGGCAGCCTGGGCCGGCTGGCCGACGCCGCCGTGCTGCCGCGCCCGCTGACGGTGGGCCGGCTGATCGAGCGCCGGCTCACGCAGCTGAGCCCGGGCGCGCTGGCGCTGGCGCGCGTGGCCGCCGTGGCCGGCGTGGACTTCGGCATCGGCCTGGCCGAGCACGTGCTGGGCGCGTCGGCGATGCAGTTTGCCGACGCGCTGAACGAGCTGGAGACCGCGCAGGTGCTGCGCGACACGCAGTTCGCGCACGACCTGGTGCACGACGCGGTGCGCGCCAGCGTGCCGGCGGCCATCGCGCGCCACACGCACCTGGGCGTGGCCGCGTGGCTCGAAGCGCACGGCGGCGAGCCGGCGCGCGTGGCGCGGCACTGGATCGACGGCGGCCAGCCGGTGCGCGCGCTGCCCTGGCTGCAGCGCGCGGCGCAGGCCGCGGCAGCGGCGCTGCGGCCGCGCGAGCAGCTCGCCTTCCTCGACGAGAAGGGCGCGATCGAGCAGGCCGCGGGCGACCGTGCCGCCGCCTTCGAAAGCGGCCTGGAGGCGCTGCGCCTGGCCACGTCGATCGACAACGAGCCGAGCGACATCGCCGCGCGCGGCGACCGCGTCGAGGCGCTGGCCGACGACGACGCGGCCCGCGTGCACTGCACGCTGGCGCGCAGCAACGCGCACAAGACACGCGGCGAGTTCGCGGCCGTGGTCGAGCTGGCGCAGCACGCGCTGCCGCTGGCGCGGCACGACGCCCGGCTGCAGGCGCTGCTGCACAGCGAGCTCGGCAGCGGGCTGTCGATGCTCGACCGGCATGCCGAGGCGCTGCCGCACATGCAGGGCGCGCTGGCCTGGCTGGACGTGCACGGCAGCGCGATGGACCGCGGCGTGGCGCACGGCGAGCTGGCCATCGCGCTGGACAACAGCGGGCGGCTGGACGAGGCCCTCGCGCACCACCAGGGCGCCTACGAGCTGCTGCGCCATCTGGACGACATCCCGCTGCTCGGCTCGGTGTGCGGCAACCTGGCCTGCAACCGCATCGATGCGGGCGACCTGGACGCCGCCGACGAGGCGCTGGTGCGCGGCCAGCAGTGGCTGGCGACGTCGGAAGAGCAGCAGGCGCAGGCGCCGATCCTGCAGCTGCTGCGCGCGCTGGTGCTGGGCGGGCTGGAGCGCTACGGCGACGCGCTGACGCAGGTGCAGCTGGCGCTGGACACGACGCGCCGCTACCAGCCGGCGTACCTGCCGCGCGCGCAGTTGCGCGAGGCGCAGCTGTGGGCGCTGCTGGGCCAGTGGGGCCGCGTGCACCAGGCGCTGCAGGCCGTGGCGCCGGTGCTGGCCGACGCCGGCTGGCCGCCCCGGCTGATGCACGCGGTGCTGCAGCACCAGGCGGCGCGGGTCGGTCTGGGCCAGGCCGACGCCGGCTGGCAGGCGATGGCACAGCTGCGCGACGAGATCGGCCCGCACATCCGCCCGGACCTGCGGCTGCCGCTGCGCATCGAGATGGCGGCTCAGCTGCCGCCCGAGGCGGCATGGGACGAGCTGCAGGCGGTGGCGCAGGAGGCGATGCGCCTCGGCCACCGCGGCAGCGCGCTGGCAGCCTGGGTGCGCGCCGCCGGGCTGGTGGATATCGGCGAGGTGCCCGCGCGCACCGCCGCCGAGGCCGCGCTGGCCTTGTGGCAACTGGGCGTACGCAGCGTGCACCTGGCGCCGGCGGAGGCCTGGCTGCACATCGGCCGCGGCCTGCAGGCGGCCGGCGACGCGCGCCATGCGGCGCTGTGGCGCGAAGGCGCGGCCAAGCTGAGGCGAGTGGCCGACGAGCAGGTGCCCGAGCCCTTTCGCGACAGCTTCCTGCGCCGCCAGCCGGTGCACGAGGCGCTGCTGCGCTGCGCGGGCTGACGAGTCGTGCCGGGTCGAGACTGCGGCGCCAGCTAGCCGAGCAGCGCCGCCGCCAGCCGGTTGTGCCGCTCCAGGTGCGCCGGCAGGTCGACGGTCGTCAGCCGGCCGTCGCGCACGACGATGCGGCCGTCGACCACCGTGTGCCGCACGCGCGGCACGTGGCAGAAGAACAGCGCCGCCAGCGGGTCGTGCAAGGCGCCGGCGACGCCGATGTCGTCGAGCGGCACGCAGACGAGGTCGGCGCTCATGCCCGGTGCCAGCGCGCCGATGTCGTCGCGGTTCAGCACCTGCGCGCCGCCTAGCGTAGCGATCTCCAGCACCTCGCGAGCCGTCAGCGCACTCGGCCCCTTCACCGGGCCGTGGGCCACGCGCTGCAGCAGCAGCGCGAGTCGCGCCTCGCCGAGCATGTGGCCCGAGTCGTTGCTGGCCGAGCCGTCGACGGCGATGGACACCGGCACGCCGGCGTCGCGCATGGCGCGGATCGGCGCAGCCCCAGAGGCCAGCCGCATGTTGCTGCCCGGGCAGTGGGCGACGCCGGTGCCGGTGCGCGCGAACAGGTCGATGCCCGCGGCGTCGAGCTTGACGCAGTGCGCATGCCACACGTCGCGGCCGACCCAGCCGAGTGCTTCGGCGTATTCGGCCGGCGTGCAGCCGAACTTCTCGCGCGTGTAGGCGATGTCGTTGTCGTTCTCGGCCAGGTGCGTGTGCAGCGACACGCCCTTCTCGCGCGCCAGCAGCGCGGCGTCGCGCATCAGCTCGCGGCTCACCGAGAACGGGCTGCAGGGCGCGACGACGATGCGCGTCATCGCATGGCGCGCCGGGTCGTGCCAGCGCTCGATGAGGCGCTGCGTGTCGCGCAGGATGGCCGCCTCGTCCTCGACCACGCGGTCCGGCGGCAGCCCGCCCTTGGATTGACCGACGCTCATCGCACCGCGCGCGGCGTGAAAGCGCATGCCGATCTGCTGCGCGGCCTCGATGGTGTCGTCCAGCCGCGTGCCGTTGGGGAACAGGTAGAGGTGGTCGCTGCTGGTGGTGCAGCCGGACAGCAGCAGCTCGGCCATCGCCGTCTGCGTGGACACGAAGGCCATCTCCGGCGTCAGCTTCGCCCAGATCGGATACAGCGTCTTCAGCCAGGTGAAGAGCTCGGCGTCCTGCGCCGCCGGCACGGCACGCGTCAGCGTCTGGTAGAAGTGGTGGTGGGTGTTGACCAGGCCGGGGATCACCACCTGCCCGCGCGCATCGATCACCTCGTCGGCATGGTCCGGCAGCTGCGCCGTCGTGCCCACCGCCTCGATGACGCCGTCGCGCGCGAAGACCGCGCCGTCGGCGATCTCGCGCCGCTGCGCGTCCAGGGTGGCGAGCAGCGTGGCGCGGCGGATCAGCAGCGTGCTCAATGCGCCTCGGCGGTCTTCGCAGCCTCGATGGCGCCGGCCGCATCGCCCTTGGCGCCGTTGAAGAACAGGTTCAGCAGCACCGCGGCGATGGCCGTCAGCAGGATGCCGGATTCGAGCAGCGGGTGCAGGCCGTGCGCCATCTGCTGCGACCAGCGCGGCGCCACCAGCGGGATCAGGCCAAAGCCGATGGCCAGCGCGACGATGTACAGGTTGTTGCGGTTGTTCTTGTAGTCCACGGTGGACAGGATGCGGATGCCCGTGGCCGCCACCATGCCGAACATCACCAGCCCGGCACCGCCCAGCACGAACTGCGGGATGGCCTCGACGAAGGCGGCCATCTTGGGCAGCATGCCCAGCAGCACCATGATCACGCCGCCGGCCACGCAGACGTAGCGGCTGCGCACGCCGGTGACGCCGACCAGGCCGACGTTCTGGCTGAAGCTGGTGTACGGGAAGGTGTTGAAGATGCCGCCGATCAAGGTGCCCAGGCCGTCGGTGCGCAGCCCGGCCGCCAGGTCACGCTGGCCGATCGGCTTGCCGGTGATCTCCGACAGCGCCAGGAACATGCCGGTGGATTCGATCATCACCACGATCATCACCAGCACCATCGTCAGGATCATCACCGGGTCGAAGGTCGGCATGCCGAAGGCGAAGGGCGTGACGACGTCGAACCAGCCCGCCTTGGCCACCTTGTCGAAGTTCATCTTGCCCAGCGCGATGGCCAGCGCACAGCCGGCGATGATGCCCAGCAGCACCGAGATGTTGGCGATGAAGCCCTTGGCGTACTTGACCAGCAGCAGCACGATGACCAGCACGAAGGCGGCGATGGCCATGTGGTCCAGCGCGCCGTAGTTGGGACTGTCGATCATCGGGATCGGCCCCAGCGCGACCGGTGCCGACGCGGCGGCCGCGGCGGCCTTGGCCTTGTCGACCATCTCCAGCAGCTTGGGCACGTCGGTGCGCTGCGCCAGGTTGGCCGGCCCGCCCATCGCCCAGCCCACGCCGACGCGCATCAGGCTGACGCCGATGATGGTGATGATCGTGCCGGTGACCACCGGCGGAAAGAAGCGCAGCATCTTGCTGACCAGCGGCGCGATGATCATCGACACGATGCCGGCGCCGATGATCGCGCCGAAGATCGCGCGTGCGCCTTCGACCCCCGGCATGGCATTGGCAAAGGCCACCATCGGCCCCACGGCGGCGAAGGTCACGCCCATCATCACCGGCAGCTTGATGCCGAACCAGCGCGTCACACCCAGGCTCTGGATCAGCGTGACGATGCCGCAGGCGAAGAGGTCGGCGCTGATCAGCAGCGCCACCTGCTCCGGCGTCAGCTTCAGCGCACGGCCGACGATCAGCGGCACGGCGATGGCGCCGGCGTACATCACCAGCACATGCTGCACGCCCAGCGCGGCGAGGCGCGGCAGCGGCAGCTTTTCGTCGACCGGATGCACGGTGGTAGTTGCGTTCATGCGTCGGCTCCTCGTGGGTTCTGTCGGGCGTTCACTGGATGCTGGCACCGGCTTCGTACCAGCGCTTGATCACGTCGCGCTCGGCATCGGTGATCTGCGTGGCGTTGTTCAGCGGCATCAGCTTGAGCACGCTGGCCTGCTGGTAGACCTGCTGCGCGTGCTGCTTCAGCAGTTCCTTCGTGTCCAGCGCCACGTTCTTCTGCTGCACCTGCGCGTTGTGGCACAGCACGCAGCGCTGGTCGACGATGGCGCGCACCTCGGCATAACCGGCGGGCTTGGCCGCGGCCGCCTTGGCGGCGGCCAGTTCGGCGGCCGTGGGCGGCTTGGGCGCCAGCCACGCCGCCATCGCCACCAGCACCGCGGTGCCGATGACCGCGTGTTCCCAGGGGGCGCGCTTGCCCAGCACATGCGCCTTGTGGCGTGCGACGAAGCTGTGGCGGATCAGCGCGCCGGCCAGCATCAGCAGCACCAGCACCAGCCAGTTGTGCGGCCCGTGGTACAGCCAGCCGTAGTGGTTGGACAGCATGGCCACGATCACCGGCAAGGTGAAGTAGGTGTTGTGCACGCTGCGCTGCTTGCCGCGCTGGCCGTGCACCGGGTCGGGGTTGCGGCCGGCACGCAGGTCGGCGATGACGGTGCGCTGGCCGGGAATGATCCAGAAGAACACGTTGGCGCTCATCGTCGTGGCCAGCATCGCGCCCACCAGCAGGAACGCGGCCCGGCCGGCGAACAGCTGGCAGGCCAGCCATGCGGCCAGGACGACGAACGCGAAGACCAGGACGCCGACGATCAGGTCGCCGTTCTTCCTCTGGCCGAAGGCGCGGCAGATGACGTCGTAGATCACCCAGAACGCCACCAGGAAGCCCAGCGAGGCGGCGATGGCCATCGCCGGCGACCAGTCGTACACGCTCTTGTCGACCAGGAAGCTGCCGGCATTGAACAGGTACAGCACGGTGAACAGCGCGAAGCCGGTCAGCCAGGTGCTGTAGCTCTCCCAGAAGCTCCAGTGCAGGTTCTCGGGCAGCGGCTTCCAGCGCGGCGCCACCATGTACTTGTTGGAATGGTAGAAGCCGCCGCCGTGCACGGCCCACATCTCGCCGTCGACGCCCTTGTCCTTCAGGTCCTGCTCCTGCGGCTTGCTCAGACTGTTGTCGAGCAGCACGAAGTAGAAGGACGAGCCGATCCAGGCGATGGCGGTGATGACGTGCGCCCAGCGCAGCAAGAGATTGGCCCAGTCGAGCAGATACGCTTCCATCGATCACTCCTGCGGGCTCACCACTGCGCGCGCTCTGAGCCGCGATGCTCGGGTCGCGCACAAGGCCGTGGGGGACGGGCCTGCGCCGCTGCGACGTGTACACGAAAGTGTATACACTTCATTTCTCCATTCGTACACGGGTTAACCCTGGACGCGCTGCTGCAGCAGCTGCGCCGCCACCGCCACGGCGATGACCTCGGGCTCCTTGCCGACCACGCCGGGCACGCCGATCGGGCAGGTGACGGCCGCCAGTTCGTCGGCGCGGAAGCCGCGCGCCTCGAGCCGGTGCCTGAAGGTGGCCCATTTGGTCTGGCTGCCGATCAGGCCGATGAAGGGCAGGTCGGCACGCTCGCGCCGACGCTTCAGGCAGGCGGCGACGATGTCCAGGTCCTCGGCGTGGCTGAAGCTCATGATCAGCACGTGCGAGCCCGGCTCCAGCGTGGGCACCGCGCCCTGCACCGGCTCGGAATGCTCGCTGCGCAGGTTCAGCGGCAGGTCCTGCGGGAAGATCTCGTCGCGGCTGTCGATCCAGTGCGTGCGCACCGGCAGCGTGCCCAACAGCCGCGCGATCGCCGCGCCGACATGGCCGCCGCCGAACAGCGCCACCGGCATGTGGCCCTGCGCCGCCTCGGACAGCTGCGCGCGCAGCCGTGCGTGGTCACCGGCCTGCAGCCGCTCGTAGCGCAGCCAGACCACGCCGCCGCAGCACTGGCCCAGCGACGGGCCGAGCGCGATGCGGCGCTCCGCCTCCACCGGCTGGCCGGCGAGCAGCGCGCGCGCGTCGGCCACCGCGTCGTGCTCCAGCCGGCCGCCGCCGATGGTGCCGACCAGCGCGTCGGCGAACACCGCCATCCAGGTGCCAGCCTCGCGCGGCGCCGAGCCCTGCGTGCGGCCCACGCGCACCAGCACCGCGTCGGCCGCGGCCAGGCGCCGCAGCAGTTCGTCGGCGTGGCCGCCCAGGTTCACTTCAGGTCAGCGGCTTTGATGAAAGGCGCCCAGGCGGTGGCCTGCTGCGCCACCACGTCGGCAAATTCGGCCGAGCTGGCCTTGGCCGGCACGATGCCCAACTCTTCGAAGCGCTTGACGATGGCCGGGTCGGCGACGATCTTGTCCAGCGCCGCATGCAGCTTGTCGGTCACCTCTTTCGGCAGGCCGGCCGGGCCGGAAACGCCGAAGTAGTTCTCTGCCACCAGCATCGGCAGGCCCAGTTCGACCACCGTCGGCACCTCCGGCGCCAGCGGCGAGCGCGCCCTCGAGGTCACCGCCAGGCCCTTGATCTGCCCGCTCTTCATCATCGGCACGAAGGCGGTGATGACGTCGATGCCCACGGGAATCGTGCCGGCGATCAGGTCGGTGGCCATCGGCGCACCGCCCTTGTACGGAATGTGCGTCATCTGCACCTTCATCGCGCCCTTGGTCATCTCGCCGACGATGTGGCCGATCGAGCCCGGCCCGCCGCTGCCGAAGCTGTAGCCCGGCTCGGCCGCCGCGGCCTTGGGCAAGTCCTTCAGCGTCGCCGGCCCGGTCTTCGGGTTGGCCATGATCAGCACCGGCGCCACGCCCAGCAGCGCCACGTGGGTGAACTGCTTGACCGGGTCGTAGGGCTGCTTCGGCACGGTGAAGGGGCCGATCGACAGCGGCGTGCTGTTCGACAGCATCAGCGTGTAGCCGTCGGCCGGCGCGCGCACCACGTCCAGCCCGCCCAGGGTGCCGCCGGCGCCGGGCTTGTTGTCGACGATCACCGTGGTGCCCAGCGCCTTGCCCAGCGGCTCGGAGATGACGCGCGCGACGATGTCGCTGGCGCCGCCGGCGGCGAAGGTGACGACGATGCGGATCGGCTTGTCGGGGTAGGCGGCCTGCGCCTGGCCCAGGGCCAGGGTGAGCAGGCTGACAGCGATCAGCGCACGGCGGCGCGGGGACTTCTTGGCCATGGCGACTCTCCTCGGATGGGGTTCACGGGCCGACGCAATGGCCGTGCCAGTGCGCCTCAGCTGCCGCGGTAGGTGGCATAGCTCCACGGCGACACCAGCAGCGGCACGTGATAGTGCAGCGAGGCGTCGGCGATGCCGAAGTCCAGCGGCACCTCGTCCAGGAAGGCCGGCTCGGGCAGCGCCACGCCCCGCCCGCGGAAGTAGGGCAGCACGCTGAACGCCAGGCGGTAGCGGCCCGGCAACAACCCGGCATCGGCCAGCAGCGGCTGGTCGGCGCGGCCGTCGTGGTTGAGCGTCAGCTGCTTCAGCAGCGCGGGCGCCCCGCCCTCCAGGCGGTACAGGCTCACGGCCATGCCGGCGGCGGGGCAGCCGTTCATCGTGTCGAGCACGTGGGTGGTCAGTCGTCCCATCGGGTGTCCTTCGTGGCTTCGCGGCTTCGGGGTGCGCGGAAATTCGCTTGCGTCGGGAGGCAAAGTGTATACACTCCGGGATACAAAGCAAGCCCCAACCACGCCCGATAGCGACATGACCCGCGCCGCCCCCGCCCCGGCCAGCCGACGCAAAGCCCGCGGCGCGGCGCTGGCCGTCGCTGCCGAGGCCAGCGCGGCCGGCCCCACGCAGCGCATCGTCGACTCGGTCACCACCGCCATCATCGAGCGCCGGCTGATGCCCGGCACCAAGCTGGCCGAGCAGCAGATCGCCGACATCTTCGGCGTGTCGCGCACGCTGGTGCGGCAGGCGCTGAACCAGCTCAGCCGCGACCGGCTGGTGACCCTGGAGCCGGCGCGCGGCGCCTTCGTCGCCCAGCCCAGCGTGCAGGAGGCGCGCCAGGTGTTCGAGGTGCGCACCATGCTCGAGGCGGCGATGCTGCGCCAGCTGTGCGCCACGATCAGCGACGCGCAGGTGGCCGAGCTGCGCCAGCACCTGAAGGCCGAGGCCGCGTCGGTGGCGCGCACCGACGTCTCGGGCCGCACGCGGCTGCTGGCCGACTTCCACGTGGTGCTGGCGCGCATGCTCGGCAACCAGGTGCTGGCCGAGTTGCTGGAAGACCTGCTGACGCGCAGCTCGCTGATCGCGCTGATGTACCAGTCCTCGCATTCGGCCGAGCATTCGCAGGAAGAACACGTGGCCATCGTCGACGCGCTGGAACGCCGCGATGCGCGCGCCGCGGTGCGCCTGCTGGAGGCGCACCTGGGCAATGTGGAACGCAACCTGCGCCTGAACCCGCGCGTGGCCGACCTGGCCGACGTGCTGCAACCGGCCTGACCCCATGACCAACGATTCCTACCCGCGCGACCTGGCCGGCTACGGCCGCCGCCCGCCGCACCCGCACTGGCCGAACGACGCCCGCGTGGCCCTGCAGTTCGTGCTGAACTACGAGGAAGGCGGCGAGAACTCGGTGCTGCATGGCGATGCCGGCAGCGAGCAATTCCTGTCCGAGATGTTCAATCCGGCCGCCTACGCCGCCCGCCACCTGAGCATGGAGGGCATCTACGAGTACGGCTCGCGCGTCGGCGTCTGGCGGCTCCTGCGCGAGTTCGAACGGCGCGGCCTGCCGCTGACGGTGTTCGGTATCGGCATGGCGTTGCAGCGCTGCCCCGACGTGACCGCGGCCTTCGTCGAACTGGGCCACGAGATCGCCTGCCATGGCTGGCGCTGGATCCACTACCAGAACCTGGACGAAGCCACCGAGCGCGAGCACATGGCGCTCGGCATGCAGGCCATCGAGAAGCTCACCGGCACAAGGCCGCTGGGCTGGTACACCGGCCGCGACAGCCCGAACACGCGACGGCTGGTCGCCGACTATGGCGGCTTCGACTACGACAGCGACTACTACGGCGACGATTTGCCGTTCTGGCTGCAGGTGAAAAAGAGCGACGGCCAGCTCGCACCGCAGTTGGTGGTGCCGTACACGCTCGACTGCAACGACATGCGCTTCGCGCTGCCGCAGGGCTACAGCCATGGCGGCGAGTTCTTCGAGTACCTGCGCGACGCCTTCGACGCGCACTATGCCGAAGGCGCGCGCGACCCGGCCGACGGCCAGGGCGGCCCGTCGATGATGAGCGTCGGCATGCATTGCCGGCTGCTCGGCCGTCCCGGCCGCATCGGCGCGCTGCAGCGCTTCCTCGACCACGTGCAGCGCCACGACCGCGTGTGGATCTGCAAGCGCATCGACATCGCGCGCCACTGGCGGGCGACGCATCCCTTCGATGCGCGCACCGCCTTCGTCTGGAGATGAAATGACATTGACGCTGGAGCAACTGAACGCCGCGTCGCAGGCCGAATTCACCGCCCTGCTCGACGGCACCTACGAACACTCGCCGTGGATCGCCGAGGCGGCCTGGGCCAAGAGGCCCTTCGCCAGCCTGGCCGCGCTGAAGCTCGCGATGGTCGAGGCCCTGCGCGAGGCGGGGACCGAGGCCCAGCTGAAGCTGATCCGCGCCCACCCCGAGCTGGCCGGCAAGGCGATGGTCAGCAAGACGCTGACGGCGGAGTCGACCAATGAACAGGGCAAGGCCGGCCTCACCGACTGCACGCCCGAGGAATTCGCGAAGATCCAGAAGCTCAACGCCGACTACAACGCCAAGTTCGGCTTTCCCTTCATCCTGGCCGTGCGCGGGCCGCGGGGCACCGGCCTGAACAAGGCCGAGATCATCGCCACCTTCGAGCGCCGGCTGGACAACCACCCCGACTACGAGCGCGCCGAGTGCCTGCGCAACATCCACCGCATCGCCGAGATCCGGCTGGACGACAAGTTCGGCTTCCAGCCCGAGCTGGGCAACCTGGTGTGGGACTGGGCCGAGAAGCTGGCCGTGCACAGCGACCCCGGCTATGCCGAGCGCGGCGAACTCACCGTCACCTATCTCACCGACGCGCACCGCGCCTGCGCGCAGCGGCTGGCGCACTGGATGCGCGCCGACTGCGGCTTCGACGAGGTGGACATCGACGCCGTGGGCAACGTGGTCGGCGTCTACCACGGCACGGACCGCAACGCCAAGCGCCTGCTCACCGGCAGCCACTACGACACGGTGCGCAACGGCGGCAAGTACGACGGGCGGCTGGGCATCTTCGTGCCGATGGCCTGCGTGCGCGAACTGCACCGCGCCGGCAAGCGCCTGCCCTTCGACTTCGAGGTGGTGGGCTTCGCCGAAGAGGAAGGCCAGCGCTACAAGGCAGTGTTCCTGGGCTCGGGCGCGCTGGCCGGGCACTTCGACCCCGCCTGGCTGGACCAGAAGGACGCCGACGGCATCACCATGCGCGAGGCGATGCAGCACGCCGGCCTGTGCGTCGACGACATTCCCAAGCTGCGGCGCGACCCGAGCAAGTACCAGGGCTTCGTCGAAGTGCACATCGAGCAGGGGCCGGTGCTCAACGAGATGGACCTGCCGCTGGGCATCGTCACCTCGATCAACGGCAACGCGCGCTTCGTCGGCGAGATCATCGGCATGGCCAGCCATGCCGGCACCACGCCGATGGACCGCCGCCGCGACGCCGCCGCGGGCGCCGCCGAACTGGCGCTGTACCTGGAAAAGCGCGGCGCCAGCGAGCCCGACCTGGTGGCGACGATGGGCATGCTGGAGGTGCCCAACGGCTCGATCAACGTCGTGCCGGGCCGCTGCAAGTTCAGCCTGGACGTGCGCGCCACCACCAACCAGGTGCGCGACGGCTGCATCGGCGACGTGCGCGCCGAGCTGGCGCGCATCTGCGAGCGCCGCGGCCTGCACTTCAAGCTGGAGGAGACGATCCGCGCCGCCGCCGCGCCCAGCGCACCGGCATGGCAGCAGCGCTGGGAGCGCGCGGTGGCCTCGCTGGGGCTGCCGCTGTTCCGCATGCCCAGCGGCGCCGGCCACGACGCGATGAAGCTGCACGAGGTGATGCCGCAGGCCATGCTGTTCCAGCGCGGGCTGAATGCCGGCATCAGCCACAACCCGCTGGAAAGCATCACCAACGACGACACCGAGCTGTGCGTGCGCGCTTTCCAGCACCTGCTCGAACAACTGGCCACCGAACAATCATGAGCAACGCCTACGACCGCCTCGACGCCTGGATCGACGCCCATTTCGACGAGGAAGTGAAGTTCCTGCAGGCGCTGGTGCGCGTGCCCACCGACACGCCGCCCGGCAACAACGCGCCGCATGCCGAGCGCACCGCCGCGCTGCTGCAAGACTTTGGCTACAGCGCCGAGAAGCATCCGGTGCCGGCGCAGGAGGTCAAGGACTACGGCCTGGAGACGATCACCAACCTGATCGTGCGCCGCCGCTTCGGCGACGGCCCGGTGATCGCGCTCAACGCCCACGGCGACGTGGTGCCGCCCGGCGAGGGCTGGACGCACGACCCCTACGGCGGCGAGATCGTTGACGGCAAGCTCTACGCCCGCGCCGCGGCGGTGAGCAAGAGCGACTTCGCCACCTACACCTTCGCGCTGCGGGCGCTGGAGTCGCTGGGCGACAAGCTGAAGGGCGGCGTCGAGCTGCACTTCACCTACGACGAGGAATTCGGTGGCGAACTCGGCCCGGGCTGGCTGCTGAAGAAGGGGCTGACGAAGCCGGACTTGCTGCTGGCCGCCGGCTTCAGCTACCAGGTGGTCACCGCGCACAACGGCTGTCTGCAGATGGAGGTGACGGTGCACGGCAAGATGGCCCACGCCGCCATCCCGCACACCGGCGTCGACGCGCTGCAGGGCGCGGTGACGATCCTGAACGCGCTGTATGCGCAGAACCAGCTGTACAAGCAGATCAAATCCAAGGTGCAAGGCATCGACCACCCGTACCTGAACGTCGGGCGCATCGAAGGCGGCACCAACACCAACGTGGTGCCGGGCAAGGTGGTGCTGAAGCTGGACCGGCGCATGATCCCCGAGGAGAACCCGGCCGAAGTCGAGGCCACGATCCGCAAGGTGATCACCGACGCGGCCGCCGGCTTCCCGGGCATCACGGTGGACATCAAGCGGCTGCTGCTGGCCCGCGCGATGCAGCCGCTGCCCGGCAACAAGCCGCTGGTGGATGCGCTGCAGAAGCATGGCGCAGCGGTGTTCGGCGAGCCGATCCCGACCAGCGGCACGCCGCTGTACACCGACGTGCGCCTGTACGTGGAGCAGGGCATCCCCGCGGCCATTTACGGCGCCGGCCCACGCACGGTGCTGGAAAGCAACGCCAAGCGGGCCGACGAACATCTGGTGCTGGAAGACCTGCGCCGCGCCACCAAGGTGGTGGCACGCACCTTGTTCGATCTGCTGCACGGATAGCTCGCGTCCGGTCGCCGGCGGTTCTCGGCGCATAGCGGTCGAAGCCCACAGCCGTTCTTGCGGGGTTTCAGCGCATCGCGCCAGGCGGCACCTGCCAGGCGCTCATGCTGCGGCGGTCGGCCATTCGGACCGACTGCACTGCGGTGCTCGCCCCGGGGTCGCGCCGATAACTCACTTCGCGCCTTGGCAGGCGCTACGTTCAAACAGTATCGGCGAGTCAGATGACGAAGCGCGCTACGCGCGCCGACCCCGGCGCTGCGCTCCTCGTCGCCGCAGAAATCGCCCCTGCCAGGTGCCGCCTGACGCGAGGTCGTGGCCCCTGTGGTGTTCGCGGCGAACACCACGTGCGCTGGCCCAGGCCGCGGGCGGATCGACGGCAGGGCGCCTATGCGACGCCGAGAAGCGCAGCGCCCATGGCCAGCGCGCGCAGCGCGCCTCAACCTCTGACTTCGTCGCGACTGTCTGAACGGAGCGAACGCAGTTCGCGCAGTGAGTTGGCGACGAGGCCATGGGCGCGAGCATCGCAGGGGACCCCGCCCACCGGGCGGGGCGTCGCATCGAAGCCCTGACGGCGATCCGCCCGCGGCCTCGCGCCACGGCTGGCACGCATGAAGTCAACGAGCGGCCGCTATGCGCCGAAAGCGGGCGCAGGACCCAGGTATTGGGCAAATCGGCCAGGCCGTGCCCCAGATGAGTGCTTGACCCGATTTTCCTGGTGCAGGGCCTGCGCACAGAATTTGCTGTTCCGGACCATCCATTCACCTCCCTGGAGTCACGATGCAGTTTCTGTCCTTCAGCCGGCGCCGCGGCCTGGCGCTCCTGGCGGCCACCCTAGGCGCCGCCGCCCTGCCCGCCGCCCGTGCGCAGGAGACGCCGGTCAAGTTCCAGCTCGACTGGCGCTTCGAAGGGCCGGCCGCGCTGTTCCTGGTGCCTGCCGCCAAGGGCTACTTCAAGGCCGAGGGCTTGAACGTGACCATCGACGCCGGCAACGGCTCGGGTGGCACGGTCACGCGGGTGGCCTCGGGCACCTACGACATGGGCTTCGCCGACCTGGCGGCGCTGATGGAGTTCCACGCCAACAACCCCACCGCGCCGAACAAGCCGGTGGCGGTGATGATGGTCTACAACAACACGCCGGCGGCGATGATGGCGCTGAAGAAGAGCGGCATCAAGGCCCCGGCCGATCTGAGCGGCAAGAAGCTGGGCGCGCCGGTATTCGACGCCGGGCGCAAGGCCTTCCCGATCTTCGCCAAGGCCAACAACATCAGCAACGTGGCCTGGACCTCGATGGACCCGCCGCTGCGCGAGACCATGCTGGTGCGCGGCGACATCGACGCCATCACCGGCTTCTCCTTCACCTCGATCCTCAACCTCGAGGCGCGCGGCGTGAAGGCCGACGAGATCGTCACGCTGCCCTATCCGCAATACGGCGTCAAGCTGTACGGCAACGTGGTCATCGTCGGCGAGGAGTTCCTGAAGAAGAACCCCGAAGCGGTGAAGCGCTTCCTCAAGGCCTTCAGCAAAGGCGTGAAGGACGTGATCGCCGACCCGAAGGCGGCGATCGCCACCGTCAAGGCACGCGACGGCATCATCAACGACGAGTTGGAGTTGCGTCGGCTGAAGATGTGCCTGGACGCCACCGTGCTGACGCCCGACACCAAGGCCGAAGGCTTCGGCAACGCGCTGGCGCCGCGCCTGAGCCTGATGGCCAGCCAGGTGTCCGATGCCTTCGGCACCAAGGAACGCATCAACCCGACCGCGGTGTGGAACGGCACGCTGCTGCCCAGCGAGGCCGACCGCAACATCTTCGCCGTCGCGAAGAAGTAGGCGCGCGCCATGGCGCGGGCGCCGGCGGGCGATGGGTCAGCGAAAGTCCCAGGCCGCCTGGAACATCAGACCCGCGGCGCCCAGCGCGATGGCCTGCATCGAGAACTCGCGCGTGAACTGCCAGCCCAGGCTCGCCGTCACGCCGGGCGAGAAGCCGTTGTGGTTGAAGGGCACCTTGTCTTCGTAGGGCTCTTTGTAGCCATACAGGATGCCCGCGGTCCACTGGAAGAACAGCTTGTCCCAGCGGCTGAAGCCCATCACCTTCTCGCCCACATAGACGTAGCCGCTGGGCTGGCCGAAGGAGTTGCTGAAGTAGGTGCCGCCCCAGACCCAGCCGTCGCTGCGCTGGCGCTCCAGGCCGATCATGTAGACGGGCTGGTGCTCGTTGTCGGTGTCCTTGTGGTAGTGCACCGTGTAGGGCGAGCCCATCAGGCGCCAGTAGTCGCCGTCGGTGGCCGCCGCCTTGGGGGTCTTGTC
Organism: Rubrivivax sp.; assembly: GCA_019635285.1. Classification (GTDB taxonomy): domain Bacteria; phylum Pseudomonadota; class Gammaproteobacteria; order Burkholderiales; family Burkholderiaceae_C; genus Rubrivivax. The sequence goes on along the minus strand of JAHBZS010000018.1, from coordinate 24,848 downwards.
GGGCTCCTGCGCTTGCGCGCCGGCAGCCACGGGCAGGACGGCCAGCGTCAGTGAAAGCAGCGGAGCCGCCAGTGGAGTGAAGCGCATGAGCTTGGACAGGACAGTTGAAACAAAGGGCCGGATACCCCCAACGGGCGGCGCATTATCTCCGCCTCTGGCTGAAGGCTTGCTTTAGCGCCCCGGATCTGGCGCAGCAGTTGCTATCCATCATCGGTCCCACCCTCGCCACACCATGACGCATTTCGTCGACTTCCAGCATGTCTGGCTCGCCTACAACAAGCAATTGCTGGCCCAGGGCCACTATGCGGTCGAGGACCTCACGCTGCAGATGGACCAGGGCGAGTTCATCGCCATCGTCGGCCCGTCCGGCTGCGGCAAGAGCACCTTCATGAAGCTGACCACCGGGCTGAACATGCCGAGCAAGGGCACGATCCACATCGACGGCCAGCCGGTGACGGGGCCGCTGAAGATCAGCGGCATGGCCTTCCAGGCACCCAGCCTGCTGCCCTGGCGCACGACCCTGGACAACGTGCTGCTGCCGCTGGAGATCGTCGAGCCCTACCGCTCCAACTTCCGCGCCAAGCGCGACGAATACGTGGCCAAGGCGCGCAGCCTGCTGCACAGCGTGGGCCTGGGCGGCTACGAGGACAAGTTCCCGTGGCAGCTGTCGGGCGGCATGCAGCAGCGCGCCAGCATCTGCCGCGCGCTGGTGCACGAGCCGAAGATGCTGCTGCTGGACGAACCCTTCGGCGCGCTGGACGCCTTCACGCGCGAGGAGCTGTGGTGCGCGATGCGCGACCTGCAGGCGGCGCAGAAGTTCAACGTCATCCTGGTCACGCACGACCTGCGCGAGAGCGTGTTCCTGGCCGACACGGTGTACGTGATGAGCAAGAGCCCGGGGCGCATCCTGATCAAGCGGCAGATCGACCTGCCGCGCCCGCGCGACCTGGAGATCACCTACACGCCGCGCTTCACCGACATCGTGCACGAGCTGCGCGGCCACATCGGTGCCCAACGCCCCAAGGCCGGCAAGCCGGTGGACGCCGTCGCCGGAGGGCTGCCGCAATGAAATCGAAGCTCGAGCGCTTTGCGCCGCTGATCCTGCTGGTGGCCATCCTGGCGCTGTGGCAGCTGATCTGCAGCGCCTTCCACGTCAGCGAGTTCATCTTTCCCAGCCCGGCGCGCATCGTCGAGCAGACCTGGGAGCACCGGGCCACGATCCTCGGGCATGCCTGGCGCACCTTCTGGGTGACGATGATCGGCTTCGGCATCGCCATCGTCGTCGGCGTGCTGCTGGGCTTCCTGATGGGCAGCTCGCGGCTGGCCTACAACGCCATGTACCCGTTGATGACGGCCTTCAACGCGCTGCCCAAGGCGGCCTTCATTCCGATCCTGGTGGTCTGGTTCGGCATCGGCGCCGGCCCGGCCATCCTCACCGCGTTCCTCATCAGCTTCTTCCCCATCATGGTCAACATCGCCACCGGCCTGGCCACGCTGGAACCGGAGCTGGAAGACGTGCTGCGCGTGCTGGGCGCCAAGCGCTGGGACGTGCTCATCAAGGTGGGCCTGCCGCGCTCGATGCCCTACTTCTACGGCTCGCTCAAGGTGGCCATCACGCTGGCCTTCGTCGGCACCACGGTGTCGGAGATGACGGCCAGCAACGAAGGCATCGGCTACCTGCTGATCAGCGCCGGCAGCTCGATGCAGATGGGCCTGGCCTTCAGCGGCCTGGTGGTGGTGGGCATCATGGCCATGGCCATGTACGAGCTGTTCTCGGTGATCGAGAAGCGCACCACCGCCTGGGCGCACCGCGGCTCACAGGGGCACTGACATGAGCGAACCGACCCTCGCACAGCAGCTGCGCCACCTGCGCCGCGCCAACGACGTGGCACGCGCGGCGATGGACGCCGGCCACCATCCCTTCGGCGCCCTGCTGGTCGCGCCCGACGGCGAGACGGTGCTGCTGGAACAGCGCAACGTCGACAGCGTCAACCATGCCGAGGCGGTGCTGGCGCGCGAGGCCTCGCGGCAGTTCGCGCCCGACCTGCTGTGGGGCTGCACGCTGTACACCACCGTCGAGCCCTGCGCCATGTGCGCGGGCACGCAGTACTGGGCGCACATCGGCCAGCTGGTCTACGGCATGAGCGAGCGCCGCCTGCTGGAGCTCACCGGCAACCATGCCGAAAACCCGACGCTGGACCTGCCCTGCCGCGAGGTGTTCGCGCGCGGGCAGAAGGCGCTGCAGGTGTGGGGGCCGGTGGTGGAGGTCGAAGAAGAGATCGCGGCGCTGCACCGCCGCTTCTGGCACGCGCGATAAGCGGCACCGCGCGGCAACGCGAGGTCATGGCGCTCATGGTGGAATAGCGCCCATGCCCTGGCACGCCAAGCTGCACCTGCACTACACCCACGATGGCCACGGCACCGGCGCGCTCGACCGCCATGAAGGCCCGCTGCGCGTGCTGCAGCGGCTGTATCCCGAAGGCCCGGCCATCTGCCACCACGTGCTGGTGCACCCGCCGGGCGGCATCGTCGGCGGCGACGTGCTGGCGCTGGACGCGCGGCTGGAACGGCACTGCCATGCGCTGATCACCACGCCCGGCGCAACGCGCTTCTACCGCAGCGCCGGCGAGACCTCGCTGCAGACGGTGCGCGCCCGCCTGGCGGACGGCGCGCGGCTGGAATGGCTGCCGATGGAGACCCTCGCCTACAGCGCCTGCCAGGCGCACAACAGCCTGCGCTTCGAGCTGGCGGCGGGCGCCGAGATGATTGGCTGGGACGTGCTCGCGCTGGGCCTGCCGGCCGCCGGACAGGCCTTCGCGCAGGGGCACTTCCTGCAGCAGCTGGAGCTGCCGGGCCGCTGGCTGGAGCGCGGCGGCATCGACGCCGCGGACACGGCGCTGCTGGACTCGCCGTTGGGCTGGGCCGGCCGGCGCGTGCTGGCCACGCTGTGGTTCGCCGCCGGGTCCGCGCTGCCGTCGGCGCGGCGCGAGGCGTTGCTGGACGCGGCGCGCGCCAGCACTTCGGCGCAGGCCGAGCTGGCGTCGCACGCCGGCGCCACCGCACCCAACGAGCAGGTGGTGGTGCTGCGCGTGCTGGCGCCGCGCGTCGAGCCGGCGATGCAACTGCTGCGCGAGGTGTGGGCCGCCTGGCGCGGCGCCGCGTGGGGCCTGGCCGCCACGCCGCCGCGCGTGTGGCGCACCTGAGCGCGGGCCGTCAGTCGGCGAAGCTGTAGGGCCCGCCGCGCTGCAGCGCGCGCTGGTAGGCCGACCGCGCGTGGATGCGCTTCAAGAAGTCCATCAACCGCGGCCGGCTGGCGTCCAGGCCGGCGCGCTGCGCCGCGGCTTCCAGCGGGAAGCTCATCTGCACGTCGGCGGCGCTGAACTCGTCACCGGCGAACCACGGACGCTGCTGCAGTTCGGCCTCCATGAAGTCGAGCTGGCTCTTCAGGTTGGGCGTGACGAAGCCGGACATCACCTTGCCGGCGATGCCGCGCGCGATGGGCTTGACGAAGAAGGGCATCGGCGCGCTCTTCACCTTGTCGAAGACCAGGGTCAGCAGCAGCGGCGGCATCGCCGAACCCTCGGCGAAGTGCAGCCAGTAGGTGTAGCGCAGTCGGGCGTCGCTGCCGGCCGGCGGACGCAGCCGGCCGTGGCCGTGGCGCTCGACCAGGTACTCGATGATCGCGCCCGATTCGGCCACCGTGTGCTCGCCGTCGCTGATCACCGGCGACTTGCCCAGCGGATGCACGCGCCGCAGTTCGGGCGGCGCCAGGCTGGTCTTCGGGTCGCGCTTGTAGTGCTGGATCTGATAGGGCAGCGCCAGCTCTTCGAGCAGCCACAGGACGCGCTGCGAGCGCGAATGTTCGAGGTGGTGGACGGTGATCATCGCCGGCGGGCTCGGTGAAAGGAGCGCGCATTGTGCGACGTCGGCTTGCCGGGCGCGCCGGCCCCAGGCTGCACGCGCAGCGATCGTGAAGTGTCGGGCGCCGTGCGGCCAGTTGCGGACGGTCCGTTCGACCGGAGATGGCGGCTTGCACCATCTCCGGTGACTGGTCGCTGGCCAGCGCGGCCCGCGGGTCAAGCCGCAGGCGCCTGGGGCTGGCCGCAGGCGCCGTTGCAGGTCAATGCACGCTCATTTGCCGTGGGTGATGTCCTTGATCACATACGACGACACGTTGGCAATGTCTTGCGCGCTCAGTTCGCTCCTGAACGGGGGCATGACCTTGCCGCCGTTGGTGACGTGCTCGCGCACGGTGGCGGGCAGCTTGGCGGAGGGGATGGTGGTCAGGTTGGGGCCACCGTTGCCGCCCAGGCCTTGCGCGCCGTGACAGACCGCGCAGTTTTGCGCGAAGACCTTGGCCCCGGCGGCGGGGTTGCCAGGCAGTTGCGTGACGGGCGTGGGTGCGGGCGCCTTTTCCCCCGCATGGAGCAAGGCGTGTCCGCCCTTGCCTGCGGCCACTTCGCCCAGCGTGCCGTCCAGCGCGAACAGCCAGAGGTTGTCGCCGTGGGCGGTGGCTGCCAGCGCGTTGCCGCCCGCGTAGAACGCCACATATTGCTTGCCCTTGTGCTGGAACACCGTGGCCGTGTTGTTGGCGCCCGCGCCGGTCTGGAACTTCCAGAGTTCCTTGCCGGTGGTGGCCTCGTAGGCTTGCAACTCGCCGGAGTTGGCACCGACAAACACCAGGTTGCCCGCGGTAGCCACCGAGCCTGAGTAGCAGGAGGTGGGATAGCGCTTTTCCCAGGCGACCTTGCCCGTCACGACGTTGAAGGCCACAAAGTAACCCGCGCTGTGGAAGCCGTTGCCCAGGGCGCCGGTGGATCCCATCGCGAGCCCCGCAGCACCGTTCGCACCTCGCTTCGGGGCATCTTCGGTGTCCGAGGTCACGCCTGCGACGCTGTCCTGCCCGCACACGAAGAAGAGGTTGTTGACGGGGTCGTAGCTGGACGGGGGCCAGTTGGTGCCACCGGCCGCACCGGGGGCGACGACCACCAGGTCTTTCCAGAACGGCGTGAAGATGCGCTCGGACACGATGGCCTTGTCCACGCCGGCGACCGCCTTGACGCGGGCCACCTGCTCGGGCGTCGGCACATGGGTGGCGAAAGGCGCCAGCGACGGAATCGGTTGCGTCGGCGAGGTCTTCTGGTTGGCGTTCTGCGGCACCGGCGTTTCAGGGATCGGGTAGATCGGCTTGCCGTTGGTGCGGTCGAGCAGGTAGAGCCAGCCGGTCTTGGCGGCTTCGCCGATGCCTTTGACCGGCTTGCCGTCGATGGTGGCGTCGAACAGCACCGTGGGGCTGGGCGCGTCGTAGTCCCAGATGTCGTGGTGCACCAGCTGGAAGTGCCAGCGGTACTTGCCGGTCTTCAGATCCAGCGCGACGATCGACGAGGCGTACAGGTTGTCGCCCTCGCGCTCGGAGCCGTTGTAGTCGGGCCCGGCGTTGCCGGTGGAAAAGTAGATCAGCCCAAGCTCAGGGTCCACCGACGGCGTCTGCCACACGGGCGCGCCGCCATGCAGCCAGGCGTCACCGGTCTTGGGCCAGGTGTCGTGGCCAGGCTCGCCGAGGCCGGGGATGGTGTAGAAGCGCCAGACTTCCTTGCCCGACTTCGCATCGAAGGCCATCACGCGACCGCGGATGCCGTACTCGCCGCCCGCGCTGCCGATGATGACCTTGCCGTCCACGTACAGCGGCGCGGCGGTCAAGGAGTAGCCCTTCTTCCATTCCACCGCCTGGGTGGACCACACCTTCTTGCCCGTTCTCTGGTCCAGGGCCACCAGCTTGCCGTTCAGCTGCCCGATGTAGACCTTGCCGTCGCCGAGCGCCACGCCGCGGCTGAGCCAGCCACAACAGATCGTGGAAATGGTTTGTTCGAGGTGGGCCTGGTACCGCCAGAGGATCTTCCCGGTTTCCACGCTGACCGCAAACACGTCGTCCGCGCCGGTCGGCACGTAGATCACGCCGTTGTATTCGAGCGGTTGCGCTTCCGCGGAGTACTTGTTGGCGACGCCCGAGCCATCGAGGTGCGTCAGCCATACGCCCTTGAGCTGATGCACGTTGCTCGAGTTGATCTCTTTCAGCGGGGAATAGCGCTGGTTGCGCAGCGAGCCCCCGTTGGTGAGCCAGTCGTCTTCCGGCGCCTGGTTCAGCTGCTGGATCGAAAACGCCGGGGCGGGGCTGATGGCACCTTGAGGGGAACCGGGCCCGGCCGACCAGCCGGCCGATGAGAACAAGGCCAAGACGGCTGCCACGCCTGCACAGCCATAGGTTTTGAACATCTTCATGCACTGCCTCCTTGTTGGTTTGTCGCCGCGAAACCCTTTTTTTGTTCAGGCATCGTGTCTTGTGGGATCGACCTCGATGGGGGTCGTTTGAGCCACCGTCACGCTGTGTTCAGCATGCATGCTTTGCGGCCGGCCAGGGCCCAGACACGCGCCGCACGCAGATCAAAGCGCTGCGTCTGCAGCAGGGGTAACGCGATGGGAATGCCGAAGGGATGCGTCTCGACGCGATCGGCAGAAGGTGCGGGTGCAGGGCGTCGGCGCGGGCGTGCAGCGGCGTGATCGCCACCCGCTCACCCAAAAAGGGGACAAGCGCAAGGCGCTTAGAACCGCTTCGTCGGTGCCAGGTGCTCGATGTCGAAGGCCTGCCCTACCACCCGCCGCCCAGCGCGAGGAACAAGCTCACCTGGTCGCCCACCAGCTCGGCGTCCGACGCGGCGAGCGCGGCCTCGCTGCTGGCCAGCGAGCGTTCGGCGTCGAGCGCGTCGAGGTAGCCGACCTTGCCGCCCTGGTACAGCTGCCGGGCCTGCTCCGCGACCCCCGAGGCTTCGTCGCGCGACGCCTGCAGCGCCGCATGGCGATCGAGTTCGTGAGCGTAGGCGCTGAGGGCCGTTTCGGTCTCGCGCAAGGCCGTCAACACCGTGCCGTCGAACTTGGCGGCGGCCATGCGGGTGCTGGCCTCGGCCTGCGAGACGCGGGCATCCGCGATGCCGGTATTGGGCAGCGTCCAGGAGATCAGCGGGCCCAGGCTCCAGGCGACGGTGTCGCCGCGGCCGAAACCGCTGAGCAGGCCCGCCGACGACGCGGACAGCCCCAGCGTCACCTTCGGGTAGCGATCGGCCACGGCCACGCCGATGCGCGCCGTGGATGCCGCCAACTCACGCTCGGCCTGACGCACGTCGGGGCGGCGGCGCAGCATGCGCGCGCCATCGCCCACCGGCAGCAGGCCGGCGACTTGCGGCGGCGCGACGCACGCCGTCACCTCCCGCGGGAAGGCCTGCGGCGCCGTGCCCGTCAGCACGGCGAGCCGGTACACCGCGCCTTCGCGCTGCGCATGCAGCGGCGGCAGGGCGGCAAGCAAGGTCTGCGCCTGGCTTTGTGCACGCGCGACATCGATCGAACTGGCGCGTCCCGCCTGCTCGAGCCGCTGGGTCATCGCCACCGCTTCCTGCTGCAGTTCGGCCGACCTGCGCGCGCTTTGCAAGCGCAGGCCCAGCGAGCAAACATCGGCATAGGCGCGCGCCGTGCCGGCCGCCACGCTGACGCGCGCCAGATCCAGCGCGGCCGATGCGGCCTGCGTGCCCGCATGCGCGGCCTCGCTGGCGCGGCGTAGCTGGCCGAACAGGTCCACCTGATACGACACCGACAGGCCCGTGCCGTAGTGCGTGTCGCTGCGCGGCTGGCGGCCCGGCTGCAACTGCGACAGCCCCGAGGCGTGTCCATACGAAGGCCCGCCGTTCACGCCGATCACCGGCTGGCTGGCGCCGTCGACTTCGTCCTCCAACGCCTGCACACGCTGCAGGTTGGCCGCGGCCTGGCGCAGGTCGGCGTTGCGTGCCAGCGCCTGCCCCACCAATTGGTCGAGCAGCGGGTCCTGGTACAGCCGCCACCAGTGCGCCGGCAGCGGGGCCTGCGAATACGGATGCGCGTGCGGCGCATCGGGCGACGTGCGCGAGGCTTGTGCACCTTCGAACGGCGCCACGGCCGCGGGCTGCGAGACCACGGCGCCTTCTGGCACTCGATAGTCCGGGCCCACCGTGGTGCACGCGGCCGACACCGCCGTCGCGGCGGCGATCGCGCCCAGGCGCAGGAGGCGGCGCGCCGGGACGAGGCGCATGGGGACGAAGCGAACGGGGACGCGGTGAACTGGCATGGCGCTCACCCCTTGCTCTCAGGCGGCGTCGGCGCTGCCGCGGCGGCCTGGGTATTCGCTGCCTGCTCGATCACCTGCACCGTCACGGTCTGCCCCGCGACGAGCTGCGTCTCTTCAGGCAGCGGATCGAGTTTGACGCGCACCGGAATGCGCTGGGGCAGGCGCACCCAGTTGAAGGTCGGGTTCACGCTCGGCAGCAGGTTGGCGCTGGTCGAACGGTCGTGGTCGGCGATGCCGGCGGCGACGCTCTCGACGGTGCCGCCCAGCGCCCCGCCGGCCCCGCCCATCGGCGTCACGCGCACGCGGTCGCCGACGTGGATGCGCGCCAGCTTGGTCTCTTCGAAGTAGCCCTCCACATAGAAGGAACTGGCATCGACCAGCGCCAGCACCGCGCGCCCCGACGCGGCGTAGCTGCCCTGCCGCATGTCCAGGTTGGTCACCTGCCCGTCGGCGGGCGCACGCACCGAGGCGCGCGTCAGGTTGAGCTGCGCGGCATCGACGGCGACCTCGGCCTGGGCCACGGCGGCCTGCGCCTGCTCGACACGCGTGTGCGCCTGTTCCTGCGCCTCTTGGGAGACCAGCGAGCCCAGTCCGCTGTTGCGGGTGTCTTCACGCTGGGCCTGGGCGAGCGCGGTGCGCTGCGCGGCCAGCGACACCTGCGCCTGACGCAGCGCCAGCCGGTAGCGTGCCGGGTTCACCTCGAAGAGCAGCGCGCCGGCCTTGACGGCCTGGTTGTCGTGGATGGGCACCGCCGTGACGAGCCCCGACACGTCGGGGGCGATCTGCACGATGTTGGCGCGCACGCGCCCGTCGCGCGTCCACGGCGCCAGCTCGTAGTGGTCCCACAGGCGGAACCCGGCCCAGACCGCGGCCGCCGCGAGCACGCCGGTGATGACCATGGGCATCAGGCGCTGCAGCCAGCGCTTGTCGAGAAGAGTGCGGATATGCATGGCAGGCTCGGTACGTTCATGAAGTGGCGCGGCTGATTGCGAAGAGCACCAGCAGGTACAGCGCCATGTCGAAAAGTGCGGGGCGCCAGACCCAGCGGTACAGGCCGGTGACGGCGAGCAGGCGGCGCAGGAGCCAGGTGACGGGCAAGGCACACAGCGCCAGCACCATCACCCAGGGCACATACAGACCCAACAGACTGGCTTCGCCGATCACGACACAGCTCCTTCGGCCAACGCAGCCACGGGCCGGACCGGCGGCGCGTCGGGATAGAGATTGCGGCGCAGGCCGGCCAGCGCGCTGATGGCCGAACGGCCCTTGCGCGAGGCATCGCCGGGCACGTCCAGCGCGGCCTGCAAAGCCTCGTCGATGCGCTTGAGCAAGGACGCCGGATTGGCCGACGCCTTCGACGCCGTGCGCTCGCGGAACAAGTGCTCCAGCTCGTGCATCAGGCGCGCGCCCAGGCCCGGGGGGAGATCGCCGCGAGCGCGCTGCATCGCGACGACGTCCATCCCCAGGCGCAGATCGCGCATGGCGTCGGCGGAGACGCCGTCGATCGCACCGCCCGCTGCCGCCATGCGGGGCGCCAGCAGGCTGATGCGGTCGAGCATGCGCACCGCATAGGCGTCGGCCTTGACTTGCCTGCGCGGCGTCGCGGCCATGTCCGCCAGTTCGCGCCAGTTGGCGCGCTGGATGCGCCGGGCGCTCCAGTCCACGCCGACGCTGCGAATGAGCTTGGTCGTGCGCCCCGCCACCACCATGCCGAAGACCTGCGCGATCATCGAATTGGTGAACGTCACCAGATCCGCATTCGCCGTGTCGTGCAAGGCCAGCGCGCCGGCCACGCCGAAGACGATCGGCATGGCGATGCCCATCGTCGTCGGCCGCGCCACGAAGCAGCCCAGCAGCAGAAACAGCGGCGCGCACACCGCCACCAGCATGCCGAAGTCGTGCACGGTGGGCAGCAGCACCAGCAGGTACAGAGCGGCCAGCGGCACCGACCACAAGGTGTACTTCAGGAACGCATGGATGCCGAGCACCGGGTCGTCCAGGGTCGCGAAGAAGCTGCAGAAGACCGCCGCCATCATCACGGCCGCCGAGCCGCTGGGCCAACCCGTCAGGATCCAGAAGGCGGAGCACAGGCAGATCGCCACCACGGCGGCCAGGCTGGACAACAAGGCCATGCCCACGTCGCGATGCAGCACCCGGTTGCCGACGATGCGCACGCGGCGCGAGGGCGGAGCGACGCCCCTCAGCCCCTCGTCGACCTCGCGCCGCAGGACCACGCAGGCCCGCCAGCCGTCGACCAGCTCGTCCAGCCCTGCGGCGAGCGAGAGGCGCAAGGCGCGCGGCCAGCTCGGCCGCGCCTGGCCGGCCTCGCCGAACTCGCGAATCGCCTGGTGCAGAGCCAATGCATCGGCCTCGTGCCGAGCCGCGTCAGCGGTGCCGCCAGGCGCGTCCAGCGCCTGCAACCACTGCGCCACCCGGGCCAGCACGGCGCTCACATCGGGCGCCAATTCGCCTTCGGCCTGCTGCAGCGCCTGAAGGCGATCCTCCACCGCCGACAACGCCGGCGTCAGCGAGGCCACGCGGTCCTGCACCGCACGGACCGCACCCGCGGTCCATCGCAGATGCGTGGTGTCGAAGGGGATGTGCGTCGACAGCAGCCTGAGCTGCGTGATGTCGGTGGCCACCCGCGCGCGGTCGGCCCCCAAGGCAGCGCCCGGTTCGCGCTGCGCAGGCTGCATCAGGTCGAGCAGCCACTGCCGGGCATCGCGAAGACCGCGGTCCAGCAGGCCCAGCACGGTGGCGCCCATGCCGGTCGGCAGCACGAGGCTGTGCACCGCCGTGGCGACCACGATGCCCAGGCCGATCTCCCCCACGCGGGCGACCGCCGTGTCGAACAGGGTCTGCGGTGCACTCACCGCCGGAAAGCCGATCAACGCCGCCGTGTAGCCCGCCAGCATGAAGACGTAGGACCGGGGCGTGCGATCCTGCAGCGAGAAGAACAGGCACACGCCCGACCACAAGGCCAGCGCCAGGGTCAGCAACTCGGGCGCGTTCGACAGCGCCGGCACCAGCATCAGCGCCGCCGTGCAGCCGACAATGGTGCCGAGCAGGCGAAACAGCGCTTTGGAGCGCACCGCGCCGGCCAGGGGGTTGGCAACGACGTAGGTGGTCATCAAGGCCCAGAAGGGCCGGGGCAGGCCCAGGCGGCTGGCGATGTACATGGCCAGCATCGCCGCGACGAAGCACTTGAGGGAAAAGACCAGCTCGGCGCGGCTGAAGCGAAACAGACCGGCGGCGTTCACGGCACACGCACCTTCTTCGTCGGCTTGGGTCTGGCCCGCGGATGATCGGGCGCCGGGCAACCCAGGCGCTCTCTCAGCACGCCGAACACGCGCAGGCAGGCCAGCAGATCCTCGTCCGGGATGCCGTGATAGAGGAGCTCGCGCATCTCGGCCAGCGCGGCCTCGATGTGCTCGCAAGCCTGGGCGCCCGACGGCGCCAGATGGAGGGTCTTGGCACGGCGATCGTCCGGGTCTTCGCGGCGGTCGACGAAGCCTCCCTGCACCAGCTGGTCGATGGAGCGCGCCAGCGAAGGGCCTTCGATGCCCAGCTGCTCGGCCAGCACGCCTTGCCGCAAGCCGTCGCCCAGGCGCCCGATGCTCACCAGCGGCCAGGCCAGCGCCTGTGACAGCCCCACATGGGCCACCGCCCGGTTGGCCGCCGCCCGGTAGGCCCGCTCCAGCGGGCCGAGGGCGGTTCCCAGCGCGACATAGGCGGCCTCGCGGCGGCGGCGATCAGCTCTAGAGGCAGGCATTTCAGACAGCAATATTTAGATAGCAAGCTAACTAATATTGTAGCGCAAAACCGCATCACGCTGCATCCCCAGGTCGGCAGCAGGCTCATCCCACCAGCGGCTGGGGCGCGGGGGGCACTCGGCGGCGCGGGGCGCGGAAGTCGCGCCTCACTGGTTCGGGGCAGGGCCGCGTCGCCAGGCGCCTGCACGTGAGCAACCGGTGGAGCGCGAGCCGGGCGCCAATACGCCGTTGCCGGCGCCAAGGCGTCGGCGCGCTCGGACGGAGGCCCCGGACGTTCTGGGGCCCCGCAGCGCGTCGCGACCGCCCTCTCGGTCACCTCACGGTGGCGGCGCACCCGGGCCCCTGAGACCGCGGGATGCCGCTCGCCGCCGCCAGCGGCCGGCGCAAGCTGCCGCACCGTCTGCGCAGGCGCGCGCCGGGCCTTGCTTCAGATCGCCATGCGCTGGCGCACGCCGTCGGCGACCATGTCCTTGCCGCGGCCGCGCATGACCACCTCGCCGCGCTCCATCACAAGGTACTGGTCGGCCAGTTCCTCGGCGAAGTCGTAGTACTGCTCCACCAGCACGATGGCCATCGGCTGGCCGCCGCGCATGCCTTGGCGAGCCAGCATGCGGATGACGCGGCCGATGTCCTTGATGATGCTCGGCTGGATGCCTTCGGTGGGCTCGTCCAGGATCAACAGCTTCGGCCCCGCGGCCAGCGCCCGCGCGATGGCCAGCTGCTGCTGTTGCCCGCCCGACAGGTCGCCGCCGCGCCGGTTGAGGAACTGCTTGAGGATGGGGAACAGCTCGAACAACTCGGCCGGGATGGGTGTGCTGCCGCTCTTGTAGGCCAGGCCCATGCGCAGGTTCTCCTCCACCGTCAGGCGGCTGAAGATCTCGCGGCCCTGCGGCACGTAGCCCATGCCCAGACGCACACGCTCGTAGCTGGTGAGCTTGTTCAGCGGCCGGCCGTCGAAGGCGATGCTGCCGGTGCGGATGGGGATCACGCCCATCAGGCTCTTCAGCAAGGTGGTCTTGCCCACGCCGTTGCGGCCCAGGATCACCGTCACCTCGCCCTGCCTGGCCTCGAAGCCGACGTTGCGCAGGATGTGCGAGCCGCCGTAGTACTGGTTGACGCCCTCGGTCTTCAGCATCTCAGCGCCCCAGGTAGACCTCGACCACCTTGTCGTTGGCCTGTACTTCAGCCAAGGTGCCCTCGGCCAGCACGCTGCCTTCGTGCAGCACGGTGACCTTCTTGTTCGGCTTGCCCTCGGTCAGCTCGCCGATGAACTTCATGTCGTGCTCCACCACCACCAGCGAGTGGCTACCTTCCAGCGTCAGGAAGAGCTCGGCGGTGCGCTCGGTCTCTTCGTCGGTCATGCCGGCCACCGGCTCGTCCAGCAGCAGCAGCTTCGGGTCCTGCATCAGCAGCATGCCGATCTCCAGCCACTGCTTCTGGCCGTGGCTCAGCAGCCCGGCGGTGCGCTGCGCGCTGTCCTTCAGGTGGATCAGGGTGAGCACCTCGCCGATGCGGTCGGCCTGCGCGCCGTTCAGCCGGAACAGCGCCGACGCGCGCACGCGGCGGTCGGCCTTCAGCGCCAGCTCCAGGTTCTGGAACACGGTCAGTTGCTCGAACACCGTGGGCTTCTGGAACTTGCGGCCGATGCCGGCCTGCACGATGTCGTTCTCGCGCAGGCGCAGCAGGTCGATGGTGCTGCCGAAGAAGGCCTTGCCGGCGTCGGGCCGGGTCTTGCCGGTGATGACGTCCATCATCGTCGTCTTGCCGGCGCCGTTGGGGCCGATGATGCAGCGCAGCTCGCCGACCAGGATGGTCATGGTCAGCGCGTTCAGCGCCTTGAAGCCGTCGAAGCTGACGGTGATGTCGTCCAGGTACAGCGCCACGCCCTGGCCGAAGTCGGGCTCCTGCTGGCGCAGCATCTGCGCGCGCGCCGCGACGCGCCCGCCGCCGGCCACCTGCTGCGCCTGGCGCTCGCGCAAGGCCTCCAGCCTGCGCGAGCCGGCCTCCATCAGCTCCGGCGTCATGACTCTTCGCCCTTGGGGCCGCGCAGCTTGCGCACGAGGCCGATGATGCCTTGCGGCAGGAACAGCGTCACCGCGATGAACAGCGCGCCCAGGAAGTACAGCCAGATCTCAGGGAAGGCCTGCGTAAACCAGCTCTTCGCGCCGTTGACGAAGAAGGCGCCGACGATCGGGCCGATGAGCGTGCCGCGGCCGCCCACGGCCGTCCAGATGGCCATCTCGATGCCGGCCGCCGGCGACATCTCGCTCGGGTTGATGATGCCCACCTGCGGCACGTACAGCGCGCCGGCAATGCCGCACATCACGGCCGACAGCGTCCAGATGCTCAGCTTGTAGGCCACCGGGTTGTAGCCGGTGAACATGACGCGGCTTTCGGCGTCGCGGATGGCCTGCAGCACCCGGCCGTACTTGGTGTGCACCAGCCAGCGCGCGAAGACGAAGCAGCCGATCAAGGTCAGGCCGGTGATGACGAACAGCGTCATGCGCATGCCGGGGGTGGCAATGGGCATGCCCAGGATGCGCTTGAAGTCGGTGAAGCCGTTGTTGCCGCCGAAGCCGGTTTCGTTGCGGAAGAACAGCAGCATCGCCGCATAGGTGAGCGCCTGCGTGATGATCGAGAAGTACACGCCCTTGATGCGCGAGCGGAAGGCGAAGTAGCCGAAGACGAAGGCCAGCAGCCCCGGCACCAGCAGCACCAGCAGCATCTGCGCGATGAACGAATCCGACACCGCCCAGTGCCACGGGAACTGCTTCCAGTTGAGGAACACCATGAAGTCCGGCATGGGCATGCGGTACTGGCCGTCGCTGCCGATCTGGCGCATCAGGTACATGCCCATCATGTAGCCGCCCAGTGCGAAGAACAGGCCGTGGCCCAGGCTGAGGATGCCGGTGTAGCCCCAGATCAGGTCCATGGCCAGCGCGCAGATGGCGTAGCACATGATCTTGCCGACCAGCTGCACCGCATAGTCGGACAGGTGGAACACGCTGCCGGCCGGCACCGCCAGGTTGAGCAGCGGCACCAGCACGGCGACGACGACGATGGCCGCGGCCACCGCGCTCCAGCTCTTCGCGCTGAGGAAGCCGCGTCGCGGCAGGGCCACCGCCAGTGGTGCAGGCAGGACGGCGCTCATGCCTCTGCACTCCGGCCCTTCATCGCGAAGATGCCCTGCGGCCGCTTCTGGATGAACACGACGATGAACACCAGCACCATGATCTTGGCCAGCACCGCGCCCTGCCAGCCTTCGAGCAGCTTGTTCAGCACGCCCAGGCCCAGCGCCGCGTAGACCGTGCCGGCCAGCTGGCCGACGCCGCCCAGCACCACCACCATGAACGAGTCGACGATGTAGCTCTGCCCCAGGTCCGGCCCGACATTGCCCACCTGCGACAGCGCGCAGCCGGCCAGCCCGGCGATGCCCGAGCCCAGCGCGAAGGCGTAGGTGTCGATGCGCGCGGTGTTCACGCCCATGCAGGCGGCCATCTTGCGGTTCTGCGTCACGCCGCGCACGAACAGGCCCAGCCGGGTGCGCGCGATCATCAGCGACACGCCGGCCAGCACCAGCGCGGCGAAGACGATGATGGCGATGCGGTTGTAGGGCAGCGTCAGGTTGCTCAGCACCGTCACGCCGCCGGACAGCCAGGCTGGGTTCTCGACCGGCACGTTCTGCGCGCCGAACAGGTTGCGCACCGCCTGCATCAGGATCAGGCTGATGCCCCAGGTGGCCAGCAGCGTCTCCAGCGGCCGGCCGTAGAGCCAGCGGATGACGCCGCGCTCCAGCACCGCACCCACCGCCGCCGCGGCCAGGAAGGACACCGGGATGGCCGCGATCACGTACCCGTCGAAGGCGCCGGGCAGGTAGTTGCGGAAGAGGTTCTGCACCACGTAGGTGGCGTAGGCGCCGATCATCATCAGCTCGCCGTGCGCCATGTTGATGACGCCCATCAGCCCGTAGGTGATGGCCAGGCCCAGCGCCACCAGCAGCAGGATCGAGCCCAGGCTGATGCCGGTGAAGATGACGCCCAGGCGCTCGCCCCACACCAGGCGCGCGTCGATCCGCTCCAGCGCCGCACGCAGCGCCGACTTGACGTCGGCGTCGCTCTCGGCCTGCAGGCGTTCGTTGAGCAGCAGCTTGGTGGCCGGCGTGCCGACGCTGCCCAGCGCCGCGGCCGCCTCCAGCCGCTTGGCGCGGTCCGGGCTGCTTAAGCGCAGCGCGAAGCGCAGGTTGCCGAGCGCGTCCTTCACGGCCGCGTCCTGCTCGGCGGCGAAGGCCTTCTCCACCAACGGCAGCTTGGCCTCGTCGGGCTCGGAGGCCAGTGTCTTCACCGCCGCCAGCCGCTGCCTGGCATCCGCCGACTGCAGCTGGGCCAGCGCCAGCGCCGCGTCGAGCTCGGTGCGCATCTGGTTGTTGTTGATCACGTCCTCGGCCGACTCGGGCACCTTGGCTTCGGCGCCGGTCACCGGGTCGATGCCCTTGCCGTCGCGCACGATGTAGACCGCGCTGTCGGTGAACTTCACCGCATCGTCGGCCAGCGCCTGGATCAGCGCCGCGGCCTGCGCGTCGGGCACGCCGCCGGCGACCAGTTCGTTCAGCGTCGCGACGCGCGACGCGCTATCCCCGGTGGCCAGCGCACGCGCCTGGGCCTGGGTCAGGGCCTGCGCCGGTGCCACCAGCACCAGCGCAGCCCACAGCATGACCAGCCAACGAATCAGCATCCCGTCTTCCCTGCGTTGGCCGTCTGCTCTATCCGCCCGATTACTTCTTCGCGGCCATGACTTCGGGCTCGTCCTTCTTGCCCTTGTTCTCGGGGATGAAGCTGCTCCACGGCTGCGCGCGCACCGGGCCCGGCGTCTTCCACACCACGTTGAACTGGCCGTCGGCACGGATCTCGCCGATGAACACCGACTTCCACAGGTGGTGGTTCTTCTCGTCCATCTTGGACGTGATGCCGCTGGGCGCCGGGAAGGTCTGGCCGGCCATCGCCTTGATGACCTTGTCGACGTCGGTGCTGCCGGCCTTCTTCACCGCCTGCACCCACATGTTGAAGCCGATGTAGGTGGCTTCCATCGGGTCGTTGGTCAGCGGCTTGTCCTTGTGGCCCGGCACGTTGTTGGCCTTGGCGTAGTCGCTCCACTTCTTGATGAACTCGGTGTTCGCCGGCGACTTGATCGACATGAAGTAGTTCCACGCCGCCAGGTGGCCGACCAGCGGCTTGGTGTCCACGCCGCGCAGCTCTTCCTCACCCACCGAGAAGGCCACCACCGGCACGTCCTTGGCCTTCAGGCCGGCGTTGCCCAGCTCCTTGTAGAAGGGCACGTTGGAGTCGCCGTTGATGGTCGAGACCACCGCCGTCTTGCCGCCGGCCGAGAACTTCTTGATGTCGGCGACGATGGTCTGGTAGTCGCTGTGGCCGAAGGGGGTGTAGGTCTCGACGATGTCCTCGTCCTTGACGCCCTTGCTCTTCAGGAAGGCGCGCAGGATCTTGTTGGTGGTGCGCGGGTACACATAGTCGGTGCCCAGCAGCACCCAGCGCTTGGCGCCGCCGCCTTCCTTGCTCATCAGGTACTCGACCGCGGGGATGGCCTGCTGGTTGGGCGCCGCGCCGGTATAGAAGACGTTCTTCGACAGCTCTTCGCCTTCGTACTGCACCGGGTAGAAGAGCAGGCCGTTCAGCTCTTCGTACACCGGCAGCACCGACTTGCGCGACACGCTGGTCCAGCAGCCGAAGGTCACGGCCACCTTGTCCTGCGTCAGCAGCTGGCGCGCCTTCTCGGCGAACAGCGGCCAGTTGGACGCCGGGTCGACGACCACCGCCTCGAGCTTCTTGCCCAGCAGGCCGCCCTTGGCGTTGATCTCGGCGATGGACATCAGCACGGTGTCCTTGAGCACGCTCTCCGAGATGGCCATCGTGCCCGACAGCGAATGCAGCACGCCGACCTTGATGGTGTCCGCCGCATGGGCCGACAGGGGCAGCAGGCCGGAGGCGGCCAACGCCGCGGTGGTCAACTTGAGCGCGAAACGACGTTGCATGGATCTGACTCCTGGTGAGCGCCCGCGCAGCGGGCAGGACGGGTTGAAAGGTTCCAGCACCTCTTTCAGCAAAGCCCATGCCAGTGCTCGCACCGGCCGCCGGCGTTGACGGGACGCGGCCACGGCAGCGCCGCTGCGCCAAAGTCGTGCCCGTGCGGGCCACAACGGTGCGTGAGCCGTCTCAGCGCGCACCTCGCCCGCAATCGGTGCAAGCGCGCGCAAACCCGTCGGCTATAAAGGGCGCGTGAAGGAGCCCGCCACCATGCTCACCGTCAACAAGCACATCCCGCAGGGCCAGGGCCTGGCGCCTGCGCTGGTCAAGCGCGCCGCGAGCGTGGAGCTCGACTGGGACACGCGCAGCAAGAGCCGCTTCGACGCCACCGACTCCGCCGGCCGCCGCCTCGGCGTGTTCCTGCCGCGCGGCCGCGTGCTGCGCGGCGGCGACGTGCTGGTGGCCGAAGACGGTTCGCTGATCCGCGTGCTGGCCGCGTCGCAGCCGCTGCTGGTGGTGCGGCCGTGTGCCGAGCACGGGTCGCCCTTCGACCTGGTGCGCGCGGCCTACCACCTGGGCAACCGCCATGTGTCGCTGGAGCTGAGGCCCGACCGGCTGCAACTGGAGCCCGACCATGTGCTGGCCGACCTGCTGCGGCACATGCATCTCATCGTCAGCGAAGAGCGCAGCGCCTTCGAACCCGAGACCGGTGCCTATGCGAGCGGCAGCCAGGGCCACGGGCACGACCATGGGCACGGGCACGGTCACGGTCACGGTCACGGTCACGGTCACGGTCACGGTCACGGTCACGGTCACGACCACGACCACGACCACGACCACGGGCATGGGCACGACGACGGTCACGACGGCCACAAGCACCACGGCCACGCCCATTGATGGCCACCCCCGCGCTGTCCGACGGCGCGCTGCTGCAGCTGATGCAGCTGGCCTCGCCGGCCTTGCCGGTGGGTGGCTTCAGCTACTCCGAAGGCCTGGAGGCCGCGGTCGAAGCCGGCCTGGTGCGCGATGAAACGCAGGCCGGCGACTGGCTGCTGGCGCAGCTGCACTTGAGCCTGGAACGTGCCGACCTGCCGGTGCTGGCCCAGGCGCTGCCCGCCTGGCAACGGCAGGACGTGGCGCGCGTCGAGCAACTGAACCAATGGCTCGGCCTGACGCGCGAAAGCGCCGAGCTGCGCCTGCAGACGCAGCAGATGGGGCGCTCGCTGGCCGAATGGCTGAAGAACCGCGACGACGCCGACGCGCGCGTGCCGCAGCTGGCCGGCCTGCGCCCGGCGCCCACCTGGCCCGTGGCCTTCGGCCTGGCGGCCGCCCTGGCCGGCGCGCCGCTGCGCGAGACGCTGCTCGCCTTCGGCTTCGGCTGGGCCGAGAACATGGTGCAGGCGGCGATCCGCTGCGTGCCCCTGGGCCAGAGCGCCGGGCAGCGCATGCTGGCGCGCCTGTCCCTCGCCCTGCCCGCGGCGGTGGACCGCGCCGCCGCACGCCCCGAGGACCGCTGGCAGGCGCACACCCCGGGCCTGGCGATCCTGAGCAGCCAGCACGAGACGCAGTATTCGCGGCTCTTCCGGTCGTGAACGCCCCCGCATAATCGGCCGCATGTCCATGCTGCATCACATCCCCGGCCGCACCAAGAAGCTGCCGCCGCTGCGCGTCGGGGTCGGCGGGCCGGTGGGCTCCGGCAAGACCACGCTGGTCGAAATGCTGTGCAAGACGATGCGCGAGCGCTGGGACCTGGTGGTCATCACCAACGACATCTACACCAAGGAAGACCAGCGCCTGCTCACCGTGGCCGGCGCGCTGGCGCCCGAACGCATCGTCGGCGTCGAAACCGGCGGCTGCCCGCACACCGCGATCCGCGAGGACGCCTCGATCAACCTCGAGGCGGTGGACCGCATGCTGGAGAGGTTCCCCGACGCCGACATCGTGTTCATCGAATCCGGCGGCGACAACCTGGCGGCCACCTTCAGCCCCGAGCTCAGCGACCTGACGATCTACGTCATCGACGTCGCCGCCGGCGAGAAGATCCCGCGCAAGGGCGGCCCGGGCATCACCAAGAGCGACCTGTTCGTGATCAACAAGACCGACCTGGCGCCCTACGTCGGCGCGAGCCTGGAGGTGATGGAAGCCGACACAAAACGCATGCGCGGCGTCAAGCCCTATGTGATGACCAACCTGCGCACCCGGGCCGGGCTGGACGAGGTGGTGGCTTTCATCGAAACTCGCGGCCTGTTGAAATGACCTTGAAGGGAGGAGACCCATGGGCCTGATGAGTTTTATCAAGGAAGCCGGCGAGAAGCTGTTCGGCAAGGGCGAGGCCAAGGCGGCGCAGGACGCTGCCGCCAAGGCGCCGTCGCCGGAGAACATCGCCGCGCTGAACGCCGCCGCCGCCAAGGCCATTGCCGACTACGTGGGCACGCAGTCGCTGCAGGTGGAGGGGCTGGACATCAGCTTCGACGGCGCCAGCGGCGCCGTCACGGTGGCCGGCGTGGTCGCCGACCAGGCCACCAAGGAGAAGGTGCTGCTGTGCTGCGGCAACGTCTCGGGCGTGGCCCGGGTGGACGACCTGCTGGTGGTCAAGGAGCCGGCGCCCGAAGCGCAGTGGCACACCGTGGTCTCGGGCGACAACCTGTCGAAGATCGCCAAGAAGTTCTACGGCGACCCCAACAAGTACCCGGTGATCTTCGAGGCCAACAAGCCGATGCTGACGCACCCGGACAAGATCTATCCGGGGCAGATGCTGCGCATTCCACCGCTGTAGAGCGACCGCCCCCTACGCGCTTCGCGCGCGCCCCTGGCGGACCGGCGCAGCCGGATCCGCGGCGGTCGCTGGATCGCGCCTTTCCCCTACGCAGGGGCGGTCGACGTCATTGCAGGCGCGCGCTCGACTGCAACGCCTTGATCGCGCCGGCGCCGATCGACGCGCCGAAGCGCTTGGCCAGCCGTTCGGCGACGTTCTCGCGCGGCGTGTAGTCGATGACCTCCGGCGCCTTGATCACTTCGCGCGCCACGTAGTCCAGGTTGCCGAAGTGGTCGGCCAGCCCGGAGCGGACCGCCTCCTCGCCGTTCCAGTACAGGCCCGAGAAGGTCTCGGGCGTCTCCTTCAGGCGCGGCCCGCGGCCGTCGCGCACGACCTTGATGAACTGCTGGTGCACCTGGTCGATCATCACCTGGGCGTAGGCACGCTGCTTCTCGTCCTGCGGCGAGAACGGGTCGAGCATGCCCTTGTTGACGCCCGCGGTCATCAGGCGCCGCTCGATGCCCAGCTTCTGCATCAGCCCGACGAAGCCGAAGCCGTCCATCAGCACGCCGATCGATCCGACCAGGCTGGCCTTGTCCACGTAGATGTCGTCGGCGGCCACGGCGATGTAGTACGCGCCCGAGGCGCAGATCTCCTCGACCACCGCATAGACCTTCTTGCCGTGCAGCGCCTTCAGGCGGCGGATCTCGTCGTTGACGATGCCCGCCTGCACCGGGCTGCCGCCAGGCGAGTTGATGCGCAGCACCACCGCCTGCGCCCCGGCGTCCTCGAAGGCGCTGGTCAACGCCGCCACCAGCGACTCGGCGCTGGTCGGCGATTCGCTGTCGATCTCGCCGCGCACCTCGACCAGCGCCGTGTGCGGGCCGCTGGGCGCGGTCATCGCCAGGCGCTGCGACAGCAGCGCCCAGGCCACCGCCAGCGCCAGGCCCAGCCAGACCAGCCGGAAGAAGTTGCGCCAGCGGCGTTCGCTGCGCCGCTCGCGCAGCAGCTCGCGCGTGGCCAGCTCCAGCGCGTTCTCCAACCGAGCCGACAGCTGCGGCGCGCCGGCGGCGGGCGCCGGTGCGCTGCCCTCGTCTTGTGTGTCCATCGTGCCTCCCTCAGTCCGGCGCGTCGAAGCTCACCGGCCGGATATCGCGGGAAGGATACCAATACACCTGACCGTCGATCTCAGACACCTGCAGCGCCGTCAGCCGGCCGCGGCCGCAGGGGCCGGCGACACAGCGGCCGTCCTGCGGCTCGTAGGCGGCGCCGTGCGTCGAACACAGGATGAAGCGCTTATCGCTGTCCAGGAACTCGCCGGGTCGCCAGTCCATCTCCACCGGCACGTGCAGGCAGCGGTTCAGATAGGCCACCACCTGCCCTTCGAAGCGCAGCGCGAAGGCGCGCACGGGCTGGCCGTACTGCAGCACGTCGAAGACCAGCGCCTGCCCGCGTTCGGCCAGGTCGGACGACGCGCAAAGCGGCTCTGCCGGCGCGGGAGCTTCAGGCGTGTGCATGCAGCCAGTCGTGCAGTTCGCGGGTGGAGTGGGCGATGAACAGCGGCGCGAAGCGGCCGAAGTTCTCGGTGGCATGGGCGCCATAACTGACCGCGACGCTGGCGACGCCGGCATTGGCCGCCAGCTGCAGGTCGTGCGTGGTGTCGCCGACCATCAGCGTGCGCTCGGGCGGCACGCCCAGCTCGGCCATCAGCTCGTGCAGCATCAGCGGGTCCGGCTTCGACGCCGTCTCGTCGGCGGTGCGGGTGCTGTCGAAGACCTCGCGCAGGCGTGCGCTGTCCAGCGCCTCGTTCAGCCCCGGCCGGCTCTTGCCGGTGGCCACCGCCAGCCAGTGGTGGCGCGCCTTCAGCGCGTTCAGCATGTCCAGCGTGCCGTCGAACAGCACGATCTCGTGCTGCCGCGCCATGTAGTGGTGGCGGTAGCGCCGGCCGAGTTCGGGGTAGCGCGCCACCGGCAGGTCCGGCACCGCATGGCGCAGCGCATCCATCAGCCCCAGGCCGATGACATAGGCGGCCTGCGTGTCGTCGGGCACGGGCAGCCCCAGGTCGCGGCAGGCCGCCTGGATGCAGCGCACGATCAGCCCGGTGGAATCGAAAAGCGTGCCATCCCAGTCGAAGGCGATCAGGTCGAAGCGGCGCCGGTGCGTGTCCCTCATGGCGGCGAGTGTCGCTCAAGCGGCGGCAGCAGGCAGCGCCAGATGGCGCAGCAGCGCGCTGCAGGCGGCCGGCAGCGGCGCCTGCAGTTCGAGGCGCTCGCCGCTGGCCGGATGCTGGAAGGCCAGCCGGCGGGCATGCAGGAACATACCGTCGTAGCGCTGCCCGGGCACGGCCTCGCCGCGCGCCAGCGACTTGTTGAACTCGAAGTCGCCGTACTTGTCGTCGCCGACGATGGGGTGGCCGGCATGCGCCAGGTGCACGCGGATCTGGTGCGTGCGGCCGGTCTTGATGCTCACGTCCAGCAGCGTGAAGCCGGCCAGCCGCTGCGCCACCCGCACCAGCGTGATCGAGCGCTTGGCCTGCGGGTCGTCGGCGGCGGCGGTGCGCACGCGGCGTTCGCCGTCGGGCTTGAGGAACTTGTGCAGCGGCACGTCGATCAGCTTGAGCTTGTCCGGCCAGTCGCCGCGTACCAGCGCCGCGTAGGTCTTGCCGGTGTCGCGCGCGCGGAACTGGTCCTGCAGTGCGGTCAGCGCGCTGCGCTTCTTGGCCAGCAGCAACACGCCGGAGGTTTCGCGGTCGAGCCGGTGCACCAGTTCCAGGAACGGAGCCTTCGGCCGTGCCCGGCGCAGCTGCTCCACCACGCCGAAGCTGACGCCGCTGCCGCCATGCACCGCCACGCCGGCCGGCTTGTCGATGGCCAGCAGCCAGTCGTCCTCGTACAGCAGGTCGAACTCCCGCGGCGGCACCGACGGCGGCGCGCGCTCGGGCAGGCGCAGCGGCGGCACGCGCACGTCGTCGCCGGCCTGCACCCGCGTGTCGGCCGCGGCCCGGCCCTTGTTGACCCGCACCTCGCCGGAGCGGATGACGCGGTAGACATGGGTCTTGGGCACGCCCTTCAGGCAGCGCAGCAGGTAGTTGTCCAGGCGCTGGCCGGCCGAGGATTCGTCCACGAGAAGGTGCCGCACCTGCGGTGCCGCCGGCGCGACGGGGGCCACCGCACGGGCTTTGCCGCCTATAATCCGCCGGTCCACGTTGGATTCCCAAGTGCTTGATTTGCCGGAGTTTAAGCCGGCCGCACCGCAGGTTCCGGCGTGACCGCACGGTCCCGGTGGGGCCGTGTGCAGGTGATGCAATGCCGCAGGCAACGCCGGCAGGCCATGTTCCCCAAGTGACATGGCGGCCCGTGGCCCGCGGCAAAAGAGACAAGCAGAAAAACCCCGTCTGGGACAGCTACCCAGGCACCCGAAAATTCCCGGTGCGAGAGCGTGTTGCACGCGCTTGCACCCGCGTCCAGCGACGCCACGCGCGCATGCCCTTCCCGCCGCTCACTCCCCTGCCCGACCGCTTCCGCCGGCCCCCCGCCGCGGCAGGCTGCGTCGGCGCACGGCCGCTGCCCACGATGCAGCGCCCTGGGCCGGCGACACGGCACGCACGCCTTTCGCGCTGACACGCACGCGCCAACGCTGCCCGGTCCGATCGGCGCGATGGCGCCGCTCCTCCCCCGCAGTCCAGGGCGATTCGAGCCAAGGGTCTTCCGCCGAGTCTCGCTGCATCGTGGTGGCTGCATGCCCTCGGGCGTGCGGCCTGACCCGTGAGGAGACGCGATGAAACGCATGCTGATCAATGCCACGCAGCCGGAAGAACGGCGCCTGGCGATCGTCGACGGCCAGAAGCTGGTGGACTTCGAAAACGAAATCGAAGGCCGCGAACAGCGCAAGGGCAACATCTACAAGGCCGTGGTGACGCGGGTCGAGCCTTCGCTCGAAGCCTGCTTCGTCGACTACGGCGAAGACCGCCACGGCTTCCTGCCGTTCAAGGAGATCTCGAAGAACTACTTCCGCGAAGGCACCGACGCGCGCAACGCGCGCATCCAGGACGCCATCAAGGACGGCGATTCGCTGCTCGTGCAGGTCGAGAAGGAAGAGCGCGGCAACAAGGGCGCGGCGCTGACCACCTTCGT
>JAHBZS010000017.1 GCA_019635285.1 Rubrivivax sp. | reverse complement strand
TACCGGTACTAATTGCTCGTGAGGCTTGACCCTATAACTTTGACTTGAGGTCAATGCGGGTTATGCCAGTTGACGCAATCTGCTGATTCGATTCTTTGAATTGGTCGTTTCGCCGCGCGCGAGACGGCAACCAGTCAAGCCTGATGACCATAGCGAGGTGGTCCCACTCCTTCCCATCCCGAACAGGACAGTGAAACGCCTCAGCGCCGATGATAGTGCGGGTTCCCGTGTGAAAGTAGGACATTGTCAGGCTAATATATGCAGAGGCCCGATTCCGGAAGGAATCGGGCCTTTTTGCTTTGACTGACCAGTTTCTGGATATCTGGTTTACCCCAATGCAATTCGCACGCCATGGACTCGGAGGCCTGATAGGCTCGCGCCAGCCTTCTCCAGAAGCAGTATCCACGCGCGTATGACTTTTCTCGCGATCGACGTCGGCAATACGCGGCTCAAGTGGGCGCAGTACGTCTCTCCGAAGCCGGGTGCGGCGATGGTGGCCCATGGCGCTGTGTTCCTCGAGACCATCGACGAACTTGCCGAGACCGACTGGAAGGCGCTGGCCCCGCCGCGCCAGATGCTGGGCTGCGTGGTCGCCGGCGAGGCCGTGCGTCGGCGCGTCGAAGAGCAGATGGAGCTGTGGGACGTCGAGCCGCACTGGGTTTTCTCGACGGCGAGCGAAGCCGGGCTGCTCAACGGCTACGACCATCCGAATCGGCTGGGAAGCGATCGCTGGGTCTCGCTGATCGGTGCACGCGCACGGCTGCTGGCTTCCGGTCCGCCGCGGCCGGCACTGGTGGTGATGATCGGCACGGCGGCCACCGTCGACGCCATCGATGCGCAGGGGCGCTTTCTGGGCGGGCTGATCCTGCCGGGTTTCGGCTTGATGCTGAAGGCGCTGGAGATGGGCACGGCAGGGTTGAAGTTCCCGACCGGTGACGTGGTGGACTTTCCGACCAACACCAGCGACGCACTGATGAGTGGCGGTGCCAATGCCATTGCCGGTGCCATCGAACGCCAATACCGCAAGCTGTTGAAATGCACCGGTCAGGAGCCGGCGCTGTTCATGACCGGCGGCGCCGCAGTGAAGCTCGCGCCGATCACCGACCTGGCCTTCGAGACCGTGGATACGCTGATCTTCGACGGCTTGCTGCAGGTCCAGGCGTCTCGGGCCTCCCGGTAGCCGGCCGTGCGCTACAGCACGTAGCGCGACAGGTCTTCGTTCTTCGCCAGATCCGCCAGCCGTTCGTTGACCAGCGCTTCGTCGACGCGCACGGTCTGTCCCTGGAGATTGGGCGCGTCGAAGCTGATCTCGTCCAGCAGCCGCTCCATCACCGTCGCCAGACGACGTGCGCCAATGTTCTCGGTGCTCTCGTTCACGTCGAAGGCAATTTGCGCCAGGCGGCGCACGCCTTCGGGGCTGAGTTCCAGCGCGACGCCCTCGGTCGCCAGCAGCGCCTGGTATTGCTTCACCAGGCTGGCGTGGGTGCTGGTCAGAATGGCCTCGAAGTCCTCGACGCTCAGCGAGCCCAGCTCCACGCGGATCGGGAAGCGGCCCTGCAGTTCGGGTATCAGGTCGCTGGGTTTGGACAGATGAAAGGCGCCGGACGCGATGAACAGCATGTGGTCGGTCTTGACCATGCCGTACTTCGTGCTGACCGACGTGCCTTCCACCAAGGGCAGGAGGTCGCGCTGCACACCCTGCCGTGACACCTCCGGTCCGCCATGCTCGCTACGCGACGCGACCTTGTCGATCTCGTCGATGAAGACAATGCCGTTGTTCTCGGCGTTGGCCAGCGCTGCGGCCTTGATTTCGTCCTCGTTCACCAGCTTGCCGGCCTCTTCTTCGGCCAGCAGCTTCAGCGCTTCGTCGATCCTCAGTTTGCGTGTCCGGCGCTTGCCCTGGCCCAGGCTGGAGAACAGCCCCTTCAGCTGCTCGGCCATTTCTTCCATGCCCTGCGGGCCCATGATCTCCAGCGACGGCCGCGCCTCCGCCAGATCGACTTCGATCTCGCGCTCGTTGAGCGTGCCCTCGCGCAGGCGCTTGCGCATCACCTGTCGCGCAGTGTTGTCCGCGCTGGGGGCGCCGACGCCGAACTCGGCCCGCGGCGGCGGGACCAGGATGTCCAGCACCCGCTCCTCGGCCGCATCCTCGGCCTGCGAGCGCTTGCGTTTCATCTGCAACTCGCGCTCCTGCTTGACGGCCACTTCCAGCAGATCGCGCACGATGCTGTCGACGTCCTTGCCCACGTAGCCCACTTCGGTGAACTTGGTGGCCTCCACCTTGACGAACGGCGCGTCCGCCAGCCGTGCCAGGCGCCGCGCGATCTCGGTCTTGCCGACGCCGGTGGGCCCGATCATCAGGATGTTCTTCGGCGTGATCTCGCCGCGCATCGGCTCGGGTACCTGCTGGCGGCGCCAGCGGTTGCGCAGCGCGATGGCCACGGCGCGCTTGGCGCCCTGCTGGCCGACGATGTGGCGGTCGAGTTCGGAGACGATCTCCTGCGGCGTCATGTGGCTCATTCCAGGGTCTCGATGACGTGGCTCTGGTTGGTATAGATGCAGATCTCGCCGGCGATCTCGAGCGACTTCGCCACCACGTCCGCCGGCGCCATCTCGGTGTTCACCAGCAGTGCGCGCGCCGCGGCCTGCGCATAGGCGCCGCCGGAGCCGATGGCGATGATGCCGTGCTCGGGCTCGAGCACGTCGCCGTTGCCGGTGATGATCAGCGAGGCTTCCCGGTCGGCCACCGCCAGCATTGCCTCCAGACGGCGCAGCACGCGGTCGGTGCGCCAGTCCTTGGTCAGTTCGATGGCCGCCCGCACCAGCTGGCCCTGGTGCTTCTCCAGCTTGGCTTCGAAGCGCTCGAACAGCGTGAAGGCGTCGGCCGTGGCGCCGGCAAAGCCCACCAGCACGTGGTCACGGTACAGCTTGCGCACCTTGCGTGCGCTGGACTTGACGACGATGTTGCCCAGGGTCACCTGCCCGTCGCCGCCCAGGGCCACGCTCCGGCCGCGACGCGCGCTGACGATGGTCGTGCCGTGGAACACGGCGGCTTCGGATGTCTGCATGGCAATTCAGCTGGGGGCTTCAGGACAATGGACAAGGGCCATTGTCGCGCGACGTGCCCGCGGCACGTCGTGGCAGGGCGCTCAGACCTTGCGCACCTGCACCCGGGCGTGCTCGTTGATGCCCATCGCGCCGAAGAACAGCGCCACCAGGCGATGGGCGTCCACGAAATGCACCATGCGCTTCTCGCCGCGCTTGAGCAGCACCCAGTTGAGCAGGTCGCCGGCGGCGATGAAGTCCACGCGGATCAGCTTGGCGCACGACACCTGCACCAGCGTGGCATTGCCGAGCTGCGTGTTCAGCCGGTTCAGCGTCTCGCTGATGTCGCCGACCAGCTGGCCGGACAGCTCGATGTTGGCCACCTGCGTGCCGCTGCCCGCGTCGTCCATCGGGCTGGATTCCATGAAGCCCGTGGACACCTCGCTGACCATCGACATCGGCGGCGTGTGCGTATTCATGCTCGAGCCGCTGACACGCACGTTGCAGCGGGTGGGTTCCCAGGACGGCGGCGACACCTCGTAGGTCACGCAGTAGTCGATGGCCGCCTCGTCGAACTGGTCGGCGCGGTTGACCAGGCGCAACGCATCCAGGCGCACTTGCCAGAACGCCGGATCGGCATCGCGCACGCCGGTGGGCGCCGCGTCCTGCAGCGTCGAGAACAGGTTCTCGCCGGACATCCAGCGCATCTCCAGCTGCTGCTTGCTCCAGTGGCGGAACAGCGACGACAGCTGCATGGCCGCCTCGGCATCCACGCTGCGCAGCGCTGCCCAGTCGAAGACCCAGGGCAGCGGCATCTGCAGCGTCTGCGAGCGCAGCCGCGCCACCGCGTCGATGTCCAGCCGCTCGGGGCAGATCCAGCCGACGTCGCCGGCCAGCGGTCCATGCCCGCTGCGCTCGGCCGTGGCCCCGTCGGCCACCGCATCGGACACCAGCTTGGGCAGCGAGAACCACTGCGGCGCCGACCAACCGAACTGGTGGGCATAGTCCCCGGCCAGCGTTTCGAAGCGCTGCTGCTGGCCGGTGGCGCGGTACAAATCGAACAGCACCAACCAGGTCTCCGCATGCTGCGAGCGCGCCGCGCCAGGCCCCGTGATTTGAGATAGCGATTGCTCACATTGTCCGAAATCGGCGTTGGCAAACGCGATCACCGCTTCGTCCAGGTCCGGGTCGTGCACGACCTCGCTGACCTCGACGCCGAAGCGGTGCTCGAAGTCGCCGGTATCGCCGGTGGCCGCCAGCGACAGCGGGGCCAGCGGCGGCAGCCCGGGCGTGCTGAACACGGGGGCCGCGGCGGGGGGCGCTTCGGCTGCCGGCTCGATGTCCAGATCGGGCAGCGGCGGCAGCGCCGGCAGGGCTTCCGCGGGGTTCAGCGGCACCTTGCCGGACGGCGGCGGCAGACCGGAGCGTGCCAGCACCGCCGGTTCGGTCGGCGCGTTGAAGAACTCGGTGGAGCGACGTCCGGACGGCGAAAAGCTGCTGCCGACCATCTGCTGCTCGATCTCGTCGATCTTGGCCTTCACGCCCACGTCGGGGCGGGCGCCGCCGGCCAGGTCGGACTGGCGCGCTTCGGAGTCGTCCAGCCGCGACGAGCCGCCCAGCGACGCCAGCTGCTCCGGCGTCAGGCCTTCACGACGCACCTTGCGCAGCATGTCGAACTCACGCTTGCGCACGAAGTCGTTGCGCCGCTTGCGCTCGACCATCGCCTTGAGCTCGGACTTCTCGAGGTCCAGCTCGCGCGTGTCGTCCTGTCGCGTGCCGAGGTCAGCCCAGTCCGTGGCCGGATTGGCCACGAAACGCACCATCCTGCGGAAGAAGCTTTCGCCGTCCTTGTTCTCGGCCATCACGACATCTTGGTCACGCGGCCTCAGTCGCCGAACATCTTCTGCTTCATCTCGCGCCGTTGCTGGGCTTCGAGCGAGAGCGTGGCGGTCGGGCGCGCCAGCAGGCGCGCCAGCCCGATGGGCTCGCCGGTTTCGTCGCAGTAGCCGTAGTCGCCGGATTCGACGCGCGCCAGCGACTGGCCGATCTTCTTCAGCAGCTTGCGCTCGCGGTCGCGCGTGCGCAGCTCCAGCGCGTGTTCTTCCTCGATCGTCGCCCGGTCGGCGGGATCGGGCACGATCGAGGTGTCCTCGCGCAGGTGCTCGGTGGTCTCGCCGGCGTTGGACAGCAGGTCGTCCTTCTGGGCCTGCAGGCGCAGCCTGAAGAACTCACGCTGCTTCTCGTTCATGTATTCGCTGTCCGGCATGGCCAGCAGTTCGGCCTCGGTCAGGTCGCGTGCCGCCTTGGTCTTCCAGGCATTGGCCAGCTTCGGATCGGGTTTGGTCAGGGTCTTGACCACGTCAGGCATCTCGTCATGTCCGCGCACCGGTGCACGCGCGGGCGCAAAGCGGTCGGTGAAGCGGTTGGTGGGGGGGGCAGGGGCCGGATCGGGCAGCGTGGCGGTGTGCGCCGCGCCGCGTGCGACCGGCTTCGCCGCCGGCTTGGCGGCCGCAGTCGCGGCGGTGGTTTTGGCGGGGACCTTCTTGGCGGGGGTCGTCGCGGCACTCTTGGCCAGCGTCTTGTTCACTTGCGGTCTCCTTGCCTCGACTCTAGCGATCACAGGCCCCTTCGGGCGCGCGGATTGTAGCCACCATGCGGCGGGTGGTCCGCGCCCTGTCGTGGGCCCGTGAAATGCTGCTCAGGTCACACACTGCTCCAGGCCTTGCAGCAGGATCTCGCGTGGCAGATCGATGCCGATGAAGACCATCTTGCTGACCTTCTTTTCCCCCGGCGCCCACTTCGGGCCGAGGTCGCTGCCCATCAGCTGGTGCACGCCCTGGAAGATGACCTTGCGGTCGCTGCCCTGCATGTGCAGCACCCCCTTGTAGCGCAGCATCTTCGGGCCGTAGACCTGCACGATCGCGCCGAGGAAGTCCTCCAGCTTGGCCGGGTTCAGCGGCCGTTCCGCGCGGAACACGAAGGATTTGACGTCGTCGTCGTGGTGATGGTGGTGCGGGTGGTCGCAGTGTTCGCCATGCTCGTGGTCATGGTCATGGCCGTGATCATGGTCGTGGTGGTCGTGCTCGCCGGCGTTGAGGAACTCCGGGTCGATGTCCAGCTTGGCGTTGAGGTTGAAGCCGCGCAGGTCGAAGACCTCGGCGATCGGCACCTCGCCGAAGTGCACCTGGCGCTGCGGCGCCCGCGGGTTCATGTGCTTGAGCCGGTGCACCAGCGCGTCGACCTCGGCCGATGCCACCAGGTCGGTCTTGCTGATGAAGATCTGGTCGGCGAAGCCCACCTGGCGCCGCGCCTCCTGGCGGGTGTCCAGCTGGCTGTCGCCGTGCTTGGCGTCGACCAGGGTGAGGATGGAGTCGAGCAGGTAGGCCTCGGCGATCTCGTCGTCCATGAAGAAGGTCTGCGCCACCGGGCCGGGGTCGGCCAGGCCGGTGGTCTCGATGACCACGCGCTCGAAGTCCAGTTCGCCCTTGCGCCGCTTCTCGGCCAGGTCGGACAGCGTGGTGCGCAGGTCCTCGCGGATCGAGCAGCAGACGCAGCCGTTGTTGAGCTGCACGATCTGCTCGCCGCTGTCGCGCACCAGGATGTCGTTGTCGATGTTCTCGGAACCGAACTCGTTCTCGATGACGGCGATCTTCTGCCCGTGGGCCTCGCTGAGCACCCGCTTGAGCAGGGTGGTCTTGCCCGCACCGAGGAAGCCGGTGAGGATCGTGGCGGGAATCAGGCTTTGGGACATGGCGGGCCTTGGCTAGCAGTGATGCAGGAGAATAACCAAAGCAGATGAGGGCCGCCCGTCCGGGCTTCAAGGGCCGGGCGACTGCGTTATTCTTCGCCCGGAATCACTTCCCGCCCCTCAAGTTGTCCGACCCCCAGCCGCCGCGGCATCCGCGCAGCGCCGAAGACAAGCGTTCCCTGTTTGAACGGCTGGTGGAGTTCATCTCCCCCGGCCCCGATTCGCGGGCCGAGCTGATCGCCACCCTGGCCGACGCGGAACAGCGCGAGCTGATCGAGCCCGAATCGCGCCAGATGCTCGAGGGCGTGCTGCACATGGCCGACCTGAGCGCCGGCGACGTGATGGTCGCCGCGCCGCGCATGGACCTGCTGGACATCGACGCGCCCTACGACGAACTGCTGGGCGTGGTCATCGAGACCGCGCATTCGCGCTTCCCGGTGTACGAAGGCCGGCGCGACAACGTCATCGGCATCCTGATGGCCAAGGACCTGCTGAAGCTGCAGCGCGCCCCCGAGCTGAACCTGCGCACGCTGCTGCGGCCGACGGTGTTCGTGCCCGAATCGAAGCGCCTGAACGAGCTGCTGCGCGACTTCCGCTCCAACCGCAACCATCTGGCGATCGTCATCGACGAGTTCGGCCAGACCGCGGGCCTGATCACCATCGAGGACGTGCTCGAAGAAATCGTCGGCGAGATCGAGGACGAATTCGACGACCACGACGAAGAGAGCGGCGTCTACACGCTGGCCGACGGCAGCCACCGCGTCGCCGGCGACACCTCGATCGCCTCGGTCAACGAAGCCTTCGGCGTGCACCTGCCCGAGGACGAGTTCGAAACCATTGGCGGCCTGGTCGCGCACGAGCTGGGCCGTGTGCCGCGCCGCGCCGAGACGGTGCAGGTCGGCGGCCTGCGCTTCACGGTGATGCTGGCGCGCGGCGGCGCCGTGCGCTGGTTCCGCGTCGCGCGGGCGAGCGACGACGCCTCGTCGGGCGACGCTTGAGCGCGCGCGGCGCGCAGTCGCTGGTCGCGGCGGCGCTGGGCGCGCTGCAGACCCTGGCCTTCGTGCACACCACGCTGTGGTGGCTGCCGCTGCTGTGCACGGCCGTGCTGGCGGCCCTGGTCTGGCCGGCGCCGCCGGCGCGCGCCGCCTGGCTGGGCTGGCTCTACGGCAGCACCTGGCTGGGCGCGGGCGTGTGGTGGCTGTTCATCAGCCTGCACCGCTACGGCGGCTTGCCGGCCTGGCTGGCGGTGCTGGCGGTGGCGCTGCTGTGCATGGCGCTGGCGCTGTATCTGGCGCTGGCGATGGCGCTGTTTGCACGCTGGCGCCGCGGCCGCATCGCCGTCGACGTGGCGCTGTTCGCTGCCGTGTGGCTGCTGGCCGAGCTGGCGCGCACGGTGATCTTCACCGGCTTCCCGTGGCTGGCCAGCGGCTATGCGCAGATCGACGGGCCGCTGGCGGCATGGGCGCCGTGGATCGGCGTCAGCGGCATCGGCGTGCTCACGGCGGTGGTCGGCGGCCTGCTCGGCGCCGCCTGGCAGCAGCGCGCCGATGCGCGGCGCGCGCTGCCGGCCGCGGCCGTGGCGCTGGCCCTGCCGGCGTTGTCGGCGGCCTGGGGCACGCAGGAGTTCAGCCGCCCGGCCGGCGAGCTCGACGTCAGCCTGCTGCAGGGCAATGTGCCGCAGGACGAGAAGTTCTCGATGGCCTACGTGCCACAGGCATTGGCCTGGGTGGCGCACGCGCTGGGCCAGGCGCGCGGCGAGCTGGTGGTGGCGCCGGAGACCGCGGTGCCGCTGCTGCCCGAACAACTGGCCGAGCTGCTGCCCGACTACTGGCCGGCCTTGCGCGCGCGCTTCGAGAATTCGCCGCGTGCCCTGCTGGTGGGCGTGCCGCTGGGCGACATGAGCCGCGGCTATACCAATTCGGTGGTCGGGCTGTCGGCCGCTAGCCGCGGCGGCACGCCCTATCGCTACGACAAGGTGCACCTGGTGCCCTTCGGCGAGTTCATCCCCACCGGCTTCCACTGGTTCACCGAGCTGATGAACATCCCCCTGGGCGACTTCGCACGCGGCCCGCTCGATGCGCCGTCCTTCGCGGTCGGCCGCCAGCGCGTGGCGCCGAACATCTGCTACGAGGACCTGTTCGGCGCCGAGCTGGCGCGCCGCTTCATCGACCCGGCGCGCGCGCCGACGATCTTCGCCAACCTCAGCAACATCGGCTGGTTCGGCGACACCATCGCCGTGCCGCAGCACCTGAACATCTCGCGCATGCGCACGCTGGAGTTTCAGCGTCCGATGCTGCGCGCCACCAATACCGGCGCCACCGCCATCGTCGACCACCGTGCCCGGGTCACCGCCAGCCTGGCGCCGTTCACGCAGGGCGTGCTGGAAGGCCGGGTGCAGGGCCGCGAGGGCCTGACGCCCTTTGCCTGGTGGAGCGCGCGCTTCGGCCTGTGGCCCTGGCTGGTGCTGGCTGCTGCGGTGATCGGCCTCAGCCGGCTCGTCCCGCCGGCCCCATGCGCACCAGCCGGCCGGGCCGTGCGGCCGTGACCTGGCCGTCGCGGCGCACGCAGGTGCCCGCCACCCAGGTGCCCAGGTAACCCTGGCCCTGCTGCAGCAGACGGCGGCCGCCGGCCGGCAGGTCGCGCACGATCTTCGGTGTGCCCACCGACAGGCGCTGGGGGTCGATCAGGTTCAAGTCGGCGCGCCGGCCCGGGGCGATCAGGCCGCGGTCCTGCAGGCCCAGGTAGCGCGCGTTGCGCGAGCTCAGCATCTCCACGGCGCGCTCCAGCGGCAGCCGGCCTTGCGCGCGGTCGCGCACCCAATGCGTGAGCATGAAGGTGGTGAAGCTGGCGTCGCAGATGGTGCCCACGTGGGCGCCGGCGTCGCTCAGGCCGAACAGCGCGCGCGGATGGTCCAGCATGCGGCGCACGACGTCCAATGAGCCTTCGTTGTAGTTGAAGATCGGGAAGTACAGCAGGTTGCTGCCGTCGCCTTCGGCCAGGTGGTCGTAGATGGCCTCCAGCGCGCTGCCGCCGCGCTGCCGTGCCCGCGCGTAGAAGCTCTGCGCCAGCGTGGGCTCGTAGTCGGGCACCTCGCCGTCGCGCGCCGACAGCGGGAACATGCGCGCGCTGATGCGCTCGATGTTCTGCAGCAGGATGTCCACCAGCGGCGGCACCGCGCTGCCGTCGCCGGCCAGGCGCTCGAAGCCTTCGCCCAGCACACGCGCCTTGCGCGCCGGCTCGCGCAAGGCGGCGGCGCGCTCGGCCAGCGGCAGCCCGGCCACCTCGCGGTAGGCCGGCGCGCCGACGAAGAGGTGAAAGCTGGCGTCCAGCCCGTTGATCACGCCGATGCCGCGCGCCGCGGTCTGCAGGTACAGCGGCAGGCCGCGCGCCACGGCCGCCTCGACGCGTGCCTGCATCGCCAGGTACTGCTCGCCGCCGGGGTCGCGCTGCATCCAGGTCATCGACAGCGGCCGGCCCGCGGCGGCGGCCAGCTGCTCGACCAGGTCGAACTCGGCATCGAAGCGCTGCGGCCCGCGCAGCACGTAGAAGTCGCTGACCACCTGCACCACGCCGTGGCCCAGCCCGTCGAAGGCGCGGGCGATGCCGGTCAGCTCGGCGGCGCTGGCCTCGGAGGCCGGCGTTTCCTCGCCGCGCGACGTGCGGTGGTTGTCGCTGCGGCCGGTGGAGAAGCCGGCCGCGCCGGCGTCCAGCGCCTCGCGCAGCAGCGCGCGCATGGCCTCGATGTCCTCGGGCGTGGCCGCCTGCTGCGCCTGCGCGCGCTCGCCCATCACGCGCATGCGCAACGGGTCGTGCGGCACCTGCACCAGGAAGTCCAGGCTGTGCGGCAAGCGGTCCAGCGCGTCCATGTACTGCGGAAAGCTCTCCCAGTCGAAGCGCACGCCCTCGGCCAGCGCCACGCCGGGGATGTCCTCGACGCCTTCCATCAGGCGGATCAGCCGGTCCTGCTCGCCGGCGCGCAACGGCGCGAAACCGACGCCGCAGTTGCCCATGGCCAGGGTCGTCACGCCATGGTGGATGCTGGGCGAGAAGCTCTCGTCCCAGCTGGCCTGGCCGTCGTAGTGCGTGTGGATGTCCACGAAGCCGGGCATCAGCCAGGCGCCGTCGGCGGCGATGCGTTCGTGCGCCGGCGCCGTGATGCGGCCGACGTCGACGATGCGGCCGTCCTTCACGCCGACATCGGCGGTCACGGGCGCGGCGCCGCTGCCGTCCACCACGGTGGCCCCCGAAACGAGCAGATCGAGCATCGGTGTCTCCTTCGTAGAATCTTGAATTTACGCCGAACCCAGACCCCGCCCGATGCGCAGCTTCCAGCAGATCATCCTCACGCTCCAGGACTACTGGGACCGCCAGGGCTGCGCACTGCTGCAGCCCTACGACATGGAAGTCGGCGCCGGTACCAGCCACACGGCGACCTTCCTGCGCGCGCTGGGCCCGGAGCCCTGGAAGGCGGCCTATGTGCAGCCCAGCCGCCGCCCCAAGGACGGCCGCTACGGCGAGAACCCGAACCGCCTGCAGCACTACTACCAGTACCAGGTGGTGCTGAAGCCCGCGCCGGCCAACATCCTGGACCTGTACCTGGGCAGCCTGGAGGCGCTGGGCTTCGACCTGAAGAGCAACGACGTGCGCTTCGTCGAGGACGACTGGGAGAACCCCACGCTCGGCTGCTGGGGCCTGGGCTGGGAGGTCTGGCTCAACGGCATGGAAGTCACGCAGTTCACCTACTTCCAGCAGGTGGGCGGCATCGACTGCAAGCCCATCACCGGCGAGATCACCTACGGCCTGGAACGCCTGGCGATGTACATCCAGGGCGTGGAGAGCCTGTTCGACCTGCAGTGGGCGCCGGGCATCACCTACCGCGACGTCTACCACCAGAACGAGGTGGAACAGAGCGCCTACAACTTCGAGCACAGCGACGTCGACTTCCTGCTGACGGCCTTTGCCGCGCACGAGCGCCAGAGCAAGCACCTGATGGCCCAGCAGCTGGCGCTGCCGGCCTACGAGCAGCTGCTGAAGGCGGCGCACACCTTCAACCTGCTGGACGCCCGCGGTGCCATCAGCGTCACCGAACGCGCCGCCTACATCGGCCGCATCCGCAACCTGGCGCGTGCGGTGGCGCAGAGCTACCTGGACAGCCGTGCGCGGCTGGGCTTTCCGATGGCGCCGCGCGCCTGGGCCGACGAGGTCAGCGCGCAACTGGCGAAGAAGGCGGCCTGAGCATGACAAGCAAGAACCTGCTGGTCGAGCTGTTCGTCGAGGAGCTGCCGCCGAAGGCGCTGAAGAAGCTGGGCGAGGCCTTCGCCGCCGGCATCGCCGACGGTCTGCAGGCCCAGGGGCTGGTGGCGCCGGGCGCGGCGGTCG
The DNA here is from genome assembly GCA_019635285.1 of Rubrivivax sp. Lineage (GTDB taxonomy): Bacteria > Pseudomonadota > Gammaproteobacteria > Burkholderiales > Burkholderiaceae_C > Rubrivivax. The sequence continues at coordinate 73,690 of JAHBZS010000017.1, read as the reverse complement.
CGTCCTTCGCCACACCGCGCCGCCTGGCGGTGCACGTGGCCGGCGTCGCCGAGCGCGCCGCCGACCGGCAGCTGTCGCAGAAGCTGATGCCGGTGGCGGTGGCCCTGGACGGCAGCGGCCAGCCCACGCCGGCGCTGCTGAAGAAGCTGGCCGCCCTGGGCGCCGCCGACACGCCGGTGTCTCAATTGCAGCGCCAAGGCGAGGGCAAGGCGCAGACGCTGTACCTGGACAGCCGTGTGCACGGCGCCACGCTGGCCGACGGCCTGCAGCAGGCGCTGGCCGACACGCTGGCCAGGCTGCCGATCCCCAAGGTGATGAGCTACCAGCTGGCCGACGGCTGGAGCAGCGTGCAGTTCGTGCGGCCGGCGCACGGCCTGGTGGCGCTGCACGGCGACGCGGTGGTGCCGGTCGGCGTGCTCGGCCTGCAGGCCGGCCGCCGCACGCAGGGCCATCGCTTCGAAGCCGCGGCCTCGCCGGTAGCGCTGCGCGACGCCGACAGCTATGCCGAGCAGCTGCGCACGCAGGGCGCGGTGATCGCCAGCTTCGCCGAGCGCCGCGCCGAGATCGTGCGCCAGCTGCAGGCCGCCGCGCAGCGCCTGCAGCTGCGGCCCATCGAGGACGACGCGCTGCTCGACGAGGTCACCGGCCTGGTCGAGCGGCCCAACGTGCTGGCCTGCGAATTCGATGAGGCATTTCTCCAGGTGCCGGGCGAATGCCTGGTGCTGACGATGAAGGCCAACCAGAAGTACTTCCCGCTGCTGGATGCCGGCGGCCGCCTGAGCCGGCACTTCCTGGTGGTCAGCAACATCCAGCCGGCTGACCCCAGCCGCGTCATCGAAGGCAACCAGCGTGTGGTGCGGCCGCGCCTGGCCGATGCGCGCTTCTTCTTCGACCAGGACCGCAAGAAGACCTTGGCCTCGCGCGTGCCGGCGCTGGCCAAGGTGGTCTACCACGCCAAGCTGGGCTCGATGGGCGAGCGCGTCGAGCGCGTGCGCACGCTGGCCCGCGCCATCGGCGAACAGCTCGGCGGACCGGCACTGGCGCAGGCCGCGGACCGCGCGGCGCTGCTGGCCAAGGCCGACCTGCTGAGCGACATGGTCGGCGAGTTCCCCGAGCTGCAAGGCGTGATGGGCGGCTACTACGCGCGCCACGACGGCGAGACCGACGAAGTGGCCTGCGCCATCGAAGACCACTACAAGCCGCGCTTCGCCGGCGACGAGCTGCCGCGGCAGCCCTGCGGCGTGGCGCTGGCGCTGGCCGACAAGCTGGAGACGCTGGCCGGGCTGTTCGGCATTGGCCAGCTGCCCAGCGGCGACAAGGACCCCTTCGCCTTGCGCCGCCATGCGCTGGGCGTGATCCGCATGCTCATCGAGCGCCAGCTGCCGCTGGAGGCCGAGGCGCTGGTGCAGATGGCCTTCAAGGCCTTTCCGGCCGGCCATGGGCAGGCGCAGGCCGAACTGGCGCTGTTCCTGCGCGAGCGGCTGGTGGGCTACCTGCGCGAGCAGGGCTTCAGCGCGCAGGAGGTGGAGGCGGTGCTGGACGTGCGGCCCGCGCACTGGGCCGAGCTGCCGCGGCGCCTGGCGGCGCTGCGCCAGTTTGCCGCACTGCCCGAGGCGCCGGCGCTGGCCGCGGCCAACAAGCGCGTCGGCAACATCCTCCGGAAGTCCGAGGGTGGTGCGCCGGCCGCGGTGCAGGCCGGCCTGTTCGGCGATCCGGCGGAGTCGGGCCTGTACGCCGCGCTGCAGGGCGTGGCGGCGCGGGCCGACGCCGCCTTCGACGCCGGCGACCTGGCCGGGTCGCTGCAGGCCCTGGCGGCCTTGAAGGCGCCGGTGGACGCGTTCTTCGACCAGGTGATGGTCAACACCGACGACCCGGCGCTGCGCGCCAACCGGCTGGCGCTGCTGGGCCAGCTGCATGCGGCGATGAACCGCGTCGCCGACCTGTCGAAGCTGGCGGCCTGAAATGCTGCCCATCCTCAAGCTCATCATCCTGGGGCGCGACGGCATCCTCAACGAATTCCGCGAGGACCACATCAAGGCGCCGGAGGAATGGGTGGCGGTGCCTGGCGCGCTGGAAGCGGTGGCGCGCCTGAACCATGCCGGCTGGCATGCGGTGGTGGCCACCAACCAGTCCGGCATCGGCCGCGGCATGATCGACATGGCCGCGGTGAACGCGGTGCATGCGCACATGATGCAGCGCCTGCAGGCGCTGGGCGGGCGCATCGATGCCGTGTTCTTCTGCCCGCACACGCCCGAAGACGATTGCGACTGCCGCAAGCCGCTGCCCGGCCTGATGCTGGACATCGCACGCCGCTACGGCGTGGACCTGCAAGAGGTGCCGATGGTCTGCGACACGCCGCGCGACCTGCTCGCCGCGCAGGCCGCCGGCTGCGAGCCCCACCTGGTGCGCAGCGGCCGCGCCGCCGCGCTGGACCCGGCCCAGGTGGCGCAGCTGCTGGAGCAGGTGCCGGGCACCATCGTGCACCGCGACCTGGGCGAACTGGCCACGCACCTGCTGGAGCGCGAGCACCTGCGCGACTCGGAATCCGGCGGGCTGACATGAGCCCGCACGGCCGCCCGAAGGGCGAATTCCCCCACGGGGGGACGGCGCGCAGCGCCCAGGGGGTCACATGAAGCTCGTCGCCGCGCTGCGTTCGGTGCTGTTCATGCTGTGGATGCTGGTCACCGTGGTGCCCATCGCCACCGCGGTGGTCATCGCCTCGCTGTTCATCAAGGGCACGCCGCTGTACTGGATGTGCATCTTCTGGCTGCGGCTGGTGATCTGGGGGGCGCGCTGGATCTGCGGCGTGCGCCATCGCGTGCAGGGCATGGAGCATCTGCCCACCGCCGCCGAAGGCACGCGCGCGGTGCTGCTCGCGTCCAAGCACCAGTCCACCTGGGAGACCTTCGCCTACCCGGTGCTGATGTCGCACCCGCTGTGCTACGTGTTCAAGAAGGAGCTGCTGCTGATCCCCTTCTTCGGCTGGGCCATCGGCAAGCTGGACATGATCCACATCGACCGCAGCAAGCGCGCCGAGGCTTGGGCCAAGGTGGCCGAGCAGGGCAAGCGCATCAGCGCGATGGGCAACTGGGTGATCATGTTCCCCGAAGGCACGCGCAGCCCGCGCGGCCAGCAAGGGCAGTACAAGCAGGGCGCATCGCGGCTGGCCATCGAGACCGGCACGCCGATCGTGCCCATCGCCGTGTCGTCGGCGCGCTGCTGGCCGCGCAAGAGCTTCCTGCTGAGGCCGGGCACCATCGACATCGTCATCGGCCAGCCGATCCCCGTCGAGGGGCGCAAGCCGGACGAGCTGATGCAGCAGGTCGAAGGCTGGATCGAAGGCCAGATGCGGCGCATCGACCCCGAGGCCTATGCCTGAATAGAATCGCGGCCCATGTCGCGCTGGCCCGATCCGTGGAAGCTGCTGCAGCGCTCGCTGTTCGACGAGCCGCAGCCGCAGCCCGACATGCCGTCGCCGTCGCTGCCGTCACCGCCGCCGCGTGAGCCGCTGGCCGGCGAGGTCTTCCGGCATCCGCGCGCGCAGCGCGACGTGCGCCTGGACGGTCACCTGGTGGCTTACGAGATGCGCCGTGCACGCCGCCGCAGCATCGGCTTCGTCGTCGGGCCCGAAGGGCTGACGGTCAGCGCGCCGCGCTGGGTGGGTGTGAAGGAAGTCGACAGCGCGCTGCAGGACAAGCGCGGCTGGATCCTGCGCAAGCTGCGCGAGCAGCGCGAGCGCGCCGCGCGGCTGCAGTCGGCGCGCGTCGACTGGCGCGACGGCACCGAGCTGCCGTTCCTGGGCGAGACCGTCATCGTCGTGCTCGACCCGCGGGTCGCCGGCGCCGTGCTCGACGCCACCGCGGACGGCCTGCCGGGCCTGGCGCGGCGCCTGCTGCGCGTCGGCCTGCCGCACACCGCCGAGCCCGAGCAGATCCGCGACGCCGTGCAGGGCTGGCTGCAGCGTCAGGCGCGGCGCATCTTCGAGGAACGCTGCGCGCTGTTCGCGCCGCGCCTGCAGGTGCGCGTGCGGCGCATCGCGCTGAGCTCGGCGGCCACGCGCTGGGGCAGCGCCAGCGCCGACGGCTCGATCCGCCTGAACTGGCGGCTGGTGCACTTCGGGCTGGCGGTCATCGACTACGTGGTGGCGCACGAATTGGCGCACCTGCGCGAGATGAACCACAGCCCGGCCTTCTGGGACGTGGTGCGCTCGGTGCTGCCGGACTACGAGCAGTCGCGCCTGGCGCTGCGCGACGGGCAGGTGCCGGTGTTCGACTGAGTGCGGCCCGCCGGCCTGCAAACCGCCGGCGTCTTGCCTACACTCGCGTCATGGATACCGACATCGACGTGCTTTTCGACAACAACCGGCGCTGGGCGCAGCGCGTCCACGAGCGCGAGCCGGGCTTCTTCACCCGGCTGGCGCAGCAGCAGAGTCCGCGCTACATGTGGATCGGCTGCGCCGACAGCCGCGTGCCGGCCAACGAGATCACCGGGCTGGATCCCGGCGAGGTCTTCGTGCACCGCAACGTCGCCAACGTGGTGGTGCATTCGGACCTGAACGCCCTGTCCACCATCCAGTTCGCGGTGGAGCACCTCAAGGTCGAGCACATCATGGTCGTCGGCCACCACGGTTGTGCCGGCGTGCGCGCGGCGCTGCACGGCACGCGCGTGGGCCTGGCCGACAACTGGCTGCGCCACATCCAGGACGTGCGGCTGCGCCATCGCAAGCGGCTTGAGCACCTGCCGCCGGCGCAGCAGGAAGACATCCTGTGCGAGATGAACGTCATCGAGCAGGTGGGCAACGTGGCCCTGTCCACCGTCGTGCAGGACGCCTGGTCGCGCGGCCAGAAGCTGGCCGTGCACGGCTGGGTCTACGGCCTGAAGGACGGGCTGCTGAAGAACCTGGAAGTGACGATGGCGCGCCCGGAGACGGTGGTGGAGGTCTTTGCCGCGGCCATCAAACGCTATCCGCGCGCGCCCAGGTCGGACGACGGCGACGGCGACGGCGAATGAGGCGCGCGCGGGCATTCGCCTGAGGTCCGGGGTGCCGCCGCCGCATCGGCCTATATTCGTCGCCTGAAGCAGGCGGCCACGCCAGGGAGCCCATCATGTCCGAATCCATCGTCATCGTCTCCGCCGCGCGCACGCCCATCGGCGGCATGCTCGGCGACTTCGCCGCGCTGCCGGCCTGGCAACTGGGCGCGGTGGCCATCCGCGCCGCCGTCGAACGCGCGGGCGTGCCCGGCGACGGCATCGACGAGGTGCTGATGGGCAACTGCCTGATGGCCGGCCAGGGCCAGGCGCCGGCGCGCCAGGCCACGCTGGCCGCCGGGCTGCCGCAGTCGGCCGGCGCGGTGACCCTGTCCAAGATGTGCGGCAGCGGCATGCGCGCGATGATGTTCGCGCACGACATGCTGGCGGCCGGCAGCGCCGACGCCATCGTCGCCGGCGGCATGGAAAGTATGACCAACGCGCCGCACCTGATGTTCGCGCGCAAGGGCGTGCGCTACGGCGCCGCGCAGCTGTTCGACCACATGGCCATGGACGGCCTGGAGGACGCCTACGAGCGCGGCAAGGCGATGGGTGTGTTTGCCGAAAGCTGCGTCGCCAAGTACGGCTTCAGCCGCGAGGCGCAGGACCAGTTCGCCATCGCCTCGACCACGCGCGCCAAGCAGGCCAACGAGGACGGCAGCTTCGACTGGGAGATCGCGCCGGTGACCTTGCCGGGCAAGGCCGGCGACACGGTCATCAAGTTCGACGAGCAGCCCTTCAAGGCCAAGCTCGACAAGATCCCGTCACTGAAGCCCGCCTTCAAGAAGGACGGCACCATCACCGCGGCCAATGCCAGCAGCATCTCCGACGGCGCCGCGGCGCTGCTGCTGATGCGCGAATCCACCGCCGCGCAGCGCGGCCTGCAGCCGCTGGCGCGCATCGTGGCGCATGCGGTGCATGCGCAGGCGCCCGAGTGGTTTGCCACGGCGCCGGCCGGCGCCATCGCCAAGGCGCTGAAGAAGGCCGGCTGGGACGTCGGCCAAGTCGACCTGTGGGAAGTCAACGAAGCCTTCGCCGCGGTGACCATGGCGGCCATGGCCGACTACAAGCTGGCGCACGACATCGTCAACGTGCACGGCGGCGCCTGCGCGCTGGGCCACCCGATCGGCGCCTCGGGCGCGCGCATCGTCGTCACGCTGCTGGGTGCGCTGCGCAAGCGCGGGCTCAAGCGCGGCATGGCCGCGCTGTGCATCGGCGGCGGCGAAGCGACCGCCCTGGCCGTGGAGCGCCTGTGAAGCGCCACCGCGGTCGGTCGGCGCTGGCGCTGGAGATGCTTTGACCGGGCTGGACCCGGCGCTGCTGCAGCAGCTGCCGCTGTTCATGGCGGCCACCTTGCTGCTCAACGCCACGCCCGGCGTGGACCTGCTGCTGACGGTGACGCGCACCGCGCAGGGCGGGGCCCGCGCCGGTGCGATGGCGGCGCTGGGCATTGCCGCCGGTTGCGCGGTGCATGCGCTGGCCGCGGCCTTCGGGCTGGCCGCGCTGCTGGCCTGGTCGGCGATGGCCTTCACGGTCATCAAGTGGGCGGGCGCGGCCTATCTGGTGTGGCTGGGGCTGGGCATGCTGCGCGACGCCTGGCGCGGGTCGGCCGTGGCGCCGCTGGCCGCACGCGCGGCGCCGCGCGTGTCGGCCTGGGCCGAGTTCCGCCGCGGCCTGCTGACCAACCTGCTGAACCCCAAGGTGGCGCTGTTCATGCTGGCCTTCCTGCCGCAGTTCATTCCGGCGCAGCTCAGCGACAAGCTGCCGGCCTTCCTGCTGCTCGGCGCGCTGTTCGTGCTGCAGGGCCTGCTGTTCCTGCTGGCCGTGGTGGGGTTGACGGCACGGCTGGCGCGCGTGCAGGCGCTGGCCGGCAGCGGCCGCTGGCTGCAGGGCCTGGGCGGGCTGCTGTTTTTCGCGCTGGCCGCCCGGCTGGCCGGCAGCCGCCTGGCCAGCCCCGGTTGAGACGAGGAGCGCACATGCTGTTGAGCGAAGACCACCGTGCCGTGCAGGACGCCGTGCGCACCTACGTGCAGGAGCGCATCGCGCCGCAGGCCGCGGCCTGGGACAAGAGCCACCACTTCCCGAAAGCCGAACTGCGCGGCCTGGCCGAGCTGGGCTGCTACGGCGTGGCCGTACCGGCCGAATACGACGGCGCCGGGCTCGACTACCTGGCGCTGGCCGTCATCCTGGAGGAGATCGCCGCGGGCGACGGCGCCACCAGCACCGTGGTCAGCGTCAACAACTGCCCGGTGTGTTCGATCCTGATGGCCTTCGGCAATGCCGAGCAGAAGGCACAGTTCCTGAAGCCGCTGGCGCGCGGCGACCTGCTGGGCGCGTTCTGCCTGACCGAGCCGCATGTGGGCTCCGAGGCCGGCGGGCTGAAGACCACCGCCACGAAGGACGGCGACCACTACGTGCTCAACGGCGTCAAGCAGTTCATCACCAGCGGCAAGAACGGCGACGTGGCCATCGTCATGGCCGTCACCGACAAGGCCGCCGGCAAGAAGGGCATCAGCGCCTTCATCGTGCCGACCAGCACGCCCGGCTACACGGTGGCGCGCATCGAGGACAAGATGGGCCAGCACGCCAGCGACACCGCGCAGATCCTCTTCGAGAACTGCCGCGTGCCGGCTGAGAACCTGCTGGTCGACGAAGGCCAGGGGCTGAAGATCGCGCTGTCGGGGCTGGAAGGCGGGCGCATCGGCATCGCCTCGCAGTCGGTGGGCATGGCGCGTGCAGCCTTCGAGGCGGCGCTGGCCTACAGCAAGGAGCGCCAGGCCTTCGGCCAGCCGATCTTCGACCACCAGGCGCTGCAGTTCAAATTAGCCGACATGGCCACGCAGATCGAGGCCGCGCGCCAGCTGATCCACCATGCCGCCAGCCTGAAGGACGCCGGCCGTCCGTGCCTGAAGGAAGCGGCGATGGCCAAGCTCTTTGCCAGCGAGATGGCCGAGCGCGTGTGCTCCGCGGCGATCCAGGTCTTCGGCGGCTACGGCTACGTCAGCGACTTTCCGGTGGAGCGCATCTACCGCGACGTGCGCGTCTGCCAGATCTACGAAGGCACCTCCGAGGTGCAGAAGATCCTCATCGGACGGGCACTGGCCTAGACGCACCGGGTGCGCGTAGGCGCCGCGCGGCGCGTCCGCGCGAGCGCCGCCGGTCCTGCATCCAGGACTCGCTGCGCAGCACGCCGCAGGGGCTTCTTTGCGCTGTGGCGCACCCGACATGAGCAAGACCCCCGCCCAACGACGCAAGTTCCTCGGCGCGGCTGGCGCCGTGGGCGCCGGCACGATGGCCTTCCCGATGGTGTCGAAGGCGCAGACCACGAGCCTGCGCTTCCAGTCCACGTGGCCGGCCAAGGACATCTTCCACGAGTACGCCAACGACTTCGCCAAGAAGGTCAACGATATGGCCGGCAGTCGGCTGAAGATCGAGGTGCTGCCGGCCGGCGCGGTGGTGCCGGCGTTCCAGTTGCTCGAGGCCGTCAACAAGGGCACCCTCGACGGCGGCCACGGCGTCGTCGCCTACCACTACGGCAAGCAGTCGGCGCTGGCGCTGTGGGGCTCCGGCCCGGCCTTCGGCATGGACCCGAACATGGTGCTGGCGTGGCACTACTACGGCGGCGGCAAGGCGCTGCTCGACGAGATCTACAAGTCCATCAACATGGACGTCGTCTCGTACCTGTACGGCCCGATGCCGACGCAGCCTTTCGGCTGGTTCAAGAAGCCGATCGCCAAGGCCGACGACATCAAGGGCCTGAAGTTCCGCACCGTCGGCCTGGCCGTGGACATGTACACCGCCATGGGCGCGGCCGTGAACCCGCTGCCCGGCGGCGAGATCGTGCCGGCGCTGGACCGCGGCCTGATTGACGGCGCCGAATTCAACAACGCGTCCAGCGACCGCGTGCTCGGCTTCCCCGATGTGGCCAAGAACTGCATGCTGCAGAGCTTCCACCAGTCGGGCGAGCAGTTCGAGATCCTGTTCAACAAGGGCAAGTACGACGCGCTGCCTGCCGAGCTGCGCTCGATCATCGACTACGCCGTGCAGGCGGCCAGCGCCGACATGAGCTGGAAGGCGATCGACCGCAATTCCAAGGACTACGAAGAGCTGAAGAAGATGGGCATCAAGTTCTACAAGACGCCCGACGCCATCCTGCGCGCGCAGCTTGATGCCTGGGACAAGATCATGGCCACCAAGGGCGGCGAGAACCCGCTGTTCAAGAAGGTGCTGGACTCGCAGAAGGTCTTCGCGCAGCGCGCCAAGTCCTGGCAGAACGACTACATGGTCGACTTCAACATGGCCTACAACCGCTACTTCGGTCGCGGCGCCAAGTCCTGATTTCCCCGGCCACCTGTCAGCCATCCGGCCCCGCGCCGGCTGGCTGGCCTGACTGTTGTCTGCCATGAACGCTCCATCCCTGATCCGCTCGATCGAATCCTTCAGCACCTGGATAGGCAAGACCTTTGCCTGGCTGATCGTGCTGCTGATGCTGGTGGTCTGCGTCGAAGTCTTCAAGCGCTACATCCTGAACGCGCCGACGGCGTGGATCTTCGATGCCAACAACATGATCTACGGCACGCTGTTCATGATGACCGGCGCCTACGCGCTGGCCCAGGACGGCCATGTGCGCGGCGATTTCCTCTACGGCCGCTTCGCGCCGCGTACGCAGGCCTGGCTGGACCTGGTGCTGTACGTGCTGTTCTTCCTGCCGGGCATCGGCGCGCTCACCTGGGCCGGCTGGACCTACTTCGGCGACTCGCTGGCCATCCACGAGCAGACCTTCAACGCCGACCCGCTGCCGCTGTATCCCTTCAAGTTCGTCATCCCGCTGGCCGGGGCGGTGGTGCTGCTGCAGGGCCTGTCGGAGATGCTGCGCTGCGTCGAATGCATCCGCACCGGCGCATGGCTGCCGCGGCTGAAGGATGCGCAGGAGATGGACGTCGTCGGCCAGCAGCTCGGCGGTGGCGGCTACGCCGATGACGAGGCACGGCGCGAGGCCATCGCGCGCGCCCACCAGATCGACGAGACCGCGCGCCAGCGCGGCGCCGGCGGGAGGGAGATGCTGTGAGCCAGCCCGCGCTCGGCCTGACGATGCTGTGCCTGATCGTCGTCGCCATCCTGCTGGGTTTCCCGACGGCGTTCACGCTGATGGGCCTGGGCATGATGTTCGGCTACGTGGCCTTCTACGACCCGTCGGCGCCCTGGCTCGACAACCGCATCTTCGACCTGATGGTGCAGCGTGCCTTCGGCGCGATGACCAACGAGACGCTGCTGTCGATCCCGCTGTTCGTGCTGATGGGCTACGTGATGGAGCGCGGCGCGCTGGTCGACCGCATGTTCCACAGCGTGCAGCTGGCGTTCCGCCGGCTGCCGGGCTCGCTGGCGGTGACCACGCTGGTGATCTGCACCTTCTGGGGCATCGCCAGCGGCCTGGTCGGCGCGGTCGTCGTGCTGATGGGTGTCATCGCCATGCGGCCGATGCTCAACGCCGGCTACGACACCCGGCTCGCGGCCGGCGTCATCACCGCCGGCGGCACCCTGGGCATCCTGATACCGCCGTCGGTGATGATCATCGTCTATGCCGCGGTGGCTGGGCAGTCGGTGGTCAAGCTGTATGCCGCGGCCATGTTCCCGGGCTTCTTCCTCGCCTTCCTGTACCTGGTGTACGTCATCGGCTGGGCGATGCTCAACCCGAAGGTCGCGCCCCGGCTGCCCATCGAGCAGCAGCGTGCGCCGATCTCGCCGTGGACTGCGGCCGTGGCGCAGGCCTATGCGCCGCGCATGCTGCCGGCGCTGGCGATGGCGGTGCTGGCCCCGGGCCGCGTGACCCGCGCCGCCGGCGCCGCGGTGCGCGTGACCTGGCTGCAACTGCTGTGGGGCCTGACGCGCGCGCTGGTGCCGCTGTGGATCACGCTCCTCACGCTCGGCGGCACGTGGTGGTACGTGACCATCTACTCGCAGCAGGTCGAGGAGTCGGCGCCGGCGGCGATTGAACGCCTGGGCGCCGCGCCCGCGCAGGCTGCGCCCGGCGGCCTGGCCGAGCCGCCCGGCGCGGCCGGCGAGGCCGACGAGGCCGGCAGCGGCGGCCTGCAGGCGCCGCCCGGCGCCGAGGAGGACGCTCCCACGGCACGCAGCAGCGGCGGCCTGCAGCAGATGGGCGGCAGCAGCGTCGAGATCAAGCCGCCGGCCGTGCCCGAGGCGTTCTACCTGTGGTTCGCGGTGGCGGCGGCGGTCTTCGCCGCCCTGCTGCTGTGGTACTACCTGCTCTTCGACGCCGAGCAGTACGAGATCCTGATGATGCTGGTGTCGTCGGTGATGCCGCTGGCCACGCTGACCGTGGTGGTGCTGGCGGTCATCCTGCTGGGCATCACCACCGCCACCGAATCGGCCGCGGTCGGTGCGGCCGGCGCGTTCCTGATGGCCTTCCATGCGCGCACCTTGAACTTCGAGCGCGTCAAGGAAGCGGTGTTCCTGACCGCCAAGACCACGGCCATGGTGTGCTGGCTGTTCGTCGGCTCGGCGCTGTTCTCGGCGGTGTTCGCGCTGCTGGGTGGGCAGGCGCTGGTCGAGCGCTGGGTCATGTCGATGGACCTGACGCCGATCCAGTTCTTGCTGCTGTCGCAGGCCATCATCTTCATCCTCGGCTGGCCGCTGGAATGGACCGAGATCATCGTCATCTTCGTGCCGATCTTCCTGCCGCTGCTGCAGCATTTCCAGATCGATCCGATGCTGTGGGGCGTGCTGGTCTTCGTCAACCTGCAGGCCGCCTTCCTGTCGCCGCCGGTGGCCATGTCGGCCTTCTACCTGAAGGGCGTGTCGCCCTCGCACGTGACGCTCAACCAGATCTTCGCCGGCATGATGCCGTACATGCTGATCGTCATCCTGTGCATGGTCATCATGTACCTGTGGCCGGGCATGACGCTGTGGCTGCCGTCGGTGCTGTATCAGTAGGCGCGGCCGGCGCGCAGGCGGCCTCATCGGCGATGATCGGCGCATGACGCAGATGCCCCTCGGCGAGGACGCGCAGCAGGCGCTGTTGCAGGCCGCGCGCGCGGCGCGGCGCAACGCCTATGCGCCGTACTCGCACTTTGCCGTCGGCGCTGCGCTCCTCGATGAACAGGGCCGCGTCCACGCCGGCTGCAATGTCGAGAACGCCGCCTACCCGCAAGGGCTGTGCGCCGAGGCCGGGGCGCTGAGCGCGATGGTCGCGGCGGGCGGGCGGCGCGTGGCCGCGCTGCTGCTGGTGGGCGAAGGCCCGTCGCTGCTCACGCCCTGCGGCGGCTGCCGCCAGAAGCTGCGCGAATTCGCCGCGCCCGACACGCCGGTGCTGGTGGCCGACGCGCAGGGCATCCGCCAGGGCTTCACCTTGGCGCAGTTGCTGCCGCACGCCTTCGGCCCCGAGCACCTGGGGCCGGCTTGAGCACCGCGCTGTCGCGCATCCGCGAGCAGGCGCCGCACGTGCGGCCGCGCATCGCGCTGCTGCTGGGCTCGGGCTGGGGCGCGCTGACGCGCCGGCTCAGCGAGGCTGTACGCCTGCCCTACGTCGATCTGCCCGGTTTCCCCGGTGCGGGCGTCGCCGGCCATGCCGGCGAGCTGTGGCTGGGCCGCCTGGCCGGCGTCGAGGTGGCGGTGCTCAGCGGCCGCCGCCATGCCTACGAGGACGGTCAGGCCGACGGCATGAAGGTCGCGCTGTGCACGCTGCGCGACCTGGGCTGCGAGATCCTGCTGCAGACCAACGCCGCCGGCAGTCTGCATGCGGCGCTGCCGCCGGGCAGCCTGATGCTGCTGAGCGACCACCTGAACCTGGTGCAGCGCACGCCCTTGACCGGCGAGAGCGGCAGCGCCCGCTTCGTCGACATGGTCGATGCCTACGACCCGGCGCTGCGCGCGCTGGCGCGGCGCGCCGCAGCCGACGCGGGCCTGCCCCTGCACGAAGGCGTCTACGCCTGGGTGCTGGGCCCGCAGTTCGAGACGCCCGCCGAGATCCGCATGCTGCGCACACTGGGCGCCGACGCGGTGGGCATGAGCACGGTGCCGGAGACCATCCTCGCGCGCTGGCTCGGCCTGCGCGTGCTGGCCTGCAGCCTCATCACCAACCTGGCCGCCGGACTGTCGGACACGCATCTGAGCCATGCCCACACGCTGGCCCAGGCCGAAGCCGCCAGCGAGATGGCGAGCGCACTGCTCGTCGCCGTGGTGCAGGCCGTCGCCACGGCGCGCGGCGCATGAGCGCGTCAATGAGCGCACCCCTGAGCGCACCCCTGAGCGCACCCGTGAGCGCATCCGGTGCGGCGGCGCCGCAGCCGCCACGCGGGCGCATCGGCGCCGGCGGCCGGCTCGGCGACATCGGGGCGATGCTCGGCGGGCACACCCATCGCGCGGCGCCGCAGCAGCGATACTGAGCCGATGCTGGCCCAGGAAGTCATCCGCCTCAAGCGCGACGGCGGCGCGCTGTCCGAGGCCCAGGTGCAGGCCTTCGTCGCCGGCCTGGTGGACGGCGCGTGGAGCGAAGGCCAGGTGGCGGCGATGGCCATGGCCATGTTCCTCAACGGCCTGTGCGGCGACGAGACCGTCGCGCTGACGCAGGCCATGACACGCTCGGGCCAGGTGCTGGACTGGTCGCGCGACGGCTTCGGCGGGCCGCTGCTCGACAAACACTCCACCGGCGGCGTCGGCGACAAGGTCAGCCTGATGCTGGCGCCGATGCTCGCCGCCTGTGGCGCGGTGGTGCCGATGATCTCCGGCCGCGGCCTCGGCCATACCGGCGGCACGCTCGACAAGTTCGATTCGATTCCCGGCTACCAGACCGCGCCGACCTTGCCCACCTTGCGGCGCGCGCTGCACGCGGCCGGCTGCGCGGTCATCGGCCAGACCGCCGACCTGGCGCCCGCGGACCGGCGGCTGTATGCCATCCGCGATGTCACCGCCACGGTGGAGTCGATCCCGCTGATCACCGCCAGCATCCTGTCGAAGAAGCTCGCCGCCGGCCTGCAGGGGCTGGTGATGGACGTCAAATGCGGCAACGGCGCCTTCGCCGACACGCCGGAGATGGCGCTGGCCCTGGCGCGCTCCATCGTGCGCGTGGCCCACGGCGCCGGCCTGAAGACGCGCGCGCTGGTCACCGACATGAACCAGGTGCTGGGCCATGCCGCCGGCAACGCGCTGGAGGTACGGGAGGCGGTGGAGTTCCTGCGCGGCGAGCACCAGGCGCCGCGGCTGAAGCAGGTGACGCGCCTTTTGTGCGCCGAGGCGCTGCAGATCGGCGGGCTGGCGGCCGACGAGGCCGCGGCGCTGGCCAATGTGGACGCCGCGCTGGACAGCGGCGCGGCGCTCGAGCGCTTCGCCCGCATGGTGGCCGCGCTGGGCGGCCCCGCGGACTTCTGCGAGCGGCCGCTGCAGCACCTGCCCCAGGCGCCGGTGCAGCGGCCGGCGCCGGCGCCGCGCGCCGGCTGGGTGCAGTCGAAGGCGACGCGCGAGATCGGGCTGGCGGTGGTCGAACTCGGCGGCGGACGCCGCCGTGCCAGCGACGCCGTCGACCCCCGTGTCGGCTTCAGCGGCGTGGTCTCGATCGGCCAGCACCTCGCCGCCGGCGAGCCGCTGGCCACCGTGCATGCCGCCAGCGAGGCCGCCGCCGCGGCCGCCGTGGCGGCGCTGCAGCGCGGCATCGTGCTGGGCGACGCGCCGCCGGCGCCGACGCCGCTGCTCATCGCCCGCATCACCGAACAGGAGCTTGCATGACCCGACGCCTGATCTCGTCCGGCTCGCCCTTCGAAGAACAGATCGGCTACTCGCGTGCGGTGGTCGACGGCGACTGGATCTTCGTCTCCGGCACCACCGGCTTCGACTATGCGACGATGAGCATCACCGACGACATCGCCGCGCAGACCGGGCAGTGCCTGCGCAACATCGACGCCGCGCTGCGCGAGGCCGGCGCCACCTTGGCCGACGTGGTGCGCGTGCTGTACATCGTGCCGCAGGCCGCCGAGTTCGAGCGCTGCTGGCCGGTGCTGCGCCAGCATTTCGGCCAGGTGCGGCCGGCGGCGACGATGATCAGCGCGCAGTTGCTGGACCCGCGCATGCGCATCGAGATCCAGGTCACCGCACGCAGGAGCCATTGATGCCGATGTTGAGCGTCGAACAGTTCAACGAGCGCGGCGTCGGCAAGCTGCCGGGCCACCTGGGCCTGGTCGTCACCTTGGCCACGCCGGGCGAGGTGCGCGCCGAGATGCCGGTGCGTGCCACTCTGATGGCGCCCAACGGCTACCTGCACGCCGGCAGCCTGGTGACGCTGGCCGACACGCTGTGCGGCTACGGCTGCCTGCTCAACCTGCCGGACGGCGCCAGCGGCTTCACCACCGTCGAGCTCAAGTCCAACCACCTGGGCACCACGCTCGACGGCACGGTGGCGGCCACGGCCACGCCGGCGCACCTGGGCCGCACCACGCAGGTCTGGGACGCGGTGGTCACGCACGTGCAGAGCGGCCGCACGCTGGTGCTGTTCCGCTGCACGCAGATGCTGCTGTACCCGAAGGCGGGCGGCTGACGCGCGGGCCCGCGCCTGACGCTGCCTTTCAAACCGCGGCCCGGCCGCGGGCGGAGTTCGAATTCGATCGCAAGGATCGGAGTGTCCGGCGCACCGGGCGTTCCTAGACTGCGAGCCATGCATCCATCGCACAGCCACACGAGGACCGAGGAGAGCACCGCGCGCCGGCCCGGCGGTGTCGACGCGCAGGACTGGACGGGCGTCGAACGCGCGCTGGACGCCGACGGCCACGCCGTGCTGCCCGGACTGCTGACGCCCACGCAATGCCGGCAACTGGCGGCGCGGTATGTGCGCGAAGACGGCTACCGCTCGAAGGTGGTGATGGCGCGGCACGGCTTCGGCCGCGGTGAGTACAAGTACTTCGCCTACCCGCTGCCGCCGCTGCTCGAACAGCTGCGGCACGCGCTCTATCCCCGGCTGGTGCCGACGGCCACGCGCTGGAACCGGCAGCTGCGCATCGACGTCGCTTACCCGGCCACGCTCGAGGCCTTTCTGGAGCGCTGCCATCGTGCGGGCCAGACGCGCCCCACGCCGCTGCTGCTGCAGTACGGCGAGGGCGACTACAACTGCCTGCATCAGGACCTGTACGGGGAACATGTGTTTCCGCTGCAGGTGGCGGTCCTGCTGTCGCAGCCCGGGCAGGACTTCAGCGGCGGCGAATTCGTGATGACCCAGGCCCGACCGGGGTATCAGCGTGCGGACGTGGTGCCGCTGCGCCAGGGCGATGCCGTGGTGTTCGCGGTGCACCAGCGCCCGGAGGCCGGCGCGCGTGGCGCGGCGCGCAAGGTGGCGATGCGCCACGGCGTCAGCCGCGTGCGCAGCGGCCACCGGCACACGGTCGGGTTGATCTTCCACGATGCGCGCTGACGCCATGCACTCGCCCAGCCTGTTCGACGAGCCGGAGCGCGACACGGTGCAGGCCATCGGGCCGCGGGCCTGCGTGCTGCGCGGCTTCGCGCTGCCTTGGGCCGACGAACTGTGGGACTCGCTCACGGCGATCCAGCAGGCCGCGCCGTTCCGGCACATGGTGACGCCCGGCGGCTTCAGCATGTCGGTGGCGCTGACCAACTGCGGCGCGCTGGGCTGGACCAGCGACGGCCGCGGCTATCGCTACTCGCTCATCGACCCCGTGAGCGGCCGGCCCTGGCCGGCGATGCCCGAGGGGTTCGCGCGGCTGGCCCATGCCGGGGCCGCGGCGGCCGGCTTCGACGACTTCCGGCCCGACGCCTGTCTGGTCAGCCGCTACCAGCCTGGCGCGAGGTTGAGTCTGCACCAGGACAAGGACGAGCGCGACCACCGCGCGCCCATCGTCTCGGTGTCGCTGGGGGCGACCGCGACCTTCCTGTTCGGCGGCCATCGGCGCGCGGACCCGACGACGAAGCTGCCCGTAGACCACGGCGACGTGGTCGTCTGGGGCGCCGAGGATCGCCTGCGCTATCACGGCGTCCTGCCGCTGAAGGGCGAGCCGCACCCGCGGCTGGGCAGCCAGCGCGTGAACCTGAGCTTCCGCCAGGCGGGGCCGCGAGGAGCGAAGACATGAAGATCGTTCTGAGTCACTTGCCGTCGCCCCTGGGCGCCATGCGGCTGGCCACCGATGCACAGGGTGGCGTGCGCGCACTGTCGTTCGCGGACCGGCGCCGGCGCCTGCACGATCACCTGCAGGCGCAGTACGGCGGCGGCCTGGCGCTGAGTGAAGGTCCGCCACCGGCCGCGATGGCCGACGCGCTGCAACGCTACTTCGACGGCGCGCTGGATGGGCTCGACGGCATCGCCACGGCAGCCGCCGGCACCGAACTGGAGCAGCGCGTTTGGGCGGCGCTGCGTCGCATCCCGGCGGGGCAGACGATGACCTATGGGGCGCTCGGCCGGTCGTTGGGCCTCACCGACTGGCGTGCGGCGCTGGACGTGGGTGCGGCCGTGGGCGCCAACCCGATCGCCATCCTCGTGCCCTGCCATCGGGTGCTGGGCGCGAACGGCGACCTGAAGGGTTTTGCGTGGGGGCTGCAGCGCAAGCGCTGGCTGCTAGAGCATGAAGCGGCGATCGATGCCCGCGCCGCCGTGCCGCAGACGGCGGCGCTGTTCTGAGGGCACCGCCTGGATGGGTACAGGAATTCGATCGCAAGAAACCGAGTGCTTGCGATCGAAGTCCGACCGATACTGAATGCTCATCGAGGAATGAGCCCATGAACACCACCACGAAGACCCGCTCACAGGCCCCCACGGCCGCTTATGCCAGCGACGCGCAGCGCTGGGCGGCGGTGCAGGCGCGCGACGCGCGGGCCGACGGGCATTTTGTCTACGGCGTGCGCACCACCGGCGTGTACTGCCGGCCCAGCGCGTCCACCCGCCTGCCGCGGCGCGAAAACGTCGAGTTCTTCGCCACCGAACGCGCGGCCAAGGCCGCCGGCTATCGCGCCAGCCAGCGAGCGGCCGGCGACCGCACGGCCGTGGCGGCGCAGCGTGCGGCGCTGGTGGCCAAAGCCTGCCGGCTGATCGAGCGCGCGGAGACGTCACCGGCCCTGGATGCGCTGGCCGCGGCGGTGGGCTTGAGCCCGTTCCACTTCCACCGCGTCTTCAGGTCGCAGACCGGCCTGACGCCGAAGGCCTATGCCAGCGCCTTTCGCGCGCACAAGCTGCGCGCCGAACTGGGCGGCAAGGACGCCACGGTGACCGCGGCGATCTACGGCGCGGGCTTCAACTCCAACAGCCGCTTCTACGCCGCCTCGAACGGCCTGCTGGGCATGCGCGCGCGCGACTACCGTGCGGGAGGGCCCAACATGCAGATCCGTTTTGCGGTGGGGCAATGTGCGCTGGGCGCGATCCTGGTGGCTCAAAGCCAGCGCGGCATCTGCGCCATTCTGCTGGGCGACGACCCGGAAAGCCTGGTCGAAGACCTGCAGGACCAGTTTCCGAAGGCGCTGCTGATCGGCGGGGACGCTGCCTTCGAGCGGCTGGTGGCGCAGGTCGTGGGCTTCGTCGAGGCGCCTTCGCTGGGCCTGAACCTGCCGCTGGACGTGCAGGGCACCGCCTTCCAGGAGCGCGTGTGGCAAGCGCTGCGCGAGGTGCCGCCGGGGGCGACCGTCAGCTATGCGCAGGTTGCCGCGCGCATCGGCCAGCCCAAGGCCGTGCGTGCGGTGGCGCAGGCCTGCGGCGCCAACCCGTTGGCCGTCGCCATCCCCTGCCATCGGGTGGTGCGCCGCAGCGGCGAACTCTCCGGCTACCGCTGGGGCGTCGAGCGCAAGCGCGAGCTGCTGAGCCGCGAATCCGCCTGAAGGAACGCGGACAGGGCAGCGCATGAGCACCCAAGACCTCGTCGCCCGCCTCGACTGGGCGGACCTCGGCCGGCAGCTGGACGAGGAGGGCCATGCGCTGCTGCCCGGCCTGCTGGACGAGCGCCAGGTGCGCGAGCTGGCGGCGCTGTGCGATGCGCCGGGTGTGGGGCGCAAGGTGTCGCTGGCGTCGCAGGACCTGGGCGATGGCGAGCAGTTCCATTTCCCGGCGGCCCCGCCTGCGCTGGTCGCCGATCTGCGCGCCGGCTTCTACCGGCAGCTGCTGCCGATCGCCCACCGCTGGAACGACACGCTGGGGCTGGCGCAGCGTTATCCCGACACGCTGGAGGCCTGCATGGCCCGCCAACGCGAGGCCGGCCAGACGCGTGCGCAGTCGCACCTGAGTCGCCTGAACGCAGGCGGCTACGCGGCGCTGCGCCAGTACAACGATGGCGAGTGGGTCTTCCCGCTGCAGCTGGTGGCGCTGCTCAGCGCACCGGGCGAGGACTTCACCGGCGGCGAGTTCGTCATGACCGAGCAGCGGCCGCGCATGCAGTCGCGGCCGATGGTGCTGCCTCTGCGCCAGGGCGACGCGGCGGTGATCGCCGTCGCGCAGCGCCCGCACCAGGGTGCGAAGGGTCCCTACAGGGTCCAGCTCAGGCACGCCATCAGCCGCGTGCGCAGCGGTCAGCGCCTCGGGCTGGAGCTGGTCTTCCACGACGCCCGGCCCGCTTGAGGGCCCGGCGCGGGCCGCGTCAATCGTCGGCCGCCACGCGCAGCACCAGCTTGCCGAAGTTCTCGCCGGCGAAGAGCTTGTTCAGCGTCTGCGGGAAGGCGGCCACGCCACCGTCGACGATGTCTTCCTTGCTCTTCATGCGGCCGTCCTTCAGGTAGCCGGCCAGCTCGGCGATGGCCTGCGGGAAGCGCGCGGCATAGTCGAAGACCACCATGCCTTCCATGCGCGCCCGGTTGACCAGCAGCGACATGTAGTTCTTGGGGCCCTGCATCGGCGCGGTGTTGTTGTACTGGCTGATCGCGCCGCAGATGACGATGCGCGCCTTGGGCGCCAGCTTGGCCAGCGCATGGTCGAGGATGTCGCCGCCGACGTTGTCGAAATAGATGTCGATGCCCTTGGGGCAGTGGGCTTTGAGGCCCTCGCGCACCGAGCCGCCCTTGTAGTCGATGCAGGCGTCGAAACCCAGCTCCTTGACCACCCAGTCGCACTTGGCCGCGCCGCCGGCGATGCCGACCACGCGGCAGCCCTTGATCTTGGCCAGCTGGCCCACGGTCTGGCCCACCGCGCCGGCCGCGCCGGACACCACCAGCGTCTCGCCGGCCTTGGGCTGGCCGATGTCCATCAGGCCGAAATAGGCGGTCATGCCGGGCATGCCGAAGACGTTGAGCCACTGCGCCGGCGTGCCCACCTTCAGGTCGATCTTCTCCAGCCGGCCGCCGGGCACGCCCACCGCGGCCTGGCAGTATTCCTGCACGCCGAGCAGGCCGCTGACCACGTCGCCGGGCGCGAAGTCGGGGTTCTTCGAGGCGATCACGCGGCCGACGCCGCCGGCGCGCATGACTTCGCCGATGCCCACCGGCGGGATGTAGCTTTTGCCTTCGTTGAGCCAGCCGCGCATCGCCGGGTCCAGCGACAGCACCAGCGTCTTCACCAGCACCGCGCCGTCGGCGGGCTCGGCCACCGGCTCGGTGCCGAAGCGCCAGTTCTCGGCGGTGGCCATGCCCACGGGGCGCGACGCCAGGCGCACCTGGTGGTTGACGAGCTGGCTCAGCGTGCTTCCCATGGGGCCGTCTCCTTGAGGTTGTGCGGGCGCATGCTATCGGGCCCGCGCGGGGCCCGCGCGCGCCGCGTGCGCTACATCTTGCGGATGGCGGTCACGGTGTAGGCGCCGCCCACCTTGGCGGCGTCGAACCTGACGCGGTCGCCGACGGCCAGCGTGTCCAGCGCCTTGGCGTCCTGCATGCGGAAGACCATGGTCATCGGCGGCATGTCCAGGCCCTTCAGCTCGCCGTGCTTCAAGGTCAGCTTGTTCTGCGCCTTGTCGATCTTCATCACCTCGCCGTCGTAGGCCTGCGCCTGCGCGGCGGCGGCGGCCAGGGCCAGCAGGGTGGCGGCAATGCCTCGGTTCATGACGCAATCTCCTTCATGTCTGCCCCGGCCGCGCTGTCGCGTCGGCCCGGTCGCCCTTGGATGACGGCGCGCGTCGGGGGTTCAATGCGCCGACGGGCCGTGCGCTCGCCACCTTAACGCTGCGGCGAGCGTATCAGCCGACAGGCGGCATGCCGCCAGGCATGCGCCGCGCCTGCGGGTTTTCTACAATGCCCGGAGTTGCTGCTCACGCCGCCTTGCGGCCCTCGCGATGACCGCCTCCAACGTCCCCACCGAGCACCGGCTCGACCATGTGCTGCCGCGCGACAAGGCCGAGATCCTGTCGCAGGCACTGCCCTACATCCGCCGCTTCCACGGCAAGACCATCGTCATCAAGTACGGCGGCAACGCCATGACCGACCCGGCGCTGCAGCAGGACTTCGCCGAGGACGTGGTGCTGCTCAAGCTGGTGGGCATGAACCCGGTGGTGGTGCATGGCGGCGGGCCGCAGATCGAGGACGCGCTGGCCCGCCTGGGCAAGAAGGGCACCTTCATCCAGGGCATGCGCGTCACCGACGACGAGACCATGGAGGTCGTCGAATGGGTGCTGGCCGGCCAGGTGCAGCAGGACATCGTCGGCCTGATCAACGCCGCCGGCGGCAAGGCGGTGGGCCTGACCGGTCGCGACGGCGGCCTGATCCGCGCGCACAAGCTGAAGATGCTCGACACCAAGGATCCGAGCATCCAGCACGACGTCGGCCAGGTGGGCGAGATCGAGTCCATCGACCCGAGCGTGGTGCGCGCGCTGCAGGACGACCAGTTCATCCCGGTGATCAGCCCACTGGGCTTCGGCAAGGACAACGAGAGCTACAACATCAACGCCGACGTCGTCGCCGGCAAGTTGGCCGAGGTGCTGAAGGCCGAGAAGCTGATGATGTTGACCAACACGCCGGGCGTGCTGGACAAGGGCGGCCAGCTGCTGACCAACCTGTCCGCACGCGAGATCGACGAGCTGTTCGCCGACGGCACCATCAGTGGCGGCATGCTGCCGAAGATCGGCTCGGCGCTGGACGCCGCGAAGAACGGCGTCAACACCGTGCACATCATCGACGGCCGGGTGCCGCATGCGATGCTGCTGGAGGTGCTGACGGACCAGGCCTACGGCACCATGATCCGCAGTCATTGAACCCGCCCAGGCTCCTAGCGCATGTCGGCGAGCAGGCGCTGCATCAGCGCGAAGTAGCGGTCGTAGAAGCCTCCGGCCGGGATGGTCTCGGAGCCGACCTTGACCAGCGAGTCCTCGCTAGACGACAGCGGCACCGAGATCGAGCCGAACACGCCGACACCGACGCTGGTGTTGTTGGGCACCTTCTTCAATGCGTAGCGGTCCTGCTGCGCCGACACGAAGGCGGTGGCGAGCACGCCGTCCGGGCCCTCGGGCACGCAGACCACGGTGAAGCTGATCTCGATGTGCACCTCGCCTTCGGGCTGGAAGCGCTTGGCCCCGGCGATGGCGTCGCTGCGCGACGCGGTGATGATGTAGCCCTGGCTCAGCAGCGCACGGCGCGCGGCCTCGCAGGTGTCCTGCACGTTGGCGTCGAACAGGCGCGAGAAGGTCTCGTCGGACTGGAAACGCTCGTGCTGGTACACCGACGGCGGGCCGCTGCCCACGCCGGACGGCAGGGTGCAGCCCGCGAGCATCGTCGCGGCCGCGCAGCCGGCGGCCGCGACCAGCCGGTGCCGAAGCGTCCGCCGAAGATCCATGCGCTGCCGTGCCCGCTGTTCCACAGTCAATCGATGATTATCGACCGCCCCCGGAAGTTCCCGCCCCGATGAAACGCGTCTGGCTTTTTGATCTGGACGACACGCTGCACGATGCGTCGAGCGCGTCGATGCCGGGGCTGCATCGGTCCTTCGGCGAATACATCCAGCAGCATCTGGGCCTGACGAAGGACGAGTCCGACGCGCTGCGCCGCCGCTACTGGCTGCGCTACGGCGCCACTCTGCTGGGCCTGGTCAAGCACCATGCGGTGGATGCGGCGCACTTTCTGCACCACACGCACCTGCTGCCGGGGCTGGAGCAGGTGGTGCGCAGCCATGCCGCGGATGTCGCCGTGCTGCGGCAACTGCGCGGCCGCAAGTTCATCCTGACCAACGCGCCGCGCGCCTATGCCGAGCGCGTGCTCGGCGCGCTGGGCATTGGCCACCACTTCGAGGCGCTGATCAGCATCGAGGACATGCGCATGTTCGGCGAGCTGCGGCCCAAGCCGGATGCGCGCATGTTCCGCGCGCTGCTGAAGCGCCTGCGCGTGCCCGCAGCCCGCTGCGTGCTGGTCGAGGACACGCTGCAGCACCAGAAGGCGGCGCGCAGCGTGGGCATGAAGACCGTCTGGATGCAGCGCTGGACGCGCGCCGCCGGCAAGCCGGGGGCGCGCTTCCACCTCAAGCCGCCCTACGTGGACGTGCGCACGCGCAGCCTGCGCGCGTTGCGCAGCTTGCGCTGAGCGGCAGAATGATCCCTTCCCCCGCGCGGAGCCCGACCATGAGCGACACCCCGACCCCAGCTGCCTGGAAGCACGATGGCGTGCGCGTCATTCCCGGCGACCGTCTGGACCCGAATACCGCACAGACCCCGGGCATGGACCGCAAGGCGGCGATCAACTTCGCGCGCGTCGGCGCGCAGAAGCTGTGGGCCGGCACCGTGCACATCCATCCCAATGCCAAGACCGGCGCGCATCACCACGGCCCGCTGGAAAGCGTGATCTACGTGGTCAAGGGCCGGGCGCGCATGCGCTGGGGCGAGGCGCTGGAGTTCGTCGCCGAGGCCGGGCCCGGCGACTTCATCTACGTGCCGCCCTTCGTGCCGCACCAGGAGATCAATGCCAGCGCCGACCAGACCCTGGAATGCGTGCTGGTGCGCAGCGACGGCGAGGCGGTGGCCGTCAACCTGGACATCGAGCCGGCCGAGCGGCCGGAAGACGTGCGCTGGATCGACCCGACACATCCGCAGGGCTGAGCTCGCGGCTGGCCGAAGTCAGTGTTTACCTGCACACGGAGGCCTCTGCCCGCTATGCAAGAATCTGCCGGCACCTGAAGCCGCAGAGCAGCCGACAGCCATGTCCGACACCCCGCAGAGCCCTGGGGCCACCGAGGCCGCCGCCGTGCAGGACCTGCCGGAAGAGCGGCCTCCCGCCGTCGCCGACACCGATGCCGCCCCCGAGGCAGTGACGCCGCCGGCGCGCACGCGCAAACGCCCCAAGCCGGGCGAGCGCCGGGTGCAGATCCTGCAGACACTGGCCACGATGCTCGAACAGCCGGGCGCCGAGCGCATCACCACGGCGGCGCTGGCGGCGCGGCTGTCGGTCAGCGAGGCGGCGCTGTACCGCCACTTCGCCAGCAAGGCGCAGATGTTCGAAGGGCTGATCGAGTTCATCGAGTCCAGCGTCTTCACGCTGGTCAACCAGATCGTCGAGCGCGAAAGCGGCGGCGCCGAGCAGACGCAGCGCATCGTCGCCGTGCTGCTGCAGTTCGGCGAGAAGAACCCGGGCATGACGCGCGTCATGGTGGGCGATGCGCTGGTCTTCGAGCACGAGCGGCTGACCGCGCGCATGAACCTGTTCTTCGACCGCGTCGAATCACAGCTGCGGCAGTCGCTGCGGCTGGCGGCCGAAGCCGCCGGCTCGGCCACGCCGACGGTCGACGCCCAGGCGCTGGCCTCGGCGCTGACCGCACTCACCGTCGGCCGGCTGCAGCGCTATGCGCGCTCCGGCTTCAAGCGGTTGCCCACCGAACATCTGGACCTGGCGCTGCGGCGGCTGGCCGCCTGACGCCGCGATGCTCGAAGTCGAGGTCGGCGGCGCGCCGCTGGCGCTGCTGCCGCAGCGCGCGGCGTTGTTGACGCAGGAGCGCTGTCTGCTGGTGGCCGACCTGCACTTCGGCAAGGCGGCCAGCTTCCGCCGCCTGGGCGTGCCGGTGCCGCGCGGCACGACGGAGCAGAACCTGCAAGTGCTCAGCGAGGCGGTGGCGGCCAGCGGGGCGCGCCGCGTGGTCTTCCTGGGCGACCTGCTGCATTCCGCGCAGGGCCGCGTGCCGGCGACCCTGCAGGCGCTGGCGCAATGGCGCCGCGCGCATGCCGCGCTAGACCTGCTGCTGGTGCGCGGCAACCATGACGCGCGTGCCGGCGACCCGCCGCCGGAGCTGGGCGTGCAGGTGGTCGACGAGCCGCTGGCCCTGGGCGGCCTGCGGCTTTGCCACCATCCGCAGGCGCGGGCCGACGGCTACGTGCTGGCCGGGCATCTGCACCCGTGCGTGGTGCTCGGCGGCGCGGCGCATCAACGCCTGCGGCTGCCGTGTTTCCACTTCGGCGCGCGCGTCGGTGTGCTGCCGGCCTTCGGTGCCTTCACCGGCATGCATGCGGTGCGCGCGCAGCCCGGCGAACGGGTGTTCGTGGTCGCCGGCGACACGGTGGCGCCGCTGCCGCAGCCTACACTGGCGGCATGAATGCCAACGCCCTCGAATCGTTGCTGGCGCGTGCCGAATCCCTGCTGGCGCGCGTCGAAGCGGTGCTGCCACAGCCGCTGTCCGCGCCTGACTGGAACGCGTCGATCGCCTTCCGCTACCGCCGGCGCGGCAGTTCCGGCGCCATCGAGCCGGTGCGTCATGTGGCGCGCATCCGCCTGGACGACCTGGTGGAGGTGGAGCCGCAGAAGGAGCGCTTGCTGCGCAACACCGAGCAGTTCGTCGCCGGGCATGGCGCCAACAACGTGCTGCTCACCGGCGCCCGCGGCACTGGCAAGAGCTCGCTGATCAAGGCCTGCCTGAATGCATTCGCGCCGCGCGGCCTGCGCTTGATCGAGGTCGACAAGGTGGACCTGGTGGACCTGCCGGACATCGTCGAGCAGGTGGCCGAGCGGCCCGAGCGCTTCATCATCTACTGCGACGACCTGAGCTTCGACGAGGGCGAGCCCGGCTACAAGGCGCTGAAGTCGATCCTCGACGGGTCGGTGGCGCAGGCGTCGGACAACGTGCTGATCTACGCCACCAGCAACCGCCGCCATCTGCTGCCCGAGTACATGTCGGAGAACCTGAGCTACAAGCACACCGAGGACGGCGAGGTGCATCCTGGCGAGGTGGTGGAGGAGAAGATCTCGCTGTCCGAGCGCTTCGGGCTGTGGGTCAGCTTCTACCCCTTCACGCAGGCGGAATATCTGGCCATCGTCGCGCAATGGCTGCGCGGATTCGGCGTCGACGAGGCGGCCATCGCCGCGGCGCGCCAGGAAAGCCTGGTGTGGGCGCTGGAGCGCGGCTCGCGTTCCGGCCGCGTGGCCTATCAGTTCGCCAAGGACTATTCCGGAAGGCATCACGCTTGAGCGCGCGGGGCCGGAAAGCATCGAGCTTGAACGTGCAGGGCCGCTCCGTAGCGCCAGCCCTGCAGCGCTGGGCGCAAAGGCCAGCGCCATGAGCGACGAGCGGGTGCCGGTCGACGTCGCGGTGGGCGTGCTCATCGACCGCGACGGCAAGTTCCTGCTGACCAGCCGGCCCGAGGGCAAGGTCTACGCCGGTTACTGGGAGTTCCCGGGCGGCAAGCTGGAAGCCGGCGAGACGGTGGAACAGGCGCTGCGCCGCGAGCTGCACGAGGAGCTGGGCATCCGCATCGGCGCCGCGTTGCCGTGGAAGACCGAACTGGTGGACTACGCGCATGCCCGCGTGCGCCTGCACTTCTGCAAGGTCTTCGACTGGCAGGGTGAATTCGAGATGCGCGAGCGCCAGGCGATGGCCTGGCAGACCTTGCCGGTGCAGGTGCAGCCGGTGCTGCCGGGCACCGTGCCGGTGCTGCAATGGTTCGCCGCGGACCAGGGCTTTGCGGGGCCGACGCACGCAGGCTGATTGCTACACTGCCCCGATGGACTGGCTGGACGAGGTCAAGTGGGATGCGCAGGGGCTGCTGCCGGTGATCGCGCAGGAGCTGGGCAGCAACGACGTGCTGATGTTCGCCTTCATGAACCGCGAGGCGCTGGCGCGCACGGCCGAGAGCGGCCAGGCGGTGTACTGGAGCCGCTCGCGGCGGCGTCTGTGGCATAAGGGCGAGGAATCGGGCCATTTCCAGCAGGTGCACGAGATGCGACTCGACTGCGACAACGACGTGCTGCTGCTGAAGGTGACGCAGTTGGGGCACGACCCCGCGGAACCTTCGATTGCCTGCCATACCGGACGCCACAGCTGCTTCTTCCGTCGCTACCGGGATGGCGCTTGGCACGATGTGGAACCGGTGCTGGTCGACCCGGAGCGGATCTACAAATGAGCAGCGGCGACGACACGCTGGCGCGGCTGGCCGCGGTCATCGAGGCGCGCCGTGGCGGCGATGCCGACAAGAGTTATGTCGCGCGCTTGTTTTCCAAGGGGGGCGACGCCATCTTGAAGAAGATCGGCGAGGAAGCCACCGAAACGGTCATGGCCGGCAAGGACGGCGACCGCCACAAGATCGTCTACGAGGTTGCCGACCTGTGGTTCCATTGCATGCTGCTGCTGGCGCACGCCGGGCTGAAGCCCGCCGACGTGCTGGCCGAACTGCAGCGTCGCGAGGGGCAATCGGGCCTGGAGGAGTTCGCCGCCCGCAAGTTGAAGGCCAGGGAGGGTGAGGGCACATGAACCAGATCGTCCAGCTCGACGAGCGCGAAACCACGCTGAAGAACATCGGGCATGTCAGCTACTTTCTGCATCTGGTCGTCGCCATCGGCGCGGTGATGCCGGGCGCGCAGGCCAGCGTGGCCCTGCTGATCGTGGCCTTCGTCATCGACCTGGTGAAGAAGGACAGCGCCATCGGCACCTGGCAGGAATCACATTTCCGCTGGCGCATCCGCACCGTGCTGTGGGCCGCGGGGCTGTACCTGGTGACCGCGCCGCTGTGGCTGCTGCTGCTCGTCCCCGGCTGGATCGCCTGGGGCGTGATCTCCATCTGGTTCCTCTACCGCATCGTGCGCGGCTGGATGAACCTCAACGCCAACCAGCCGATGCCCTAGTGTCCTGTCCCGGAAATAACTGGCATTTCGTTCGAGTCTCTGCGGGGATGATCGGCGGCTGGGCGAACAGGGGCAAGACTGGGCGTCTTGCCCCTGTTCGGACGGACGGCGAGGGCCCCGCAGAGGCCGAACCCTGCGGGCTGCGCCGTATCGGGGCGCATGCGTTGTTGCGGCCACGGGTCAAGCCGTCCAGGCTTGACCCGCGACCGCGCCTAGCCTGCGCCCCGATACGGCGCAGCGAAATGCCAGTTATTTCCGGGACAGGACACTAGAGGACCGCGATGAATCACGACCCCGATTGCATCTTCTGCAAGATCGTCGAAGGCAAGATCCCCTCGAAGAAGGCCTACGAGGACCCGGAACTTCTGGCCTTCCACGACATCAACCCGTGGGCACCGGTGCACGTGCTGATCATCCCCAAGGAGCACCTCGCCACGCACTACGACGTGCGCCCCGAGCACGACGCGCTGCTCGGCCGCATGCTGGGGCTGGCGCCGCGCCTGATGCGCGAGCTGGGCGTGGTCAATGGCTTTCGCACCCTGATCAACACCGGCCCGGACGGCCGCCAGGAAGTGCAGCACCTGCACATGCACGTGATGGGCGGCCCCCGCCCGTGGGCAAAAGGTTGAGACCCTAGAATCGGCGCAGTTTGCCGCAGGAGATATGACATGGGTTCGTTCAGCATCTGGCACTGGCTGATCGTGTTGTTGGTGGTGGTGTTGATCTTCGGCACCAAGAAGCTGAAGAACATCGGCAGTGACCTGGGCGGTGCCGTCAAGGGCTTCAAGGACGGCATGAAGAGCGGCAGCGAAGGCGCGGCCGAGGCCGATGCCGGCGCACCGGCGCCGCAGGTCGGCGCCAACAAGAACGCCGCCAACACCGTCGACGTCGAGGCACGGACCAAGTCCTGACCCCGTGTGATCGATTTCGGCTTCGACAAGCTCGCGCTCATCGGCGCGGTGGCGTTGATCGTCATCGGGCCGGAGAAGCTGCCGCGCGTGGCGCGCACTGTGGGCCACATGCTGGGCAAGGCGCAGCGCTATGTGGCCGACGTCAAGGCGGAAGTCAACCGCTCGATCGAGCTCGACGAACTGAAGAAGATGAAGACGCAGTTCGAGGACGCGGCCCGCGACGTCGAAAGCAGCGTGCGCACCGAGGTGCAGCAGGCCGGCGCGTCCATCGAATCGAGCTGGTCCGAGATGTCGGGCTCGGACGGTGCGACGACCACGCCGCTGGACACGCCGACCCCGCAGTACAAGCATCCCAACAAGCGCTGGCGGCTCAAGCGCGGCGCCACGCCGCTCTGGTACAAGCAGCGCCACGGCATCCGCACGCGTGCGCAGTCGGGCGCGGCGCGCGTGGCCCGCTTCAGGCCGCCGCAGCGATGAACGCCGCCGCCTGCCGCCCGCCCCGCGTCGGGCGTTCCGCTCCACCCGGGTGCGCCGCGCGCCACGCGAGGGTGCCCCTGTGAGCGAACCCGGCAAGGACCAGGACGAACTTGCAGGCACCGAAGCACCGTTCGTCTCGCACCTGATCGAACTGCGCGACCGGCTGATCCGCGCGCTCATCGCCGTCGGCATCGCCTTCGGCGTGTTGCTGGTCTGGCCCGGCTCGGGGCCGTTGTACGACATGCTGGCCTCGCCGCTGGTGTCGCACCTGCCGGCCGGTGCGACGATGATCGCCACCAACGTGATCTCGCCGTTCCTGGTGCCGCTGAAGATCACGCTGCTGGCGGCCTTTCTGCTGGCACTGCCGGTGGTGCTCTACCAGGTGTGGGCCTTCGTCGCGCCGGGGCTGTACAGCCACGAGAAGAAGATGGTGCTGCCGCTGGTCATCTCCAGCACGGTGCTGTTCTTCTTGGGCGTGGCCTTCTGCTACTTCCTGGTGTTCGGCCAGGTGTTCAAGTTCATCCAGAGCTTCGCGCCGAAGAGCATCACCGCGGCGCCGGACATCGAGGCCTACCTGAGCTTCGTGATGACCATGTTCATCGCCTTCGGCGCGGCTTTCGAGGTGCCGGTGGCGGTGGTCGTGCTGGCGCGGCTGGGCGTGGTGTCGGTCGACCAGTTGAAGGCCTGGCGCGGCTACTTCATCGTCGGCGCCTTCATCGTCGCCGCCGTCATCACGCCGCCGGACGTGGTGTCGCAGCTGGCGCTGGCCATCCCCATGGTGCTGCTCTACGAGTTCGGCATCTGGAGCGCGAAGCTGTTCATCAAGCACACGCAGGCGCCGGACGCCGAACAGCAGACCAAGGCCGACGGCGCGGCCTGAACTACTCGCCGCTGCGTCGCAGCGGCTTCGGCCGCTGCGCCACCGTCAGATGGAGCTGCAGCGCCTGCGCGCCGCGCCGCACCGCGACGCTGGCCACCGACTGCGGCTGAAGCGCCGCCACCGCGGCCAGCAACTCGGCGGTGTTCAGGACCTCGGTGCCGCCGATGGCGACGACCACATCGCCGGGGCGCATGCCGCCGCGGCTGGCCGGCCCGTCCTGCAGCACACCGGTGATCAGCACGCCTTGCGTCACCGTCAGGCGCAGGCTGGCGGCGAGTTCCGGGCTCAGGTCGCGCGGCTCCACGCCGATCCAGCCGCGGGTCACCTGGCCGTCGCGCAGCAGCGCCTGCACGACGGAGCGCGCGGTGTCCACGGGAATGGCGAAGCCGATGCCCATGCTGCCGCCGCTGCGGCTGTAGATGGCCGTGTTGATGCCGACCAGCCGGCCGTCGGCATCGACGAGCGCGCCGCCGGAGTTGCCGGGGTTGATCGCCGCATCGGTCTGGATGAAGTTCTCGAACGTGGACAGGCCGAGGCGGTTGCGCCCCAGCGCGCTGACGATGCCGGAGGTGACGGTCTGGCCCACGTTGAAGGGGTTGCCGATGGCCAGCACCACGTCGCCGACCTGCAGGGCCCGCATGTCGCCCAGCGCAATCGCCGGCAGGCCGTCCAACTGGATCTGCAGCAGCGCCAGGTCGGTCTCGGGGTCGGTGCCGACCAGCCGCGCCCGCGCCTGGCGGCCGTCGGCGAGCTGCACGTCGATGTCGCTGGCGCCTTCGACCACATGGTTGTTGGTCAGCAGGTAGCCGTCGGCGGACACGATCACGCCCGAACCCAGGCCGGTCTGCGTCTGCGGCCCGCGCTCGTTGCCGAAGAAGTGGCGGAACCAGGGGTCGTCGGCCGCGCCGCGACCGCGCGCGGTCTTGCTGGCGACGATGCTCACCACGGATGGCGCCGCTCGTTTGGCGGCGTGGCTGTAGCTGGTCGTTGCGGCCGCCGACGCGGCTTGCGGCGTCACGGGCGGCAGCGGCTCGACCGGTGCCGCAATCTGGGGCGCGGGCGTGGCGCGCGGCGCCGTTGCCGGCAGCCAGTGCGGCTGCATCGTGGCGACCACGAACCACAGCCCCAGGCCGACGGTCACCGTCTGGGCGAACAGGAGCCAGAGCTTGCGCATGGGAGGCGCCATTATCGGCTGCGGCCTGCACGCCCGCCCTGACCGACAATGGCCGCCATGGAGAGCCTGCCGCTGCTGCTGACGATGGGCGATGCCTGTGGCATCGGCCCGGAAATCATCGTCAAGGCGCATGCCGAAGGGGCCGCCGACGACTGCCTGGTGGTGGGCCACCCGCAGGTGCTGGCCCGCGCGTCCCGGGCGCTGGGCCTGGAGGTGCCGCTGGCGCTGCTGGGCACGCCGGCCGACGCGCCGCTGCGGCCGCCGGGCAGCCTGGGCGTGCTGCAGCCGGCGGGGCTGCCCGACGGCCTGGCGCAGCTGCCCTGGGGCCGCATCGACGCGCGCTGCGGCGCTGCGGCCGCCGCCTGCATTGCGGCCGCCGTGGGGCACGTGCAGCGCGGCGAGGCGGCGGCACTGGTCACCGCCCCGCTGCACAAGGAGGCGCTGGCCGCGGCCGGCGTCGACTTCCCCGGCCATACCGAGATGCTGCAGGCGCTGGCCGCGGTGGACGGTGCCCTGCCGCCGGTGCGCATGATGCTGGCCAACGACGAGCTGCGCGTGGTGCTGGTCAGCATCCACGTGGCATTGCGCCGCGCGGTGGAGCTGGTGGATTTCGATTCGGTGCTGCAGACGATCCGCATCGCGCACGACGCAGCGGCCGCCTGGGGCCAGCCGCGGCCGCGCATCGCGGTGGCGGGGCTCAACCCGCATGCCGGCGAGGGCGGCTTGTTCGGCGACGAGGAACAGCGCTTCATCGCGCCGGCGGTGCAGGCGGCCCAGGCGCTGGGCATCGATGCCCGCGGGCCCTTTGCACCGGACACCGTGTTCATGCGGGCGCGCCACGCGCCCGGGCATGCGGGCGAGTTCGACCTGGTGGTGGCGATGACGCACGACCACGGCCTGATTCCGGTCAAGTACCTGGGCGTCGAGCAGGGCGTGAACGTAACGCTGGGCCTGCCCTTCGTGCGCACCAGCCCCGACCATGGCACCGCCTTCGACATTGCCGGCACGGGCCGTGCCGACGCCTCCAGCCTGCAGGCGGCGATCCGCATGGCGCGGCAGCTGGTCGGGCGCTGAGGCTCAGGCGGCCGCGCTCGCGCCGGCGCCCAGCGCGGCCAGCTGCCGGCGCGCGCGCGCGGTGGCGCGTTCGACCAGGTAGGCGTTCTCGAAGGCGCGCAGGCGCCCGGTTTCGCACAGCCGCACCAGCATGCGGTGCGTCATCGACACCGTCTTCTTGTGGCGCCCGCCATGCGTGAAGACGAAGAAGCTGCGGCCCGGGCTGACGTGGTTCAGCCGCACCTTCTGCCACTTGTCGTCCAGATGCATCTGGTATGCGAAGCCGATCTGCACGTGGTCGGCCAGCGACTTGCCGCTGGCCGGCTCGGTGGCCGCCTCCATCTTCGGCAGTCCGGCGATGTCCAGGTCGGCGCCCGCCGGCTCGGGTTCGGCCCCCAGGTCGATGTCGACCTTGCCGTCCCAGTCGACCGCGGCCTCGTCGATCAGGCCGATGCGCTGCGCTTCCTCGGCCGAGAACGTCGGCGTGGCGACTTCGTCGCGCAAGACCGGCAGGTGGGCTTGCGGCGGCGGCAGCTCCGACGCGTCGGGAGCTGCCTCGCCCAGGGCCAGGTCGGCCTGCCGGACCAGCAGGTTGTAGTCCAGCGTGCGCAGCGACTGGCCCTTCAGCGACTCGGCATGGGCCGGCAGCAGCTGCCCGAAGAAGCTCTTCTTCGCGCCTTCAGGCCAGCCGATCAGGTCCATGCCCTCGTTCAGCTCCTTCATCAGCGTGGGCAGCTGCATCAGGAAGGCCTTGCGCTGCTCGGGCGAGCCCTTGGGCTGCACGCTCATGATCAGCTCGCGGCCGGCATGGCGGAAGCGCTTGACGCGCGCGCTGTCGGCGCCGTCCAGGCGCGTCGCGCGCATCAGCGCCTGGCTCCACACCTGGGTGATGAAGTCGCGCACGAACTCCGTCATCGGCAGCGGCTGCAACAGCGCCTGCAGCTGCTGCGTGTAGCGCTGCTGCAGCCGCAGGTCGGTCTCCTTCTGCGCCAGCAGGCTGGGCGCGCCGGCCTGCTCCTGCACTTCGCGCCGGGACTGCTCGACGATGAAGTTCTCGAGCACCGACAGCTTCTGCTCGTAGACCTCGATCTGGTCGAAGTCGCCTTCGACGATGTCCTGCACCAGCTCGCGCACCAGCTGCACGAAGCGCTTGCCGGTGTCGGAGTCGAAGTCGTCGAAGGCACTGCCCAGCGACGCGATGCGGTTGACGAAGCGCCGCACCGGATGCTTGCGCGACGAGAAGAAGCTCGAGTCGCCGAGCGCCGCGCGCAGCACGGGCAACTGCAGCCGCGCGATCTGCCGCGCCATCTGCGGCGGCACCTTCGGGTCCGACAGGATCTGGTCGAACAGGCTGCCGATGACGTCGATCACCATGTGATCGAGCGATCCGGTCGAGGCCTCGCGCAGCGCGTCGCGGTGCGCACGGATCAGGTTCGGCGCCGCCGGCAGCGCGCGTGCCGGGCCGGCCCCGTCGAACGTGCCCGCATGCGATGCCGCGTAGCCGGCGTCTGCGGTGAATGCGGAATCCGCCGCGTCCTGTCCGGGGCCCATGTCGGTGAAGGCCAGGCGGCGGATGAGGGTCATCAGCCCGGCGTCGACCTGCCCGATCGGCGTGCCGCGTCCGCCTCCGGAGCCGAAGCCGCCGGGGCCGGTGTTGGCGCCGAGCGAGCCGCTGCGCGTGCTGCGGCGCGGCTCGTGGCCGCCGGCCGACGGGTCGTCCAGGCCGGCCGGCCGGCTGGAGCTGCCGTAGCCGGAGCTGGTGCGCCCGAAGCCGGCGCTGCGCTCCGAACTGCGGAAGCTGGGCTGCGCCGGCTTCAGCCCCGCGGCGCGCAGTTCGGCGACGATCGCGCCGTAGGTCTCGGCCATCGCCGCGGCCATCGAGCGCCCCATCTCGTCGACCAGCACCTTGCGCAACTCGCTGCGGTCGGTCACGTCGTCGATGCTGCGGATGATGGCGTTGCCGATGACCTCGGGCCGCAGCGGGTTGCGCGGCGTCTCGTCCTGGCCCTGCAGCACCGCGCCGACCAGGCCCTCCAGCTCGCGCTCCTCGGCCTCGCACTCCTGTGCGATCTGCAGGCCGAAGCGCTCGGCGCTGACCTGCAGTTCCACCTCGCTGTTGTCGACCAGGCTCAGCGCGTCCCAGTTGGTGTCGGCCGGCGCCGCCGCCGGGCCGCCGGTGGAGCGCAGCACCTCGCGCTGGATGCGCTGGTCCAGGCGGTCGTCGAAACCGTTGCAGAAGACCGCCAGCTTGCGGTTCAGCTCGAACTGTGCCCCCAGCATGTGCTCGCGCTGGAACACGTTGGCCGAGGCCAGCGCGGACACGCCCAGGCTGTTCACGGCGCGCTCGGCGGCGCGCCGGGTGTCCAGCTTGACGCGCCGGACGGCAGCCTCGATGGCCGGGGGCAGACGTGAGGCAGGCGTCTGATTCATGGGACGGATCGGTATCGGACATGCATCGGCATGCCATCCGTCCACTGGAGGGCCCGCGGCGCGGGCCGCGTGCACTATTTCTTCAATGCGTCACGAATCTCGCGCAGCAGCACCACGTCCTCGGGGGTCACCGGCTCGGGCGCCGGTGCCGGCGGGGTCGAGGCCCGCAGCTTGTTGATCTGCCGCACCATGATGAAGATGATGAAGGCCAGGATGGCGAAGTTCAGCGCCACGGTGATGAAGCTGCCGTACGCGAAGACGGCACCGGCCTTCTTGGCGTCGGCCAGGTTGGTGGCGGTCTGGCCGGCCAAAGGGATGTAGTAGTTGTTGAAGTCCAGCCCGCCGAGCACCTTGCCGACCAGCGGCATGATCAGGTCGCCGACCACCGAGTCGACGATCTTGCCGAACGCGCCGCCGATGATCACGCCCACGGCCAGGTCCATGACGTTGCCCTTGAGCGCGAATTCCTTGAACTCGGTCGCAAATCCCATGCTGCAGTACTCCCTTGTGTGCCAGGACCCCCATGGCCCTGCGGCGGGGCGGGAGGCTAACCGGTCTGCAGGCCGGCGGGGGCCCCGGGGCGCTCGGATAGAATCTTGAGTTGACCGGACTTCGTCTTCGAGCAGAGGAAAGCATGAGTGAGGCCAAAGTCGATTCAGGCCGACGTACCTGGATCGCGATAACCTGCGGGGCCGGCGCAGTCGGCGGAGCCGCGGTGGCAGTGCCCTTCGTGGCCAGCTTCGCACCGTCGGAACGCGCCAAGGCGGCCGGTGCGCCGGTGCAGGCCGACATCAGCGCGTTGCGCCCCGGCGAGAAGATGACGGTCGAATGGCGCGGCAAGCCGGTGTGGATCGTGCGTCGCACCGAGGAACAGGTGGCTGCGCTGCCCAAGCTCGACGACCAGCTGGCCGACCCCTTCTCCAAGCGCAACCCGTCGGAGCTGACACCCGAGTACGCGCGCAACGTGCCGCGCTCGATCAAGCCCGAGGTGTTCGTCTGCGTGGGCATCTGCTCGCACCTGGGCTGCTCGCCCACCGACAAGTTCACGCCCGGGCCGCAGCCTTCGCTGCCGGACGACTGGAAGGGCGGTTTCCTCTGCCCTTGCCACGGCTCGACCTTCGACATGGCGGGGCGTGTCTTCAAGAACAAGCCGGCGCCCGACAATCTGGAGGTGCCGCGCCACATGTACCTGTCCGACACGCTGCTGCTGATCGGCGAAGACAAGGCCTGAACGGACGCAAGTTTTCACAGGGATAGCCATGGCTGAATTCAAGGAAGCTCCTGCCGGCGCGTCGGTGATGACGCAGGCCACGGTCTGGCTGGAGAACCGGTTTCCGACCGCCTTCACCGAATACAAGAAGCACATGTCGGAGTACTACGCTCCGAAGAACTTCAACGTCTGGTACTTCTTCGGCTCGCTGGCGATGCTGGTGCTGGTCATCCAGATCGTCACCGGCATCTTCCTGGTGATGCACTACAAGCCCGACGCGGCCAAGGCCTTCGAGTCGGTCGAGTACATCATGCGCGACGTGCCGTGGGGCTGGCTGATCCGCTACATGCACTCCACCGGGGCCAGCGCCTTCTTCATCGTCGTCTACCTGCACATGTGGCGCGGGCTGATCTACGGCAGCTACCAGAAGCCGCGCGAGCTGGTGTGGATCTTCGGCGTGGCCATCTTCCTGTGCCTGATGGCCGAGGCCTTCATGGGCTACCTGCTGCCGTGGGGCCAGATGTCCTACTGGGGCGCGCAGGTGATCATCAACCTGTTCGCGGCGATCCCCTTCATCGGCCCGGACCTGTCGCTGCTGATCCGCGGCGACTACGTCGTCGGCGACGCCACGCTGAACCGCTTCTTCGCCTTCCACGTCATCGCCGTGCCGCTGGTGCTGATCGGCCTGGTGGTGGCCCACCTGCTGACCCTGCACGACGTGGGTTCCAACAACCCCGACGGCGTGGACATCAAGAAGCACAAGGATCCGAAGACCGGGATCCCGCTGGATGGCGTGGCCTTCCATCCGTACTACACCGTGCACGACCTGATCGGCGTCGGTGTGTTCCTGGTGATCTTCGCGGCGATCCTGTTCTTCGCGCCGGAGATGGGCGGCTACTTCCTCGAATACAACAACTTCATCCCTGCCGACCCGCTGAAGACACCTGCGCACATCGCGCCGGTGTGGTACTTCACGCCCTTCTATTCGATGCTGCGCGCGGTGACCGACCAGATGGTCAACGTCTTCGTCGCCATCGTCGCCATCGCCGCGGTGCTGACGGTGCTGCGCGCCAAGCTTTCCGGCGTGGGCAAGGTCGCCGTGCTGGTGGCGGCGCTGGTGGTGATCGCGCTGCTGAAGGTCTTCGACGCCAAGTTCTGGGGCGTCGTGGTGATGGGCGTGGCGGTGATGGTGCTGTTCCCGCTGCCCTGGCTGGACAAGAGTCCGGTGCGCTCGATCCGCTATCGCCCGGGCTGGAACAAGTGGCTCTATGCCATCTTCATCGTCAACTTCCTCGTGCTCGGCTATCTGGGCATCAAGCCGCCGTCCGAGATCGGCACGATCGTGTCGCAGGTCGGCACCCTGTTCTATTTCGGCTTCTTCCTGCTCATGCCCTGGTGGAGCCGGATCGGCACCTTCAAGCCGGTGCCCGAGCGCGTGAACTTCCACCCCCACTGAAGCGGCCCGGCGGAGCACAACCAACATGACGAAGCGATTTCTTCTGGGCCTTTGCCTTGTGCTGGGGCTCGTGACCGGGGCCCAGGCGTCCGGCGGCGGCGCGCCACTGGACAAGTTCCCCACCGAGCGCGTGACCAACCTGCCGGCGCTGCAGAACGGTGCCCGGCTGTTCGTCAACTACTGCCAGAACTGCCACTCGGCCAACTACATGCGCTACAACCGCATGCGCGACATCGGGCTGACCGACGAGCAGATCAAGAACAACCTGATGTTCGCCGGCAAGAAGGTCGGCGACACGATGACGGTGACGCTCGATCCGGTGCAGGGCAAGGACTTCTTCGGCGCGGCGCCGCCGGACCTGACGGTGATCGCCCGCTCGCGCGCCGGCAACGGCGGCAGCGGTGCAGACTACCTGTACACCTACATGCGCACCTTCTACCGCGACAGCGGCACCGCCACCGGCTGGAACAACCTGGTGTTCCCCAGCGTGGCCATGCCCAACGTGCTGTGGGAACTGCAGGGCCAGCAGGGGGCGGTGTTCGAGACCGAGAAAGACCCGCATGATCCGGCGAAGACGCATGCGGTGTTCAAGGGCTTCCAGCCGCTGACCGAAGGCAAGCTGAGCACCGCCGAGTACAACGAGGCGGTGGCCGACCTGGTGGCGTTCATGCAATGGATGGCCGAGCCGCACCAGAGCCAGCGTGTGCGCCTCGGTGTGTTCGTGTTGCTGTTCCTGGCCTTGTTCACGCTCATCGCCTGGCGGCTGAATGCCGCCTACTGGAAAGACATCAAGTAGGCCGCTGCGTCGGCATCGGCGCGGGTCGGCCACCGTGCCCGCCCGCGCGCCGCGCATCGGCCTCTTGGCCCCATGGATCGTGACCGCCCGGTCGCATTGCTGAACAGGAGCCCACCCCGATGATGGTGCTTTATTCCGGAACCACCTGCCCGTACTCGCATCGCTGCCGCTTCGTGCTGTTCGAGAAGGGCATGGACTTCGAGATCCGCGACGTCGACCTGTTCGCCAAGCCCGAAGACATCGCGCTGATGAATCCGTACAACGAGGTGCCGATCCTCGTCGAACGCGACCTGATCCTGTACGAGTCGCACATCATCAACGAGTACATCGACGAGCGCTTCCCGCACCCGCAGCTGATGCCGGGCGACCCGGTGGCGCGTGCGCGCGTGCGGCTGTTCCTGTTCAATTTCGAGAAGGAGCTGTTCTCCAACGTCAACCTGCTCGAGTCGCGCGGCGTCAAGGCCACCGACAAGCAGCTGGAAAAGGCGCGCAGCCAGATCCGCGACCGCCTAACGCAGCTGGCGCCGATCTTCCTGAAGAACAAGTTCATGCTCGGCGACGACTTCTCGATGCTCGACGTGGCCATCGCGCCGCTGCTGTGGCGGCTGGACTACTACGGCATCGACCTGTCGAAGAACGCGCTGCCGCTGCTGAAGTACGCCGAGCGCATCTTCTCGCGCCCGGCCTACATCGAGGCGCTGACGCCGTCCGAGAAGGTCATGCGCAAGTAATGCGAATGCGCGCCCCCCCGAAGCGGCTTCGCCGCTCCCCCCCGGGGGGGGCGAGCCCGGACACGAGAGGTCCGGCGGACCTTTCGTGCCTGGCGAGCGGCCGGGCGTTCTCGCCCGGCGCGGCCTGCAAGGCTCGCCAGCGGCCCGGCAGAGCCGGTTCCGCGGCGCCCGCTTTGTAGGATTCGGCATGGCAACGACTGGCTCGTCTTCCGAAGGTCAGGGCACCTCGACGCGGCCGTACCTGATCCGCGCGCTGCACGACTGGTGCACCGACAACGGCTTCACGCCCTACGTGGCGGTGTACGTCGACGCCAGCGTGCAGGTGCCGATGGAGTACGTGAAGAACCACGAAATCGTGCTCAACGTCGGCTTCGAGGCGACCACCGCGCTGAAGCTGGGCAACGAGTTCATCGAGTTCAAGGCACGCTTCGGCGGCGTGGCGCGCGAGATCGTCGTGCCGGTCGATCACGTGGTGGCCATCTATGCGCGCGAGAACGGGCAGGGCATGGCCTTCCCCATTCCCACGGCCTCGGGCCAGATGCCGGACAGCAGCGCACCGGAGGCGCCGCAGACGCCTGCCGGCGGCAGCGTGCGCGGCCTGCGGCTGGCCAGCACCGAGGCGGAATCGGCCTCATCCGCCGGCGAGCCACCCGATGAGCCCCCCGAGCCCAGTGGCCCACGGCCCTCGCTGAAGCGCGTCAAGTAGCGCAAACCTAGAATCCGTCTTCAGCGTGCCGGCTTAGCTCAGCTGGTAGAGCACCCGCCTTGTAAGCGGAAGGTCGTCCGTTCGATTCGGACAGCCGGCACCACCTCTGCGCGTGGCGACTCAGCCGCTGCGCACGCGAACGCGGATCGGCAGCGGCGTGAAGCCGCCCGCCTGCAGCGCCGTCTCCAGCGAGGGCAGCAACTGGCGCAGCTTGGCGGCGGCCGCGCCGCTGGACACCAGCAGCGTCCAGCCCGCCTCGTCCAGCGGGCCCGGCCGGACCGCGGCGCGCAAGGCCGCGGGCAGCTGCGCCTGCACCGCCTCGAAGCGGGCCTGCGATTCGCTGAGCCGCTGCAGCAGGCGTGCCAGCGGCTGGCTCTGGTCCAGCGCCGTGGCCAAGGCCAGGGTGCCGGGGGTCGACGGGGTGGAAATCTTGCGGTCGCGCACGGTGCCGAGTCTAGCGAGACGCCCAGTCGTGCACGGCGCCGGACGGCCTCGTGCCGGGGCGCGGATGCTAAACTCGCCGGCCCTTTCCGGTGCGGTGGGCCTTGCATTCCGGCGAGATGGCGCCCACCTGACTCTGCAGCGCCCGGATGCCTTTAGGGCGTGTGCCCGGACCGGCCGCGCAGAGCGCCGCTTCCCACCCATTCGTGATGCCGCATGTTGCCAAAGATCCTGACCCAGATTTTCGGTAGTCGCAATGACCGCCTGCTGAAGGCCTATAGGCGCACGGCGCAGCAGATCAATGCGCTGGAACCGACGCTGGAAGCGCTGGACAACGCGGCGCTGCGTGCCAAGACCGACGAGTTCCGCGAGCGCCTGGCCAAGGGCGAGACGCTGGACCAGCTGCTGCCGGAGGCCTTTGCCGTCGTGCGCGAGGC
Organism: Rubrivivax sp.; assembly: GCA_019635285.1. Lineage (GTDB taxonomy): Bacteria > Pseudomonadota > Gammaproteobacteria > Burkholderiales > Burkholderiaceae_C > Rubrivivax. Next base: position 33,025 of record JAHBZS010000017.1, on the reverse strand, counting down.
CACCAAGCGTGTGCTGAAGATGCGCCAGTTCGACGTGCAGCTGATCGGCGGCATCGCGCTGCACGAAGGCAAGATCGCCGAGATGCGCACTGGCGAAGGCAAGACGCTGACGGCCACGCTGCCGGTGTACCTGAACGCGCTGGCCGGCAAGGGCGTGCACGTGGTCACCGTCAACGACTACCTGGCGCGCCGTGACGCCGAATGGATGGGCCGCATCTACAACTTCCTGGGCCTGAGCGTGGGCGTCAACGTGCCCGGCATGGGGCGCGAGGAGAAGCAGCTGGCCTTCCTGGCCGACGTCACCTACGGCACCAACAACGAGTTCGGCTTCGACTACCTGCGCGACAACATGGTCTACGAAGTGAGCGAGCGTGTCGCGCGCGGGCTCAACTACGCGATCGTCGACGAGGTGGACTCGATCCTCATCGACGAGGCGCGCACACCGCTGATCATCAGCGGCCAGGCCGAAGACCATACCGACCTGTACGTGCGCATCAACGCCGTCGTGCCGAAGCTGAAGCAGCAGATCGGCGAGGCCGACCCACGCACCGGCGAAGGTGTGGTCGAGCCGGGTGACTTCACGCTCGACGAAAAGAGCCACCAGGTGTTCCTCACCGAGGACGGCCACGAGAACGCCGAGCGCATCCTGGCGGAAGCCGGCCTGCTGGTCGAAGGCGCCAGCCTGTACGACCCGGCCAACATCTCGCTGATGCACCATGTGTACGCGGCGCTGCGCGCGCGCCACCTGTACCACCGCGACCAGCACTACGTGGTGCAGAACGGCGAAGTCATCATCGTCGACGAATTCACCGGCCGGCTGATGACCGGACGGCGCTGGTCCGACGGCCTGCACCAGGCCGTCGAGGCCAAGGAAGGCGTGCAGATCCAGAACGAGAACCAGACGCTGGCCTCGGTCACCTTCCAGAACTACTTCCGCATGTACGGCAAGCTGGCCGGCATGACCGGCACGGCCGATACCGAGGCCTTCGAGTTCCAGGAGATCTACGGGTTGGAGACGGTGGTCATCCCGCCCAACCGGCCGACCGTGCGCAAGGACGAGAACGACCTGATCTACAAGACGACGAAGGAAAAGTACGACGCCGTCATCGCCGACATCCGCGACTGCCACCAGCGCGGCCAGCCGGTGCTGGTGGGCACGACCTCGATCGAGAACTCCGAGCTCATTTCCGACCTTCTGAGCAAGGCCAAGCTGCCACACCAGGTGCTCAATGCCAAGCAGCACGCCAAGGAGGCCGAGATCGTGGCCCAGGCGGGCCGGCCGGGTGTCATCACCATCGCCACCAACATGGCCGGGCGCGGCACCGACATCGTGCTCGGCGGCAATGTCGAGAAGCAGGAGCAGATGGTCGAGATCGACGAGCTGCTGTCCAACGACGACAAGGCGCGCCGCATCCAGCAGCTGAAGGACGAGTGGCAGGGCCTGCACGAGCAGGTCAAGGCGCAGGGTGGGCTGCGCATCATCGCCACCGAGCGCCACGAGAGCCGGCGCATCGACAACCAGCTGCGCGGCCGCTCCGGCCGTCAGGGCGACCCCGGCGCGAGCCGCTTCTACCTGAGCCTGGACGATTCGCTGATGCGCATCTTCGCGGGTGACCGCGTGCGCGCGATCATGGACCGGCTGAAGATGCCCGAAGGCGAGGCGATCGAAGCCGGCATCGTCAGCCGCAGCATCGAAGGCGCGCAGCGCAAGGTCGAGGCGCGCAACTTCGACATCCGCAAGCAGCTGCTCGAATACGACGACGTCGCCAACGACCAGCGCAAGGTCATCTACCAGCAGCGCAACGAGATCCTCGAGGCGACGACGCTGGACGAGCAGATCGCCAACCTGCGCCGCAGCGCGATGACCTCGGTGGTGCGCAGCTACGTGCCCGAACAGAGCGTCGAGGAGCAGTGGGACATCGCCGGCCTGGAGAAGACGCTCCGGGACGAATGGCAGCTGGAGCTGCCGCTGGCGGCTGAGGTGCAGGCCAGCGACAGCATCACCGACGAGGACATCGTCGACAAGGTGGTCGCCGCGGCCGACGCGCTGTTCAAGAGCAAGCTCGAGCAGGTGGGCGCCGAGCAGTTCACGCCCTTCATGCGCATGGTGCTGCTGCAGAGCATGGACAGCCACTGGCGCGAGCACCTGGCGGCGCTGGACTACCTGCGCCAGGGCATCCACCTGCGCGGCTACGCGCAGAAGAACCCGAAGCAGGAATACAAGCGCGAGGCCTTCGAGCTGTTCTCGCAGCTGCTCGACGTGGTCAAGATGGAAGTGACGCGGCTGTTGATGACCGTGCGCATCCAGACGCAGGAACAGGTGGCGCAGGCGGCCGAAGCCATCGAGGCACGTGCCTCGCACGTGGGCAACGTCACCTACACGCACCCCAACGAGGACGGCAGCGTCAGCAGCGATGCCGACGCCGCGGCCGGCGGCGCGGCCGTCGCCAGCCTGCCGAAGGTCGGCCGCAACGAGCCTTGCCCCTGCGGCAGCGGCAAGAAGTACAAGAACTGCCACGGCAAACTCGCGTGATGGACCACGCCCTGCGCGCTTCGCACGCCCCCCTCAAAGGGGCGCCGCCGGTGGGCCGGCAAGGCCGGATCCACGGCGGTCGCTTGGGTGCGTCCAGCGGGTGCGTAGAAGTGCTGCTTGGCACCAAGGACAGCTGATATGCCCGTCAACCTGAAAGCCCCGGACCCGGCCGCGCTGCACGCGGTGCGCGGCGTCGAACTCGGCATCGCCATGGCCGGCGTGCGCAAGGCCAACCGCCGCGACCTGACGGTGGTCAAGCTGGCCGAAGGCAGCAGCGTCGCCGGCGTGTTCACCGCCAACCGCTTCTGCGCCGCGCCGGTGCTGCTGTGCCGCGAGCACCTGGCCGCGGGGCAGGGCATCCGCGCGATCCTCGTCAACACCGGCAATGCCAATGCCGGCACCGGGGCCGACGGGCTGGCCCGCGCGCGTTCCACCTGTGCGGCGCTGGGCAAGCTGCTTGGGGTTGATGCGCAGCAGGTGCTGCCGTTTTCCACCGGCGTGATCATGGAGACGCTGCCCAACGAGCGCATCGAGGCCGCGCTGCCGGCCGCACTGGCCGACGCCAGCCCGACGCACTGGGCGCTGGCCGCCGAGGCGATCATGACCACCGACACCTTGCCCAAGGCGGCGTCGCGCCAGCTGCAGATCGGCGGCAAGACGGTCCACATCACCGGCATCTCCAAGGGCGCCGGCATGATCCGGCCGAACATGGCGACGATGCTGGGCTTCGTGGCCACCGACGCGGCCATCGCCCCGGCGCTGATGCAGCGCCTGGTGCAGGAGGCGGCCGACGCCTCCTTCAACCGCATCACCATCGATGGCGACACCTCGACCAACGACTCCTTCGTGCTCATCGCCACGCACCAGGCGGGCCATGCGCCGGTGACGCAGCTGGACAGCGGCGACGGCGCCGCCTTGCGCGCCGCGCTGATCGACGTGGCGCAGCAGCTGGCGCAGGCCATCGTGCGCGACGGCGAAGGCGCCACCAAGTTCATCACCGTGCAGGTGGACGGCGGGCGCGACGTCGCCGAATGCCGCAAGGTGGCCTATGCGATCGCGCATTCGCCGCTGGTCAAGACGGCCTTCTTCGCCAGCGACCCCAACCTGGGGCGCATCCTGGCGGCGGTGGGCTATGCCGGCATCGACGATCTGGACCAGACGCTGATCGACCTGTTCCTCGACGACGTGCATGTCGCCGTCAAAGGCGGGCGCCATCCGGCCTATGCCGAAGAGCAGGGCCAGCGCGTGATGAAGCAGGCGGAGATCACCGTGCGCGTCGACCTGCACCGCGGCGCGGCCAGCGCCACGGTGTGGACCTGCGACCTGTCGCACGACTACGTCAGCATCAACGCCGACTACCGCAGCTAGCAGCCTGGGCCATCTCGGCGCGGGTGCCGAGGTCCGCCGCCCAGACGCCTAGGGGCCGAGCCGGTCCACCGCGTCGGTGACGATGCCGTCGACGCCGAAGTCCAGCAGGGCCTGAGCCCGCGTCGCATCGTTGACGGTATAGACCAGCGCGCGCAGCCCGGCGCCATGCAGCCGGCGGACCAGCGCCTCGTCCATCAGCCGGTGGTCGGTGATCAGCGCCACGCACTGCAGCGCCAGCGCCGGTGCCAGCGGATCGTCGGGCAGCCGGTCCAGCAGCAGCGCGCGCCCCAGCTGCGGCGCGGCCTGGCGCGCGGCGCGCAGCGCCTCCGGCTGGAACGAACTCAGCAAGGGCATCGGTGCGGGTTGTCCATGTCCGTGACCCTGCCACAGCCGCAGCACCTCGGCCGCGACCACGGCACCGGTGTGTGCCTCGGTGCCGGGCGTGGGCTTGATCTCCAGGTCCAGCGCATAGCCGTTGGCGCGCAGGAAGCCGGCGATGGCCTGCAGGCTGGGCAGCGGCTCGCCGGCGTAGGGCGCGCTATGCCAGCCGCCGGCATCCAGCCGCGACAGCTCGGACCAACTGCGTGCGCCGGCCTCGCCGGTGGCGTCGGTGGTGCGCTCCAGCGTGGCGTCGTGCAGCAGGAAGGGCACGCCGTCGGCGCTGAGCTTCACGTCGCATTCGAAGGCCGTGTAGCCGTGCTGCGCGCCCAGCCTGAATGCCGCCAAGGTGTTCTCCGGCGCCAGCTTGCCGGCGCCGCGGTGGGCGATCCACCGCGGCAAGGGCCAGCCGCCGTTCATGCGATGCGCTGCCCGTTGGTGGCGTCGAACCAGTGCAGCCGCTCGGCGCGCACGCCCAGCGGCACGCGGTCGCCGGGCTGCGGGGCCGGCAGCGTGCCGTCGATGCGCACGGTGAACAGCGCTTCGCCCAGGCGGCAGTAGACCAGCCGCTCGGCGCCCAGCGTTTCCACCACGTCCACCTGCAGCTGCCAGTCGCCGCTGCCCCAGGCGGCGTGCTCCGGGCGCAGGCCGAGGATCAGCTCGCCCTGGCGCGGCGCCGGCTGCGGCAGGGGCAGCGTCTGGCCGCCGACGATGAAGCTCAGGCCCTCGGCCCGGCCGCGCAGCAGGTTCATCGGCGGGCTGCCGATGAAGCCGGCGACGAAGGTGGTGGCCGGCCGCTGGTAGACCTCCTCCGGCGTGCCGAACTGCTCCATGCGGCCAGCGTTCATCACCACCATGCGCTGTGCCAAGGTCATCGCCTCGACCTGGTCGTGCGTGACGAACAGCGAGGTGATGCCCAGTTCGCGGTGCAGCTTCTGGATCTCCAGCCGCGTCTGCGCGCGCAGCTTGGCGTCCAGGTTGGACAGCGGTTCGTCGAACAGGAACACCGCCGGCTCGCGCACGATGGCGCGCCCCATGGCCACGCGCTGGCGCTGGCCGCCGGACAGCTCGCGCGGCTTGCGCTGCAGCAGCGCGCCGAGTTCGAGGATCTTCGCCGCCTTGTCGACGCGCGCCCGGATCTCCGCTGGCGGCAACTTGGCGATCTTCAGCCCGTAGGCCATGTTGTCGAACACGCTCATGTGCGGATAGAGCGCGTAGTTCTGGAAGACCATGGCGATGTCGCGCGCGCTGGGCTCGATCTCGTTGACCACGCGGCCGCCGATGGCGATGTCGCCCTCGCTGATTTCTTCGAGCCCGGCCACCATGCGCAGCAAGGTGCTCTTGCCGCAGCCGCTGGGGCCGACGATGACGACGAACTCGCCATCGCCGATCTCGGCGTTCACGCCGTGGATCACCTGGTTGGCCTTGGGGCCGTGGCCGTAGCGCTTGACGACCTTGCGTAGCGAGATGGCGCTCATCGGATTTCGGATTGAAGAGCAGCGCCGCCGGCGCCACCCATGTGTCGTGAAAAGCGCGCGCATCGAGCGAACACCGCGGAACCGGCTTTGCCGGGCCGCAGGTGTTGCCCCCTTGAGGGGGCGCGCGGAGCGCGTAGGGGGTGGGTCATTTCTCGCTGTCCACGAGGCCCTTGACGAACCACTTCTGCATCAGCATGACGACGATCGCCGGCGGGATCATCGCCAGCATCGCGGTGGCCATCACCGCGCTCCATTCGGTCTGCGCGTCGCCGCCGGAGATCATGCGCTTGATGCCGATGACCACCGGGTACATCGACTCGTCGGTGGTCACCAGCAACGGCCACAGGTACTGGTTCCAGCCGTAGATGAACTGGATGACGAACAGCGCCGCGATGGACGTCGACGACAGCGGCACCAGCACGTCCTTGAAGAAGCGCATCGGCCCGGCGCCATCGACGCGGGCGGCCTCCACCAACTCGTCCGGCACGGTCATGAAGAACTGGCGGAACAAGAAGGTGGCCGTGGCCGACGCGATCAGCGGCACGGTCAGCCCGGCGTAGGTGTTCAGCATCCCCAGGTCGGAGACGACCTTGTAGGTGGGCAGGATGCGCACCTCCACCGGCAGCATCAAGGTGACGAAGATGGCCCAGAAGCAGGCCTGCCGGAACGGGAAGCGGAAGTAGACCAGCGCAAAGGCCGAGAGCAGCGAGATGACGATCTTGCCGATGGCGATGACCAGCGCCGACACCAGGCTGATCCACATCATGCGCGCCACCGGCGCCTTGGAGCCCTGGCCCTGGCGCGTGCCGTCCAGCACCGTGCGGTAGTTCTCCACCAGGTGGCTGCCCGGGGTCATCGGCATCGGCGGGTGGATGATGTCCTCGTTGCTGCGCGTGCTGGCGACGAAGGTGATGTACACCGGCAGCGCCACGGCGATGACGCCCAGCACCAGCACCAGGTGGGCGAGCAGCGTCAGCAGCGGGCGGCGTTCGACCATGGCGGATCTAGTAGGTGACGCGCTTCTCGATGAAGCGGAACTGGATCACCGTGAGCGCCACCACGATGACGATCAGCACCACCGACTGCGCCGCCGAGCCGCCCAGGTCCAGTGCCTTGAAGCCGTCGTAGTAGACCTTGTAGACCAGGATCGCGGTGTCCTTGCCGGGGCCGCCCTGGGTGGAGGCATCGACGATGGCGAAGGTGTCGAAGAAGGCGTAGACGACGTTGATGACCAGCAGGAAGAAGGTGACCGGCGACAGCAGCGGGAACTGGATGGTCCAGAAGCGCCGCCATGGCTGCGCGCCGTCGATGGCCGCGGCTTCGACCAGCGACTTCGGGATCGCCTGCAGCCCGGCCAGGAAGAACAGGAAGTTGTAGGACAGCTGCTTCCACACCGCCGCGGTGACGATCAGCACCATGGCCTGCGTGCCGTTGAGCAGGAAGTTCCACTCGATGCCGACCTGCTGCAGCACGTAGGACAGGATGCCGACGCTGGGCGCGAACATGAACATCCACAGCACGCCGGCCACGGCCGGTGCCACGGCATAGGGCCAGATCAGCAGCGTGCGGTAGAAGGTGGCGCCCTTGATCACGCGGTCGGCGAACACCGCCAGGAACAGTGACAGGCCGATGCCGATGGAGGCCACCAGCACCGAGAACACCGCGGTGGTCCAGAACGACGCCAGGTAGGTGGGGTCGTTCCACAGGTTGCGGAAGTTCTCCAGCCCGACCCAATCGACCGAGGTGCCGAAGGCGTCGGACTGCTGGAACGACTGCACCAGCGCCTGGCCCGCGGGCCAGAAGAAGAACACCGCGATGATGGCCGCCTGCGGCGCCAGCAACGCCCAGGGCAGCCAGCGCGAGCGGAAGACGACGCGTTTCTCGGCCGCCATGGCGCGCGCCGCTCAGGAGCCGGACTTGATGCCTTTCTCGAAGCGCTCGAGCAGTTCGTTGCCGCGCTTGACATAGGCGTCAAGCGCTTCCTTGGCGGTCTTCTTGCCGGCCCACACGCCTTCGAGTTCCTCGTCGGCGATGCGGCGGATCTGCACGTAGTTGCCCAGCCGGATGCCGCGCGACTTGTCGGTGACCTTGCGGATCATCTGGTTCACCGCGGTGTCGGTGCCCGGGTTCTCCTTGTAGAAGCCCGACTTGTCGGTCAGCTGGTAGGCCGCCATGGTGATCGGCAGGTAGCCGGTGCGCTTGTGGCTGGCCGATTGCACCTCGGGGTTGGACAGGAAGTTGAAGAAGGCCGCGACGCCCTTGTATTCATCAGGCTTCTTGCCCGACATGACCCACAGGCTGGCGCCGCCGATGACCGTGTTCTGCGGCGCACCCGGCACGTCGGCGTAGTAGGGCAGCGTGGTCACCGCGAAGTCGAACTTGGCGTTCTTCTTGACGTTGCCGTAGAAGCCCGAGGACGTGGTGATCATCGCGCACTCGCCGGAGACGAAGGTCGCCTCGGGGATGTTGTCGCGGCCCTTGTAGATGAAGATGCCCTGCTTGGCCAGGTTGCCCAGATTCTCGATGTGGCGCACGTGCAGCGGCGAATTCGCCACCAGCCGCGCGTCCCAGCCGGCCAGGCCGTTCTTCTTGGTCGCCAGCTCGGTGTTGTGCCAGGTGGAGAAGCTCTCCAACTGCGTCCAGCCCTGCCAGGCCACGGTCAGCGGGCACTTGTGGCCGGAGGCCTTCAGCTTGGCCGCGGCGGCGGCCACGTCGGACCAGGTGGCCGGCAGCTTGGTGGTATCGATGCCGGCGGCCTTGAAGGCGTCTTTGTTGACGTAGAACACGGTGGTCGAGCTGTTGAACGGGAAGCTCAGCATCTCGCCGTTGGGCGCGGTGTAGTAGCCGGCCACCGCGGGGATGTAGGCCGACGGGTCGAACTTGTAGCCGGCGTCCTTCATCACCTTGCCCACCGGCACGCTGGCGCCCTTGCTGGCCATCATCGTCGCGGTGCCGACCTCGAAGACCTGCAGGATGTGCGGCGCCTGGCCGGCGCGGAAGGCGGCGATGGCGGCGGTGAAGGAATCGGTGTAGCTGCCCTTGTAGGTGGGCACGATCTTGTAGGCCTTCTGGCTGTCGTTGAACTGCTTGGCCAGGTCGTTGACCCATTCGTTGTTGACGGCGGTCATCGAGTGCCACCACTGGATCTCGGTCTGCGCCTGCGCCGGCAGCGCGGTCCACAACGAGCAGGCCCCCAGGGCCCAGGCAAGCGATTTCAGTTTCATGAATCCTCCGTGACGCAGCAGGCTGCAGGCCGGGCACTGTGCCCGTCTTGCGTGACAACCGCGTTTCTTTCATACCTGCATCGCTTGCGGCTACGGGGATAACCCGCCGCGCGTGCCAACGATGCTGCACTGCGATAATGCCGCGTTTGCACCGCGGCCTGGCCGCCGTCACGAAGTCCATGAACGCACCGCAGCTCTTCGATCCCGCGCTGGACCACGCCCGCGGTGAGGCGGAAGGCGCGCCGCGCCTGCGCGAGATTCCGTACAACTACACCTCGTTTTCCGACCGGGAGATCGTGCTGCGCCTGCTGGGCGCGCGGGCCTGGGAGCTGCTGACCCTGCTGCGGCAGGAACGGCGCACCGGCCGCTCGGCGCGCATGCTCTACGAAGTGCTGGGCGACATCTGGGTGGTGCAGCGCAACCCGTACCTCGAAGACGACCTGCTGGACAACCCCAAGCGCCGGCAGATGTTGGTCGACGCGCTGCACCACCGCTTGAACGAGGTCGAGCGCCGCCGCGATGCGGCGGCCGATGCCGAGCGCGATGCGCTGGTCGGCGAACTGTTGCAGGCCGCGCGCGACGCGGTCGAGGCCTTTGCCGCGCAGTTCCGCCGCGTGTGGGACCTGCGCAAGGCGACGCGCCGCGTGCTGGGCCGCGTCACTGCCAAGGACAACCTCAAGTTCGACGGCCTGTCGCGCGTGTCGCACGTCACCGACGCCACCGACTGGCGCGTCGAGTACCCCTTCGTCGTGCTGACGCCGGACACCGAGGCCGAGATGGCGGCGCTGGTGCAGGGCTGCATCGAGCTCGGGCTGACCATCATCCCGCGCGGCGGCGGCACCGGCTACACCGGCAGCGCCGTGCCGCTGACCTGGCAGAGCGCGGTCATCAATACCGAGAAGCTCGAAGCCCTGGGCGAGGTCGAATGGCAGCGCCTGCCCGGCGTCGACCGCGAGGTGGCGACCATCCACACCGGCGCCGGCGTGGTGACGCAGCGCGTGGCCGATGCCGCCGAGCGCGCCGGCCTGGTGTTCGCCGTCGACCCCACGTCGGCGGAGGCCAGCTGCATCGGCGGCAACATCGCCATGAATGCCGGCGGCAAGAAGGCGGTGCTGTGGGGCACGGCGCTGGACAACCTGGTCAGCTGGCGCATGGTCACGCCCGAGGCCAAGTGGCTGGAAGTGACACGGCTGGGCCACAACCTGGGCAAGATCCACGATGCAGCGCTGGCGCGCTTCGAGCTGAAGTACTTCGCCGCCGACGGGCGCACGCTGGAGCGCACCGAGCAACTGGAGATTCCCGGCGCCACCTTCCGCAAGGCAGGGCTGGGCAAGGACGTCACCGACAAGTTCCTGGCCGGCCTGCCGGGCATCCAGAAGGAAGGCTGCGACGGCCTGATCACCAGCGCGCGCTGGCTGCTGCACCGCATGCCGGCGCATACCCGCACGGTGTGCCTGGAGTTTTTCGGCAACCCGAAGGACGCCGTGCCGAGCATCGTCGAGATCAAGGACTACCTGTTCGCCGAGACCGCCCGCGGCGGCGCCATCCTGGCCGGGCTGGAGCACCTGGACGACCGCTACCTGCGCGCGGTGGGCTACAGCACCAAGAGCAAGCGCGGCGGGCTGCCGAAGATGGCGCTGTTCGGCGACATCGTCGGCGACGACCCCGATGCCGTGGCGCGGGCCACCAGCGAGGTGGTGCGCATCGCCAACTCGCGCGGCGCCGAGGGCTTCGTCGCCGTCAGCGCCGAGGCGCGCAAGAAGTTCTGGCTGGACCGCAAGTGTACCGCGGCCATCGCGCGGCACACCAACGCCTTCAAGGTCAACGAGGACGTGGTCATCCCGCTGCCGCGCATGGGCGAGTACACCGAGGGCATCGAGCGCCTGAACGTCGAGCTGAGCCTGCGCAACAAGATCGAGCTGGCCGAGGCGCTGGAGGCCTTCTTCAGCCGCGGCGACCTGCCGCTGGGCAAGGCCGACGAGGCGGTGGCGCTGCCCAGCGCCGAGCTGCTGGAAGACCGGGTGCAGCAGGTGCTGCAGCTGCTGCGCGAGGTGCGCGAGCTGTGGCAGTTCTGGCTGGCGCAGCTGGACGTGGTGCAGCCGGACGAACCTGGCCAACCGGGCCGCACGCTGTTCGCGATGCTGCAGGACAAGACGCTGCGCGCCTCGTGGAAGACGCAGATCCTAAGCCCCCTGCAGGCGCTGTTCTCCGGGGCGCCTTTCGAGCCGATCGTGCGCGAATGCAAGCGCATCCACCAGGAGGTGCTGCGCGGGCGGGTCTGGGTGGCGCTGCACATGCATGCCGGCGACGGCAACGTGCACACCAACATCCCCGTCAACAGCGACCACTACGCGATGCTGCAGACGGCGCACGAGACGGTGGCGCGCATCATGGCGTTGGCGCGCCGGCTGGACGGCGTGATCAGCGGCGAACACGGCATCGGCATCACCAAGCTCGAGTTCCTGAGCGACGCCGAGCTGCAGCCCTTCGCGGACTACAAGGCGCGTATCGACCCCGAGGGACGCTTCAACAAGGGCAAGCTCATCCGGGCGCCCCAGGCATCGCCAGCGATGCCGGCCCCCCAAGGGGGCGCGCCGGGCTTGGGGCGGCCTGGTGCCCGGCCGGGCGCCAGCTTCGGCGGCGATGTGCGGCCCGCGGACCTGAGCGCGGCCTACACGCCCAGCTTCGGGCTGATGGGCCACGAATCGCTGATCATGCAGCAGAGCGACATCGGCGCCATCAGCGACAGCGTCAAGGACTGCCTGCGCTGCGGCAAGTGCAAGCCGGTGTGCGCCACGCACGTGCCGCGTGCCAACCTGCTGTACAGCCCGCGCAACAAGATCCTGGCGACGTCGCTGCTCATCGAGGCTTTCCTCTACGAGGAGCAGACGCGCCGCGGCGTCAGCCTGGCGCACTGGGAGGACTTCGAGGACGTGGCCGACCACTGCACGGTGTGCCACAAGTGCCTGTCGCCGTGCCCGGTGAAGATCGACTTCGGCGACGTGACGATGAACATGCGCAACCTGTTGCGCAAGATGGGGCGCAAGAGCTTCAGGCCGGGCAATGCGGCGGCGATGTTCTTCCTCAACGCCACCGACCCGCGCATCATCAAGACCGTGCGCGCCGGCATGGTCGGCCTGGGCTTCAAGGCGCAGCGCATCGCCAACGACCTGTTCAAGCGGCTGGCGCGCAAGCAGACGGCGGCGCCGCCGGCGACGCTGGGGCCCGCGCCGGTGAAGGAACAGGTGATCCACTTCATCAACAAGAAGATGCCGGGCGGCCTGCCGAAGAAGACCGCGCGCGCGCTGCTGGACATCGAAGACCGGGACTACGTGCCCATCATCCGCAACCCGGCGGCGACCACGGCCGAGAGCGAGGCGGTGTTCTACTTCCCCGGCTGCGGCTCGGAGCGGCTGTTCAGCCAGGTGGGCCTGGCGACGCAGGCGATGCTGTGGCATGCGGGCGTGCAGACGGTGCTGCCGCCGGGCTACCTGTGCTGCGGCTACCCGCAGCGCGGCTCGGGCCAGTACGACAAGGCCGAGCGCATGATCACCGACAACCGGGTGCTGTTCCACCGCGTGGCCAACACGCTGAACTACCTGGACATCAAGACCGTGGTGGTCAGCTGCGGCACCTGCTACGACCAGCTGCAGGGCTACAAGTTCGAGGACATCTTCCCGGGCTGCCGCATCATCGACATCCATGAGTACCTGCTGGAGAAGGGCATCAAGCTCGACGGCGACGGCGGCTACCTGTACCACGACCCGTGCCACAGCCCGATGAAGCTGCAGGAGCCGTTGAAGACGGTGAAGGCGCTGGTCGGCCCGCAGGTGCTGCAGAGCGCGCGCTGCTGCGGCGAAAGCGGCACCTTGGGCGTGACGCGGCCGGATATCTCCACCCAGGTGCGCTTCCGCAAGGAAGAGGAACTGCGCAAGGACGAGGCCGCGCTGCGCGCCACCGGCAGCGTGGGCACCAGCGGGCCGGTAAAGATCCTGACCTCCTGCCCCAGCTGCCTGCAGGGCCTGAGCCGCTACGGCGAGGACCTGTCCAATGGCCTGCTCGAGGCCGACTACATCGTCGTCGAGATGGCCCACAAGATACTCGGCCCGGACTGGCTGCCGCGCTACGTGGCCGACGCCAACCGGGGCGGCATCGAGCGCGTGCTCGTCTAGAACTACACTGCCCGACATGGCCGGACTGCAACCCGACACCCCCAAGCCGACCGCGCTGACGCTGCACCAGGCCTCGCGCGTGCTGGAGGTCGGCTTCGACGACGGCAGCTCGTTCCGCCTGCCCTTCGAGCTGCTGCGCGTGTACTCGCCGTCGGCCGAAGTGCAGGGCCACGGCCCCGGGCAGGAGGTGCTGCAGACCGGCAAGCGCGAGGTGCAGATCGAGTCGCTGCAGACGGTGGGCCACTACGCCGTGCAGCCGCGCTTCTCGGACGGGCACGACAGCGGCATCTTCTCCTGGGACTACCTGTACCACCTGGGCAAGCAGCAGGCCGAACTGTGGCGGCGCTACGAGGAACGCCTGGCCGCCGCCGGCGTCGAGCGCGACGCGCCGATGCCAGTGGCGGCCGGCGCGGGCTGCGGCAAGCACTGAAGGTCCGCCGATGAGCCAGACCCATTTCGGCTTCACGCCGGTCGACGAATCCGACAAGGCCCAGCGCGTGCGCGGCGTGTTCGATTCGGTCGCGTCGAAGTACGACCTGATGAACGACCTGATGTCGCTGGGCGCGCATCGCGCCTGGAAGGCCTATGCGGTGGCCGTGGCCAACGTGCGTGCCGGCGACAAGGTGCTGGACATTGCGGCCGGCACCGGCGACCTGACCCGCGCCTTCGCCCGCCGCGTGGGCGCCAGCGGCACGGTGGTGCACACCGACATCAACGAAGCCATGCTGCGCACCGGGCGCGACCGGCTGCTGGACGACGGGCTGGTGCTGCCCAGCATCGTCTGCGACGCCGAGCGCCTGCCCTTCGCCTCCGGCAGTTTCGACCTGGCCAGCGTCGCCTTCGGGCTGCGCAACATGACCCACAAGGACCGTGCGCTGGCCGAGATGTGCCGCGTGCTGCGGCCGGGCGGCCGGCTGCTGGTGCTGGAGTTCTCGCGCGTGGCCGAGCCGCTGCGCAAGCCCTACGACTGGTACTCCTTCAATGTGCTGCCGCGCCTGGGCCGCTGGGTGACGGGCGATGCCGACAGCTATCGCTACCTGGCCGAGTCGATTCGCATGCATCCGTCGCAGCAGGAGCTGAAGGCGATGATGCAGGCCGCCGGTTTCGGCCATGTGGACGTGCACAACCTCACGGCGGGCGTGGTGGCGCTGCACGTCGGCGTGAAGTGCTGAGCGGCCCGGCGGGCTGACGCCGGACTGCGCGCTTACACTGCCGCCCGTCGAAGCCACGGCCGGAGCGCGAACCCATGCAGATCTCGATGTCTCGATCCCGCGTTTGCGTGGCCGTGGTGCTGGCGGCCGGCCTGTTGCTGGGCGGCTGCGAACAGAAGAAGGGCATGGAAGGCGCGCAGCCTGCGGCGAAGGTCAACAAGGAAGACATCACCGTCCAGCAGATCAACTACGTGCTGCAGCAGCAGCGCGGGTTGAAGCCGGAGCAGGCCGAAGCGGCGTCCCGGCAGATCCTGGATCGGCTGATCGACCAGGAGCTGGCGGTGCAGAAGGCCACCGAACTGAAGCTGGACAGCGACCCGCGGGTCGTGCAGCAGTTGGATGCGGCGCGGCGCGAGGTGCTGGCGCGGGCCTACGTGGAGAAAGCCGGCGAGGCGGCGGCCAAACCCACCGCCGAGGAGGTGGCCAAGTACTACGAGGCGAACCCGGCGCTCTTCAAGGAGCGCCGCATCTACAGCCTGCAGGAGATCGCCATCGAGGCCACTCCCGAGCAGGTGGCGCAACTGCGCGCGAAGATGGCCAGCGTGAAGAACGTCGGCGAATTCGTCGACTACCTGAAGGCCAACGACTACCGCTTCGCCGGCAACCAGGCGGTGCGCGCCGCGGAGCAGTTGCCGCTGGCCAGCGTGGGCATGGTCTCCGCGATGCAGGACGGGCAGGCCGTGCTGAACGCAACGCCGAATGGCGCGCTGCTGGTGGCCCTGCTGGGCTCGCGCTCGCAGCCGATCGCGCTGGACAAGGCCACGCCGGCCATCGAGCAGTTCATCCTCAACGCGCGCAAGCGCGAACTGGTGGCCAGCGACCTCAAGGCGCTGCGCGCCGCAGCGCGCATCGAATACGTGGGCAAGTTCGCCGAGGGCGCCGCCGCCGCGGGCAGCGCGCCTGCGCTCGCCGCGCCCGAGACGTCGGAGACGGCGTCCGCGGCGCAGAAGTGATGCAGGCGGCGCGCGGCGCCGCTGCGCGCAGTGGTCCGGAGCGTGGCGTTTGACGCGGATGCAGCGCGTATCCATCGCCGATAATCGCGCCGATCCCTTTCAGTGGCGCACGTCGCCCCCCACTCACCCATGAAGATCCTGGTCACAGGTGCGGCCGGTTTCATCGGCATGCATGTCTCGCAATTGCTGCTGGCGCGCGGCGAGACGGTCGTCGGTCTGGACAACCTCAACGACTATTACAGCCCCCAACTCAAGCGGGACCGCCTGGTGCGGCTGACGCCGGCCGCAGGCTTCCGCTTCGTGCACATGGACGTGGCCGATCGGCCGGCCATGGAGGCGCTGTTTGCCGAGCACAAGTTCGACCGGGTGGTGCACCTGGCGGCGCAGGCCGGCGTGCGCTACTCGCTGCAGAACCCCCAGGCGTACATCGACAGCAATGTCGTAGGCTTCACCAACATCCTCGAAGGTTGCCGGCATGGCGGCGTCGGGCACCTGGTGTATGCGTCCAGCTCCAGCGTGTACGGCGGCAACACGAAGATGCCGTTCTCCGAGCACGACAACATCGACCATCCGGTCAGCATGTACGCGGCCACGAAGAAGGCCAACGAGCTGATGGCGCACACCTACAGCCACCTGTTCGGGCTGCCGACGACCGGGCTGCGCTTCTTCACCGTCTACGGCCCCTGGGGCCGGCCGGACATGGCCTTGTTCCTGTTCACGCAGGCCATCCTGGAAGGCCGGCAGATCGACGTGTTCAACCATGGCCGCATGGTGCGCGACTTCACCTACATCGACGACATCGCCGAAGGCGTGGTGCGCGTGCTCGACCGCCCCGCGGCGGCCGACCCGGCCTTCGATTCGGCGAAGCCGGATCCGGCGCGCAGCCACGCGCCCTATCGCGTCTTCAACATCGGCAACAGCGACCCGGTGGAACTGATGGACTTCATCGAAGCCATCGAGCAGGCGCTGGGACAGCAGGCGCGCAAGAACTTCCTGCCGATGCAGGACGGCGACGTGCCGGCGACCTTCGCCGACGTCTCCGAGTTGGCGCAGTGGACCGGTTTCAGGCCGGGCACGCCGGTGCGCGAAGGGGTAGGGAACTTCGTGCAGTGGTATCGGAGCTATTTCGGGGTCTGAACCCCACAACGCGGATACGAAGAAGATGACGACCATCGCTGTAATCGGGCTGGGCTACGTGGGTTTGCCGCTGGCCGTGGAGTTCGGCAAGAAGTTCGATACGTTGGGCCTGGACCTGGCGGCCGACAAGGTGAGTGCCTATGCACGCCACGTCGACCCCACCGGTGAGGTGAGCAGCGAAGACCTGCGCGCCGCGACGCGGCTGCGCTGCAGCACCGACCCGTCGGTCATCGGCCACGCCGACTTCATCGTCGTGGCCGTGCCCACGCCGGTGGACGACGCCCACCAGCCTGATTTCACGCCGCTGGTCAAGGCCTCGGAAAGCGTCGGCAAACATCTGAAGAAGGGCGCGACGGTGGTCTTCGAGTCGACCGTCTACCCCGGCGCGACCGAGGAGGTCTGCATCCCGATCATCGAGAAGCACTCGGGCCTGCAGTGGAAGCGCGACTTCTTCGTTGGCTACAGCCCCGAGCGCATCAACCCCGGCGACAAGGAGCGCACGGTCACCAAGATCGTCAAGGTGGTGTCGGGCGACTCGCCCGAGACGCTGGAGCGCGTGGCCTCGGTGTACGGCGCGATCATCACCGCCGGCGTGTACCCGGCCAGCAGCATCAAGGTGGCCGAGGCCGCCAAGGTCATCGAGAACACGCAGCGCGACCTGAACATCGCGCTGATGAACGAGCTGTCGCTGATCTTCCAGCGCATCGGCATCGACACGCTCGAGGTGCTGAAGGCGGCCGGCACCAAGTGGAACTTCCTGCCCTTCCGCCCGGGGCTGGTCGGCGGCCACTGCATCGGCGTCGACCCGTACTACCTGACGCACAAGGCCGAGATGCTGGGCTACACGCCGCAGGTCATCCTGGCCGGCCGGCGCATCAACGACAGCATGGGCAAGTACGTGGCCGAGCAGACCGTCAAGCAGATGATCGCCAACGACCTGCCGGTCAAGGGCGCGCCGGTGATCGTGCTGGGCATGACCTTCAAGGAAAACTGCCCCGACATCCGCAACAGCAAGGTCATCGACGTGGTGCGCGAGCTGCAGAGCTTCGGCGCCAACGTGCTGGTGCACGACCCGCTGGCCGATTCGGCCGAGTGCGAGCACGAATACGGCATCGGCCTGACCGCATGGGATGCGCTGCCGCAGGCGTCGGCCCTCGTGGCGGCCGTGTCGCACAAGGAATACGCCGAACTTGGCCTGAGCCGGCTGCTCGGCAAGCTGGTGCCCGGCGGCGTCTTCGCCGACGTGAAGAGCGCCTACGATCCGGCCGCGCTCCAGGCCGCCGGCGTGCGGCCCTGGCGGCTCTGACGCGCGGCTGACCGGCGCTCAGCCGGCGCTGCGCGCCTGCGCGTTGCGCAGCCGGATGTGCAGCTCGCGCAGCTGCGCTTCGTCGACCGCGCTGGGGGCGCCGGTGAGCAGGCATTGCGCGCGCTGCGTCTTCGGGAAGGCGATGACGTCGCGCAGCGACTCGGCGCCGGTCATCAGCATGACGAAGCGGTCCAGGCCGATGGCGATGCCGCCGTGCGGCGGCGCGCCGTACTGCAGCGCGTCGAGCAGGAAGCCGAACTTCGCCTGCGCCTCGTCGGCGCCGATGTTCAGCGCGCGGAACACCTTGCTCTGCACCTCTTCGCGGTGGATACGCACCGAGCCGCCGCCGAGCTCGATGCCGTTGAGCACCACGTCGTAGGCCTTGGCCACGCAGCGGCCGGGGTCGGTCTGCAGCCAGTCCTCATGGCCGTCCTTCGGCGCGGTGAAGGGGTGGTGCACGGCGTTCCAGCGTCCCGCGGCTTCGTCGTGCTCGAACATCGGGAAGTCGACCACCCACAGCGGTTCCCAGTCGCCCTGCACCAGGCCGCGGGCCTTGCCGAAGTCGCTGTGGCCGATCTTCACGCGCAGTGCGCCGATGGCGTCGTTGACGACCTTGGCCTTGTCGGCGCCGAAGAACAGCAGGTCGCCGTTGGCCGCGCCGGTGCGACCCAGGATCTCGGTCAGCGCCTGGTCGTGCAGGTTCTTCACCACCGGGGACTGCAGCCCTTCGCGCCCCTTGTCCACGTCGTTGACCTTGATCCACGCCAGGCCCCGGGCGCCGTAGATCTTGACGAACTCGGTATAGGCGTCGATCTCGCTGCGGCTCATCTCCGCGCCGCCCGGCACGCGCAGCGCGACCACGCGGCCGTCGGGCTGGGTGGCCGGCCCGGAGAAGACCTTGAACTCCACGTCGCGCATCACGTCGGTCAGCTCGGTCAGCTGCAGCTTGACGCGCAGGTCGGGCTTGTCCGAGCCGTACAGCCGCATCGCGTCGGCGTACTTCATCACCGGGAAGGGCGGCAGCTCCACGCCGATGGCGTGGTGGAAGACGCTGCGGATCATGCCCTCGAACATCGTGCGGATCTCCTCCTCGGTGAGGAAGGAGGTCTCGATGTCGATCTGCGTGAACTCCGGCTGGCGGTCGGCGCGCAGGTCCTCGTCGCGGAAGCACTTGGTGATCTGGTAGTAGCGGTCGAAGCCGGCCACCATCAGCAGCTGCTTGAACAGCTGCGGGCTCTGCGGCAGCGCGAAGAACATGCCGTCGTGCACGCGGCTGGGCACCAGGTAGTCGCGCGCGCCTTCGGGCGTGCTGCGCGTGAGCATCGGCGTCTCGATGTCGATGAAGCCGTTGGCGTCGAGGAACTTGCGCACCTCCATGGCCACGCGGTAGCGCAGCATCAGGTTGCGCTGCATGGTGGGGCGGCGCAGGTCCAGCACGCGGTGCGTCAGGCGCGTCGTCTCCGACAGGTTCTCGTCGTCGATCTGGAAGGGCGGCGACACGCTGGGGTTGAGCACCTCCAGCTCGTGGCACAGCACCTCGACCTTGCCGCTGGTGAGGTTGCCGTTGTCGGTGCCCGCCGGGCGCGCGCGCACCAGCCCGGTCACGCGCAGGCAGTATTCGTTGCGCACGCCCTCGGCGGTGGCGAAGGTCGCGGCGCGGTCGGGGTCGCAGACCACCTGCACCAGGCCTTCGCGGTCGCGCAGGTCGATGAAGATGACGCCGCCGTGGTCGCGCCGCCGGTGGGCCCAGCCCATCAGGGTGACGGTCTGCCCCAGCAGCGTTTCGCTGACGAGGCCGCAGTAAGTGGTTCTCATGGGAGTAACTCCAGTGTTCGGTGCTGCCGGCGGGTGGTGCCGGCGCTGCGTCCGGCCCGGCAAGGGCGTCGCGCGGTCAGTGGCCGGGGCTCTGCGCCGCTTGCACGGCGGGTGCCCGCTGCGGCGGCGCGACCACGCCCATCGAAATGATGTACTTCAGCGCCTCGTCCACGCTCATGCCCAGCGGCACCACGTCGGCGCGCGGCATCATCAGGAAGAAGCCCGAGGTCGGGTTGGGCGTCGTCGGCACGTAGACGCTGACGCAGGGGCCGGGCAGGTGATGGGCCACCTCGCCGCCCGGCTTGCCGGTGACGAAGGCGATGGTCCACGAGCCCTCGCGCGGGTACTGCACCAGCACGGCTTCGCGGAACGCATTGCCGTTGCTGGAGAACAGCGTGTCCGACACCTGCTTCACCGAGCTGTACACCGAGCGCACGATGGGGATCTTGTGCAGCAGCCGGTTCCACTGGCGCAGCCACCACTGGCCGAAGATGTTGGTGGCGAACATGCCGGTCAGCAGCAGCCCCAGGCCCATGACCAGCACGCCCAGCCCCGGCACGTGCCGCAGCTGCTCGATGCTGGCGTGCGCCGAGGGCGGCAGCAGCGCCTGCGGCGCCGACAGCAGCCACGCGAACAGGCCGTCCATCGCGCCCAGCAGCCACGTCAGCACCCAGACGGTGATGGCCAGCGGCGTCCAGACCAGCAGGCCGGTGAGCAGGTATTTCTTCACGCCGCTTCCGATGACGACGGCCCGGATTTCTGGGCCGGTGCCGGTGCCGGCGCAGGGGCGGGCGCGGCCGCCGGCGCTGCTGCCGCGTCCGCCGGCTTGGCGTCGGTCTTCTCGGTCTTGTCGGTCTTTTCAGCCTTGTCGCCAGCGGGCGCACCGCCGCCGCGGAAGTCGGTGACGTACCAGCCCGAGCCCTTCAGCTGGAACCCGGCTGCCGTGACCTGCTTGACGAACGTGGGTGCGCCGCAGGACGGACAGGTGCTCAGCACCGGGTCGGAGATCTTCTGCAGCACGTCCTGACGGGCGCCGCAGGACTCGCACTTGTAGGCATAGATGGGCATGGCGGCATCGAAGATGCAAAACCCATCATTATAGAATCCCCGCCCCTTGTAGGGGGGCTCAGGCGGGCCACCAGTGCAGCCACGCGCGCACCAGCAGCACGCCGGCCACGAAGCCCAGCGCGCCGAAGAGCAGTCCCTGCAGCAGCCGGTTGGTGCGCCGCTGCTCGCCCAGCAGCGCGGTCAGCGCGGCGGACTCGGCCGCCGACTGCGCCGGCGCCTGCAGCGCCTGGTGCAGCAGTCGCGGCAGCTCGGGCAGCAGCTGGGCGTAGCGCGGCGCCTCGTTCTTCAGCCGGTCCAGCAGCCCCTGCCAGCCGACCTGCTGGTTCATCCAGCGCTCCAGGAAGGGTTTGGCCGTGCTCCACAGGTCCAGCTCCGGGTCGAGCTGCCGGCCCAGGCCTTCGATGTTGAGCAGTGTCTTCTGCAGCAGCACCAGCTGGGGCTGGATCTCGACGTTGAAGCGGCGCGAGGTCTGGAACAGCCGCATCAGCACCTGGCCCAGCGAGATGTCCTTCAGCGGCCGGTCGAAATGCGGCTCGCAGACCGCGCGGATGGCGTTTTCCAGCGCATCGACACGGGTGGTCGGCGGCACCCAGCCGGACTCGACGTGCAACTCGGCCACGCGCTTGTAGTCGCGGCGGAAGAAGGCGATGAAGTTCTGCGCCAGGTATTCCTTGTCCCACTCGGTGAGCGTGCCGATGATGCCGAAGTCCAGCGCGATGTAGCGGCCGAAGGTGGCCGCATCGGTGCTCACCTGGATGTTGCCGGGGTGCATGTCGGCATGGAAGTAGCCGTCGCGGAACACCTGGGTGAAGAAGATGGTCACGCCGTCGCGCGCCAGCTTGCGCAGGTCGACGCCGGCGTCGCGCAGCCGCTGCGTCTGGCTGATCGGCACGCCGTACATGCGCTCCATGACGATGACGGTGGAGGTGCACAGGTCCCAGATCATCTCCGGCACCAGCACCAGGTCCAGCCCCTGCATGTTGCGGCGCAGCTGCGCGGCGTTGGCGGCCTCGCGCACCAGGTCCAGCTCGTCATGCAGGTAGGTGTCGAATTCCGCGACCACCTCGCGTGGGCGCAGCCGCTTGCCGTCCGTGCTCAGGCGCTCCACCCAGCGAGCCAGCGTGTGCAGCAGGGTCAGGTCGTCCTCGATCACCTCCAGCATGCCCGGGCGCAGCACCTTCACCGCCACCTCGCGGCCGTCCTGCATCGTGGCGAAATGCACCTGGGCGATGGACGCGCTGGCCACGGCCTCGGCATCGAAGCTGGCGAAGAGCTCGGTGACGGGCCGGCCGAAGGCCTTTTCCACCAACGCCGCGGCCTGCGCGGCCGGGATCGGCGGCACGCGGTCCTGCAGCTTGGCCAGTTCGTCGGCCACGTCCAGCGGCAGCAGGTCGCGGCGTGTGGACAGCACCTGGCCGAACTTGACGAAGATCGGCCCCAGCCGCTCCAGCGCCAGGCGCAGGCGCACGCCGCGGGGCTGGTCGAAACGCCGGCCCAGTGTCACGGTCCACGACAAGGCGCGCACCCAGCGCTGCCTGAAGCCCGACAGTGCCAGCTCGTCCAGCCCGAAGCGCAGCATGGTGTACACGATGAACACCAGCCGCAGGAAACGTCTCATGGCGGCGGCGGCGTGCGCGGCGCCAACCCGGGCGCGCTGTGCAGCGCGCCGCGCAGGGCCTGCGCCAGCGCCGAGCCCAGGCGATGCAGCGGGTAGGCCACGGCCGGGCCGAACAGCCGCTCCAGGTCGGCCGCCACGTCCCAGCGCAGGTTCTGCAGCAGCCAGTTGACGTCGGCGGCCAGCTGGGCATCGCCGTCGATGGCCACCGCGGGCTTGTCGCCGGACATGGCGCGGGCCATCAGCAGCAGCGGGTTGGCCGCGTCGATGCGCACGCTCAGGTCTGCCGCCACGGGCGCCGCCGCGCCGCCGCACCATTCCAGCATGCCCGCCGGCGTGATCCTGAAAGCCAGGGTCGGAGGTGCCGGCAGCAGCGACGGCCAGCCCTGCATCTGCAGTTCGATGACGCGCTGGTCGTGCGCGCGCAGCCGCTGCGTGGCCGCCGGCTCCGCCCCCAGCACGTGATTGATGACCAGCACCAGGCGCTCCATCAACGCGGGCGCCAGCAGAGCGTTCAGACTTTGCAGCATCGTGCGATTGTAGGGACCGCTATCCGCGGCCTCGGCCTGGTGCCGGGTAGCATCGGCAGCCCGAACACCCTGGAGGATCCGCACAGTGAAGCGGCGCACCGTGCTGCTGACCGGCGCCACCGGCTACATCGCATCACACACCTGGCTGGCTTTGCAGGCCGCGGGCTGGGCCGTGGTCGGCCTGGACGACTTCTCCAACAGCTCGCCCGAGGTGCTGAAGCGGCTCGAGCGCCTGTCGGGCGCCGTGCCGGTGTTCGAGCGTGCCGACGTGCGCGACCGGGCGGCGTTGCACCGGCTTTTCGAGCGCCACGCGCCCGAGGCCGTGGTGCATTTTGCGGCCCGCAAGTCGGTCGGCGAATCGGTGGCGCGGCCGCTGGACTACTACGCCAACAACCTGGGCGGCCTGTTCCAGCTGTGCGAGGTGATGCAGGCGGCCGGCTGCCGGCGCATGGTGTTCAGCTCCAGCGCGACGGTCTACGGCGTGCCCGAGCGTCTGCCCATCGCCGAGGACGCCGCGCTGTCGGCCACCAACCCCTACGGCCAGACCAAGCTGATGGGCGAGACGCTGCTGCGCGACCTGGTGGCCAGCGACCCGCAGTGGGCGGTGGCCACGCTGCGCTACTTCAACCCGGTCGGCGCGCACGACAGCGGCCTGATCGGCGAGGACCCGCGCGGCACGCCGAACAACCTGATGCCCTACGTGGCCCAGGTGGCCATCGGGCGCCTGGCCAAACTGCAGATCTACGGCGACGACTACGACACCGCCGACGGCACCGGCGTGCGCGACTACATCCATGTCTGCGACCTGGCCGAGGGCCACGTCGCGGCGCTGCGCCACCTGGTCGATGCCGGCCAATCGCTGACCGTCAACCTGGGCACCGGCCGCGGCTACAGCGTGCTCGAGGTGGTGCGCGCCTATGCGCGCGCCAGCGGCCGCGAGATCCCTTTCGAGGTCGTGCCGCGCCGCCCCGGCGACGTGGCCGCCTGTTATGCCGACCCGACGCGGGCGGCACAGCTGCTCGGCTGGCGCGCCGCGCTGGACCTGGACCGCATGTGCGCCGACAGCTGGCGCTGGCAGCGCATGAACCCCCACGGCTTCGACGACGCGCCAGCGCTCGTCTAGACTTCTTCGATGACCCCGATCGACCTTCTACCCGTCATCATTGCCGGCGGCAGCGGCACGCGGCTGTGGCCCTTGTCGCGCTCTGGCTATCCCAAGCAGTTTCTCGCGCTGCATGGCAAGCACAGCCTGTTCCAGCAGGCGGCGCTGCGCCTGCAGGCCCTGGCGGCCCCCGACATCCGCGTGAGCGGCCTGTGCGTGGTCGGCAACGAAGAGCATCGCTTCCTGGCGCTGGACCAGCTGGGCGGGCTGAAGCTGCCCCCGACCAGCGTGCTGCTCGAGCCGGTGGGGCGCAACACCGCGCCGGCGATGACGCTGGCGGCCTTGCACGGCACGCAGCCAGGGCGCGACCCGGTGCTGGTGGTCACGCCGGCCGACCAGAGCATCGCCGACGAGGAGGCCTTTACCGCCTCGCTGCAGCGCGCGGTGCGTGCGGCCGCGGGCGGCGCCTTCGTGATCCTCGGCGTGGCGCCGGACCGGCCGGAGACCGGCTACGGCTACATCCGTTGCGAACCCGCCCCGCAGGGCGAGATGAAAGTGGCGCGCTTCGTCGAGAAGCCCGATCCCGCCACGGCGCAGCGCTATCTCGACGAAGGCGGCTACTACTGGAACAGCGGCATGTTCGTGGTGCGTGCGTCGGTGTGGCTGCAGGCCCTGGGCCGCTTCCGGCCCGACATCCTGGCGGCCACGCGCGCCGCCTGGGACGGACGCAGCGTCGACGCCAGCTTCGTGCGCCCGGACCGCGCTGCCTTCGAGGCCATCCCGGCCGAGTCGGTGGACTATGCGGTGATGGAGAAATGCCCCGACGCGGCGGACTTCGACATCCGCATGGTGCCGCTGGACGCGGGCTGGTCCGACCTGGGCGCCTGGGATGCGGTGTGGCAGGTCGGCAGCAAGGACGCCGCCGGCAACGTGACCCGCGGCGACGCCGTGCTCAGCGACACGCAGGACACGCTGGTGCATGCCGGCAGCCGCCTGGTCGGCGTCATCGGCCTGCGCGACGTGGTCGTCGTCGAGACGCCCGACGCGGTGCTGGTGGCCGACCGCTCGCGCAGCCAGGACGTCAAGCACATCGTCGGCACACTGCAGCAGGCCGGGCGCAGCGAGCCCACGATGCACCGCCAGGTGCACCGGCCCTGGGGCTGGTACGACAGCATCGACTCCGGCCCGCGCTTCCAGGTCAAGCGCATCATGGTCAAGCCCGGCGCGTCCTTGAGCCTGCAAAAGCACCACCACCGCGCCGAGCACTGGATCGTCGTCTCCGGCACGGCCGAGGTGACCAACGGCGACCAGGTCACGCTGCTCAGC
Organism: Rubrivivax sp.; assembly: GCA_019635285.1. GTDB lineage: Bacteria > Pseudomonadota > Gammaproteobacteria > Burkholderiales > Burkholderiaceae_C > Rubrivivax. The sequence continues at coordinate 7,809 of JAHBZS010000017.1, read as the reverse complement.
GAGAACCAGAGCACCTACATCCCGCTGGGCCAGGTGCACCGGCTGGCCAATCCGGGCAAGGTGCCGCTGGAGATCATCGAGGTGCAGTCCGGCAGCTACCTGGGCGAAGACGACATCGTGCGCTTCGAAGACCACTATGGCCGCGGGTGAGATGACCCCCGGCCTTACGCGCCTGGCGCGCCTTCCTTGGCGCGTACGGCTGGCGGACCGGCAAGTCCGGGTCCGCGGCGGCCGCGCGATCGGCGTGGCCACGCACAACTGACACGCAGACCTCATGATCCTCGTCACCGGCGGCGCCGGCTTCATCGGCAGCAATTTCGTCCTGGACTGGCTGGCCAGTCACGACGAGCCGCTGCTGAACCTCGATGCGCTGACCTATGCCGGCAACATGGAGAACCTGGCGGCGCTCGACGGCGATGCGCGCCATGTGTTCGTGCACGGCGACATCCGCGACCGCGCGCTGCTCGACCGGCTGCTGGCCGAGTACCGGCCGCGTGCGCTGCTGCATTTTGCCGCCGAGAGCCACGTCGACCGCAGCATCCACGGCCCGGCGGCCTTCATCCGCACCAACGTGGAAGGCAGCTTCACGCTGCTGGAGGCGGCGCGCGGCTACTGGAATGGGCTGGACGACGGCGCCAAGGCGGCCTTCCGCTTCCATCACGTCTCCACCGACGAGGTCTATGGCAGCCTCGCGCCCGACGCGCCGGCCTTCACCGAGACGCATCTGTACCAGCCGAACAGCCCGTATTCGGCCAGCAAGGCGGCCAGCGACCATCTGGTGCGCGCCTGGCACCATACCTATGGCCTGCCGGTGCTGACGACGAACTGTTCCAACAACTACGGCCCCTTCCATTTCCCCGAGAAGCTGATCCCGCTGATGATCGTCAACGCGCTGGCGGGCAAGGCGCTGCCGATCTACGGCGACGGGCTGAACGTGCGCGACTGGCTTTACGTCAAGGACCACTGCAGCGCCATCCGCCTGGTGCTGGAGCGCGGCCAGCCCGGCCAGACCTACAACGTCGGCGGCTGGAACGAGCGCACCAACCGCGAGATCGTCGAGGCGATCTGTGCGTTGCTCGATGAACTGCGTCCCGACCCGGCGGGGCCGCATCGGCGGCTGATCCAGTTTGTCACCGACCGCCCCGGGCACGACCGCCGCTATGCGATCGACGCCCGCAAGATCGAGCGCGAGCTCGGCTGGCGCCCCGCGGAAAGCTTCGAGAGCGGCATCCGCAAGACCGTGCAGTGGTATCTGCAGAACGATGCCTGGGTGCAGCGCGTGCAAAGCGGCAGCTATCGGGACTGGGTCGCCCAGCACTACACGGGGTCCGCGCGATGACGCGCCGGGGCATCATCCTCGCGGGCGGATCGGGCACGCGGCTGCATCCGGCCACGCTGGCCGTGAGCAAGCAGCTGCTGCCGGTGTACGACAAGCCGATGGTCTACTACCCGTTGAGCACGCTGATGCTGGCCGGCATCCGCGACATCCTGGTCATCAGCACGCCGCAGGACACGCCGCGTTTCGCCGAACTGCTGGGCGACGGCACGCGCTGGGGGCTGAACCTCAGCTACTGCGTGCAGCCCAGTCCGGACGGCCTGGCGCAGGCCTTCATCCTGGGCCGCAGCTTCGTCGGGCAGCAGCCCAGCGCGCTGGTGCTGGGCGACAACATCTTCTACGGCCACGAACTGGCCAGGCTGCTGCGCGAAGCCGCGGCCAAGGCTTCGGGTGCCACCGTCTTCGCCTATCACGTGCAGGACCCCGAGCGCTACGGGGTGGTCGAGTTCGACGCGGGCTATCGCGCGCTGAGCATCGAGGAGAAGCCCAAGTCGCCGCGCAGCCAGTACGCGGTCACGGGTCTGTACTTCTACGACGCACAGGTCTGCGACCTGGCGGCCGGGCTGAAGCCCAGCGCGCGCGGCGAGCTGGAGATCACCGACCTGAACGCGCGGTACCTGGCGCGGGGGCAGCTGGATGTGAAAATCATGACGCGCGGCTATGCGTGGCTCGACACTGGCACGCACGACAGCCTGCTCGAAGCCGGCCAGTTCATCGCCACGCTCGAGCGGCGCCAGGGCCTGAAGGTGGCCTGCCCGGAAGAGATCGCCTACCGTTCCGGCTGGATCGACGCGGCCCGGCTGGAACAGCTGGCCGCGCCGTACCTGAAGAACGGCTACGGGCAGTACCTGATGAAGCTGCTCAAGGAATGAGGAGCGTCGAATGAAAGTCACGGTGGTGGGTACGGGCTACGTGGGGCTGGTGTCCGGCGCCTGCCTGGCCGAGATGGGCAACGACGTGGTCTGCCTGGATGTCGACGCGGCCAAGATCGCCATGCTGCAGGGCGGCGGCATCCCGATCCACGAACCCGGCCTGGACCAGGTGGTGGCGCGCAACGTCGCCGCCGGGCGGCTGAGCTTCACCACCGACGTGGCGCATGCCGTGGCGCATGGCATGCTGCAATTCATCGCCGTCGGCACGCCGCCGGACGAGGACGGCTCGGCCGACCTGCAGTACGTGCTGGCGGCGGCGCGCAACATCGGCCGGCACATGGACGGCTACAAGGTGGTGGTCGACAAGAGCACGGTGCCGGTGGGTACCGCCGACCAGGTGCGCGGCGCCATCGCCGCGGCGCTGGCCGAGCGCGGCGCGGCCATCGACTTCGCCGTCGTGTCGAACCCCGAGTTCCTGAAGGAAGGCGCGGCGGTCGACGACTTCATGCGCCCCGACCGCATCGTCGTCGGTGCCGACGACGAGCGCGCGATCCGTGTCATGCGCGACCTGTACGCACCCTTCCAGCGCAACCACGACAAGCTGGTGGTGATGGACGTGCGCTCGGCCGAGCTCACCAAGTACGCGGCCAACGCCATGCTGGCCACGCGCATCTCCTTCATGAACGAGCTGGCGCTGCTGGCCGAGCGTGTCGGCGCCGACATCGAGCAGGTGCGCCTAGGGATAGGCAGCGACCCGCGCATCGGCTTCGGCTTCCTCTACGCCGGCTGCGGCTACGGCGGCTCCTGCTTCCCCAAGGACGTGAAGGCGCTGATCCACACCGCCGACGAAGCCGGCCGCGGCCTGCAGGTGCTGCGCGCCGTGGAAAGCGCCAACGAGGCGCAGAAGCGCGTGCTCATCGACAAGATCGTGCGCCGCTTCGGCGAGGACCTGTCCGGCCGGTGCTTCGCGCTGTGGGGGCTGGCCTTCAAGCCCAACACCGACGACATGCGCGAAGCGCCCAGCCGCGTGGTCGTCGACGAACTGCTGGCGCGCGGTGCCAGCGTGCGCGCCTACGACCCGATCGCCCTGCACGAGGCGCGGCGCGTGTTCGGCGAACGGGCGCGCCTGAGCTTCGCCGACAGCGCCCGCGCGGCGCTGCAGGGCGCCGATGCGCTGGTCATCGTCACCGAGTGGAAGGAATTCCGCAGCCCCGACTTCGCCCACATCCGGTCGACCTTGCGGCAGCCGGTGGTCTTCGACGGGCGCAACATGTTCGCGCCGGCCACCGTCGAATCCTTCGGCATCGAGTACCACGCCATCGGCCGGCTCGGCGCAAGACACTGAATCGGCGCGCTATGCTGCGCGGCATGAGCGACGATGTGCGCCCGCGGCCGCCGAAGATCCCCGAGTCGGTGCTCGTCGTCATCCACACGCCGGACCGGCAGGTGTTGCTCATCGAGCGCGCCGACAAGCCCGGCTACTGGCAGAGCGTGACCGGCTCCAAGGACACGCCGGACGAGGCCCTGACGCGCACCTGCGTGCGCGAGGTCGAAGAAGAGACCGGCATCCGCATCGGCAGCGCCGGCGTGCCGGCCGCGGCGCTGCGCGACTGGGGGCTGCGCAATGTCTACGAGATCTATCCGGTGTGGCGCCACCGCTATGCGCCGGGCGTGACGCACAACACCGAGCACGTGTTCGGGCTGACCGTGCCCGCGGGCACGCCGGTGCGCCTGAACCCGCGCGAACACCTGCGCTTCGCCTGGTGGCCGTGGCGCGAGGCGGCAGACCGCTGCTTCTCGCCCAGCAACGCCGAAGCCATCCTGCAGCTGCCGCACTTCGCGCCGGCGCCATGAACCCCTACGCGTCCCCCGGCTTCGCCGCTTCCGCGCAGCTCGACCTGGCGACCTTGCGCGTGGCCACCTACAACATCCACAAGGGCGTGCGGGGCGTCGGGCCGCGCAAGCGGCTGGAGATCCACAACCTGGGCCTGGGCGTGGAGGCGCTGGACGCCGACCTGGTGTTCCTGCAGGAGGTGCGCCTGTTCCACAAGCGCGAGGAGCGCCACTTTCAGCGCACCTGGTTCGGCTGGCCGGACGGTGGCCAGGCGGAGTTTCTCGCCCCCGAGGGCTACGACGTGGCCTACCGCACCAATGCCTTCACGCGACATGGCGAGCACGGCAACGCGCTGCTGTCGCGCTGGCCGCTGGGCGAGATCGGGCACCACGACGTCAGCGACCACCGCTTCGAGCAGCGCGGCCTGCTGCACGTGCCGGTGCGCTGGAACGACCAGCCGCTGCATGCGGTGGTGGTGCACTTCGGCCTGGCGCACCGCAGCCGGGTCCGCCAGGTGCAGCGCCTGGCCGACTTCCTGGCGGCCACGGTGCCGCGCGACGAGCTGCTGGTGGTCGCCGGCGACTTCAACGACTGGGGCGAGAAGCTGGACGCGCCGATGCAGGAGCTGGGCCTGCAACGCGCCCGCTCGCCGTCGGCGTCGCTGGCGCAGGGGTTGACCTTCCCGTCGCGCGTGCCGGTGTTTTCGATGGACCGCATCTACACGCGCGGCCTGGCCTGCCGCTCGACCGCGGTGCCGCGCGGCACCGCGTGGGCACGCATGTCGGACCACCTGCCGCTGCTCGCGGAGCTGCACCGACCGTAGTGCAGTGAGCCTTTCGGACCCTGTGCACGCCGACGCCGACCCGTCGCCGGGGGCCGCGGCCTTCGTCGGCGGCAATCGTGTGCAGCTGCTGCAGGGCGGCGACGAGCTCTTCCCGGCGATGTTGCGGGCGATCGACGGCGCACACCGTGGCATCTGGCTGGCCACCTACATCTTCCACGACGACGAGGCGGGGCGGGCCATCGCCGAGGCGCTGGGCAACGCCGCGCGGCGCGGCGTCGCCGTGCAGGTGCTGGTCGACGGCTTCGGCTCGCGCCTGGCGCTCGCCCGCCTGCGCCGCGGGCTGGCCGTGGAGGGGCTCAGCTTCGATGTCTTCCGTCCGCTGGAGCGCTGGTCGGCGTGGCTGCAGCCGGCGCAGCTGCGTCGCCTGCACCACAAGCTGTGCGTCGTCGACGACGAAGTGGCCTTCGTCGGCGGCATCAACATCCTCGATGACCGCAACGACCTGATCCACGGCCGCAGCGACCAGCCGCGCCTGGACTTCGCGGTGGCACTGCGCGGCCCGGTGGTCGCCCAGGTGCGGCAGCTGGCCCAGGCGCTGGGCACGCGCGTGCGCCTGGGCCACGAATGGCGCAGCGAGGTCGGTGCGCTGGCGCGCAGCCCGCGGCCGGTGGCCGACACGCTGCAGCTGCTGCGCGAGCTGCGCACCGCGGCGGCGCCCGCGGCGCCGGCGCCGGACGCGCTGCAGCCGGTGCAGGTGGCCTTCGTCGTGCGCGACAACCTGAAGCGACGGCGCGCCATCGAGCGCAGCTACATCGAGGCGGTGCGCCGCGCGCGGCACAGCGTGGACATCGCCTGCCCCTACTTCTACCCGCGCCGCGCCTTCAGGCGCAGCCTGCAGGCGGCGGCGCAGCGTGGCGTGCAGGTGCGCCTGCTGATGCAGGGCAAGGTCGACTACCGGCTGGCGGCGCTGGCCGCGCGCGTGCTGTACGACGAACTGCTGGCCCGGGGCGTGCGCATCTACGAATACACGCCCGCCTTCCTGCACGCCAAGGTGGCGGTGGTGGACGGGCGCTGGGCCACCGTCGGCAGCTCCAACATCGACCCGCTGTCGCTGCTGCTCAACCTGGAAGCCAACGCGGTGGTGCAGGACGCCGCCTTCGCGCAGTTGCTGCGCGAGCGCTTCGATGCCGCCGTGGCCGTGTCGCAGGAGGTGCGCGCGCCGCCGCTGCGCGAAGGCTGGCGGCGCTGGCTGTCCAACCGCTTCGTCGCCTGGTGCGCGCACCTGTACCTGCGCGTCGCCGGCATCACCGGCAGGTATTGAGCCCTGCCCCTACGGCCTTCGGCGCACCGGCGGAGCCGGATCCGCGGCGGCCGCTCGAAGGGACAGGACGTTGCGTGACAGGGCTACGCGCGCAGCTCGTCGGCCAGCGGGTCGGGGCCGTAGCGGTTGGGCCCGTCGGTGCCGCGCAGGAAGCCGTTCTCGATCAGCGCCCACAGCCAGCCCACCACCGGCACCAGGTTCAGCAGCACCCACCAGCCGGACTTGCCGCGGTCGTGCCAGCGCTTCACCGATATGGCCAGCGCCGGCCAGACCAGCAGCAGGTTGACAATGAGCTCCGCGGTGCGCGGGCGCACGCGCGCGATGCCCAGCAGCGCATGGCCCACCAGCGCCACGCCCACCAGCGCCAGCACGCCGTACAGCCAATACTGCCGTCGCGAGACGCGCCCGCGCAGGCTGAAGAACAGGCGCCGCGGCGGCATGGCCTCGGCAAAGGGGTCGTCGTCTGCGGCGCGCTCAACCATGCGCCGAGTATTCCACGGCGCGGCGGCACAATGCGCCGATGCAGCCCGACGCGGTGACTGACGACCACGGCGCCGACCTGGTGGTGCTGCGGCCGCAGGGCCTGTATTGCCCGGCGGGCGACTTCTACATCGACCCCTGGCGGCCGGTGCCGCGCGCGGTGATCACGCATGCGCATGCCGACCACGCGCGGCCGGGCCATGGCCACTACCTGTGCAGCGCCGAGGGCGCCGGCCTGCTGCGCGCGCGCCTGGGCGACGTGCGCCTGCAGCCGCTGGCCTGGGGCGAACGCGTCGAGCAAGGCGGGGTGCGCGTCAGCCTGCACCCGGCCGGCCACGTGCTGGGCTCGGCCCAGGTGCGCATCGAGCACCGCGGCCAGGTCTGGGTGGCCTCGGGCGACTACTTCGTCGGCGGTGCCGCCGAGCCGCGCCCCACCTGCAGCGCCTTCGAGGCCGTGCGCTGCCACTGCTTCATCACCGAATCCACCTTCGGCCTGCCGATCTATCGCTGGCGGCCGCGCGCCGAGCTGTTTGCCGAGGTCGACGGCTGGTGGCAGCACAACGCCGCCGCCGGCCGGCCCAGCCTGCTGCTGGCCTACAGCCTGGGCAAGGCGCAGCGCGTGCTGGCTGGCGTGGACGCGGCCATCGGCCCGATCCTGGTGCACCCGGCCGTCGAGCTGCTGAACGAGGTCTACCGCGCCGCCGGCATCGCATTGCCGCCCACGCAGGCGGTGGCGCAGGCCGTGCCGCGCGAGCTCGCGGCGCGCGCCCTGGTGATCGCGCCGCCCGCGGTGCACGGCAGCGCCTGGGCGCGTCGTCTGGGTGACTTCAGCGACGCCTTCGCCAGCGGCTGGATGCAACTGCGCGGCGCCCGTCGTCGCCAGGGCGTGGACCGCGGCTTCGTGCTCAGCGACCATGCCGACTGGCCCGGGCTGCAGTCGGCGATCCGCGCCACCGGCGCCGAGCGCGTCATCGTGACCCACGGCTACGAAGCGGTGATGGTGCGCTGGCTGCGCGAACAGGGCCTGCGCGCCGAATCCTTCGTCACCCGCTTCGGCGACGAGGCGGATGAACTGGCGTCGCCGGTGGCAGAACCCGGTTCGTGAACGGCGACTGCTCGCGGCGCTTTGCGGTCGGCGGCAACAGCCACCCCTTCGAGAGTTCAGCGCATCGCGCCAGGCGG
>JAHBZS010000016.1 GCA_019635285.1 Rubrivivax sp. | reverse complement strand
ACTCGCCGCGGCCGCGGCCGAAATGCGCGACCGCCAGGTAGCGCAGCAGCGCGGCCTGCAGCATGGTGTCCAGCGCGTCGTCGGTCCAGGCGATCCACGAGCTGTCGGTGCCGCGCACCAGGTTCACCGCGCGCGCCAGACCCGCGGCGCCCAGCGCGCCCAGCACGCCGCCGGCGAGCATGCCGCCGCCCAGCGTCAGCCCACCGGAGGCGATGTCGGCCTTCAGCCCGACCAGCGCGCCGGTCAGCGCGCCGCCGATCAGCGCGGCCTTGCTTTCGTCCAGCCGCAACTGCAGCTGGAAGTGCTGGTCCAGCCGCTGCAGGATCTCGCCCTGCGCCCGGCCGGCCAGGCCGTGCAGCTCGAGCAAGCGCGTGGTGTTGTCGCGCACCTCGGTGTCCAGCGCCTGGGCCAGCGCCGCCTGGGCCAGCAGCGCGGGGTTGCGCTCGTCCGCGGCCAGACCCAGCGCGGCGCCCAGCTTGCGCAGGCCGACGCGCAGGCCACCGCGCTCGGGCAGTTCCTCGCGCGCCCGCGCCAGCCGCGCCATGCTCTGCGCCAAGGCGTCCACCGACGCGTCGTACACCGCCAGCCGCTGCACCCGCCACACCGCCACCAGGCGCTGCATCAGCGCGCGCGGCTCGCCCTGCAGGCTGGCCTCGATGGCCTGCAGCAGCACCTGCTCCTGCACCCAGCAGCGCGCGAAGGCGTCCAGCGACAACACCTGCGTGACGAACTCGAAAGGCGCCAGATGCTCGCGCCAGCGCTGCACCTCGGCCTGTTCCAGCGCGCTTTCGCGCGGCACGCCCAGCTGGTTGAGCAGCACGATCACCGGCTTGCCGACCCAGCGCAGCAGCGCCATCTCGCTGGCCACGTAGGCCGCCGCGGCCGGCTCCTCGGCCGCGCTGACCAGGTACAGCACCACGTCGGTGGTTTCGGCGACATGGCGCAGCGCCTGCTGGCTGGCCCAGAAGGGCCGGTCGCGCCAGCGGTCCCACACCTGGCTGAGGAACCAGCCCAGCGGGTTGCCGGCCTGCTGCATGCGCCGCAGCAGACGCACGCTGTCGCCGAAGCCCGGCGTGTCCCACAGGCGCAGGGTGTCGCCCTGCGGCGTGCGCAGCATCTCGTAGGCATCGGCGGACTCGGTGACGTGCGGCGCGTCGCGCACCTCGCCAACGTCGCGGCCCAGCAGGGTGCGCGCCAGCGTGGTCTTGCCGACGTTGGTGTGCGACACCAGGCTCAGCTGCAGGCTGCCGCTCATGCCGCCGCCCGTTCCAGCGCGGCCTGCAAGGCCGCTTCGGACGCTGCCAGGTCCGCCGCCTGCAGGTCGATGAAGACGACGGCGCACCCCAGCGACGCGGCCAGCGCCGACCAGGCCTGGCGACGCTCGTCGCGGCGCGGCGAGCCGGCACCGAAGCGCTGCACGAAGGCCGCTTCGTCGACCAGCAGCAAAGGCCGGCCCAGCGCCTGCAGCAGCCGGCCCTGGCTTTCAGGCTCGGGCGTCGCGCCCAGGTCGCACAGCACCAGGCGCAGCGCGCCGTCGGCGGCGGGCGGCACCGGCGTGTCCTCGCTGCCGTAGGCCACGGTGGGCTCGACCTGCAGCGACACGCCGTCGCCATAGATGCGCTGCAGCAGCGCCTTCAGCCGCGCGATGGCCTGCGCATCCGGCGTGCGTGCATGCGGCCACAGGCGCAGGTGCTGCTGGCCGCCCTGCGCCTGGCGCAGCAGGCGTACGAAGTAAGGCTCGGCCAGCGGCAGCGGCAGGTCGCACCGCAGCACAGCGGCACGTCGCGCGGCCCACAGCGCCAGCACCGCCCGCGGCAGCAGCACCAGCAGCAGCAACTGCAGCGCGTACAGGTGGATCCAGGGCGCCGCGGACGCGGCCACGCCCTCGGCCTGCGGCAGGCGTAGCGCCTCGATGCCGGCCAGGTCGGGCACGGCGATGCCGGACAGCGCGCTGGCCGGCGCCAGCAGCGTGGCCAGCAGCGGCTGCACCGTGGCCGCGTCGAGGAAGGTGCTTTGCCAGCCGACGCGGTAGTCCAGCACCAGGCCGCGCAGGTACATGCCGGCCAGCAGCCCCAGCGCCAGCGCGGCCGCGCCCAGGTGCAAAGCCACCGCGAGGCGCGCGCCCTGCAGCGGGGCGCTGGCCTGGGCCCAGTCGGCGGCAAAGGCGGACCATACCGGCGCCGACCCGCCCTCGGCGCCCAGGCGGCGCTGGCGCCAGCGCGCCAGCGCACCGGCCAGCGCCGCGCGCAGCGCGCCGGGCCGGCCCGCGGCCCACAGCGGATGCAGCAGCAGCGCCAGGTACACCGCCAGGTTCCAGGCGATCACCGCCCACACCGGCGGCGCCAGCAGGTTGATGCGCTGCGCGCTGCCGATGTGGTCGACCACCAGGCCGGCGACGAAGGCCAGCGCGACGACCAGCCACAGCGCTTGGCGGTGCCACGGCCGCAAGGCACGCCAGCGCGCCAGCATCGGGTCGAGCGCTGCCAGCCGCCCGAGGCCGGCTTGCGCCCGCGCCGCCAGGAAGGCAGCGGCCGGCGCATCGGCGCCCACCGACTGCAGCGCGCTGCGGCTGGCCCAGGCGCGGTCGGCGTCGCCCCAGCCGGCGAAGCCGGTGCTTTCGTAGGCGCGCAGCAACAGCACCTCGGCAGCGGCCGTCTCGTTCACCGGCCCTCCGCGGCGCTCATGCGCCGAGCTGCCGCGCCAGGTCGACAAAATCGCCGGCGATCAGGTCGAAGCCCTCGGGCCGCGCCGGCCTGGGCGGCGCATCGGGGCCGAACTCCAGCGCGCGGTGCACGTAGGCGGTGCGCAGCCCGCAGGCCTGGGCGTCGCGCAGGTCGTCGACGTGCGCGGCCACCATCATCAGCTCGCCCGGCGCGCAGCCCAGCAGCCGCGCCGCCATCAGATAGACCTCGGGGTCGGGCTTGTAGCGGCGCGCCAGCTCGGCCGAGAGCACGCAGTCCCAGGGCAGGCCGGCGTGCTTGGCCATGTCCACCAGCAGCGAGATGTTGCCGTTGGACAAGGTGCCGATGACGTAGCGGCCGCGCAGCCGGTTCAGCCCGCCGACGGCGTCGGGCCAGGGCATCAGGCGGTGCCACACTCGGTTGAGCTGCACCCGCTCGTCCTCGGACAGCGCGCTCAGGCCGAAGCGCGGCAACAGCGTGTCGAGGATCTGCCGGTGCAGCGTGTCGATGTCGGCCCAGGCACTGCCGGCGCCGCGCGTGCGGTCCATCGCCGGCGCGTAGCCGGCGCGCCAGGCGTCGGCGAAGGCCGGCCAGTCGACCTGCAGGCCCTTGGCGGCGGACAGCATCTGCCCCTCGCGGATGATCGACGCGCGCCAGTCGACCACCGTGCCGAAGACGTCGAAGACCAGCGCACGCGGCGGGCGCGGAGTGGGGGGCGGGTTCATGGGGGGCTCCATGGCGTGGGCCATGGATTCTGCCGCGCTGCCGCGGCGGCCCGGGGGCGCCGGCAGGCCAGGCGGCCCGGATGCCGGCGCACCGGCTCAGGAGCGGATGTAGTTTTCCAGCTGCTCGATGGTCGCCTCGTGGTCGGCGATGATGTCGTCGAGGATGTCGCGCACCGAGATCATGCCGAGCACGGTGCTGCCGTCCAGCACCGGCAGGTGGCGGATCTTCTTCTCGCTCATCAGCGCCATGCACTTGCGCGTGCCGGTAGACGGCGACACGTACAGCACCTCGCGCGTCATGATGTCCTTGACCCGCGTGTCCTTGGAGTTGCGGCCCTGCAGCGCCACCTTGCGCGTGTAGTCGCGCTCGGACAACACGCCGACCAGCCGGCCCTGGTCGATGACCATCAGCGCGCCGACCTCGTATTCGGCCAGCAACTGCAGCGCCTCGAACACCGTGTCGTCGGGCCGCGCGTGCCACAACGTGCCGTCGCGCGCCTTGAGCAGCTGGGAAACGGGTTTCATCGCGGGCCTCCGTTCAAGTCAGGGACAAAGCCTACACAATTGTGTGGCCGGACGCCAAGCCCCAGACCGCGCGCATCCCGAGATCGAGGCGCGGCATGACCCCAGAAGGAGACACGAGCATGAGCCCATCGCCCACCCAGGCCTTCCGCGAGGCGCGCGACTTCCTGCTGGCGCAGCGCGGCCACCTTGACGCAGCGCAAAGCGGCTTCCGCTGGCCGGCGCTGCAGCAGTTCAACTGGGCGCTGGACTGGTTCGACGTGCTGGCGCGCGACAACCACGCCACCGCGCTGTGGGTGGTCAACGAAGACGGCAGCGAACAGCGCCTGAGCTTCCAGCAGATGGCCGAACGCTCCAACCGCGTCGCCAACTGGCTGCGCGCGCGCGGCGTCAAGCGGGGCGATCGCATGCTGCTGATGCTGGGCAACGTGGTGCCGCTGTGGGAGGTGACGCTGGCGGCCATCAAGCTGGGCGCGGTGGTCAGCCCGGCGACCACGCTGCTGTCGGCCGACGACCTGCGCGACCGCGTGCAGCGCGGCGACATGCGCCACGTGGTGGCCGACGCCGCCGGCGCCGCGCGCTTTGCCGACGTGCCCGGCGACTACACACGCACGCAGGTGGGCGGCCCGCTGCTGCCCGGCTGGACCGACTACGCGCAGTCGTCGTCGGCCGCGGCCGAGTTCGCGCCCGACGGCGCCACCCAGGCCGACGACCCGCTGCTGCTGTACTTCACCAGCGGCACCACGGCCAAGCCGAAGATGGTGCTGCATACGCAGCAAAGCTATCCGGTCGGCCACCTGACGACCATGTACTGGCTGGGCCTGAAGCCCGGCGACATCCACCTGAACATCAGCTCGCCGGGCTGGGGCAAACATGCCTGGAGCAGCTTCTATGCGCCGTGGAACGCCGGCGCGACGATCTTCGTGCTCAACCAGGCGCGCTTCGACGCCAAGTTCACGCTGGACACGCTGGTGCGCTGCGGCGTCACCTCGCTGTGCGCGCCGCCCACGGTGTGGCGTGTGCTCATCCTGGAGGACCTGACCCAGTGGCCGGTCAAGCTGACCGAAACCATCGGCGCCGGCGAACCGCTGAACCCCGAGGTCATCGAGCGCGTGCGCGCCGGCTGGGGCCTGACCTTGCGCGACGGCTACGGCCAGACCGAAAGCACCTGCATGGTCGGCAACCCGCCGGGGCTGGCGGTGCGCGCCGGCTCGATGGGCCAGCCGATGCCCGGCTACGACATGGTGCTGCTCGACGCCGACGACCGCGAAGGCGACGAAGGCGAACTGGCCGTCAAGCTGAAGCCCGCGCCAACAGGGCTCATGGCCGGCTACGCCGGCGACGCGGAGAAGACGCAGGCCGCGCTGGGCGGCGCCTACTACCGCACCAGCGACGTGGCCAGGCGCGATGCCGACGGCTACCTGTGGTACGTGGGCCGCGCCGACGACGTGTTCAAGGCCAGCGACTACCGCATCAGCCCCTTCGAGCTGGAAAGCGCGCTGCTGGAGCACCCGGCCGTGGCCGAGGCGGCGGTGGTGCCCAGCCCCGACCCGATCAAGCTGGCCGTGCCCAAGGCCTTCGTCGTGCTGAAGCCCGGCCAGGTGGCGTCGCGCGAGCTGGCGCTGGACATCCTGCGCTTCCTGCGCGGCAACCTGAGCCCCTTCAAGCGCATCCGCCGCATCGAGTTCGCCGAGCTGCCGAAGACCATCTCCGGCAAGATCCGCCGCGTGCAGCTGCGCCAGGCCGAGGACGAGCGCCGCGCGCGCGGCGAACGGGCGGCGCTGGAATTCTGGGAAGAGGACTTCCCGGACCTGAAATGACGGGCCACCGATGAAGCGCTGGGCGGCCGCCCTGGCCCTGCTCTGCGCCGCGCTGCAGGCCGGCGCCTTCGACCTGCAGGGCCACCGCGGCGCGCGCGGGCTGGCGCCCGAGAACACCCTGCCCGGCTTCGCCCGGGCGCTGGGTATCGGCGTGACCACGCTGGAGACCGACATCGCCATCAGCCGCGACGGCGTGCTGCTCATCTCGCACGACCCGGCGCTGAACCCCGACATCACGCGCGGCCCCGACGGCCAGTTCCTGAACAGCCGCGGGCCGCTGATCTGGCACACCGACTTCGCCGAGCTGCAGCGCTACGACGTCGGCCGGCTGAAACCCGGTACGCGCTACGCCGAGCAGTACCCGGCCCAGCAGCCCAGCGACGGTGCGCGGCTGCCCAGGCTGGAGGAGCTGTTCGCGATGGTCAAGACGCCGGGCCGTGGCGACGTGCGCCTGGCGCTGGAGATCAAGGTCACGCCCACCGCGCCCGACGAGACGATGGCGCCCGAGCCCTTCGCGCGTGCGCTGGTGGACGCGGTGCGTGGGGCGGGCCTGGCGCCGCGCACGACCATCCTGTCCTTCGACTGGCGCGCGCTGCAGGCGGTGCAGCGGATCGCGCCGGAGATCGGCACGGTCTACCTGACGATCCAGCGGCCGCAGTTCGACAACATCGGTGCCGGCCGACCGGGCGCGTCGCCGTGGACCGCAGGCATCCGCTTTGCGGAGCATGGCTCGGTGCCGAAGATGATCCACGCCGCCGGCGGGCGCATCTGGTCCAGCCAGCATGCGGACCTCGACGCCGCCAAGGTCCAGGAGGCGCACGCGCTGGGGCTGACGGTGCTGGCCTGGACGGTCAACGAGCCGGCGCAGATCGCCCGCATGATGGACCTGGGCGTGGACGGCATCGTCAGCGACCGGCCCGACCTGGTGCGCCAGGAGATGCAGCGCCGCGGCATGGCGTTGCCGACGCCGCGGCCGTAGCCCGGCCTTGGCCTTGACCGTCAGCCTGCGGTTCTGCACACAACTCTGGACACTACCCGCCTTTGTGGCGGCTATCGCCTACTGGGGAAGCCTGCAGCTGTCCTGATCGGCCTCCTGCGGGCGTCGCCTTCATACGCATGGCGGCGTGGGCGCGCTGCGGTACGACAGCGCTCCGTCTGCGGCGCTTCAATGCAACGCCGGTTCAGGCCGCGCGCGTCCCCAGCAGGTCAGTCTTCTTCACGGTCAGCGCCAGCACGCGCAGCAGCGCGTCGATCAGGGGCTGGCGCGTGCTGTCCTCGCGCCAGGCCAGACCGATGCGGCGAGTCATCGGCGGGCGGCCCAGCGGCACCTCGCGCAGGCCGTAGATGCGGCTGAGCGATGGATCACCCACCGGCACGATCGATACGCCCAGTCCGTGGTGCACCATGAGCGCGATGGCTTCGCGGAAGTCCACCTCCATGATCTGCTGCGGCGCGATGCCGCGCGCGGCCAGGTGGGTTTCGATGATCTGGCTGATCCAGAAGCGGCCGCCATAGCGGATGTAAGGGTGCTTGCGCAGCAGCGCCTCGTCGGTGCGCTCTCTCGTCCCCGGTGGGGCGATGACCATCACTGGCTCGTGCGCGAAGGCGGTCCAGCGCACGCCCTTGGGCAGGGCAGGCGGCTCGCCGCAGGCCAGGGCATCGATCTCGCCGTGTGCCACTTCTTTCAGCAAGGCCGCGGCCAGGCCGAAGTGCATGCGGATCTGCAGCCGCGGGTGGCTGGCGCGCAGACTCACCAGCGACTGTGGGATCACGCCGGTCAGCAGCGTGGCCGCCGCACCCAGCGTGAGGCTGCCGGCCAGGTCGGCGTTCTCGGCCGAGGTGGCGTAGAAGTCGCGGTAGCCGCGCAGCACGGCGCGGGCGCGTTCGCTCAGCAGCAGCCCGGCGGCGTTGAGGCTGGCGGGCTTGCGGCGCCGATCCAGCAGCTTGGTGCGCAGCCGCTCCTCCATGCTGGCGATGTGCGCGCTGACGGCCGGCACGCTCAGATAAAGCGACTCCGCGGCGGCCGTGATGCTGCCTCGGTCAGCGATTGCGACCAGGCTCTCCAGTTCACGGATCGACATGAGGCAACTTCGTACTTTCTGAAATTGATATTCAGAATATACAGAAATACTGTTGTTTGACCGATGCTAACCTGCCGGCGTACTTCATCGATCCACACCTTGTCATGACCACCCAAACCTCCAGCACGCTCAGTCCCCAGCAGTTGCGGGACTGGCTGTCCGATGGCGGCGAGCTGGCGCTGCTGGACGTTCGCGACGGCGGCATCTTCTCCGCCGGCCACATCTTCTTCGCCGTGTCCATGCCGCTGAATCACATGGAAGCCCTAGCCGATGCGCTGCTGCCGCGCCGCAGCGTGCGCACCGTGCTGGTGGACGACGGCGACGGTCTGGCGCAGCGCGCTGCGCAGCGGCTCGGCGCCTGGGGCTACACCGGCATCCGCGTGCTGGAAGGCGGCATGCCCGCCTGGCGCGCGGCAGGCGGGCAGGTGTTCTCCGGCGTGTACGTGCCCAGCAAAGCCTTCGGCGAATTCGTGGAGCACGCCTGCGACACCCCGCGCATCACCGTTGCCACGCTGGACGAATGGCGCAAGAGCGGCAAGGACATGATCTTGCTCGACAGCCGACCCTACGAGGAATTCCACTGGCTCAACGTGCCCGGCGGCATCGATTGCCCCGGTGCCGAACTGGTGCACCGTGCCTTCGACTTGGCGCCCAGCGAGAAGACGACGATCGTCGTCACCTGCGCCGGTCGCACACGCGGCATCATCGGCGCGCAGGCGCTCATCAATGCCGGCATTCCCAACCCCGTGGTGGCGGTGGAAAACGGCGCGCAGGGCTGGTACCTGAACGGCGGCGCGCTGGACGAGGGGCGCACCGAGGTCGTGCCGCTGCCCACGCCCGCGGCGCTGCAAAAAGCCGTGGCCGGCGCCCAGCGCGTGGCCCGGCGCTTCGGCGTGCAGGAGATCGACCGCGACGAATTGGCGGCCTGGCAGGCGCGCACCGACCGCAGCGTGTACCTGCTGGACGTGCGCACGCCGGAAGAGTACGAGGCCGGCCACCTGCCCGGATCGCGCAGCGCGCCGGGCGGGCAACTGGTGCAGTCCACCGACCACTACGTGGGCGTTCGCAACGCCTGCCTGGTGCTGGTGGACGACAACAACAGCGTGCGTGCGCGCGTCACCGCCTCGTGGCTGCTGCAGATGGGCTGGAAGGACGTGTACGTGCTGCGCGATGCCCTGCATCCGTCCGGCGTGGCGCTGCTGCGCGGGCCGGAGCCGGTGCACGTACTGGGCGACACGCACCTGGCGAATGTCGACTGGATCGGCGTCGTCGAACTGCAGGGCCTGCTGGCGCGCCAGGAGGCGGTGGTCGTCGATCTGGACACCAGCCTGGCCTATCGCAAGAGCCACATTCCGGGCGCCTGGTTCGCGGTGCGCTCGCGACTGGCCAGCAGCCTGCGCAAGCTGCCACCGCACCGCGTGCTGGTGCTCACCTCCGAGGACGGCGCCTTCGCGGCACTGGCCAGCGCCGATGCGCGGGAAGCCTCCGCTGCGCCGGTGCGCGTGCTGCGCGGCGGCACGGCGGCCTGGCTGGCGGCGGGGCTGGACAGCGCCGCCGGCTTCGAACACATGGCCGACGAGAACAACGACGTCTGGTACAACCCCTTCGTCCACGAGGACCGCGTGGCGGCGATGAAGGAGTATCTGAGCTGGGAGGTGGACCTGCTGGCCCAGAGCCGCAACGAGCCCGGCGTGGCCTTCTCCTGCGCGCCAGCCCTGTCCGTTGCGCAGCAGCGCGACGCCGCCGTGCGCGAACTGATGGCCTCGGCACGCGCGCGGCTGGCGACCCAGGGCGTGTCCGCCGGACGCTGGCCGAAATGGGGGAGGAACTGCAGGCCTTCGTGGACCGACATGAAGCGCTGTTTTCCGAGGCCAGCTTTCCGGCGCCGGGGCCGCAGCACAAGGGCGGCATCAACTACATCGTCCACACCGATCCCGAGAGCCAAATCACGCTCTACCTCAACGCCATTGCGCCTGGCTTGAACGTGCCGCCGCACAACCACATGACCTGGGCCGTGATCGCGGCGCAGGACGGCGAGGAATTGAACCGCATCTACAGCCGGGTGGACGACGGCGCCGACGCCGAGCGTGCCCAACTGGCCCTGGACCGCGAATTCACCGTCAAGCCCGGCGCCGGTATCCAGTTCCTGCCGCATGACATCCACAGCATCCACGTCCAGGGCGAGCGAGGCGCGCGGCACTTCCACCTGTACGGCAAGCCGCTCGACCAGCTCGGCGAGCGGCTGGGCTTCAACCTCCACAGCGGCGAGGTCATGCGCTTCAACGCCAAGCACTTGCCCGTACCCCAGCGGGCGGTGGACGAGCTGGGCTAAGCGCCTCGGCCGCCCACGCTTTCTTCATTCATTCAACCGGAGACGAACCATGAATAAACGATACGCCATCCTGGCGGGACTGACCCTGCTCGCCGCATCCAGCGCCTTCGCGCAGCCGGCCGCAGGCGAGGGGCTTGCGGCCATCCGGGCGGCGGGCGTGCTCAAGTGCGGCGTGGGCTTCGAGTTCAAGCCCTTTTCCTTCACCCAGGACCCCAAGACGCGCCAGCTCGTGGGCTACGACGTGGACATCTGCAATGCCATTGCCGCGAAGATCGGCGTCAAGCCGGAATTGGTGCCCATCACCGGCGCCACGCGCGTGACCGACCTGCAGTCGGGCCGCACCGACATCGCCCTGGCCAACCTCACCAACAACCCGGAGCGGGCAAGGGTGATCGACTTCAGCAACAACTACTTCGCGGTCGACGCCAAGGTCATGGTGCCGTCGACATCGCCCATCAAGAACTTTGCGGACATGGCGGGCAAGCGCATGTCGGGCGTCAGCGGCGCGCAGTTGGAGATCAAGGTGCCCCGGATGATCCAGAACGTGGACCTGAAGGTCATGCCCTCGCCGGCCAATGCGTTCCTGGCGCTGGAGCAGGGCAAGGTGGACGCGATGGCCGCGGACGAGACCGCGCTGCTGGGCCTGGTCGGCGCGCAGCAAGGCAAGTGGCGCATTTTGGATGAGTCGCTGGACAGGCAGCAAATTGGCATCGGGGTACGCAAGGGCGAGCCGCACCTGCTGGCAGCGGTGAACGACACGCTCACCGATCTGGAGAAGAGCGGCAAGGCCGCGCAGATCTTCGATCAGTGGTTCGGCGCGCACTCGGATCTGAAGATGAAGCGCGCCTTCACCTTCGCGCCCTACAAGCAACCCTGAGCCGGCCCCCGCACGAGAGCGCGCCTGTGGACACGCTGGCCTCCATCGACTGGGGCGTGATGTTCCGGCCCGAGTACCGGGCCATGCTCCTCAAGGGCATCCAGAACACGCTGGGCCTGACGGCCGGCGCCATCGTGGGCGGCTTGCTGCTGGGCATGGTGGTGGCCTTCGGCCGGCTGGCGTCCTCGCGCTGGATCCGGCTGCCGGCCACCGTCTACGTGGAGCTGGTGCGCACCATTCCGCTGCTGGCCCACGTGTTGTTCTGGTACTTCGCCGTGCCCGAGATGCTGCCCGACGGGCTGCGGCGCACGCTGTACCAGCACGACGTGGGCTTCTATGCCTCGCTGGTGGCGCTGGTGCTTTACTCGGCGGCGTTCATCTCCGAGGACATCCGCAGCGGCATCCGCGGCATTGCCACCGGACAGGCCGAGGCCGCGCACTCGCTGGGCTTCGGCTTCTTCGACACCTTCCGCCTGGTCGTGCTGCCGCAGGCGCTGCGCGCCACGGTGCCGCCGCTGCTGGGGCAGGCCATGAACATCACCAAGAACACCACCGTGGCCCTGATGGTGGGCGTGGGCGAACTGGCCTTCGTCACCCGGGCGGTCAACGATGCGTCCTTCCTGAGCGTGGGGGTCTATGCCTTCACCACGGCCTTCTTCCTGCTGATCGCGGTGGTGCTGACCGTGCTGGGCGGCTGGTACCAGCGCCGCTATCCCGCGAGGTAAGACGCGATGTGGGACATCCTCCAAACCTACTGGGTGCAGCTGGCAATCGGCTACTACCCGAACGGCCCGCTGGGCGGGCTGGCGATGACGCTGATCCTGGCCCTGGCGGGCCTGGCGCTGGCGATGCCCGCCGGGCTGACGGTGTGCCTGGGCCTCATCAGCTCCTGGCGACCGCTGGCACGTGCGGTGGAGCTGTTCGTGTTCTACATGCGCAGCGTGCCGCTGATCGTGCACCTGCTGTGGATCTACTTCCTGCTGCCCAAGCTGATCGTGGGCGCGCCGCTGTGGCTGGTGGTGCTCACGGTGATCACGCTGTTCAACGGCGCCTACCTGTCGCAGACCATCCGCGCCGGCATCGAGGCCCTGCCCAAGGGGCAGTACGAGGCGGCGCGCTCGTTGGGCCTGTCGCACGCGCGCGCCCTGCGCCATGTGATCCTGCCGCAGGCGCTGCGCAACATGCTGCCCAGCATCGTCAGCCAGTTCGTGCTGCTGATCAAGGAGACGGCCCTGGGCTCGGTCATCGGCCTGCACGAGCTGACGATGGAGTTCATGGGCCTGAACGACACCTTGGGCGACAAGGCCATCCCCATCTTCGCGCTGCTGGGACTGGCCTACTTCGTGTTGTGCTACCCGCTCACCCTGCTGGGCCGCTACGTGGAGCGCCGCTACGCCGGCCCGTCCCGCACGGCCGACGCCGCGGCCTCCTCGGCCGCGGCCTGACCCATTGCGAGGCCCCCATGCCGCAACCCGCCAATTCCATCGAGTTCCAGGGCGTCAGCAAACGCTTTGGCGACAACCCGGTGCTGAAGAACATTTCCATCGGATTTCGCCAGGGCGAGGTGGTGGTGATCTGCGGCCCCTCCGGTTCGGGCAAGTCGACGCTGCTGCGCACCATCACGCGGCTGGAAACCATCGATGCCGGCCGCATCCTCTTCGACGGCCAGGAGCCGGGACATTCGGCCAAGGACGTGAACGCGCTGCGCCAGCGCGTGGGCTTCGTGTTCCAGAGCTTCAACCTGTTCCCGCACCTGTCGGTGATGGACAACATCTGCTTGGCACCGCGCCATCTGCTCAAGCTGTCGGAGCCGGAAGCGAAGGCGCGCGCCATGGCCTTGCTCACGCGCGTCGGGCTGGCGGCCAAGGCCGATGCCGCGCCCAGCCAGCTGTCGGGCGGACAGCAGCAGCGCGTGGCCATCGCGCGCACGCTGGCCATGCAGCCGCCGATCATCCTGTTCGACGAGCCCACCAGCGCGCTGGACCCGGAGATGGTGGGCGAGGTGCTGGCGGTGATCCGCGAGCTGGCCAACGACGGCATGACCCTGCTGTGCGTGACGCACGAGATGGGCTTTGCTCGCGAGGTGGCCGACCGCATCGTGTTCATGGCCGATGGCGAAATCATCGAGGACGCCACGCCCGAACAGTTTTTTACCGCCACGCGCAGCCCACGCGCGAAGGCCTTCCTCTCGGAAGTGCGTTGAGCCATTTCATGCCTTTGCATCTACACACTCGCCTCACCCACAGCGGCCGGCCCGCCCACACCGCTGGCGGCGGCCCTGTCAACGTGCCGGTGGTGCGCACCAGCACCGTGAGCTTTGAAAGCATGGCCGCCCTGCGCGAGCAGGTCCGGCGTCGCGCCGCTGGCGAGCCGGTCAGCACTTACGGCCGCCAGGGCATGGACACGCAGCGCGCGCTGGAGGCCGCCATGTGCGAGCTGGAAGGCGGCTCGCACACGTTCCTGGCGCCCTCGGGGCTGGCTGCGATCTCGCTGACGCTGCTGGCCCTGCTCGGCCCCGGCGATCACCTGCTGGTGGTGGAAAGTGTCTACCACCCAGTGCGCAAGCTCGATGCCGACTACCTGAGCCGCATCGGCGTGCAGGTGAGCTATTTCGACCCGGCGCAGCAAGATGTTCAAGCCCAGCTGCGCCCCAACACGCGGGTGGTCTACGTCGAGACGCCGGGCTCCCTGCTGTACGAGATGATCGACTTGGCCCCCATCACCGCGGCCTGCCGGGCGCGCGGCGTCAGCGTGGTGGCGGACAACACCTGGGGCTCGGGCTACCTGTTCAACCCCCTGCGCCACGGAGCGGACGTCTCGCTGGTGGCGGGCACCAAGTACGTGTCGGGCCATTCCGACCTGATGATGGGCATGGCCGTTGCGCGCGATGCCACCCATGCCGACAGGCTGCGCAAGACCTGGGAGGCGCTGGGCGTCGCGGTCGGCCCCGACGATGCCTATCTGGCCTTGCGCGGGCTGCGCACGCTGGCCGTGCGCTTGCGCCAGCACGAAGCCAACGCCACGGTGGTGGCGCGCTGGCTGGCGGCACAGCCGCAGGTCGAGCGGGTCTACTACCCGGCGCTGGAATCGCATCCCGGCCATGCCCTGTGGAAGCGCGACTGTCGCGGCGCAAACGGCCTGCTGACCGTGCAGTTCCGCGGCCTGGATCTGCAGCAGTCGCTGGATGTGGCCGACCGGCTGCAACTGTTCGACATCGGCGCCTCCTGGGGCGGCTACGAGAGCCTGGTGCTGCCGGTGGAGCCTCATCGCCTGGCTCACCACGGCCAGACGCTGGAAGAGGCCGCGCTGCTGCGGCTGCACATCGGCCTGGAAGAGCCGCAGGACCTCATCGACGACCTGGCGCAGGCCATCGCCGCGACGGCATGATCTGCCGGATCAGCCCGATCTCACTGAGAAATCTTGCGGCCTTGCTCGATCTGGTGCTCGAAGTAGCGCTGAACGCTCAACACGATGCTGAACATGAGTGCCGTGGCGCCGAAGCACAGCGCGAACACCACCGTGCCGAGGGTGAACCAGTGGGTGCGTCCGGGCAGGGTGTCGGCCGCCAGGGCGGGGTTGTGCCGCGCGATCCATCGCTCCGGCGTCCTGAGGCCACAGACGCGGGCGACAAGCACCGTGGCTCATGCACCGTGGCTCATGGACAGCGAGGCGGGAAGCTCATAAACAGGCGCTCGCCGCTCGGCCTTGCGGTGCATGCCGCGGCCATCGTGGAAGCCGGGTTCTGCGGGCCGTACCGCAGGCGGCGGGGTCGCGCGGCAGCCGTTCGGGACCTCAGAGCTCGCGGAACTCCCCGGCCTGCCAGCGCTCGCGCAGCTTGAACTTCTGGATCTTGCCCGAGCCGGTGAGCGGGAAGGCGTCCAGCTCGAACCAGCAGCGCGGCGTCTTGTGCGGCGACAGATGCTGGCGCATGTACTCCACCAGCGCGTCCTTGTCGATGCGCTGGCCGGGCTTGGCGCGCAGGAAGGCGCCGACCTGCTCGCCCCACTTGGCGTCGGGCAGGCCGACCACCGCCACCTCGCCCACGCTGGGGTGGCGGAACAGCAGCTCTTCCAGCTCGCGCGGGTAGATGTTCTCGCCGCCGCGGATGATCATGTCCTTGAGCCGGCCCTCCACCGTGCAGTAGCCGCGCACGTCCATTGCGCACAGGTCGCCGGTATGCAGCCAGCCGTCGGCGTCGATGGCCGCGGCCGTGGCCTCAGGGTTCTCGAAGTAGCCGTGCATGACGTGGTAGCCGCGCGTGCAGTATTCGCCCACCTGGCCCACCGGCAGCGTCTGGCCGCTCAGCGGGTCGATGATCTTCACCTCGACATGCGGCATCGGCTGGCCGATGGTGCCGGCCTTGTCCTCCAGCGCGTCGTCGGGCCGCGTCATCGACGCCACCGGCGAACACTCGGTCTGGCCGAAGACGATGGTGAACGGCGCCTGCAGCTGTTCTTCGAAGCGCCGCACCAGCGCCGCCGGCACGGTGGAGCCGCCGGAGCAGATGCCCTGCACCTGCGACAGGTCGGTGGCGGCGAAGCTCGGATGCTCGGTCATGGCCACCAGCATGGTCGGCACGCCGACCATGGCGTTGCCCTTGTAGGTGTCGAACATCTCCAGCACCAGCCCGGGTTCGAAGGCCTCGACCAGCACCTGCGTGGCGCGCACCGACACGGCGCCGAGCACGCAGCAGACGCAGCCGCCGGTGTGGAACAGCGGCATGGTCGTGATCCACACCGCACCGTCGCGGATGCCCATGCGGTGCGCGGTGTGCGCGCCGTTGTTCAGCAGCCCGCGGTGGTGCAGCAGCGCGCCCTTGGGGAAGCCGGTGGTGCCGCTGGTGTACTGGATCATCACCGGGTCGGTGGACTTCACCGGCGGCAGCGTGATGCCGGGCGCGTCGCCGCGTGCCAGGAACGGCTGCCATTCATCGAAGCGGATCACCTGGCGCAGTTCAGGGCACTGCGGCGCCACCTGCTGCACGGTGGCATGCATCGGGTTGCCGCGGAAGGCCTCGACGACGAACACGCCGGCCGCGCGCGACTGCTTCAGCACGTATTCCAGCTCCTGCGCGCGGAAGGCCGGGTTGACCGTGACCAGCACGACGCCGGCGAGCGCGCAGCCGAACTCCAGCATGACCCACTCGGGCAGGTTGGGCGCCCACACGGCGACGCGCTCGCCGGGCTCGAACTGCGCGCGCAGCGCCCGCGCCGTGCGCAAGGCCTGGGCATACAGCTCGGCATAGGTCCACTGGCGCCGCCGCGCGGGGTCGGGCAAGCCTTCGATCAGCGCCACGCGCGACGGCGTGGTCTCGGCCGCCCAGCCGAGCAGCTGGCCGAGCGTCAGGTCGCGCAGCGGCGGCTCGCTGGGGCCAGTGGCGTGGGACAGGGTCAGGGACATCGGAGACTCCTGCGGCGTCGGGGCGGTCCGCACGCTAGCACGCGCCGCGGGGCCTGCCACTGCGGCGAACCCGCGTCGCCGCGCGCCGCTGCCGGGCCGCTACAGTGAGTGCCGTGGCGGCGTCGACCGCCGGAGGCCCACGATGTTCAGCCATCACCCGCCGTTACGCGACAGGCCGTTCGTCATCGAGCGCGTGCGGCAGGCCCCGCGCGCCCGGGCCGGGCTGGGCCATCGGCGCGTGGGGGTCGTTCGCGTCATCCAGCGCAAGCCGAGGGCGACGGGTGAACGAATCCGCTCCTGTCCCCCGTCCTCGGCCCGCGCTGGAGCGGACGGCTGCATGGCGCCGCCAGCAGCCCACAACCTCTATTCGATTGAACGAGATCTCTTATGAGGCAAGCGAAGGAGGCGCTGCGGCCATGATCGACAAGGTGGTTCCCTCCCTCGAAGCCGCGCTGCAGGGCGTGCGCGACGGCGCCACGGTGATGATCGGCGGCTTCGGCGGCGCCGGCCAGCCGAACGAGCTGATCGACGCGCTCATCGCCCAGGGCGCGCGCGACCTGGTGATCGTCAACAACAATGCCGGCAACGGCGACACCGGGCTGGCTGCGCTGCTCAAGTGCGGGCGTGTGCGCAAGGTCATCTGCAGCTTCCCGCGGCAGGTGGACTCACAGGTCTTCGACGGCCTGTACCGCGCCGGCAGGATCGAGCTGGAGCTGGTGCCGCAGGGCAACCTGGCCGAGCGCATCCGCGCCGCCGGCGCCGGCATCGGCGGCTTCTTCACGCCCACCGGCTACGGCACCGACCTGGCCCGGGGCAAGGAGACGCGCCTGATCGACGGCCGCATGCACGTGCTGGAGTGGCCGATCCACGCCGACGTGGCGCTGATCAACGCCGAGCGCGGCGACCGCTGGGGCAACCTGGTGTACCGCAAGACGGCGCGCAACTTCGGCCCGGTGATGGCCATGGCGGCGCAGCTCACCGTGGCCTCGGTGCACGAGGTGGTGGCGCTGGGCGCGCTGGACCCGGAGCACATCGTCACGCCGGGCATCTTCGTGCAGCGCGTGGTGCAGGTGCCGCGCGCGCCAAAGGCCGCGCTCGGCATCGAGGCCCGAGCCAAGGACTGAGCGAGGAACCGACCATGCAACGACTCACCCGCGACCAGATGGCACAGCGCGTGGCGCTGGACATTCCCGAAGGCGCCTACGTCAACCTCGGCATCGGCTTGCCCACCCTGGTGGCCAACCACCTGCCGAAGGACCGCGAGATCTTCCTGCACAGCGAGAACGGCCTGCTCGGCATGGGCCCGGCGCCGGCCGCGGGCGACGAGGACTTCGACCTCATCAACGCCGGCAAGCAGCCGGTGACGCTGCTGCCCGGCGGCGCCTACTTCCACCATGCCGACAGCTTCGCGATGATGCGCGGCGGGCACCTGGACATCTGCGTGCTCGGCGCCTTCCAGGTCGCGGCCAACGGCGACCTGGCCAACTGGCACACCGGCGCGGCCGACGCCATCCCGGCGGTCGGCGGCGCGATGGACCTGGCCATCGGCGCGAAGCGCACCTTCGTGATGATGGAGCACTGCACCAAGTCGGGCGAGAGCAAGATCGTCCCGCGCTGCAGCTACCCGCTGACCGGCATCGGCTGCGTGCGGCGGGTCTACACTGACCTGGCGGTGCTCGACATCACGGCGGCCGGCGTCAAGGTGGTGCAGATCTTCAACGGCCTGACGCTGGCGCAGCTGCAGTCGGTGACCGCGGTACCGCTACTTGCCCAGGAGAACTGACATGAGCCGCGAGGCCTACATCTGCGACGCCATCCGCACGCCCTTCGGCCGCTACGGCGGCGCACTGTCGTCGGTGCGCACCGACGACCTGGGCGCCATCCCCATCCGTGCGCTGATGCAGCGCAACCCGAAGGTCGACTGGCAGGCCGTCGGCGACGTGCTCTACGGCTGCGCCAACCAGGCCGGCGAGGACAACCGCAACGTCGCGCGCATGGCGGCGCTGCTGGCCGGGCTGCCGATCGAAGTGCCCGGCGCGACCATCAACCGGCTGTGCGGCTCGGGGCTCGATGCGGTGGGCTCGGCGGCGCGCGCCATCCGCTGCGGCGAGATGCAGCTGGCCATCGCCGGCGGCGTGGAAAGCATGAGCCGCGCGCCCTTCGTGAGCCCCAAGGCCGAGACCGCGTTCTCGCGCACCAACGCCGTCTACGACACGACCATCGGCTGGCGCTTCGTCAACAAGCTGATGAAGGCGCAGTATGGCGTCGACTCGATGCCCGAGACCGCCGAGAACGTGGCCGAGCAGTTCAAGATCGAACGCGAGGCGCAGGACCGCATGGCGCTGGCCAGCCAGCTGAAGGCGGTGGCCGGCCAGAAGAGCGGCTTCTTCGAGCGCGAGATCGTGCCGGTGAGCATTCCGCAGAAGAAGGGCGACCCGGTGATCGTCGCCAAGGACGAACATCCGCGCGAGACCTCGCTGGAGGCGCTGGCCAAGCTGAAGGGCGTGGTCAAGCCCGAGGGCACGGTCACCGCCGGCAACGCCAGCGGCGTCAACGACGGCGCCTGCGCGCTGCTGCTGGCCAGCGAAGCGGCGGCGGCTCAACACGGCCTGAAGCCGCGCGCGCGCGTGCTCGGCATGGCCACCGCCGGCGTGGCGCCGCGCATCATGGGCTTCGGCCCGGCGCCGGCGGTGCGCAAGGTGCTGGCGCTGACCGGCCTGGCGCTGAAGCAGATGGACGTCATCGAGCTGAACGAGGCCTTCGCCGCGCAGGGCCTGGCGGTGCTGCGCGACCTGGGCCTCGCCGACGACGACGCGCGCGTCAACCCCAACGGCGGCGCCATCGCGCTGGGCCACCCGCTGGGCGCCAGCGGCGCGCGCCTGGCGACCACCGCGCTGAACCAGCTGGAAACCATCGGCGGCCGCTACGCGCTGTGCACGATGTGCATCGGCGTGGGACAAGGCATCGCGCTGGTCATTGAACGCGTCTGAGCTTCGCGGCCGGCGGCGGCTGCGGCAGAATCAGGTCACCCCGCCACGCTACGCGACCGACGTGATGCCTGGAACGCTGCGCCGCCCTGTCCTGCTTTGCGTCTTGTCCGGCCTGGCGCTGCTCGCCGCCTGCGGCAAGGAGGCACCGAAGCTGCCACCGCCGCCGCTGGAGGTGTCGATCATCACGGTGCAGCCGCGTGACATCGACATCTCGCGCGAGTACATCGCGCAGACGCAGAGCTCGCAGGCGGTGAACATCCAGGCGCGCGTCTCGGGCTGGCTCGACAAGCGCGTGTACACCGAAGGCGCGGTGGTCAAGGCCGGCCAGGTGCTGTTCCGCATGGACCAAAAGCCGTTCCAGGCGCAGCTGGATGCGGCCAACGCCGCGCTGCAGCGCAACCAGGCGGCCTTGACGGTGGCCAAGCAGAACCTCGACCGCACCAAGCCGCTGGCGCAGAAGAACGCGCTGTCGCAGAAGGACCTGGACGACGCGCAGGGCCAGTACGAGCAGGCCGCGGCGGCGGTCGAGCAGTCCAAGGCGCAGGTCACGTCGGCGCAGCTGGACCTGAGCTACACCGTCATCAGCTCGCCGGTCAACGGCGTGAGCAGCTATGCGGCGGTGGCCGACGGCACCTACCTGAGCCCGCAGAACGCGCAACTGACCACGGTGTCGGTGCTGACGCCGATGTGGGTCAACTTCAGCCTGTCCGAGAACGAGTACCTGCGCCTGCAGAACGACATCCGCGACGGCCGGCTGCGCCTGCCCAAGGACATGAACCTGACGGTGGAGGTCGTGCAGCCCGACGGCAGCCTGTTCCCCTTCACCGGCAAGATCACTTTCGCCGACCCGAACTACAACGCACAGACCGGTACCTTCCTGATCCGCGCCACCGTCGACAACCCCAAGGGCGTGCTGCGCCCCAACCAGTACGTGCGCGCGCGGCTGCGCGGCGCGGTGCGGCCCAACGGCATCCTGGTGCCGCAGCGCGCGGTGCAGCAGGGCGCCAAGGGCCACTTCGCCTGGGTGCTCAACCAAGACGGCAAGGCCGAGCTGCGGCCGCTGGAGGTGGGCGACTGGTTCGGCGACGGCTGGTTCGTCAACGAGGGGCTGGCGCCCGGCGACCGGCTGGTGGTCGACGGCGGCCAGCGCCTGTCGCCCGGCGCCAGCGTGGTCGTCGTGCAGGCCGACGGCAAGGCCACGGCCGCCGCGGCCTCGGCGCCAGGAGCGGCGCCGGCAAGCGCGGCCCGCTAGACCCGGCCGGCGCGCGCATGTTCTCCCGCTTCTTCATCGAACGGCCGATCTTCGCGGCGGTGGTCGCGATGCTGCTGTGCCTGGCCGGGCTGGTGGCAATGACGCAGCTGCCGGTGGAGCAGTACCCGACGATCACGCCGGTGCAGGTCACGGTGCAGGCCACCTACCCCGGCGCCGACAGCAAGACGCTGGCCGACAGCGTGGCCTCGCCGATCGAGGCGCAGATCAACGGCGTGGACAACATGCTCTACATGAGCAGCACCAGCTCGGCCAACGGCCAGCTGGTGCTGACCGTGTACTTCGCGCTGAACACCGACCCCGACATCGCCCAGGTGCAGGTGCAGAACCGCGTCAACCTGGCGCTGCCCACGTTGCCCGAGGCCGTGCAGCAGCAGGGCGTGTCGGTGCAGAAGAAGAGCTCGTCGATCATGATGCTGGTGGCCATCACCGGCCAGGGCGGGCGCTACAGCGCCGACTACGTCGCCAACTACGCCAACGTCTACGTGCTGGACGCGCTGAAGCGCGTCGACGGCGCCGGCCAGGCGCAGATCATGGGCGTGCCCGACCAGGCGATGCGCATCTGGATGAACCCGGACCGCATGGCCTCGCTGGGCATCACCACCAGCGACATCGCCAACGCGGTGAACCAGCAGAACGCGCTGTTCGGCGCCGGCCAGATCGGCCAGCAGCCCAGCGCCGGCAACGTGCAGCTGACCTTCCCGGTGGTCACGCAGAGCCAGTTCACCGACCCGCGCCAGTACGAGCGCATCATCCTGCGCGCCAACGCCGACGGCAGTGCCATCGTGCGTCTGGGCGACGTGGCCCGCGCCGAGGTGGGCCTGCGCCAGTACATCGTCGACAGCCAGCTGAACCGCGAGCCGGCGACCTTCATCGCCATCTACCAGCAGCCGGGCGCCAACGGCCTGCTGGTGTCCAACGCGGTGCGCAAGACGCTGCAGGAGATGAAGTCGCGCTTCCCCGAGGGCATGACGGCGACGGTCGCGCTGGACACCAACGACTTCGTGCGCCTGTCGATCGAGGAGGTGATCCACACGCTGCTCGAGGCGCTGGTGCTGGTGGTGCTGGTGGTCTACCTGTTCCTGCAATCCTTCCGCACCACGCTGATCTGCGCGGTGGCCATCGTCGTCGCGCTGGTCAGCACCTTCGCCGGCATGCTGGCGCTGGGCTTTTCGATCAACCTGCTCACCTTGTTCGGCCTGATCCTGGCCATCGGCATGGTCGTCGACGACGCCATCGTGGTCTGCGAGAACGTCGAGCGCAACATGGCGCAGCACCACCTGTCGCCGAAGGACGCGACCATCCGCTCGATGGGCGAGATCGGCAGCTCGCTGGTCGCGGTGGTGCTGGTCATGGCCTCGGTGTTCGTGCCGGCGGCCTTCCTGCCCGGCACCACCGGGCAGCTGTACAAGCAGTTCGCCATCACCATCGTCGTCTCGGTGATCATCAGCGGCATCGTCGCGCTGACCCTGACGCCGGCGATGTGCGCGCTGCTGCTCAAGCACACGACACCGCCGACGCGCGGCTTCTTCGCCTGGTTCAACCGCCAGGTGGACGGCGTGACGCGCGCCTTCGGCCATGCGGTGGACTTCATGATCAAGCGCATGGTCGTGGCGCTCGTGCTGCTGGGCGTGTTCCTGTACGCCATCTGGCACCTGTTCCACATCCTGCCCAGCAGCTTCGTGCCGCAGGAGGACCAGGGCTACGCCATGGTGGCCATCGTCATGCCGCAGGCGGCCAGCCTGGAGCGCGCCGAGGACGTGGCGCGGCGCGCCGACGCCATCCTGGCCAAGATCCCCGGCGTGGCCTCGCGCTCGGTGGTCACCGGCTTCAGCCTCATCGACGGCGGCTTCAAGACCAATGCCGCGACCATCTTCATCACCTTCAGCGACTTCAAGGAACGCTACAAGGACATCGCCACCGCCAAGGAGCAGAACGCGCGCGCCATCCTGACGCGCTTCTACGACGAGGCCAAGCACATCCGCGAGGCGGTGGTGCTGCCGATCGCACCGCCGGCCATTCCCGGCATCGGCACCACCGGCGGCTTCGAGTTCTGGATCCAGGACACCGCCGCCGGCTCGCCGGTGGAGCTGGGCAACAACGCGCAGGCCTTCCTGGCCAAGGCCCGGCAGCGCCCCGAGCTGACCGGGCTGAACACCACCTTCAGCGCCAATTCGCAGCAGCTGCGCGCCGACGTCGACCGCGAGAAGGCGATGCTGCTGCAGGTGCCGGTGCAGGACGTGTACAGCGCCATCCAGGCGCAGTTCGGCTCGCTCACCGCCAGCCAGTTCAGCCAGTACAGCCGGGTGTGGTGGGTGATCGTGCAGTCCGAAGCCCAGTACCGCCAGCAGCCCGGTGACCTGACGCGCCTGTACACGCGCTCCAACCAGGGCAAGATGGTGCCGCTGTCGGCGGTGGTCAACACCAGCTGGACGGCCGGGCCGGACCTGCTGCCGCATTTCAACGGCTTCCCGGCGGTCAAGATCATCGGCAACGCCGCTGCCGGCTACAGCTCGGGCCAGGCGATTGCGGCGATGGAGGACGTCGCACGCGAGCTGCCCGGCGCCTACACCTTCGCCTGGTCGGGCCTGGCCTTCGAGGAGAAGCAGTCCGGCGGCACCTCGGCACTGGCCTTCGTCTTCGGCCTGATCATCGTCTTCCTGGTGCTGGCGGCGCAGTACGAAAGCTGGACGCTGCCCGGCGCGGTGATGACGGCCATCCCCTTCGGCGTGCTGGGTGCGCTGGTCTTCAACTACATCCGTGGCCTGGAGAACGACGTGTACTTCCAGATCGGCCTGCTGGTGCTGATCGGGCTGGGCGCAAAGAACGCGGTGCTGCGCGTCAGCGCGGCGGTGGACTTCCGCCACCAGGGCTACAGCATCATGGACGCCACGCGCCTGGCCGGCGAGCAGCGCCTGCGGCCGATCATCATGACCTCGCTGGCCTTCGCGGTGGGCGTGCTGCCGCTGGCCATCGCCGTCGGCGCCGGCGCCAACGCGCGCCACTCCATCGGCACCGGCATCATCGGCGGCATGCTCGGCGAGACCACGCTGGCGATGCTGTACGTGCCGCTGTTCTTCTACATCTTCGACCGCTTGAACGAGCGCAAGGCGGCCCCGGCGCCGTCGGTGGACGGCGCCGCCGCGCCCGGTGCCGCCGCGGTGCCCGCCGCTCCCAAGGAAGGCTGAGCGTGGCCGCGCGTCGCCTGCCGTCCCTGGTGCCCCTGGTGCCCCTGGTGGCCGCCGCCGCGCTGGCGGGCTGCACGCTGGGCCCGGACTACCAGCGGCCGGAGCTGCGCTCGCCCGCTGCCTTCCAGTACGAGCCCCAGGCCGCCGCGGCGACGGCCGACACGCTGTGGTGGCAGCAGTTCCAGGACCCGGTGCTGAACCAGCTGATCGACGAGGCGCTGCAGCACAACACCAACGTGCAGATCGCCGCCGCCAACGTCGAGCAGGCGGCGGCGCTGCTGACGCAGACGCGCTCGCAGTTGTTCCCGACCGTCGGCTACGGCGCCAGCGCGACGCGCGAGCGCGCCCGCGAACCCGCATTCGCGGCGCAAATCCCCAACTATCCGAACCCGAGCACCGCCTACCAGGCCGCGCTGCAGGCCAGCTGGGAGATCGACCTGTGGGGCCGCATCCGCCGCCAGTCCGAAGCCGCCTACGCCAACGTGCTGGCCACCGACGAGGCGCGGCGCGGCGTGATCCTGTCGCTGGTGGCGCAGGTGGCCAACAGCTACCTGCAGCTGCGCGGGCTGGACGCGCAGCTGGAGGTAGCGAAGAAGACGCTGACCACCTACAAGGAATCGGTGGACCTGTTCACCCTGCAGTTCCAGTACGGCCAGGTGTCGATGATGAACGTGGCGCAGGCGCAGTCGCAGTACGAGAGCGCGGCGGCGCAGATCCCGGTGATCGAGTCGCAGATCGCCCAGACGCAAAGCTCGCTGGCCGTGCTGATCGGCCGCGACCCCGGGCCGATCACCCGCGGCAAATCGGTCTACGAGCTGGTGCTGCCGCAGGTGCCGGCCGGCGTGCCCTCGCAGCTGCTCGAACGCCGGCCCGACCTGGCGCAGGCCGAGCAGCAGCTGGTGGCCGCGAACGCACAGATCGGCGCGGCCAAGGCGCTGTACTTCCCGACCATCTCGCTCACCGGCGCCTACGGCAACGCCAGCGCGGACCTGTCCAGGCTGTTCAGCGGGCCGGCCCGCGTGTGGAGCTATGCCGGCACGCTGACCGGCCCGATCTTCAGCTTCGGCGCGGTCAGCGGCCAGGTGATGCAGGCCGAGGCCGCGCAGAACGCCGCGCTGCTGAACTACCAGCTGTCCATCCGCAACGCCTTCGCCGACGTGGACAACGCGCTGGTCGCCAACCAGAAGCTGCATGAGCAGCTGCAAGCGCAGGTCAAGCTGGTGGCCGCGCTGCAGCAGTACAGCGACCTGGCGCGCTTGCAGTACGACGGCGGCTACACCAGCTACAGCACCGTGCTGCAGGCCGAGCAGGCGCTGTTTCCGGCGCAGCTGAGCCTGGCCTCGATCCGCGCCCAGGTGTTCGGCTCGGCGGTGAACATCTACAAGGCGATGGGCGGCGGCTGGGTTGCGCAGGCCGACCAGCGCAGCGGCGGCACGCCGGCGGCGCCGCCGGCGAGCGCCTGGCCGCCGCCGCTGTTCTGATCCGATGCGCAGCCCTCGGGCACGGTCACGCCGCTGGACACAATGGCCGCGTCGCCCGAGTGCAAAGGACCTGGCATGCGTCGCTGCCGGTGGCTGCCCTGCGCGCTGAGCCTGCTGGTGGCGCCGACGCTCGCCGGCGTCGCACCGGCCGAGGAACGCCTCTACGGCGGCGTCTATTCCAATGCCTGCAGCGACAGCCACGCGCTGCGCGTGCGGCTCTTCGGCGACACGATGTCGGTCGAGCAGGCCGGCCAGGCCGTCGCGGCGAAGCCGTTCAAGTCGTCGACCCGCGTGCCCTCCGGCGCAGCGCCACCGGCCTTCAAGCTGGCCTACGTCGGCGAGGTGAAGGGCGGCGACGGCCTGGTATTCGTGCTGACGCACGATGCGGGCGGGCTGTTCGTCCTGCTCGACGGCGGGGCGAAGTCGCTGGCGGCGCTCGGGCCGGGCGTGCAGGGCCAGAAGCTGCGCCACTGCGACCCCAACCGCAACGCCCTACCCGGCGCGCCGGCACCGAAGTCGCTGGCGCCCAGCGACCTGCTGCGCGACCCCAATTTCAAGCCGGCCTACCTGCAGGCGCTGGGCGCGCTGGCGCGCGAGCCGTGGCTGGCCACGCTGTCGGGGCCGGCACCGGAAGTGCGCGTCGTGCGCGTCGCCGGCGCCGACATGCAACTGGCCGCCGCCTGCAAGCCGCGTGATTGCGGCGAGAACAACACCGTGCTGCTGTACGACGCCGCGCGCCCCGCGGTCTACGGCAAGGTCTACCAGGCCGGGCGCACCACGCTGATCGGCAACCCGCCGCCGCCACTGTCCGCGGAGCTGGACAGGCTGTGGCAGCAGGAATGGCGCGGCGCCAAGTAGTGCGGGCGCCGGCCGCTCGCCCGGGGCTCAGGAGCCGGCGCGCTGGCAGCTGACGCCGAGTTCGCGGCAGACGTTGAGGATGCGTTCGACGAGGGTCGAGGTGGCCGACGTCGCCATGCCCGGGTGCGCGGTGGAGACCATCAGCTGCGCCAGGTTGTCGCCCAGCACGTTGACCTGGATGCCGCCGATCTGCCGCCCGTCGGTGAACTGCACCGAGCGCCGCGCCTCGTCGGTCTGCGTGACGCGCACCTCGGTGTTCTTGGCCAGCAGGCTCTTCACCGTGTCGAAGACCTTGGGCGGCGGCACCTCGACGATGACCGTGGCCACATCGTAGGACGCGCCCGCGCCGCCGGCAGCCTGCGCCGAGCTCTGCTGCATCTGCTCGACGCGGCCGATGGCCTGCCGCGCCAGGAACACCCACTGCGCGGCCGCCAGGCCGCTGGCCGCGAGCATCAGCCCGCCGAGGATCCAGACACGGCACTTCATCGTTCCAACTCCTGACGATTGCACCGGGCACGACGTTAGTGCATCCGCGGCTTGTTACGCTACGGGCCTGGACGGACCCAAGGAGACGGGCGCATGAAGACCCAGGTAGCCATCGTCGGCGCCGGCCCCGCAGGCTTGCTGCTGGGTGCGCTGCTGCACCACTACGGCGTGCACAACGTCATCGTCGAGCAGCGCAGCGCGGCCTACGTGCTCGGCCGCATCCGCGCCGGCGTGCTGGAGCAGATCACCGTGGACCTGCTGGCCGAAGCCGGCGTGGACGCCCGCCTGCGGGCCGAAGGCCTGCCGCACGACGGCTTCGAGATGTGCTTCGGCGGCCAGCGCCACCGCATCGACCTGTTCGGCCTGACCGGCAAGCGCGTGACGGTGTACGGCCAGACCGAAGTGACGCACGACCTGATGGACGCGCGCACCGCGCAGCAGCAGCCCACCGTCTACGAAGCGCAGGACGTCAGCGTGCACGGCTTCGACGGCAGCGCGCCGCGCGTGCGCTATCGCCAGGACGGGCAGACGCAGGAGATCGAGTGCGATTTCATCGCCGGCTGCGACGGCTTCCACGGCGTGTGCCGCGCCAGCGTGCCGGCGGCGGCGCTGCAGACCTTCGAGAAGGTCTACCCCTTCGGCTGGCTGGGGCTGCTGGCCGACGTGCCGCCGCTGGCGCACGAGCTGCTCTACGTCAACCACGAGCGCGGCTTCGCGCTGTGCAGCATGCGCAGCCAGACGCGCAGCCGCTACTACCTGCAGTGCGCGCTGGACGACGACATCCGCCAGTGGACCGACGAGGCCTTCTGGGCCGAATTGAAGCGCCGCCTGCCCGCCGAAAGCGCCAAGCACCTGGTCACCGGTGCGTCGCTGGAAAAGAGCATCGCGCCGCTGCGCAGCTTCGTCACCGAGCCGATGCGCTTCGGCCGGCTGTTCCTGGCCGGCGACGCCGCGCACATCGTGCCGCCCACCGGCGCCAAGGGCCTGAACCTGGCGGCCAGCGACGTCGGCCTGCTGTCGCGCGCGCTGGCCGAGCACTACCGCGGCCGCGACGACGGCATCGAGCAGTATTCGCAGCGTGCGCTGGCGCGGGTGTGGAAGGCCGAACGCTTCTCGTGGTGGTTCACCAGCCTGATGCACCGCTTCCCGGAAAACGGCGCCTTCGGCGCGAAGATGCAGACCGCCGAACTGGACTATCTGTTCGGCTCGCGCGCCGCGCAGCAGGTGGTGGCCGAGAACTACGTCGGCCTGGCGTTGTAGCGTGGACGCCTACATCGTCATCGGCAACCCGAACACGCGCAAGGCGTCGGTGGTGCGCAGCCTGACCGGCTGCTTCAACCGCAGCGTGCGGGACATCCAGCCGCTGGGCGGCAAGCCGCTGCTGCGGCTGTATGCCCGCGTGGGCTCGTTGCAGGACACGCGCTGCGCGCCGGAGGACTTCATCGCCGAGGCCGCCCGCATGCGCTGCAATGCCGTGCTGTGCTGCCTGGCGCCCGGCGCCAACCCGGACCATCGCGAGCGCTTTCCCGACGCGCAAAGCTACCTGGCGGCCTTCAAGGCCGCCGGCTGGCGCATCTGCTCGATCGCGGTGCTGGGGCAGAACGGCGGCGGCGTGCGCTCGCCGCAGTTGCTGCAGTTCCCGCAGGCACCGATCACGGCGATCAACCAGACCGCCCGCGCCGTGCGCGCCCACTTCGGCTGGGAGTAGCTTCCCGGATCGACGCCCGCGGGGCCCGGGGCTATATTGGCCGGCCACCCGTTCGAGGAACGCCGCTTGATCGACCTGCTCGACATCCGCTATGTGCGCCTGGGCACGCGCGACCTGGTCGCCGCGGACCGCTTCGCCCGCGAGGTGGTGGGGCTGGAACTGGCGCGCGAAGAAGCCGGCGCGCGCTACTACCGCAGCGATGACCGCGACCACACGCTGGTGTACTTCGAGGGCGACCCGCGCGACCACACGGTGGGCTTCGAGCTGCGCCACGCCGACGACCTGGAAGCGGCCGCCGCGCAGCTGTCCGACCGGGGCCTGGCGGTGCGGCACGGCAGCGCCGACGCCCGCGAGCAGCGGCGCGTGCGCGACCTGCTCAGCTTCGACGACCTCAGCGGCAACCGCATCGACCTGGTGGTGCGCCCGCAGCACAGCGGGCGGCGCCACTTCCCTTCGCGCGACGCCGGCATCACCGGCTTCAGCCACATCGGGCTGTGCAGCACCGACGCGCCGCGCGACGAGGCCTTCTGGTGTGGCGTGCTCGGCGCGCGCGTCAGCGACCGCATCGGCGACGCGGCGCTGCTGCGCATCGACCCGGTGCACCACAAGGTGGCGCTGTTCCCGACCACGCGCTCGGGCATCCAGCACGTCAACCACCAGGTGGCCAGCATCGACGACGTGATGCGCGCCTGGTACCAGTTGCGCGAGAACGGCGTGAGGATCGTCTTCGGCCCGGGGCGGCACCCGACCTCGGGCGCGGTGTTCCTCTACTTCGAGGGGCCGGACGGCATGGTCTTCGAATACTCCACCGGCGTGTGCCACATCGCGCCCGAAGACGAGGCCGGCTATCGGCCGCGTCAGTTTCCTGCCGTGCCCTCGTCGTTCTGCATGTGGGGCTCGCTGCCCGACATTCCCGAGTTCAGGAAGGACGCCGCATGAGCGTGTTGCCCGACAAGGCCCAACCGCGAGGCAACTACTCCCACGTCAAGCGCGCGGGGCCGTTCCTCTTCACCGCCGGCATCAGCAGCCGGCGGCCGGACAACAGCATCGCCGGCGCGAGCATGGATGCGATGGGCACGATGGTGCTGGACATCCGCGAGCAGACCCGCGTGGTGCTGAGCAACATCCGCGACATCCTGGCCGCGGCGGGCGCGAGCCTGGAGGACGTGGTCGAGGTCAGCAGCTTCCTCGTCAACATGAACGACTTCGCCGGCTACAACGAGGTCTATGCCGAGTTCTTCGGCCCCGGTGGTCCGGCGCGCACCACCGTGGCGGTGCACCAGTTGCCGCACCCGCAGCTGCTCATCGAGATCAAGTGCGTGGCCTACAAGCCTTGAGGCCCCTATGAGCAGCTTCCGCTACGGCCGCCCCTTCAATTTCCAGCGCTGGCTGGACGACAACGCCCACCTGCTGAAGCCGCCCGTGAGCAACCGGCAGATCTGGGCGGATGCCGACTTCATGGTCACGGTGGTCGGCGGGCCCAACGCGCGCAGCGACTTCCACGACGACCCGCTGGAGGAATTCTTCTGGCAGTTCAAGGGCAATGCCGAACTGCTGATGTGGGACCGCGGCCGCTACGAGCGCGTGCCGTTGAAGGAAGGCGACATCTTCCTGATGAGCGCGAACATGCTGCACTCGCCGCAGCGGCCCGAAGCCGACAGCCGCTGCCTGGTGATCGAGCGCCAGCGCCCGAAGGGCCTGGTCGACGCCTTCCAGTGGCATTGCGCCGCCTGTGGCGGCCTGGTCAAGCGCATCGAGGTGCAGCTGGGCGACATCGTCGCCGACCTGCCGGCCACCTACGACCGCTTCTACGCCTCGGGCGAGGCCGAGCGCCGCTGCACGCAGTGCGGCACGGTGCACCCGGGCCGCGACCACCAGGCCTGGCATGCGGCGCTGGCCGGCTCACGCGTACTGCAAAGATGATGATCGACATGCACGCCCACTGCCTGCCGCGCATTTCGCGCGACGAGGCCTTCGCGGTGGACGCCGAGCGCGCACCGTGGCTCGAGATCGAGCCCGGCGGCGAGCGCGGCCACATCATGCTCGGCGACAAGCGCTTCCGGCCGGTCAATGCCACGCTGTGGGACCCGGCCCGCCGCGTCGCCGAACTCGACGCGCAGGGCGTTGCGCTGCAGGTGATCTGCGCCACGCCGGTGATGTTCGGCTACGCCTGGCCGGCAGCCCGCACCGCCGACTGGGCGCGGCGCATGAACGAACACGTGCTGGCCTATTGCGCCCACGCGCCGTCGCGGTTGAAGGCACTGGCCCAGGTGCCGCTGCAGGACACCGAGCTCGCCTGCCGGGAGGCCGACCGCGCGATGGCCGCCGGCTGCATCGGCGTGCAGATCGGCAACCACGTCGGCGAGCGCGATCTGGACGATGAGACGCTGGTGCAGTTCCTGATCCACTGCGCCCACAAGAACATCCCGCTGCTGGTGCACCCGTGGGACATGATGGGCGGCCCGAAGGAGGGCCGCATGAAGCAGTGGATGCTGCCCTGGCTGGTGGCCATGCCCGCCGAAACGCAGCTGGGCATGCTGTCGCTGATCCTCTCGGGCGCGCTGGAGCGTATCCCCGAGTCGCTGAAGATCTGCTTCGCCCACGGCGGCGGCAGCTTCGCCTGGCTGCTGGGCCGCGCCGACAACGCCTGGAAGCACCGCGACATCATCCGCAAGGACTGCCCGCATCCGCCGTCGCACTACGCACGCCGCCTGCACGTGGACAGCGCGGTGTTCGACCCCGGCGCGCTGCGCCTGCTGGTCGACGTGATGGGCGTCGAGCGCGTGATGCTCGGGTCGGACAGCCCGTTCCCGCTGGGCGAGCAGCACATCGGCGGCCTGGTGCGCGAGGTGCCGTTCCTCGACGAAGCGGCGCGCGCGCGCATCCTGCGCGGCAATGCCGAAGCCTTCTTCGGGCTTTCCCTGACCCCCGTGAATTAGTTGAGAACTAAACTATTCTCATGCCTCACCATGGAGCACCCACGATGACCGGATCCAAGACCCGCCTGCTCGCCGCGCTCGCGCTCTGCGGCGCCGCCACCTTCGCGCAGGCCCAGGCGCCGATCAAGATCGGCTTCATCGCCGAGTTGTCGGGCCCGCAGGGCGCGCTGGGCCAGGACCAGTACGACGCCTTCATGATGGTGGTCGAGCGCAACGGCGGCAAGCTCGGCGGCGTGCCGGTGCAGGTGCTGCGCGAGGACAGCCAGCTCAAGCCCGACGTGGCCACGCAGATCGTGCAGAAGCTGATCGAGAAGGAGAACGTGCCGATCATCACCGGCGTCACCTTCTCCAACATCATGATGGCGGTGCAGAAGCCCATCACCGAGAAGGGCGTGTTCCTGATCGGCAGCAACGCCGGCCCGGCGCCCATTGCCGGCGCGCAGTGCAGCCCGTACCAGTTC
Source organism: Rubrivivax sp. (assembly GCA_019635285.1). Classification (GTDB taxonomy): domain Bacteria; phylum Pseudomonadota; class Gammaproteobacteria; order Burkholderiales; family Burkholderiaceae_C; genus Rubrivivax. The sequence goes on along the minus strand of JAHBZS010000016.1, from coordinate 62,445 downwards.
ATCGTCTCGTGGCAGAACGACAACCAGGCCGAGGTGGTGGGCAAGTACGCCACCGACAAGGGCTACAAGAAGGTCATCGCCATGGCGCCCAACTACCAGGCGGGCAAGGACTTCGTCGCCGGCTTCAAGCGCATGTACAAGGGCGAGGTCATCGACGAGATCTACACGCCGCTGAACCAGCCCGACTTCAGCGCCGAGCTGGCGCAGGTGGCGGCCAAGAACCCGGACGCGGTCTATGTGTTCTACCCCGGCGGCCTGGGCGTGAACTTCGTGCGCCAGTACCAGCAGGCCGGCCTGCTGGGCAAGATCCCGCTGCTGTCCTCCAGCACCACCGACGGCTCGACGCTGCCGGCGCAGAAGGAGACGGCGCTGGGCGTGATCAGCGGCACCTTCTGGGGGCCGGACTTCAACAATGCGGCGAACAAGCAGTTCGTCGACGAGTTCGAGAAGAAGTACAACCGCATCCCCAGCCAGTACGCGGCGCAGAGCTACGACGCGGCGCTGCTGCTCGATTCAGCCATCGCCAAGGTCAAGGGCAACGTCGCCGACAAGAAGGCCTTCGGCGCGGCGCTGATGGCGGCCGACTTCAAGTCGGTGCGCGGCGACTTCAAGTTCAACAACAACCACTTCCCGATCCAGGACCAGCACATCTTCGAGGTGGCCAAGGACGCCAAGGGCCGCGTCAGCCTGAAGACCATCGCCACGCCGCTGAAGAACCATGGCGACGCCTACGCGGCGCAGTGCAAGATGTGAACATGGCTCCCCCCCGAAGCGGCTTCGCCGCTCCCCCCCAGGGGGGCGCCGCCAGCGGCCCGGCCAAGCCGGTTCCGCGGCGGCCGCTCGATGCGGATCGCAGACTGCGCCACTTTTGACCACCGGCCTGTTCTTCACCCAGCTGCTCAACGGGCTGCAGCTCGGGGTGCTGCTGTTCCTGCTGTCGGCCGGGCTGACCTTGGTGTTCGGCATCATGGACGTGGTCAACCTGGCGCACGGCTCGCTGTACATGATGGGCGCGTACTTCGCGGCCGCGGCCTTCAACGCCTTCGACGGCTCCTTCCTGGCCGCGGCGCTGGTGGCCATCCCCGGCACCCTGTTGCTCGGCCTGGTGGTCGAGCGCCTGGTGCTGGCCCACCTGTACCGCCGCGACCACCTGGACCAGGTGCTGGCCACCTTCGGCCTGATCCTGTTCTTCAACGAGGTGGTGCGTTTCGTCTGGGGCCCGGCGTCGGTGTACATGAACGTGCCCAAGTGGCTGTCGGGCACGGTCAACCTGTTCGGCCTGCCCTACCCGGCCTACCGCTTCGCCATCATCGCCGTCGGCTTGGCCGTGGGCCTGGGGCTGTACCTGCTGATCAACCGCACGCGCGTGGGCATGCTCATCCGCGCCGGCGCCAGCAATGCCGAGATGGTGTCGGCGCTGGGCGTCAACATCCGCCGACTGAACACGCTGGTCTTCGGCCTGGGCGCGGCGCTGGCCGGGCTGGCCGGGCTGATGGCCGGGCCGATCGTCAGCGTGCAGTCGGGCATGGGCGAGCCGGTGCTGATCCTGACGCTGGTGGTCATCGTCACCGGCGGCATCGGCTCGATCCGCGGCGCCTTCTACGGCGCGCTCATCGTCGGCATCGTCGACACCATCGGCCGCGCCTTCCTGCCGACGCTGCTGCGCGAGGTCTTCGACCGCTCGGTGGCGCAGGCGGTGGGCCCGGCGATCGCGTCGATGCTCATCTACCTGCTGATGGCGGCGGTGCTGACCTTCAAGCCGCAGGGCCTCTTCCCCGTGCGCCATGGTTGAACAGGCCCACCCCCTACGCGCTTCGCGCGCCCCCTCAAGGGGGCACCGCTGGCGGACCGGCAAAGCCGGATCCGCGGCGGTCGCTCGACGAGACGCTTGTGGCGCTGGCCTCGCTTCTGGGTCATGAGCGCCAAATCAAGCCCCATCGCGGCGCGCGTCTTCGCGGTCCTGCTGCTGGTCGGCCTGGCACTGGTGCCACCGCTCGCCGCGTGGCTGGACCAGCCTTTCTGGGTGACGCTGTTCACCCGCATCCTGATCTTCGCGCTGGCGGCGATGGGGCTGAACCTGGTGCTGGGCTTCGGCGCGATGGTCAGCTTCGGCCATGCCATGTACCTGGGGCTGGGCGCCTATGTGGTGGGCATCCTGTCCTACCACGGCATGGACAACGGCTTCGTGCAGCTGCTGGTGGCGCTGGCCCTGGGCGCGGGGGTTGCGCTGGCCGTCGGCGCGATCTGCCTGCGCACCAGCGGCATGGCCTTCATCATGATCACCTTGGCCTTCGCGCAGATGCTGTACTTCCTGGCGGTGAGCCTGCGCGAGTACGGCGGCGACGACGGCATGCAGCTGAAGAGCCGCAGCCAGTTCGGCGCGCTGGACCTGGACAACCCGACGGCGCTGTACTACCTGGCCTTTGCGCTGGTGCTGGCGGTGCTGTTCGCCTTCTGGCGGCTGGTGCATGCGCGCTTCGGCATGGTGCTGCGCGGCTGCCGCAGCAACCCGCGGCGCATGGCCTCGATGGGCTTCCCGACGCTGCGCTACCGGCTCAGCGCCTATGTCATCTCGGCGCTGGTATGCGTGCTGGCCGGCATGCTGATGGCCAACCTGACACGCTTCGTCGCGCCGTCGTACATGGCCTGGACGGTGTCGGGCGAGCTGATCGTCATGACGGTGCTCGGCGGCCTGGGCACGCTGATCGGCCCGATCGCCGGCGCCGCGGCGCTGCTGCTGCTGGAAGAAGGCCTGTCGTCGCTGCACCTGGGCGTGCCCTGGCTGGACAAGACCATCAACGAGCACTGGCTGGCGCTGATCGGCATCTTCATCGTGCTGGTGGTGCTGGTGCTGAAGCAGGGCATCTACGGCTGGCTGGTGGCGCGCAAGGCATGAACCATCTCGAAGTCACCGGCCTGGTCAAGCGCTTCGGCGGCCTGCTGGCCACCGACCACCTGGACCTGCGCCTCGCCCGCGGCGAGATCCACGCGGTGATCGGGCCCAACGGCGCCGGCAAGACCACGCTGATCAACCAGCTCAGCGGCGAGATCCTTCCCGACGAGGGCCGCATCGTCTTCGACGGCCGGGACCTGACGCACGAGCCGCCCTACCGCCGCGCCATGGCCGGGCTGGGGCGCTCGTTCCAGATTACCTCGGTGTTCAACGACTTCACGGTGCTGCAGAACGTGGCGCTGGCAGTGCAGGCGCATGCCGGCCACAGCTTCCGCTTCTGGACACCCGCCGCCGACGAGCGGGTGCTCACCGAGCCGGCGCGTGCGGCGCTGGCCCAGGCCGGCCTGGCGGACCGCGCCGACACGCCGGTGGCGGTGCTGGCCCACGGCGAGCGCCGCCAGCTGGAAATCGCCATGGTGCTGGCCACCGGCGCCAAGTGCCTGCTGCTCGACGAACCGATGGCCGGCATGAGCCCGACCGAATCCGAAGCCGTGGTGGCGCTGCTGCGCAAGCTCAAGGGCACGCACACCATCCTGCTCGTCGAGCACGACATGGACGCGGTGTTCGCGCTGGCCGACACCGTCAGCGTGCTGGTCTACGGCCGGCCGATCGCCAGCGGCACGCCCGAGGAGATCCGCCACCACCCCGAGGTGCGCGAGGCCTACCTGGGCGAGGAGGCGCACTGATGCGCTGTCGCCGGGTCGCGGCAAGAGGGCTGGCGCACCTGCCGGGCGCCGCAGGCGCCTTGGGAGATCTCTGGGGGGATCGATGAGCAGCCTGCTGGAACTCGACGGCATCGAGACCGCCTACGGCAGCAGCCAGGTGCTGTTCGGCGTGAGCCTGGCGGTGCAGCCGGGCGAGTGCGTCACCCTGATCGGCCGCAACGGCATGGGCAAGACGACCACGGTCAAGTCGATCATGGGCATGCTGCGGCCGCGCGGCGGCGCGGTGCGCATGGAAGGCCGCACCCTCAGCGGCCAGGCCAGCTGGCGCGCCGCACGCGCCGGCCTGGGCCTGGTGCCCGAGGGACGGCAGATCTTCCCCAGCTTGAGCGTGCGCGAGAACCTGGTGGCCACCGCCGGCAACCGCCACGCCCAGGCGCAGCCGTGGACGCTGGACACGGTGTACGCGATGTTCCCGCGGCTGAAGGAGCGCGAGCGCAATCTCGGCTCCAACCTGTCGGGCGGCGAGCAGCAGATGCTGGCCATCGGCCGCGCGCTGATGACCAACCCCAAGCTGCTGATCCTGGACGAGGCCACCGAAGGCCTGGCGCCGCTGATCCGCGCCGAGATCTGGTCCTGCCTGGGCCGGCTGCGCGCCGCGGGTCTGGCGATGATCGTCATCGACAAGAACATCGGCCCGCTGCTCAACCTGGCGGACCGGCACTATGTGCTGGAAAAAGGCCGCGTCGTCTGGCAGGGCAGCGGCGACGAACTGCGCGCGCAGCCGCAGGTGTTGCAACGATACTTGGGGGTCTGACAGGAGCCCTGCAATGATTCTCGAAGTCGCCGACATCCGCATCCAGCCCGGCCGCCAGGCCGAATTCGACGAAGCCATCGAACGCGGCCTGCGCACCGTCATCAGCCAGGCCCAGGGCTTCAAGGGCTGGAAGGTCAACAAGGGCATCGAAAGCCCCGAGCGCTACCTGCTGATGATCTTCTGGGAGACGCTGGAGGACCACACGGTGGCCTTCCGCGGCGGCCCACTGTTTGCGCAGTGGCGCGCCATCGTCGGCCCCTTCTTCGCCGCGCCGCCGGTGGTCGAGCACTTCACGCTGCTGGGCAAGTCGGCATGAGCATCCCCGGGGCCGCGCCCGCGCGGTCCGCAAGCCGTGACGCCGCGCTGGCCGCGGCGGCGGCGCACTTCGACAGCGGCGCCTTCGCCCGCGACCTGGCGCGCCGCGTCGCCATCCGCAGCGAAAGCCAGGACCCGGCGCAGGCCGCCGCGCTGCGCGCCTACGTGGCCGACGAGCTGGGCGCGTCGCTGGGCGCGCTGGGCTTTCGCTGCGAGGTCTTCGACAACCCGCGGCAAGGCACCGGCTGCGGCCCGTTCCTGATCGCCACGCGCCACGAAGACCCGGCGCTGCCCACCGTGCTGATGTACGGCCACGGCGACGTGGTGCGCGGCCAGGACGCGTCGTGGACCCGCGGCCAGGGGCCGTGGACGCTGGCGCAGGACGGCGACCGGCTCTACGGCCGCGGCACCGCCGACAACAAGGGCCAGCACAGCATCAACCTCGCGGCGCTGGCGCAGGTGTTGGCGGCGCGCGGCGGCCGGCTCGGTTTCAACGCCATCTGGCTCTTCGAGACCGGCGAAGAAACCGGCTCGCCCGGCCTGGCGGAGTTCTGCGCGCAGCAGCGCGCGCGGCTGGCCGCCGACGTGCTGATCGCCTCCGACGGGCCTCGGCTGCGCGCCGAGGCGCCGACGCTGTTCCTGGGCACGCGCGGCGTCGCCAACTTCGACCTGCGGCTGACGCTGCGCGACGGCGCCCACCATTCGGGCAACTGGGGCGGGCTGCTGCGCAACCCCGGCACGGTGCTGGCGGCGGCCATTGCCAGCCTGGTGGACGGCCACGGCCGCATCCTGGTGCCCGGGCTGCGGCCGCCGCCGGTGCCGGCCAACGTGCGCGCCGCGCTGGCCGGCCTGGCGCCGGGCGGCGGGCCGGACGACCCCACCGTCGACGCCGACTGGGGCGAGCCGGGACTGACGCCGATCGAGCGCGTGCTGGCCTGGAATGCGCTGGAGGTGCTGGCCATGCGCACCGGCAACCCGGACTATCCGGTGAACGCCATCCCCGCGCATGCGCAGGCCACGCTGCAGTTGCGCTTCGTCGTCGGCACCGACATCGCGCGGCTGCGCGAGCACCTGCAGGCGCATCTGCAGGCGCAGGGCTACGGCGCCATCGAGGTAAGCGAGCCGGTGGTCATGCAAGCCACCCGCCTGGACCCGGACAACGCCTGGGTGCGCTTCGCGCTGCAATCGATCGCGCGCAGCACCGGGCTGCAACCGGTGCTGCTGCCCAACCTGGGCGGCTCGCTGCCCAACGACGTCTTCGCCGAAGGCCTGGGGCTGCCCACGGTGTGGGTGCCGCACAGCTATCCGGGCTGCTCGCAGCATGCGCCGGACGAACACCTGCTGGCGCCGGTGGCGCGCCAGGCGCTGCAGCTGATGACCGGTCTGTACTGGGACCTGGGCGACCAGGCCGCGCAGCTGCCGCGCCGGCGCTAGCGTCCTGTCCCGCAGATCGCTAGGGCACCGGCGGAAACGACAGCTCCGCCGCCCGCCCGTCCAGCGACGCAGGGTCGAACAGCCAGGCGGCGATGCCCTGCTCGCGCCGCACCACGGTGTCCAGGAAGTCCTTGGCCCCGCGCATCGCGCCGAAGGTGTCGAAGCCGCTTTCCAGGAAGCTCTGCAGTTCGGCCAGCCCGGCCAGCCGCGCCGGGCCGCGCATCAGCCGCAGGCTGTGGCGCAACAACGGGTTGCGCGTGTAGACATCCAGCGCCTCGGCGACGCGGCGCGTCAGCTGGATCTGCCGCTGGCGGTCGTCGGGCCGGCCCACGCGCTGCCAGGCGCGCGCATAGGCTTGCAGGTCCAGCGCACCGGCGGGCACGACGCGGCCCATCTCGGTATCCAGCGCCTCGGACAGCGCGTGCAGCTCGCCCAGCGTGTGCACGGTGCGCACCACCTCCTGCGGGAACAGGCGCACCAGCGCCGGCACCACCCGCTTGAACTGCGTGTCGCGCCGCGTGAAGTCGGTCGGTCCGTACAGCTCCTCGAGGAAGAAGCGCGTGGCGCGGACGTAGCGCGGCATGGTCAGCAGGTCCGCATAGGTGTGCTGGAAGCGCTCGTGCTGGTAGTGCTTGACGGCCTGCACGTGCGCCGCCAGCACCGGGTCTGCCGCGCGCAGCGCGCGCTGCGCATCCACCTGCTGCAGCAACTCGAGAATGGCCTGGGCTTGCGCACTCATGGCGCACAGGCTACCAAGCCGCGCGGCCGGCTCCTAGAGCGCGGGCCCCAGAGCGGCGCGCCGCGGCCCGTCAGAATCGGCGCATGAGGCTCGCGCGACTGCTGCAGGCATTGACGCTGCTGGGGCTGGCCGCCCTGCTGGGCCTGCTGCTGCTGTGGTGGCGCGGGCAGCTGAGCGGCGGGTGGCCGCTGCTGATGCTGCTGGCCCTGCTGCTGCACGTGCCGGCGATGGCGCTGGAGTTCGTGCTGCAGCGCCTTGTCAACCGCGGCGACCCGGCGCCGCCCGCGCCAGTGGGCGACCTGCTGCGCGCCTGGCGCGCCGAAGCCCTGGGTGCGCTGAACATCTTCGGCTGGCAGCTGCCCTGGCGCTGGCGCCGCTTCGCCGACCATCTGCCGGCCGACGCGCCGGGGCGGCGCGGCCTGGTCCTGGTGCATGGCTTCGTCTGCAACCGCGGGCTCTGGAATGCCTGGTGGCCCACCCTGCGCGCCCGCGGCGTGCCCTGCATCGCGCTCAACCTGGAGCCGGTGTTCGGCTCGATCGACCGCTATGCACCGCGGGTCGAGGCCGCGGTGCAGCGCATGACGCAGGCCACCGGCCGGCCGCCGCTGCTGGTGGGCCACAGCATGGGCGGGCTGGCGCTGCGCGCCTGGATGCGCAGCTTCGACGGCGAGCCCCGCGCGCACGGCGTGGTGACCGTCGGCACGCCGCACCACGGCACCTGGCTGGCGCGCTTCGGCCTGTCGCCCAACACGCACGAGATGCGGCTGGGCAGCGCCTGGCTGGCCGCGCTGGCGGCGCAGGAGCCGGCGGCGCGCTACCGCCGCTTCACCTGCTTCTACGGGCACTGCGACAACATCGTCTTCCCGACGAGTTCGGCCACGCTGCCCGGCGCCGACAACCGCCACCTCGCCGGCCATGCGCACATCCACCTGCTGCGGCACCCCGAGGTGCTGCGCACGGTGCTGCAGCGGCTGGACGAAGACGACGCGCCTCAGCCGGCGGCGAACTGCCGCTCGCCCGGCAGCACCGCGCCGGCGTCGATCTGCGGCAGCCCGCGCACCTCGGCATAGACCGGCGTGAAGTCCGGCGCGGTGGCGTCGAACAGCTGGCGGAAGTGGTCGATGACGAAGTAGGTGGCCTGGAAGCTGTCGATGCGGTAGCGCGTGCGCATCAGGCGCTTCAGGTCGAAGGCGACGCGGCGCGGCTCGGCACTGCGCACGCTGTGGCGCAGCTCGCCGGCCGAGGACAGGATGCCCGCGCCGTAGGCGCGCAGCCCCTGCGGCGTCTGGATCAGCCCGAACTCCACCGTGTACCAGTACAGGCGTGCCAGCAGTTCGCAGGCATCCAGCCGGCTGGCCTTCAGGCCGCCTTCGCCGTAGGCCTGCATGTAGTCGGCGAAGACCGGGTCGAAGAGCAGCGGCACGTGGCCGAACAGGTCGTGGAAGACGTCCGGCTCGACCACGTAGTCGAACTCTTCGGGCTTGCGCAGCCATTCGGTCACCGGGAACTTGCGCTGCGCCAGCAGGGCAAAGAAGGCTTCCTCGGGGATCAGCCCCGGCACGGCGACGATCTGCCAGCGCGTGGCCGGGACCAGCCGCTCGTTGACGTCGTCGAAGCGCGGCACCTTGTCGGCCGGGCCCAGCAGGTCCACGGCGCGGATGAATTCATCGCAGGCCAGGCCCGGCAACTGCGCCAATTGGCGCTGGTGCAGCCGGGCGTACAGCGCGTGCTGCGCCGGCGTGTATTGGTCCCAGCGCTGCGCGCAGGTGTAGTCGCTGGCGGCCGACGCATAGTCGCCGCGCGGCGGCCGCTCGCCGGTGCCGTAGGTGACCGGCGCGACGCCCTGGTTGAGGGCCTTGTCGGGCGCGTTCATCGCGCGGCGGCGGTGTCCTTGAGCACGCCGCGCTTCACCTGGTCGAGCTCGATGCTCTCGAACAGCGCGCGGAAGTTGCCTTCGCCGAAACCGTCGTCGCCCTTGCGCTGGATGATCTCGAAGAAGATCGGCCCGATCACCGTCTGCGTGAAGATCTGCAGCAGCAGCTCCGGGCTCTGCCCGGAAGCGCCCGCCGACTCGCCTTGCGAGCCGGCCGTGGCGCCGTCGATCAGGATGCGCAGGCGCTTCAGCTCGTCCAGCCGCTCGCCGTGGTTGGGCAGGCGCTTGTCGACCAGGTCGTAGTAGGTCTCGATGGTGTCCTGGAAGGCCACGCCACCCTGCTGCATGCCGCTCACCGTGGCATAGATGTCGTCGGTGCCCAGCGCGATGTGCTGGATGCCTTCGCCGTGGTACTGGTCCAGGTATTCGGCGATCTGGCTCTTGTCGTCGCTGCTCTCGTTGATGGGGATGCGGATCTTGCCGCAGGGGCTGGTCATGGCCTTGCTCTTCAGCCCGGTGAGCTTGCCTTCGATGTCGAAGTAGCGCACTTCCTTGAAGTTGAACAGCCGCTCGTAGAAGTCGGCCCATTCCTTCATGCGGCCGCGGTGCACGTTGTGCGTCAGGTGGTCGATGTTGGTCAGGCCATGGCCGGCCGGCTGCGCCGCCGCGCCGTCGATCGGCACGAAGTCGACGTCGTAGATGCTGATGTTGCCGATGCTGCCCGGCGCCGCGCCGCCCTTGCCGTGCCAGCGGTCGACGAAGTAGATCAGTGAATCGCCGATGCCCTTGATGGCCGGGATGTTCAGCTCCATCGGCCCGGTGTGGTGGCCGAAACCCCAGGCGCCGAGTTCGAGCGCACGCTCGTAGGCCGCACGCGCGTCCTGCACGCGGAAGGCCATCGCGCACACGCTGGGGCCGTGCAGCCGCGCGAAGCGCTGCGCGAACGAATCCGGCTCGGCATTGATGATGAAGTTGACCTCGCCCTGCCGGTACAGCGTCACGCGCTTGTGGCGGTGCCTGGCGATGGCCACGAAACCCATGCTCTCGAACAGGCGGCCCAGCGCCTGCGGATCGGGGGCGGCGTATTCGACGAACTCGAAGCCGTCGGTGCCCATCGGGTTGTCCCAGGGGGTGAACTTCATGTCTCGCTCCGGTTGGGGTGCAGTCTTGATCCAGCGCAAAGGATCGGCGACCGTCACTTTAGAGTCGCCCAGCCGCAGCTTTATTGCAAGTTGCAGCGCCACTTTACGAGGTCACGCATGAATCCTGCACAATGCGATGGATGAGTGACGCAAGCACCCTCGATGCCATCGATCGGCGCATTCTTCGTGCGCTGCAGACCGACGGCCGCATGACCTACGACCTGCTGGCCGCGGCGGTGAATCTGTCACCGTCGGCCGTGCTGCGGCGCGTCAAGCGCCTGGAGGAAACCGGCGTGATCGCCGCCTACGTGGCGCTGCTGGCGCCGGAGCGTGTCGGCCTGGGGCTGACGGCCTATCTGAACGTGCGGCTGGAGAAGACGTCCGCGGTGCACAAGCGCAACCCGATGGACCTGTTCCGCGCGTCGGTGCAGACCTGGCCGGAGGTGGTGGAGTGCGCCGCGCTCACCGGCGACATGGACTACCTGCTGCGCGTGGTGGTCGAGGACATGGCGCACTACTCGCGCTTCGTCATGGACACCTTGCTCGCGCACCCGAGCGTGCAGGACTGCAAGACCAGCTTCGTACTGGACCGGGTGAAGAACACCACGGCGCTGCCGCTGTGAGCTGACGGCCCCCGGCCGCCTGGCGGCTTCCTCGCCGCTGGCACCGAACCCGACCGGGGACCCCGGATCGGGTTCGGACCGCATTTCGGCGCCGCACCCTCGTCGCCTGCGGCGACGAGGCCCCAACGGGTCAGACCTGGGGCATCTGCACGAACTTGGTGATCTGCGCCGGCGTCGGCGCGGGCCAGCCGGCTTCCTTGGCGACGCGCAGGATCGCCTCGTTGGTGTCGAAGTAGACCTGCCAGTAGTGGTCGGTGTGGCAGTAGGGGCGCACCGAGATCACCGGCCCGACGAGGTTGAAGTCCAGCACGTTGACTTCCGGCGCCGGGTTCTGAACGACGTTGGGAATCGCCGCCACGGCCGCCTTGAAGCGCGCCAGCGCATCCAGCGCGTCCACGCCGCCGGCCAGTTGGGCGGTGCGCTCGACGCGGCGCGCCGGGTTGGCCGAATAGTTCTGGATGGCGTCGCCGAAGACCTTGCCGTTGCCGACCAGCGTGACCACGTTGTCCGGCGTGACGATCGTCGTCGCGAACAGGCCCAGTTCCTTGACCGTGCCGACCACGCCGCCCGCGGAGACGAAGTCGCCCACCTTGAAGGGCCGCAGCACGAGCATGAACGCGCCGGCCGCGAAGTTGCCGAGCATGCCGCTCCAGGCCGCGCCGATGGCCACGCCGGCGCCGGCGATCAAGGCGGCGAAGCTGGTCGTCTGGATGCCGAAGTAGCCCAGGATGCCGAGCACCAGGGCGATGTTCAGCATCACCGCGACGATCGAGCCCAGGTACTTGGTGAGCGTCGGGTCGACGTGGTTGCGGTTCATCGCCCGCTGCATCAGGCTCACCACCAGTCCGATCAGCCAGCGGCCGATCACCCAGAAAGCGATCGCGGCCAGGATCTTGATGCCGATGTCGATGGCCGTGGTGCTCAGAAAGGTCTCGATGCTCTTCGTGTCCATGGGTTGCTCCTCAGGGGTCGGTGCGCGCATGCGCCGCGCTGCCGCGTCACGGCAGGCGGCGCATTATCGGCATTCGCGCCGGCTCAGTTCTTGGCCGACGAGGTCACCGCCTCCATGACACGCTCGAGATTGAAGCTGCCGGGCTTCTGCCGCGGCGGGAAGTCGCGGAAGCTCTGCAGCCACTGGCCGACGTAGGCGCCCGCCGGGGCGATGGCCCACATGTGCTCCATGTACCAGCGCTGGTAGCCCATCGCGTGCTCGTGTTCGGCGCGCTCGAAGGGGTCCATGCGCAGGTTGGTCAAGAGCGGCGCGCGCAGCACCTTGAACGGGTCCTGCCAGACGCGCAGCCCGTGCGCCTGCTGCTCCAGGAAGGTGACCTTCATGTCGCCGTAGCGCAGCGCGGCCACCGAGCCGTCGTCGGTCCAGTAGATGAACTCCTTGCGCGGCCATGCCGCCTGCCCGCGCAGCGCCGGGCCCAGGTCGTAGCCGTCCAGGTGCACCTTGTAGCTGCGCCCGCCGATGGTCGTGCCCTGCTTCAGCGTCTCGGCGACGTTGCCGCCGCCGGCGGCCGCCACCAAGGTGGGCAGCATGTCCTCGTGCGCGCCGATGTCGTTGACCAAGGTGCCGGGCTTGATGACGCCGGGCCAGCGGATCATCGTCGGCACGCGGTAGCCGCCTTCCCAGTTGGTGTTCTTCTCGCCGCGAAACATCGTCGTGCCGCCGTCGGGCCAGGTGAAGGTCTCGGCACCGTTGTCGGTGGAATACATGACGATGGTGTTCTGGTCCAGGCCCAGCTCCTTCAGCTTGGCCAGCACCTGGCCGACCTGGCCGTCGTGCTCGACCATGCCGTCGGCATAGATGCCCTGGCCGGTCTTGCCGTCGGAGGCCGCCTTCAGGTGCGTGAAGACGTGCATGCGCGTGGAGTTCCACCACAGGAAGAAGGGCTTGTTGGCCTGCTTGGCGCGCTGCATGAAATCCAGCGCCTTGTCGGTGACCTCCTCGTCGATGGTCTCCATGCGCTTCTTCGTCAGCGGGCCGGTGTCGGTGATGCGGCCGTCGGCAAAGCTGTGGATCACGCCGCGCGGGCCGAACTTCTTGCGGAACTCGGGGTTCTTCGGGTAGTCGGCGTACTCGGGTTCTTCCTCGGCGTTCAGGTGGTACAGGTTGCCGAAGAACTCGTCGAAGCCGTGGTTGGTGGGCAGCATCTCGTCGCGGTCGCCGAGGTGGTTCTTGCCGAACTGGCCGGTCATGTAGCCCTGCGCGCGCAGCAAGGTGGCGATCGTCGGGTCTTCCTTCTTCATGCCCTCGGGCGCGCCCGGCAGTCCGACCTTGGTCAGCCCGGTGCGGATCGGCGACTGCCCGGTGACGAAGGCGGCGCGGCCGGCGGTGCAGCTCTGCTGGCCGTACCAGTCGGTGAACACCGCGCCTTCCTTGCCGATGCTGTCGATGTTCGGTGTCTTGTATCCCATCATGCCCATGTTGTAGGCGCTGATGTTGAACTGGCCGATGTCATCGCCCCAGATGACGAGGATGTTGGGCTTGGCCCCCTGTGCCCACGCGGGGCCGGCCAGCAGCACGGCGAGCAGCATCCAGCACAGGCGAAGCAGCGGATTCATGGTCGGTTCTCCCGTTTATGAGCGACCGACGAGTATTCCGAGGCGGCCCGGCCCTGTCCAATATCGCCGTCACGGCTCTTTGATACGCTGCGCGCATCATGGACACGCTGCAGCTCTACCGGCAGGCGCTGGTGCTCGCCAGGCACGGCAACTACGCGCGCGCGGCCGAGGCGCTGGGCATCGCCCAGCCCAACCTGACGCGCGCCATCGCCAGCCTGGAGCGCTCGCTGGGCGTGCGCCTGTTCGACCGCGGCCGCAGCGGCGCCGTGACCACCGCCTTCGGCCGCGTCTTCGTCGAGCGCGCCGAGCAGCTGCTGCGCAGCGACGCCGAGCTGCGGCGCGAGCTGCAGCTGCTGGCCGACCTGGCGACCGGCACCTTGCGCATCGCCTGCGGGCCCTATGCCGCCGAGGCGGTGGTGGCCGACGCGGTGGCGCGCCTGGTGGCCGCGCATCCCAAGGTGCGCATCGAATGCCTGGTCATGACGCCGGAGCACGTGGTCACGGAAGTGCTGTCCGGGCATGTGGACATCGGCGTCAGCACCGATGCCACGCTGCAGCCGCAACCCGAGCTGGAGATCGAGCGTTTTGCGCCGCTGCGCGTGCACCTGGCCTGCCGGCCGGAACACCCGCTGACGCAGGAGCGCCAGCTGACGCTGGCGCGCGCGCTGCAGTACCCGCTGGTGACCACGCGGCTGCGCGGCGCCGACGCGCTGCAGGTGATGCCCGGCTTCGAGGCCGCCACCGCGCCGCGCGGCGTGCTGCCCGAGCTGGTGCCGCCGATCCTCGTCAACTCGCTGGCCATGGGCCGCCAGATCGCCCGCGGCAGCGACGCGCTGTTCAGCGGCTTCGCGGCCCAGCTGGCCGACGACGTGCGCGCGGGCCGGCTGGTGCTGCTGGACGTGGACGACGCGCTGCTGCGCAACTCGCACGCCGTCTACCACCGCCGCGACCGGCCGCTGGCACCGGCGGCGGCGCTCTTCAGGACGCTGCTGCGCGAGCTGGAGCAGGAGCTGCAGCTGGCCGACGCCCCGCCGCGGCGCGGCCGCCTGCGCCGCGCCTGAGCCGCCGCCTGAGCCGCCGTCTGAGCCGCCGTCTGGGGCGCCGTCCGAGGCGCCATCCGGGCACTACTCGGCAGCCAGCTTGCCGGTGACGTGGCGCGAGAAGCTGTCCAGGATGGCCTGCCAGCCGCCGCGCTGCTGTTCCTCGGAGTGGGTTTCTTCGGCGTCGAAGCTCACCGTGACGGTGACGCCTGCAGCGCCTGGCGCGAAGGTAACCACGCCCAGCCGGTCGCCGAAGCGGTACTCGATGCGCTGCAGCGGCACCACCTGGGTGTAAGTGCCGGCAAAGTCGAAGCCGAAGGAGCCGTCCTTGGCTTCCATGCGGGACGAGAACGCGCCGCCGGGGCGCAGGTCGACCGAGGCCGCGGTGGTGTGCCAGTCGGCGGAAGCCGTGTTCCAGGCCTTGATGTCTTCCGGCGTGGTGTAGGCGCGCCAGACCTCCTGCAGCGGGGCGGCGACGACGGTCGAGACGGTGATCTTCACGGGGGCTCCACGGCGCCGGCGGCGCGATGCGGCGGCCATTCTGCCGGCGCGGCGCCGGCCGCGTCGTCAGCCGTCGATCTCGCGCAGCAGCGTGCGCGTCGGCGTCTCGCCCAGGTTCAGCAGCTCGGCGATGTCGCGCACGTCGTCGGCCAGCGCCGGGTTGTCCCAGCCCTGCGCGCTGTGGCGCGCCACGCGCACCGCGAGCAGCACGTTCTTCACCTGCGCGGTGTCGGCATGCCGGTCGTCCTCGATGCGCACCAGCATCTCCGGCAAGCGCCAGGCGCGCAGCAGCGCCTGCTGCAGGTCGGCCAGCTCGATGTTCAGCACGCTGCGCTGCGCCACGGCCGAGCGCAGCGCCGGGTCGGCCTGCTGGGCCTGCGCGATGCGCAGCGCCAGCGTCGGCGCATGCAGCCACACCAGCAGCTCGGCGAAGTCGTGCAGCAGGGCCGCGACATGCAGGATCGCCGCGTCCGGGTCCATGCGGTGCACCGCGAAGCCCAGCGCAAAGGCGGCGGCCCGGTTGGCGCGCCGCAGCACGGCCTCGAAGCCGCGCAGCGCCTGCGGCTCGCCCGCCAGGTGCGCGGCCACGAGGGGCTGCGGCCCGAAGGCACGGAAGAACGGGCCGATGCCCAGCAGCACCAGCGCCGAGGTCAGCGTCTCGGGGTCGCCGCTGCTGCGCGCGCTGCGCACGCCGGCCACATGGGCCAGCAGCTTCAGCGTCATCAGCGGGTCGTGCGCCAACGCCTCGGCGATCAAGTGCGCATCGACCGCGTCCTCGGCGGCGCGCAGCTCTTCCAGCCGCAGCGCGGTGTCGTCCATCACCGGCAGCGGCGCGGCCAGGCAGAACGCCGTCCACGCGGCCAGGTCGGGCAGCGCTTCGGTCAGGCGGGGCGGCACGGGGCTGCTGAGGTCCATCGGCGCAGGTGTTTGCAGGCTTATCGGCTGCGGCAGGCGACAACTTGAGGCGCCGGCGAGGCAAGGCGGCTCCGTGCCGCGCCGGGGTCTCATCGCCGGAGCGCCGCCCGCCGACGCACGGGTCGCTATAGCGATCGCAGGTATTGCGCCAGGTCCGACACCTGCGCGGGCGTCAGGCCCAGCGTGCGCTTCGTGTTGTAGACCTGCACCACGTCTTCCAGGGTCGCGGCGGAGCCGTCGTGGAAATACGGTGGGTGCTGCCACACGCCGCGCAGCGGCGCGCTGCGGTATTGCCGCGTCGCCGAGCGCGCCGCATAACTGGGCGTCTCCGGCTCGGCCATCGAGTCGGCCGGCGGGTGCAGCCGCACATTGGCGTCGGTGAACGCCGGGCCGCTGTGGCACGCCACGCAGCCGCCGGGGCCTTCGAACAGGCGCTTGCCGCGCGCGGCCGCCACCGGATCGAAGCTGCTGGCCGGCGGCGGCGGCGCCGCCAGCGACCGCTGGTAGGCCTGCAGCGCCGGCAGCTTGGCGCTGATCAGGTCCTGCGTGCCGTTGGTGACGTGCACGCCGGTGCGCGGCTCCGAGAACGACCCCTGCCCGCCCATCTGCGTGATGCCGACATAGCGGTTCCAGTAGGCGATGTCGTCGCCGTCGCCGGTGGCCGTGATGCGGTGGATGCCGGCCAGGCCGTAGGCCGGCGCGATGAGCACCGGCTTGTCCAGGCCATCGAGGTTGAAGCGCGGGTCGTACTTGCCCGCGCCCCAGCCGCTGAACACCGCCCGCGTCGCCGCATCGATGGCCGGCGACAGCGCGATGATCGCGCCCGGGTTCAGGTCGCGGTTGGGCCAGCCGTCCCGCCGCTTGCCGATGCCCGGCGCGAACGAGTCATCGACGGTGGAATGGCACAGCGCGCAGGTGATGCCCAGGCGCGTCAGCGTGTCCTGGCCGCCGACGGTCTCGACCTGGCCCTTCAGGCCGACCACGGCGTCGAGCTTGAGCAGCGCCACCGTGGTGGCCGGGCTCTTCAGGTCGATGCTGCCGTTGCGGATGCCGTCGACCACCGCCGGCGGCAAGGCCTCGGCATCGACCTTCAGGCCCACCGACAGCGCGGTCAGCGGGTCGACGGCGCTGCGCACCACCTCGTGCATGCGCAGCGTGTCGCTCCACTTGGCCTCGTCGCCGAAGGTGTCGTGGCGGAAGATCTGCCGCCCTTGTTCGACCAAGGCCGCCTGTTGCGCGGCATCGTCGCCCGAATCGCCGCAGGCGCCCAGCAGCAGGGCGGCGCCGGCCATCGGCAGCCACAAGCTCGAGCTCTTCATCGCATGTCTCCCGTCGTCCGTTCAGTCCGTTCAGTCCGTTCAGTCCGTTCATTTCGACAGCGTGCAGGTCTTGCCGGGCTGCGTGGCCTGGCGCAGCCAGGCCAGCAGGGCGGCGCGCTCGGCGGCGTCCTTGACACCGGCGTAGCCCATCGCCGTGCCGGGCACGGCCTGCATCGGGTTCTGCAGGAAGCGGTCGAGCGTGCGCTCGTTCCACACCAGGCCCGACGCACGCATCGCCTGGGAATAGCCGCTGAAGCCGGGCGCGGTGCCGGCGCGGCGGCCGAACAGGCCGCAGTGCTGCGGCCCGGTGCGGTTGGCTTCGATCGCATGGCAGGCCGCGCAACGCGCGTAGACCTGCTGGCCGCGCGACGCTGCACCGTCAGGGGCCGCGGCCGCCGCGACGGCCGCGCCGGCCGCGACGCTGGCCAGCAGGCCGCCGAGGCCCCGCGCGACGCCGCGGCCGGCCTTCATGACATGAAGGCCGCGGGCACCGCCGGCGCCTCGCCCAGCACCTGGCGCAGCACCGCCCAGTGCATCGCCTCGTCGCCGAGGATGCTGGCCGCCACTTGGGCCAGCGCCGGGTCGGCGAACAGCGGCACGGCGCCCAGGTACGCGCCGATGGCGCCTTTTTCCAGGCCGGCGGCAAAGCGCAGCACGTCCGCTTCGGACTTGAGCGTCTCCACCGGGAACGCGTACTGCGGCTTGGCGCCGGCCGGCTGCCCACCCAGCTTGCGCACGGTGGCGGCCAGCGCATCGGCATGCGCCTTGTGGTGGCCCTGGAACTGCAGCGCCACCGTCTTGACGGGCGCGCTCAGCAGGCCGCTTTCGGCGCCCAGCTGGTAGGCGGCCACCGCCTCCAGTTCGGCACCGAGCGCGGTGTTGAGGATGCGCGCGTCCGCTGCGGCCTGCGCCGCGCTCGGCTTGGCGCTGGCGGCCAGCGCGTCGCGCCCGCCGAGCAGCGCCACGGCAGTGGCGGACAACGCGGCGCCGGCCGAGCGCAGTGCGCCGCGGCGGCGCAGCAGCGACTGAAGATCGTCGGGCAACACCAAGCTCTGACCTCTCATGGTCATCTCCTTTCAGGGGGTGGGTGGGGGGTTGGGGCGCGGCGGCGCAGCCGTCAGCCGGACCGGATCAGCCCGCGCCGCTGCAATTCGGCGAGCACCTGGGCGACCACGGCATCGCAGCGCGCCCCGGCGAAGACAAAAGCCTGCGGCGCCTCGGCCTCGATGCGCGCGCCGAGCGTCTCGCGCAGCATCGCGCGCGAACGCAGGAAGCGGGTCTTGACCACTTCGTGGCTGACGCCGAGGCACAGCGCCGTCTCTTCGACGCTCAGCTCCTCGACCGCGCGCAGCATGAACACGCTGCGGTAGATCGGCGGCAGGCGGTCGATCGCGGTCTGCAGGAAGCCGCGCAACTCGGTGCGCGCGGCGGCGGCTTCGGGGCTTTCGGGTGCGACTCGGTCGGACATGGCGGCCTCCGGCTCGGGGTCGGCCGCCGCGGCGTCGGCGTCCAGCACGAGGAACCGGCCCTTCTTGCGCTGCAGGTCGAGCGCGGCGTTGATGGCAATGCGCGCCAGCCAGGTGCCCAGCGCCGCATCGCCGCGAAAGCCATGCATCGAGACGAAGGCGCGCAGGTAGGTCTCCTGCACCACGTCCTGCGCCTCGGCGTCGTCGCTGAGCAGGCCGCGGGCGGTGCGGAAGAGCAGCCGGTTGTGGCGGCGCATGATGGTCGCGAACGCCGCGGCATCGCCGTCGCGGGCCTGCCGCACCAGGTCGGCGTCGGCACGGCGCTGCTCGGCGATCTCCGGAGCTTGCGGCGGGGCGGTCGGCAGCGGCATGGTGCTCATCCTTTTGGCATTGGACGGCGCCCGCCCGCAAAAGGTGACAGCCGATGCCGGTGGCGGCGAGGCGCGCGCCGTGCCCGGGCCATCAACAGGCCTTCAAAGCGCCAGCATCCAGCCCTCGCGCGGGTCGGCCCGGCCAGCGACCATCGCCTCCAGCGCCTCGCGCGCCGCCTGCGGCCCGACGAAGTCGCGCACCCGCAGCCACGGCGGCTCGGCGTCGCCCACGCGCTGCAGGAAAGCGGTCCAGGCGTCGCCGATGCGCTCGTTCAGCACGGCGGCGCCCCAGCCCGCCGGCGGCGCCTCGCTGCGCCGGGCGATGTGGGCGGGCGCGAAGAACAATGTCGGCTTGGGCCCCGGCAGGTCGCGGCCGCCGCCCAGCGCCTGCCAGTGCGTGCCGCCGACCGAGCAGCTGTAGGCCAGCGCGTCGCCGAAGTGCGTGTGCAGCGCGCGCCTGAAGTCCGCGTCGCCGGCAAAGTCGACGTACACCGTGCGCACCCGTGGGTCCAGCGAGGCCAGCGCGTCGTAGGCGCGCACGTCGTCGTACACGCCCAGCGACCGGCAGAAGTCCAGGTTGCGCGGCGAACTGCAGCCGATGACGCGCACCGCCGTGGCGGTGCCGCGGCGCCGCGCCAGGCAGAAGGCCGCGGCGAAGCCGGTCTTGCTGGACGCGCTGGACAGCAGCACCTGCTGCGCGCCGAAGAAGCCTTCGTCGCCCAGGAAATCGTCGATCAGGAACGAGGTGGTGAACAGCGGCTTCAGCAAGGCCTGCTCGGCCTCCCGCGCCGCCACGTAGGACGCATCGGCGGCGCAGCGCAGCGCCTGGTTGTAGACCGCGGGCAGCGCGCGCCGATGCGCGTCGCCGGCGACGAAGCCACGCGCCCCGGCGCGCTGCGGCTGCAGCACCAGCCAGCGGCCCATCGGCCAGTAGCCGTAATAGCGCTCGCCCACGGCCACGCCCTGCGCGCGCGACTCGGTGACCTCGGCGAAGCCCCACACCGGAATGCAGCCCCAGGCCGCATCGCCGGTGGGAAAGAAGTCCCAGTAGTGCATGGCCTCGCCGAAGGCCGCATAGGTGATGTTGTTGGCGGTGAGCGCAAAGCGCTGGATGCGCAGCCGCGCCTCGCCGTCGGCCAGCGGCCGGGCAGTCGGCGCGTCGGGATCGGCCACCACCCGCGTCTGCCGCAGGTCGGCGCGCGACACCCACAGACGCGCACCCTGGTCATCGCTCATCGCATGTCTCCTCTTGCATCGCCGCTGCAGTATGCGGCTTAAGATGCCGCGCATGTCTGCGCCTGCCGCGTCCCACCTGCCGGCCCTGGGCCTGGGCACCTGGCGCATGGGCGAAAACCGCCGCACGCACGCCGCCGAACTGGCCGCGCTGCGCCTGGCCGTGGACATCGGCTACCGCGCCTTCGACACCGCCGAGATGTACGGCGAAGGCGGCGCCGAAACGCTGCTCGGCGAAGCCCTGGCCGCCGCGCTGCGCGGCACGCTGCAGCGCGACGCGCTGTACGTGGTCTCCAAGGTCTACCCGCACCACGCCAGCGCGCAGGGCGTGGTCGCGGCCTGCGAGCGCAGCCTGAAGCGGCTGCAGCTGGACCACCTGGACCTGTACCTGCTGCACTGGCGCGGCTCGATCCCGCTGCCGCAGACGGTCGAAGGCTTCGAGCGCCTGCGCGAGCGCGGGCTGATCCGGCGCTGGGGCGTCAGCAACTTCGACCTGGACGACCTGCAGGAACTGGCCGCACTGCCGCTGGGCGCGCAGTGCGCGGCCAACCAGGTCTGGTACTCGCTGTCGCGCCGCGGCGTCGAGTTCGACCTGCTGCCCTGGCAGCAGGCGCGGCACATGCCGCTGATGGCCTATTCGCCGATCGACCAGGGCGCGTTGGCCGCGCATACCGGCCTGAAGCGCCTGGCGCAGCACCTGGGCGCCACGCCGGCGCAGCTGGCGCTGGCCCGCCTGCTGGCCGAACCCGGCGTGATGGTCATCCCGAAGTCGTCGGACCCATCGCGGCTGCGCGAGAACTTCGACGCCGCCGCGCTGAGGCTGGACGCGTCGGCCTGCGCGCAGATCGACGCGATGTTCCCGCCGCCCCGGCGCCGCGTGCCGCTGGCCGTGGGCTAGGAGCCTGGGCGGCAGAGATCGGCACAGCCGAGCACAACGGCCGCCGCGCGGGCGCCTACTGGCGGTCGACCAGGCGATACATCAGCCCGGCCGCCATCTCGCGCAGCGCCACGTAGGACACGCGCAGGCCATCGCCGCTGGGCACCAGGTCCGCCCAGCTGAAGGGGCCGTCGCGGTAGCCGTAGTAGCCGGTGGGCGCGGGCAGCACCTGCAGCCCGGCCTGCTCGAAGACGCGCTGCGCGCGCGGCATGTGGAAGGCGCTGGTGACCAGCACGACGCGCTGCACGCCCGAGGCCTGCAGCAGCTTGGCCGCCTCGCGCGCATTGCCGGCGGTGGTGCGCGCCTGCTCGTCGAACCAGCGCACGGGGACGCCGAATTCCTGGGTCAGCAGGTCGCGCATCAGCGCCGCTTCGCCGCGGTGGCCGTCCCTCGGCGCGGCGCCGGTGACCAGCACCGGCAGCCCGCTGCGCCGGGCCAGCCAGGCGCCATAGCGTGCACGCTGCAGGGTGATGGGGCTGACCGTGTCGCCGCCCCACTCGGGAGACCCATCCGCCACGCCGCCGCCCAGGATGACCACCGCCTGGGCCTCGCCGAGGGCGCGCGCCGCGTCCCGCAACGGCGGCGGCTCGAGCCGCGCCATCAGCGCCGCAGCCGTCAGCGGCAGGCTCAGCAGCAGCAGCGCGGCCAGGCTGACGCCGGTGAGCGCACGGCCGAGCACCGGGCGGCGCCGTTGCAGCCACAACCCCCACAGGCCGAGCAGGATCAGCGAGGTCGGGGGCACGACCACGGCCCCGACCAGATAGGTCGGGCTCAATCCTCGTCGTGCACCTGGTGCGCCGCGACCAGCTGCTGCTGCACGTGGGGCGGTACCGCCTCGTAGTGGGACAGCGCGATGGTGTAGCGGCCCTGGCCGGAGGTCATGGCGTTCAGCCGCGACTGGTAGCCCGACAGCTCGGACATCGGCACCTGGCCGCGCACCACCATGGTCGAGGCCGCGCCGTTGGTGGTGCCGTTGACCTGGCCGCGCTTGGACGACAGGTCGCCGGTGATGTCGCCCATGGCCGCGTCGGGCGCGGTGATCTCGATGTGCACGATGGGCTCCAGCACGATCGGCCGCGCTTCGCGGATCGCCGCGATGAAGGCCTTCTTGCCGGCGGTGACGAAGGCGATCTCCTTGCTGTCCACGCTGTGGTGCTTGCCGTCGTGCACGATGACCTTGACGTCGACCACCGGGTAGCCGGCGATGGCGCCGCTGGCCAGCACCTCGCGCACGCCTTTTTCCACCGCCGGCATGAACTGGCCGGGAATGGTGCCGCCCTTGACCGCGTCGACGAACTCGAAGCCGCCGCCGCGCGGCAGCGGCTCGATGCGCAGAAACACCTCACCGAACTGACCGGCACCGCCGCTCTGCTTCTTGTGGCGGTGGTGGCCTTCGGCATTCGCGGTGACGCTCTCGCGGTAGGCGATGCGCGGCGGGCGCGTGTCGACCTCGAACTTGTAGACCTCGCGCAGCCGCTCCAGCAGCATGCGCAGGTGCAGCTCGCCCAGGCCGTAGAGCACGGTCTCGTTGGTCGCCGCCAGGTGCTCGACCTTCAGGCACGGGTCTTCGGCGACCAGCTTGTTGAGGATCTCCCACATGCGCTGCTCGTCGCCGTGGCGCTTAGGCGCGATGGCCAGGCCGTGCACCGGCACCGGAAAGTCCAGCGGCTTGAGGTGGATGTGCTCGTCCTCGGCGGCGTCGTGCAGCACGGCGTCGAAATGCAGATCGTCGACCTTGGCCACGGCGACGATGTCGCCGGGATAGGCTCGTTGCACCTCGACGTTGTCCTTGCCCTGCAGCATGAACAGGTGCGCCACCTTGAAGGGCTTGCGCCCGTGGCCCACGTAGAGCTGGCTGCCCTGCGACACGGTGCCCTGGTGCACGCGGAACACGCCGAGCTTGCCGACGAAGGGGTCGGCGCTGATCTTGAACACATGCGCCAGCACGTGCTTGGCCGGGTCGGGCTCGGCATGCATCGGCTGCGCGTCGGCGCCTTCGCCGTTGAGGAAGTCCGGCGGGTTGCCCTCGGTCGGGTTGGGCAGCAGCTTGACGATCACGTCCAGCAGCTCGGCCACACCGGCGCCGCTCTTGGCCGAGACGAAGCACACCGGGATCAGGTGGCCCTCGCGCAGCGCCTGCTCCAGCGGCGCGTGCAGTTCGCTGGCGTCGATGTCGCCGTCGTTGAGGTAGCGGTCGACGAAGTCGGCATCGACCTCGACCACCTGCTCCACCAGCGCGCGGTGCGCGGCGTCGACGGCGCCGAAGTCGCTGTGGCCTTCGCGGTTGTAGAAGCAGTCCACCACCTTGGTACCGCCGGCGTCGGGCAGGTTCAGCGGCAGGCATTCCTTGCCGAAGGCCGCCTGGATCTGCGCCAGCAGCCCGGCCAGGTCGACGCCCGGTGCGTCGATCTTGTTGACGATGAGGATGCGATCCAGGTGGCGCTGCGCGGCGTAGTCCATCATGCGCACCGCCATCGGCTCGATGCCGTTGACCGCGTTGATGACGATCGCCGCCGTCTCCACCGCCTCCAGCGCCGGCAGCGACTGGCCGACGAAGTCCGGCGCGCCCGGCGTGTCGATGAAGTGCACGCGCGTGTCGGCGTGCTGCAGGTGCATCACCGCGGCGTTCAGCGAGTGCTGCATGCGCCGCTCCAGCGGGTCGAAGTCGCTGACCGTGCTGCCGCGCTCCAGCGAGCCCGGCGTGGTGATCGCGCCGGCGTGGTGCAGCAGCGCTTCGGCCAGGCTGGTCTTGCCGGCAGCGGCCGGGCCGACCAGCGCCAGCGTGCGGATGTGGGCGACGGCCTCGGCGCCGTTCGTCGTGGCTGGGCTGGGCATGCGCGTCTCCTTCGGCGCTGGATGGCGCCCGTGTCGGCCCGACTGTACTAGGGCGCGGCCCGGTGCCGCCAACGCGGCGAACTGCTAGGCTGGCTGTCTTTGCGGCAGCTCAAGACACCCCATGCACGCCGACGACATCACGCAGCTCGATGGCTGCGCCCTGAGCACGGCCATCCACCGCCGCGAGGTGTCGGCGCGCGAGGTGCTGCAGGCCAGCCTGGCGCGCATCGAGGCGCTGAACCCGAAGGTCAACGCGCTGGTCAGCCTGCTGCCCCAGGACGCGCTGCTGCGCCAAGCCGACGAGCGCGATGCGCAGCTGGCGCGCGGCCAGAGCCTGGGCTGGATGCACGGCTTCCCGATGGCCATCAAGGACCTGAGCGCCGTCGACGGCGTGCTCACCACCATGGGCTCGCCTCTGCTGCGCCAGCAGCGCCCGAGCCACGACTCGCTGATGGTGGCGCGCATGAAGGCGGCCGGCGGCATCGTCATCGGCCGCAGCAACGTGCCCGAGTTCGGCCTGGGCTCGCACACCTACAACACCGTCTTCGGCACCACGCTGAACCCGTGGAACACCGCGCGCAGCGCCGGCGGCTCCAGCGGCGGCGCGGCAGTGTCGCTGACCCTGCGCCTGCAGCCGGTGGCCGACGGCAGCGACATGATGGGCTCGCTGCGCAACCCGGCCGCCTGGAACAACGTCTTCGGCCTGCGCCCCAGCCAGGGCCGCGTGCCCTACAACCCGCACCTCGGCGACGGCTACGTCGCGCTCTTGGGCACCGAAGGGCCGATGGGCCGCACGGTGCGCGACGTGGCGCAGCTGCTGGCCGTCCAGGCGGGCTACGACGCGCGCCAGCCGCTGTCCATCGCGCAGGACGGCAGCGCCTTCGCCCAGCCGCTGCAGCCGCGCGCGCGCGGCCTGCGCATCGGCTGGCTGGGTTCGCTGGGCAGCCACCTGCCCTTCGAGCCCGGCATCCTGGCGCTGTGCGAAGCGGCGCTGAAGCGCTTCGAGGCGCTGGGCGCGGTGGTCGAGCCCATCTCGCTGGGCTACCCCTGCGACGAGGTCTGGCAGACCTGGCTCACCTGGCGCCGTTTCCTGGTGGCCGGCACGCTGGGCCCGCTGGGCGCCGATCCGCAGAAGCATGCGCAGCTGAAACCCGAGGCGCAGTGGGAATACGACCAGGGCCAGGGCCTGAGCGGCCCGCAGGTCTATGCGGCCAGCGCCAACCGCACGCGCTTCTACCGCCACATGGTCGGCCTGTTCGAGCGCCACGACCTGCTGGTGCTGCCCAGCGCGCAGGTCTGGCCCTTCCCGGCCGAATGGACCTGGCCGCGCGAGATCGCCGGCCAGCGCATGGACACCTACCACCGCTGGATGGAGGTGGTCATCTACGCCACGCTGGCCGGCCTGCCGGCGATCAGCGTGCCGGCGGGCTTCAGCGACGACGGCCTGCCGATGGGCATGCAGCTGATCGGCCCGCCGCTGGGCGACCTGGCCGTGCTGAACGCGGCCGCCGCCTACGAAGAAGCCATCGCCGACTGGCTGGCGCGCCGGCCCGACCTTTCGTGACGGCCGCGGCGTGACCGACGCGCCCGCGCCGCGCCGCGTGCTGCCGGTGCTCGTGCTGGCGCAGCTGGCCGGCACCTCGCCGTGGTTCGCGGTGAATGCGGTGATGCCCGAGCTGCAGCGCGACTACGGCTGGGCCGCCGCCGACGTGGGCACCTTGACCTCGGCGGTGCAGTTCGGCTTCATCGCCGGCACGCTGCTGTTCGCGCTGCTGGCCGTCGCCGACCGCTTCAGCGCGCGACGTGTGTTCCTGCTGTGCGCGCTGGCCGGCGCCGGCTGCACGCTGGCCGGCGCCTGGAGCGCGGGCGCGTTCCAGCAGCTGCTGCTGTGGCGCACCTTGACCGGCTTCTTCCTGGCCGGCATCTACCCGGTGGGCATGAAGATCGCGTCGCAGTGGTTCCCGCGTGGCCTGGGCAGTGCGCTGGGCTGGCTGATCGGCGCGCTGATCCTCGGCAGCGCCAGCGCCCATGCGGTGCGCGGCCTGGGGGCAGCGCTGCCCTGGCCGGTGGTCTTCTACAGCGTCGGCGCGGCGGCGGCGCTGGGCGGGCTGCTGCTCTACGCGGCGCTGCCGGAGCGGCCGCGCGCGGCCGGCGCCGGCGCCGGGTTGCAGTGGCGCGCGCTGGGCAGCATCTGGACCGACCGCAAGGTGCGTGCGTCGGTGTTCGGCTACTTCGGCCACATGTGGGAGCTGTACACGATGTGGGTGCTGGTGCCGATGATCCTGGCCACGCGGCTGCAGGGCGCGGCGCTGTCCTGGGCGGCCTTCGCCGTGCTGGGCGCCGGCGCCATCGGCTGCATCGCTGGCGGCGCCTGGGCGCGGCGCGTCGGCAGCGCGCGCGTCGCCGCCTGGCAGCTGGGTTGCAGCGGCCTGTGCTGCGCGGTGGCGCCTTGGCTGCTGCAGGCGCCCGACCTGCTGTTCGGGCTGTGGCTGCTGCTGTGGGGCATCACCGTGGCCGGCGATTCACCGCAGTTCTCGGCGCTGACCGCGGTGAACGCGCCGCCGCAGGCCGTGGGCAGCGTGCTCACGCTGGTCAACAGCATCGGCTTCGGCATCTCCATCCTCAGCATCCAGCTGTTCGTCACCCTGGCGCAGCACCACGATCTGGCCGCGCTGCTGCCCTGGCTGGGGCTGGGGCCGCTGCTGGGCGTCTGGTGGCTGCGGCCGCTGTGGCGGCCGCGCGCCGTGGGCTGAGCGTGCCGGCGCCGCCGGCTACTGGAACGCCACCTCGGCAAAGCTGCGCAGCTTGCGGCTGTGCAGCCGCCCGGGGCGCTCCTGGCGCAGCAGCTCGACCGCGCGGATGCCGATGCGCAGGTGCTGGTCGACACGCTCGCGGTAGAAGGTGTTGGCCATGCCCGGCAGCTTGATCTCGCCGTGCAGCGGCTTGTCGCTGACGCACAGCAAGGTGCCGTAGGGCACGCGGAAGCGGAAGCCGTTGGCGGCGATGGTCGCGCTCTCCATGTCCAGCGCCACCGCGCGGCTCTGGCTGAAACGGCGCTCCGGCGTGCTCGGCACGTTGTGCTTGGGCAGCAGCTCCCAGTTGCGGTTGTCGGTGCTGGCCACGGTGCCGGTGCGCATCAGGCGCTTCAGCTCGTAGCCCTCGAGCTGCGTGACGTCGGCCACCGCCTGCTCCAGCGCCTGCTGCACCTCGGCCAGCGCGGGGATCGGCACCCACAGCGGCAGTTCCTCGTCGAGCACGTGGTCCTCGCGCACGTAGCCGTGGGCCAGCACGTAGTCGCCCAGCTGCTGCGCATTGCGCAGCCCGGCGCAGTGGCCGAGCATCAGCCAGGCATGCGGGCGCAGCACCGCGATGTGGTCGGTGATGGTCTTGGCATTGGCCGGGCCAACGCCGATGTTGACCATGGTGATGCCGCTGTGGTCGCCGCGGCGCAGGTGGTAGGCCGGCATCTGCGGCAGCCGCGGCGGCGCGCTGCCGTGGCCGTCGTCGGCATGCGCCAGGCTGCCGGCGCGGCGCGTGACCACGTTGCCGGGCTCGACGAAGCTGTCGTAGTCGCAGCGCGGGTCGGCCATCATCTCGCGGCCGAGCTGGATGAACTCGTCGATGTAGAACTGGTAGTTGGTGAAGAGCACGAAGTTCTGGAAATGCTCGGCCGCGGTGCCGGTGTAGTGGCGCAGCCGCTGCAGCGAGTAGTCCACGCGCGGCGCGGTGAACAGCGCCAGCGGCTGCGGCTCGCCGGGGCGCGGCTCGTGCGTGCCGTTGGCGATGCCGTCGTCCATCACGCTCAGGTCCGGCAGGTCGAACAGGTCGCGCAGGCGCAGCCGGCGCTCGGGCGTCAAGGTGCCTTCCACATGGTCGTCGTCGGCCAGGCAGAAATGCGCCGGGATCGGCTGCGCGCTGGTGCCCACCTCCAGCGCCACGCCGTGGTTGCGCAGCAGCAGCGTGAACTGCTCCAGGTAGTAGCGGCCGAACAGCTCCGGCCGCGTCAAGGTGGTCTCGTAGACGCCGGGGCCGGAGACGAAGCCGTAGCTCAGGCGCGAGTCGGCGCGCGCCACCGTGTCGGTGCGCACGCGCACGAAGGGGTAGCAGGCGCGCACGCGCTGCGCCGGGTCGGCCCCGGCCACGTAGGCATGCAGCGCGTCGCGCAGGTGCTGCACGCTGCGGCGGTAGATGTCGCGCACCTGCTCCAGCGCCTGCGCCGGATCGTCGAAGCGCGCGGGGGCGATGTACATCGGCTCTAGAGGCATGGCGGACTTTGGCGCGTTGGGCTGCCGCGATTGTGAGCCCGGCCCGTGACGCGCCGGCGACGCCGGCGCGTCAGTCGCGGGTGTCCAGCCAGCGCGCGCCGATGTCGGCGCACTTGCGCCCGGCCATCAGGTAGTAGAACAGCGGGGCGCCGTCGATGGACAGGCGGTGCAGGTAGCGCTCCAGGTGGTGCACCTCCAGCGCTTGGCTGAACATCAGCTCCTTGACCAGCCGCGAGAAGCCGGTCTGGTCGCCCTCGTGCAGGAAGGTCTCCTTGACGTTGAAGACGATCCAGCCGCCCGCGCCGATCAGGTTGAAGGCCTGCGCGAAGGCCGCCACCGGAATGTCGCCGAAGCCCAGCGCCGCGATGCAGGTCAGGCAGTCGAGCTGCCAGTGCTGCATCTGCCGCGCCGTGTCGGCATCCAGCCGCGCCATGTCGGTCACGTAGTAGGCGTCGTAGGCGTGCGGCCGGTCGCGCTCGCAGGCGTCACGCGCCTCGGGCAGCAGGTCCACGCCGATGACCCGCGCCGCGTCCAGCAGCTCGCCGACCATGCCGTTGCCGGCGCCCAGGTCGAGCACGCGCAGGCCGTGCACGTCCTGCTGGCTGTCGGCCAGCACCTTGAGCAGCACGTCGCGTGCCTTGGTGGGCGAGGTGCAGCGCAGGCGCTCGTAGAAGAGCTGTTCGTACAGGCCGGGGCGGCGGTAGATCTCGCCGTAGTCGTGGAAGCGCAGGCGCTGGGTGCCGTCGGCCTCGCGCAGCAGGAAGTAGGCCTGGTCCTGGTCCAGCGCGCCGGGCTCGGTGACTGGAAAGCTGATGTCGTGAATGGTTTGCCTCATCGTGCGGGGTCGCTCCGTCGTCGCAGTCTCTAGGGACGGCCGGACGAACCACTCACGAAGCCCAAACGGCGGGCGAAGCGCCCGCGCACACGAACCACGCCAGTCGGCCCGTGCACGGCCGCGGGGTGTGCCGCGGCCGGCGCCAGGGCCGCCGCAGCAGGGTCTACCTTAACAGCCTGGTCGCCGGCATGATGGCGTCCCGCGATGCACGAGGGCCGGCATGAAGTACCTGAACGACGCCGGCGGCCGCTTCAAGCTGCCGCTGAAGGGGGACGACGGCAAGACGCTGGCGACGCTGCTGTGGGGCGACCCGCTGCAGGAACTGGCCCGCGAGGGCAGCGGCGCGGCCGAGCGCGTGAAGGTGCGCGCGCGCAAGCGCACCGGCTGGCTGCCGGCCAGCGCGGTGGGCGACACGGGGCTGCTGGAGATCTACGTCATCGACGTCGGCCAGGGCGACGGCGTGCTGATGCGCACGCCGCACGACGACGCCTGGCACATGGTCGACGCCGGCATCCGCGCGGCCGAGCAGATGACGCGCAAGGGCGCCGCCAACTTCGTGCGCTGGAAGTTCATCGACGACCTGCGGCGCGACCGGGTGACGCTGAAGAACATGGTCGTGACGCATCCCGACGCCGACCACTTCGGCGGCATGATCGACCTGCTGTCCGGCGCGCTGCCCGACGGCCGCACGTTCGGCATCGAGGTGGAGCGTTTCTGGCACAACGGCATCGGCCGCTTCAAGGACGCCGCCAAGCTGGGCGCGCTGCGCGCCGACCGCCGCGACGCGCCGTGGCCCGTCGCCGGCTTCGAGCTCAAGCCCGAAGGCCGCTTCATCGTCGAGCTGCTGGACGGCAAGACCCACTTCGGCCGGCCGAAGCGCCCCTTCGCCAGCGACTTCGCGGCGCTGGCCAAGCTGGTCGGCAAGCTGCCGAAGAAGGTCAGCAGCCTGTCGCAGGCCGACGGCTGGCTGCCGGGTTATGCGCCGGCGCCCGGCGCGGCCGCGATCCGCGTGCTCGGGCCGGTGCGCGAAAGGCTCGCCGGCGGCGGCGACGGCCTGCGCTGGCTGGGCAGCGAGAGCGTCACGCGCAACGGCCATTCGGTGGTGCTGCGCGTGGACTACGGCCAGGCGCGCGTGCTGCTCACCGGCGACCTGAACACCGACTCGCAGCGCCTGCTGCTCAGCTGCCAGGCCGGCGAGGAGTTCGCGGTGGACGTGTCCAAGGGCTGCCACCACGGCAGCGACGACGTCGACCTGCGCTTCGTGCGCGCGATGGCCGCGCGCGCCACGGTGGTCTCTTCCGGCGACAACGAGGACTATGCCCACCCGCGCCCGCGCATCCTGGGCGCCAGCGCGCGCTACGGCCGCGAAGCGCGCGACACGGGCGGCGCCACCATGCCACCGCTGCTGTACTCGACCGAACTGGCGCGTTCGGTCGCGCTGGATTTCGCCACGCACGCCCGCAGCGTCGCCGAACCGAAGCAGCCCTTCGAGCCGGCGCAGCTGGAGGTCGACTTCGACGCCTCGCCCACCGGCTACTACCGCCGGCTGTCGCGCATGCCGATGGCCACCGACCTGGTGTACGGCCTGGTCAACGTGCGCAGCGACGGCCGGCGCATCCTGTGCGCGACGATGAAGGAAGGCTCGTCCGACTTCGACCTGCAGGTCTTCCAGGCCGGCGTGGAGGCGGGCTGAAGCCGCCGGCGGGCGCGATAAAGTGCGCGTTGCTGCGTAAGCACAAACCCGGCCGTGCGCGGCCCGGCCTTGCACGAATAATCGCGCCTTTGCAGGAACACCGCGAACCCGCCCCATCACCCATGTCCGCCGACGTCATTCTGGAAACGCGTGGCCTCGTCAAGGAGTTCAAGGGCTTCGTGGCCGTCGACGACGTGAACCTGCGCGTGCGGCGCGGCGACATCCATGCGCTGATCGGCCCCAACGGCGCGGGCAAGACCACCTGCTTCAACCTGTTGACCAAGTTCCTGGTGCCCACGCGCGGCCAGATCCTGTTCGAAGGCCATGACATCACCAAGGAAAAGCCGGCGCAGATCGCGCGCCGCGGCGTCATCCGCTCGTTCCAGATCTCGGCCACCTTCCCGCACCTGACGGTGATGGAAAACGTGCGCGTGGCGCTGCAGCACAAGCTGGGCGTGTCCTTCCACTTCTGGCGCTCCGAAAAGGTGCTCGATGCCCTGAACGGGCGCGCGCTGGAGCTGCTGGAGACCGTCGGCCTGCGCGACCTGGCGGACACGGTGACGGTGGAGCTGCCCTACGGCCGCAAGCGCGCGCTCGAGATCGCCACCACCTTGGCCATGGAGCCGAAGATGATGCTGCTGGACGAGCCGACGCAGGGCATGGGCCACGAGGACGTGGAGCTGGTGACGCAGCTCATCAAGAAGGTCTCGGCCAACCGCACGGTGCTGATGGTCGAGCACAACATGAACGTGATTGCCAGCATCGCCGACACCATCACGGTGCTGGCACGCGGCAGCGTCATCGCCGAAGGGCCCTACGAGCAGGTGTCGAAGCACCCGCAGGTGCTGGAAGCCTACATGGGCAGCGAAGCGACCGAACTGCAGGGCGCCCATGGTTGAGCCCCCTGTCCCCCGCATCGGCGGCGGCCGCCTGACGACAACGGAGCACCGCGCACCGTGAGCACCGAACTGCTGCGCCTGAACGACGTGCACGCCTGGTACGGCGAGTCGCACATCCTGCATGGCATCGACCTGGAAGTGAACAAGGGCGAGGTGGTGACGCTGCTCGGCCGCAACGGCTCGGGTCGCACCACCACGCTGAAGGCCATCATGGGCCTGGTGGGCCGGCGCACCGGCTCGGTGATGATCAACGGCACGCAGGCCGTGGCGCTGCCGCCGCATCGCATCGCCCACCTGGGCATCGGCTACTGCCCCGAGGAACGCGGCATCTTCACCAGCCTGAGCTGCGAGGAGAACCTGCTGCTGCCGCCGCCGGTGGCCTCGGGCGGCATGAGCCTCGAAGAGATCTACGCGATGTTCCCGAACCTGAAGGAGCGCCGCGCCAGCCCCGGCGGCCGGCTGTCGGGCGGCGAGCAGCAGATGCTGGCGGTGGCGCGCGTGCTGCGCACCGGCGCGAAGCTGCTGCTGCTGGACGAGATCTCCGAAGGCCTGGCGCCGGTGATCGTGCAGGCGCTGGGCCGCGCCATCCGCACGCTGCGCGAGAAGGGGCTGACCATCGTCATGGTCGAGCAGAACTTCCGCTTCGCCGCGCCGCTGGCCGACCGCTTTTATGTCATCGAACATGGCCAGGTGATCGAGCGCTTCGGCGCGTCCGAACTGGAAGCCAAGCAGCCCATGCTGCACGAGGTGCTGGGGGTTTGAATGGGGCCGGCGGCCGCGCCGGCGCTTTTTTGCAACTGGAAAGGGTTGGAAATGAAGATGAAGCGCACTCTCCTGTCGACCTTGGTGGCCGCCGCCTGCGGCCTCGGCGCCGCCGCGGCGCAGGCGCAGATCTCCGACGGCGTCATCAAGATCGGCGTGATGAACGACATGTCCGGCCTGTACGCCGACGTGTCGGGCCCCGGCGGGCTGGCCGCCGCAAAGATGGCGGTCGAGGACTTCGGGGCCGCGGCCAAGGGCATGAAGGTCGAGATCGTCTCGGCCGACCACCAGAACAAGCCCGACGTCGGCTCGACCATCGCGCGCACCTGGTACGACCAGGACAAGGTCGACGCGATCTTCGACGTGCCGACCTCGTCGGTGGCGCTGGCCATCAACCAGCTGACCAAGGAAAAGGGCAAGGCCTTCATCAACTCGGGCGCTGCCACCTCCGACCTGACCGGCAAGGCCTGCAGCCCGAACACGGTGCACTGGACCTACGACACCTGGATGCTCGCCAACGGCACCGGCAGCGCCATCACCAAGACCGGTGGCGACACCTGGTTCTTCCTGACCGCCGACTACGCCTTCGGCCACGCGCTGGAGCGTGACACCGAGGCGGTGGTGCTGAAGAACGGCGGCAAGGTGCTGGGCAAGGTGCGCACGCCGTTCCCGGGCACCGACTTCAGCTCCTTCTTGCTGCAGGCGCAGGCCTCCAAGGCCAAGATCGTCGCGCTGGCCAACGCCGGCGGCGACACCATCAACTCCATCAAGCAGGCGTCGGAGTTCGGCATCACCAAGGGCGGGCAGAACCTGGCCGGCATGCTGATGTTCCTCACCGACGTGCACAGCCTGGGCCTGAACACCGCGCAAGGCCTGATCTTCACCACCACCTTCTACTGGGACCTCAACGACCAGACCCGCGCCTGGACCAAGCGCTTCAACGCGGCCACCGGCGGCAAGTACCCGACGATGGTGCAGGCCGGCGTCTACGCCTCGGTGCTGCACTACCTGAAGGCGGTCGAGGCGGCGAAGACCGACGACGGCACCAAGGTGGTGGCCAAGATGAAGGAACTGCCGACCGACGACCCGCTGTTCGGCAAGGGCTCGATCCGCGCCGACGGCCGCACGCTGCACCCGGCCTACCTGGTGGAAGTGAAGAAGCCGTCGGAGTCCAAGGGCCCGTGGGACCTGCTGAAGGTGCGTTCCACGATCCCCGCCGACCAGGCCTTCCGGCCGCTCGACCAGGGCGATTGCCCGCTGGTTGCCAAGAAGTAGTCAGCCTCGCTGGGGCGGCCGCGCCGCCCCAGCGCCGTGAGCCACCGCCATGACCGAGATCTTCGGAGTTCCTACACAAGCGCTGTTCGGCCAGTTGCTGATCGGGCTGATCAACGGCTCGTTCTATGCGCTGCTGTCGCTGGGCCTGGCGGTGATCTTCGGCCTGCTGAACATCATCAACTTCGCGCACGGCGCGCAGTACATGCTGGGCGCCTTCACCGCCTACCTGCTGCTCAACAAGCTGGGCGTCGGCTACTGGTGGTCGCTGCTCATCACGCCCTTCATCGTCGGCGCCACCGGCGTGGTCATCGAGCGGCTGTTGCTGTCCAGGCTGTACCAGCTGGACCACCTCTACGGCCTGCTGCTGACCTTCGGCCTCGCGCTGATCATCCAGGGGTTGTTCCGCAACGAGTTCGGCTCCTCGGGCCAGCCGTACGCCATCCCGCCGCAACTGGTGGGCGGCCAGAACCTGGGCTTCATGTTCCTGCCCAACTACCGCGGCTGGATCATCGCCGCCTCGCTGGTGGTGTGCCTGAGCACCTGGTACGTCATCGAGCGCACCAAGCTCGGCTCGTACCTGCGCGCCGCGACCGAGAACCCGCAGCTGGTGCAGGCCTTCGGCGTCAACGTGCCGCGCATGATCACCTTGACCTACGGCTTCGGCGTCGGCCTGGCGGCGCTGGCCGGCGTGATGGCCGCGCCGGTGTACCAGGTCAGTCCGCAGATGGGCTCCGACCTGATCATCATCGTCTTTGCCGTGGTCGTCATCGGCGGCATGGGCTCGATCATGGGCTCGATCCTCACCGGCTTCGGCCTGGGGCTCATCGAGGGCCTGACCAAGGTCTTCTACCCCGAGGCATCGAGCACCGTGATCTTCATCATCATGGCCATCGTGCTGCTGGTGCGGCCGGCGGGCCTGTTCGGGACGCAGAAATGAGCGACGGCAGCGGACTCTCCGCCACGGCGGTCCGGCAGGCGGGCGAGCGGCGCGCGCATCGCATCGCCTTCCTTTTGATGCTCGCGGTGCTGCTGCTGGCGCCGGCGGTCGTCTACCCGGTGTTCATGATGAAGGTGATGTGCTTCGCGCTCTTCGCCTGCGCCTTCAACCTGCTGATCGGCTTCGGCGGGCTGCTGTCCTTCGGCCACGCGATGTTCCTCGGCTCGGCCGGCTATGCGTCGGCCCATGCCGCCAAGGTGTGGGGGCTGACGCCGGAGTTGGCGATCCTGTTCGGCACCGCCTGCGCGGCGCTGCTGAGCGTGGGCGCGGGCTTGCTGGCCATCCGCCGCCAGGGCATCTACTTCGCGATGATCACGCTGGCGCTGGCGCAGATGGTCTTCTTCTTCAGCCTGCAGGCCAAGTTCACCGGCGGCGAGGACGGCATCCAGGGCGTGCCGCGCGGCCAGCTCTTCGGCCTGATCCCGCTGGACAAGCCGCTGGCCATGTATGCGCTGGTGCTGGTGATCTTCCTGATCGGCTTCGGGCTGGTCTACCGCACCATCCATTCGCCCTTCGGCCAGGTGCTGAAAGCCATCCGCGAGAACGAAAGCCGCGCCATCTCGCTGGGCTACGACACCGACCGCTACAAGCTGCTGGCCTTCGTGCTGTCGGGCACGCTGGCCGGGCTGGCCGGCGCCACCAAGGCGCTGGTGTTCCAGCTGGCCTCGCTGACCGACGTGCACTGGTCGATGTCCGGCGAGGTGGTGCTGATGACGCTGCTGGGCGGCATGGGCACGGTGTTCGGCCCGGTGGTCGGCGCCGCGGTGATCATCACCATGCAGAACTATCTGGCGCAGCTGGGCGCGTGGGTCACCGTGGTGCAGGGCGTGATCTTCGTCATCTGCGTGATGGCCTTCCGCCGCGGCATCGTCGGCGAAATCGGGCACTGGCTGAAAAAGCCGCTGTAGACGCGGCGGCGGGCGCATGAGACACGCGGCAGCCACCGCGAAGCGCGCCGAGCGCCGGGCCGCTGCCCAGCCGGCCTGCATCCCCGCGCGGGATCGACCGGCGTATGCACCGGGCAAGGGGTGGCCATGAGCGCGTCGTACCGGCTGACCTACGCGACGATGTTCGACCCGCCGCCGGCGCTGCACCAGCGCTTCGACGCGGCCCTGGCCGAAGTGCGGCGCCACCTGGGCGCCGAGCATGCGATGCACATCGACGGCCGGCCGCGCGACGCCGCGCAGCACTTCGAACTGCGCTCGCCGATCGACCGCGAGCTGCTGCTCGGCCGCTTCCCGCTGGGCCGCGCGGCCGACGTCGACGACGCGGTGGCCGCCGCCCGCGCCGCCGCGCCCGGCTGGGCCGCCACGCCGTATGCGCAGCGCATCGCGCTGCTGCAGCGCGCCGCCGCGCGGATCGAGCAGCGCGTCTACGAACTCGCCGCCGCGCTGGCGCTGGAGGTCGGCAAGAACCGCATGGAGTCGATCGGCGAGGTGCAGGAAACCGCCGACCTGATCAGCTGGTATTGCGAGCGCATGGCCGAGCAGGCCGGCTTCGAGCGCGTGCTGCCCGACGACCCGCTCAGCGGCTGGCGCAGCCACAACCGCACGGTGCTCAAGCCCTACGGCGTGTGGGCGGTGATCGCGCCTTTCAACTTTCCGTTCGCGCTGGCTGGCGGGCCGATCGCCGCGGCGCTGGTCGCCGGCAACACGGTGGTCTTCAAGACGGCCAGCGACACCGCCTGGAGCGGGCGGCTGCTGATGGACGTGTTCGACGCCGCCGGCCTGCCGCCCGGGGTGCTGAACCTGGTCAGCGGCCGCGGCGCGGAGGTGGGCGCGGCGCTGATGATGCACCCCGGCGTGGCCGGCGGCACCTTCACCGGCTCGCACGAGGTCGGCACCGGGCTGCTGCGCCACTTCGTCGCCGGCCCGCGGCCGCGCCCGCTGATCGCCGAGATGGGCGGCAAGAACGCCGCCATCGTCACCCGCCACGCCGACCTGGAACGTGCCGCCACCGGCATCGTGCGCTCGGCCTTCGGCCTGCAGGGCCAGAAGTGTTCGGCGTGCTCGCGGGTCTACGTGGAGCAGCCCGTGGCCGAGGCCCTGCGCCAGCAGCTGCGGCAACGCACCGAGGCGCTGGCCGTCGGCGACCCGACCGTGGCGGCGAACTGGATGGGCCCGGTGATCAACGGCAGCGCGGTGCAGCGCTACCGCCGCGCGGTGGACGACCTGCAGCGCGAGGGCCAGGTGCTGTGCGGCGGCCGCCGGCTGGAGGACGGCGCCCTGGCGCGCGGGAACTTCGTCGCACCGACCGTCGCCGGCGCACCCTACGGCCACCGGCTGTGGCGCGAAGAGCTGTTCCTGCCGCTGGTGCTGGTCGGCGAGGTCGGGTCGCTGGACGAGGCCATCACCCGCGCCAACGACAGCGACTACGGCCTGACGGCGGGCTTCTACGGCGCGCCGCAGGAGATCGCCACCTTCCACGAGCGCATCGAAGCCGGCGTCACCTACGTCAACCGGCCGCAGGGCGCGACCACCGGCGCCTGGCCCGGCTACCAGCCTTTCGGCGGCTGGAAGGGCAGCGGCAGCACGGGCAAGGCCATCGGCTCGTACTGGTACCTGCCGCTGTACCTGCGCGAGCAGTCGCAGACCGTCGTCGACTGAGCCCAGGCGGCCCGCGGCGGCACCTACACTGCGCGCCATGGCTCCGCCCGACGACGCAACGGCCGTTCCTTCGACGGTGCCGCAGGTGCGGCACCTGCGGCAGGTGCTGTTGTGGCCGCTGCGGCTGATGCCGCTGCCCGACGGCAGCAAGGGACAGCCCTGGGAGCTGCTGACGCCGAACTGGCGCGAGGTGGTCGACGAATACACCGGCGACGCCGAGGACTTCCACGAACGCCACTACAACGAGTTCGTGACCTTCCTGCCCTACGTGCAGCGCTTCCTCTACGGCGACGGCCGGGCGCAGCGCGGCGCGCATGCGGCCGGCTCGCCGATGCGCGTGTTCCGCCGCCGCGACGTGGCGCAGGTGCGGCTGGTGTCCCGGCCCGGCGATGCGCCGCTGCTGCTGGACATCGTGCACGTGGACCTGGTGTTCTTCCTCGGCATCGACGTGGTCATGCTCAACGTCGAGGTCAGCGCCAGCGACCTGCCGCTGCCACGCGCGCAGGACCTGCTCTACCGCTTCGGCCGCGCCTACCCGGCCGGCTGGGACGCCCAAGGCCACGCGCTGCACTGCATGGACAGCGTCGAGTTCCTGGACGCCGAGGGCTGCGTGCTGGCGCGCTCGGACGCGCGGCAGCGCGAGGCCTTCCTGGCGCACGTGGCCGAGCACCGCGCGCCGCGCATCGCCGCGCACTGGGCCTTCATGCTGGAGCCGCTGGTCGGCGACCATTCGGGCCGCACCGGCGCGCTGCGCTTCCGCCAGATCGAGTACTACCGCATGCCGACGATGGCCTATCTGGCGCTGGACGAGCCGCGTGCGCTGACGCGCAGCGATTTCGTGCGCCTGGGCCTGCTGACGGCCGCGCCGGAGGGCGAGCACGACACGCTGCTGCCCTTCGCCGAGCCGCAGCTGGCCGATTTCGAGCAGCGCCACTGCTATGACCGCTTCTGGTCCGACGCCGGGGCAGCGCCGAACACCCGCTACCTGTGCAGCGGCCATTCGCTGGTGGTGGTCGGCGACGCCCGCGCGGCGTTCTACAACTGCGCCGAACGCGGCGTGCTGGCGCAGTTCCGCCACCAGCATTTCCTGCTGTTCCTGATCGCCCACTTCCAGAAGGCCGCGCTGCTGATGTTCAGCGACCGCCTGGCCGAGGCGCTGCGGCACCTGGACGTCGCCGACCCCGACAGCGTGCGCCGCTTCAAGCGCACCATCCGCGACAGCTTTGCCGCCTTCCTGCGCTTCACGCACCGCTACTGGTTCCACGAGATCTCCGAGCAGGCGCAGGCGCGCGCGCTGTTCCGCCTGTGCACCGGCCACCTGGGCATCGACGCGCTCTATGCCGAGGTCAAGGAGCGCATCGCCGACATGAGCGGCTACCTCGAGGCGGACAGCCTGCGCCGCCAGGCCAACACCGTGGTGCGGCTGACGGTGGTGACGATCTTCGGCCTGATCGGCACCGTGACCACCGGCTTCCTGGGCATGAACCTGCTGGCCGAGGCCGAGGCGCCGCTGTCGCAGCGCCTGGTGCTGTTTGCGGTGGTCTTCGTCGCCACCACGGCGCTGACGGTGTACACCATGGCCAAGTCCAAGCGCCTGTCGGACTTTCTGGATGCGCTGTCCGACGAGCGCCTGGGCGCCTGGACCAAGCTCAAGGCGCTGGCCAGCGTGTGGCGGCGCGGCGGCGAGGCGTGACGCGACGGCCGCGCGGCGGCGTCAGAGGTTCCGGGCCAGCGGCCCCAAGGACAGGCGTTCCATCAGGCCGAGCTGCTGCTCGAAGCGCTGCGACTCCAGCAGCGAATGCGGCAAGGCACCCGCCCGCACGCCCGCGGCATGCTGATGCCGGGCGATGTCGAAGGGCAGCGCCAGCAGCTCGCGCAGGCTGCTCCACCAGCGGCCCAGCGCCTGCGGCATGTCGGCCGGGCCGGGCGACTGCCACAACGCGAGCCAGCGGCGTTGCAGTTGTTGCTGGCGCTGCCAGGACAGGCGCGCCAGATCGCTGTTGGGGACGTTCAGCATGGTCCTCCTCAGTGTTTACCCTAAATTCAGACTAGCACAGCGGCCCGCGGGCTGCCGTGCCGCATGGCGCTTTCTCTAGACGGAACAGACTAGTCCTTACAGTTCTGGATCTTGGAGATAGCTTGCACTCACATTGTTGGTATGCGATGCCTCTGGAGTGGGGCACTATGATCGTTTCCTCCCAAGCCGAGAGCCCACGATGAGCATTCCCTACCGCGCCGACCAGGTCGGCAGCCTCCTGCGTCCCGACTGGCTGGCAGCCGAGCGCGCCCGTTTCAAGCGCGGCGAGATCGATGCCGGCACGCTCCGCGCGACCGAAGACCGGGCCATCACCGACGCCGTGCGCCAGCAGGAGGCCATCGGCCTGCAGAGCATCACCGACGGCGAGTTCCGCCGCGACTGGTGGCACCTGGACTTCCTGGCGCAGCTGCAAGGCGTCACGCTGAAGGACAACCCGGGGCCGAAGTTCCAGACCGGTGAGCATGGCGGCGAGCAGCCGCCGATCGCCACCGTCACCGGCAAGATCGGCTGCAGCCAGCCGATCATGGCCAAGGACTTCGCCTACCTGAAGACGCAGACCACGCGCACGCCGAAGATGACGATTCCGTCGCCGTCGATGCTGCACCTGCGCGGCGGGCGTGCCGCCATCTCGCGCGAGGTCTATCCGCAGATGGACGCGTTCTGGGCCGATGTGGCCGCCGCCTACCGCCAGGCCATCGGCTACCTGTACGACGCCGGCTGCCGCTACCTGCAGCTGGACGACATCACCTTCGCCTATCTGTGCGACCCGAAGATCCAGGCCAACTGCCGCGCCAACGGCGACGACCCGGCCGCGCTGCCGCAGACCTATGCCGACACCATCAACGCCGCGCTCGCCGGCAAGCCCGCCGATCTGCACGTGACCATCCACACGTGCCGCGGCAACTTCAAGAGCGCGTGGGTCGCCGAGGGCGGCTACGACCCGGTGGTGCAGGCCATGTTCTCGACCGGGGTCGACGGCTACTTCATGGAATTCGACAGCGTGCGCTCCGGCGGCTTCGAGCCCTTGCGCGCGCTGCCCAAGGGCAAGAAGGTGGTGCTGGGCCTGGTGACCACCAAGCTCGGCGAGCTGGAGTCGAAGGACGCGCTGAAGCGCCGCATCGACGAGGCGGCCAAGTTCGTGCCGCTGGACGACTTGTGCCTGTCGCCGCAATGCGGCTTCTCCAGCACGCACCACGGCAACGCGCTGTCGCAGGACGACCAGTGGCGCAAGCTGGAGCGTGTGGTCGAGGTGGCGCGCGACGTCTGGGGCTGAACGCCAACCGACACGCCTGCCGGGGCAGGCTCGCGTGCGGCACGGCCGCCGCCGGCGCCGCGCTGGATTCCTGCAGCGTGGCTACAGATCGCGCAGCTCGATGCGCGTGCCGAACAGCGTCAGTGCCTGGCCGGCCACGTCCAGCCCCATGTCCCGTGCGCGCGCCAGCACGCCCGGGCGATCGGCCACCGCCAGCGTATAGCCGCTGATGCCTTCGCCGCGCGCGTCGGCCGGCTCGAAGTCCGCCCAGCCGCCGTCCAGCAGCAGGCGCGGCGTGGCGCCGTGTGCCGCCGGCGCGCGCAGGCCCAGCACCTGCGCCCAGCGCGCCGCCATGGCCGGCGGGTCGACGGCGCCGACGTTCACGCCGAGCACACGCTGCAAGGCGGCGCGGCCGTCCTGCAGCGTCCAGTCCGGGCCGCCCCAGCGCCATGAGGCCGCCGGCAGCGGCTGGTCGATGGAGACGATGGCGCCGCCGATGTCCTTGGGATGCAGGTGCGTGGCGCGGATGTCGGGCAGGTCCTTGGACCAGACGCGGCGCACGCCCAGGCGCTCGAAGCGCGCGAGTTCGCGGTCGAAGTCGTCGGTCTGCAGGATGAGCATGTAGCCGCAGCTGCCGCGGCGCTCGATCAGGCGCCCGGCCGTCGTGCCGCTACGCGTCGGTGAGACGATTTCGACGAACTGGTCGCCGAAGACGAACACCGCGTTGTCCAGGCCGAACTCGGCGACCCCTGGGTCGCGGTACGGCGCCGCCAGGCCCAGCAGCGTGCGCAGGCGGGCGGCCCCGTCCTTCAGCTCCGGGTCGGCAAAGACAATCTGGCGGATGCGCATCGCAGGCTCCTGTGGGGGGTCAGCCGCCCGACAGGCCATGCGCGTCGTCGCGCTCGGCTGCGTCGAGGTGTTGGGTGCCGTTGAGCAGCTGCAGCGTGTGCGGCGGCGCGGCGTCGAAGATGCTCACGCAGGTGTTGGCCAGATGCAGCTCGCCCAGCGCAGTGGCGTCCATGCGCAGCGGGCCGGCCAGCAGCGTGCGGATCAGCAGGCCGTGCGTCACCACCACCAGGTCGGCATGCAACTGCGCGTGGCGGCGCAGCATCTCCTCGAAGGCTTGCTGCGCGCGTGCGGCGAAGTGTGGCGCCGACTCGCCCCCGGCCGGCGCCTCGGCCATGGCCAGCGGGTCGAAGCCCAAGGTGTCGTAGGGCTGGCCACGCAGGTCGCCGAAATTGCGTTCCTGCAGCAGCGGGCTGGCTTCGACGGGCAGGCCCAGCGCGGCGCCGATGGCCTCGGCGGTTTGCCAGGCACGCGGCAGGTCGCTGCTGAGGATGGCGCCGATGCGGCCACGCTGTGCCAGCCATCGCGCGACGGCGCGTGCCTGCGCCTGGCCGCGCTCGCTCAAGGGCGTGGCCGCCGGCTGCAGGATGCGGGCCGCGTTGAGGGCGGTCTCGCCGTGGCGCACCAGGATCACCGCCATGGCTCAGCCTGGCACGCGGCGCACCTGCACGCTGGCGCTCAGGCCCAGGTAGGCCTCCGGCGGGCCGAACCAGCTGCCGCTGACCGGCGCGGCCTGCGCGGGGTCGCGCGCCACGCCGACACGGATCAGCTGCGGGGTGCCGTCGCGCAGGTTGTTGGTGGGGTCGAAGGCCACCCATCCGGCCCCCGGCAGGTAGACCTGCAGCCAGGCGTGCGTGCTGCCGGCGCCGACGGTCGCCTGCGGGTCGACGCCGCCGGCCGCGGCATCCAGTGCCGGGTCGTACAGGTAGCCGGAGACGAAGCGTGCCGCCATGCCCAGGCTGCGCACCGCTTCCATCATCAGCAGCGCGAAGTCGCGGCAACTGCCGCTGCCCAACGCCAGCGTCTGCAGCGGCGGCTGCGTGCCCTCTTCGTCGCGTGCGGCGTAGTCGAAATGCTCGCGGATGAAGCCGTTCATCTGCAACAGCAGCTCGCGCGTGCCCGTGGGCCCGTCGGTGCGCATGAACTGGCGCGCCCATTGCGTGAGCACGCCCTGCGGGTCGTCGTACAGCGGGCGCATGTAGTGCTCCAGGTCCAGCCGCTCCTGCACCGCGTAGGCGAAGGGGAAGAGCACCGCGCTGGGCGACAGCTCCAGCTCGGTACCGTCGCCGGGGGCGTGTTCGATGGTGAAGGTGCAGGCGATCGTCAGCTCGTCGGCCGGGTGCAGCGGCGTGACCAGCGCCACCGAGTTGGAATGCGGGTCCTGGATCATGCGGATCTGCGCCTGCGGGCTGCAGACCAGGTCGGTGGCCAGCACGCGCAGGTCGTGGCTGTCGCGCGGCCGGAACATCACGCGGTGCTCGCCGAAACTCACCGGCTGGCGATAGCGGTACCGCGTGGTGTGGACGATGTCGTAGCGGATCGGCATGGCGCGGGCCATGCTATCCGATCGGGGTGGGCCGCTCAGGCCGCGATGCGCCCGCCGCGGGCATGCAGCAGCACGCGGCTGCGCCCCAGGCGCTTGGCCTGCAGCAGGCCGTCATCGGCGGCCTTCAACAGCGCCGCCGCCGGGCCGGGCGCGGCCAGCGAATCGGCCACGCCGGCCGAGAAGCTGCGCGCCCCGGGCAGCTGGCGCGAGTCGGTCTCGCACTGCTGCGACCACTGTTTCAGCAGCGCCAGGGTCTTGCGCCGCGCCGCCGCTGCGGCGGTGCGCGGCATCAGCAGGCAGAACTCCTCGCCGCCGTAGCGGCAGGCCACG
Source organism: Rubrivivax sp. (assembly GCA_019635285.1). GTDB lineage: Bacteria > Pseudomonadota > Gammaproteobacteria > Burkholderiales > Burkholderiaceae_C > Rubrivivax. The sequence continues at coordinate 19,358 of JAHBZS010000016.1, read as the reverse complement.
TCGCTCTTGCGGCAGTGCGTGCCCAGCAGCTCGCCGAAGGCCGCCAGCAGCCGGTCGCCGGCGGCATGGCCAAGCTCGTCGTTGACGTTCTTGAAGTGGTCCAGGTCGATGATCACCACCGACAGCGGCTGCCGGTCGCGCTCGGCCATGGCCAGCATGGCGGGCAGCACGTCGTCGAGGTGGCGACGGTTGAACAGGCCGGTGAGGAAGTCGCGCGTGGCCTGCTGCTGCAAGGCCTGCTGCAGGGTCTCGACCTCGGCGATCTTGCTCTTCAGCTGGCGGTTGGCTGCCTCGAGCTCGGCGCGCGCCTTCTCGGTGCTGCGCCGGCGCGCATCGATGCTCAGCAGCTCCTGCTTCATGCGCAGCAGCTCGGTCTGCAGCGCGGCCGCCTGGTAGCGCGCGCCCGAGGCCTGCAGCGCCCTTTCGGTATGCAGCTTCTGCCACAGGCGCAGCGCCTGCAGCGCCTGCGCCGGCTGGCCCAGGCGCTCGTGTGCCGCCGCCAGCGCATGGAAATGCATGCAGCGCACACGCAGGCTCACGCCCGGCGACGGCGACGACTGCAGCTGCTCGGCGGCCTCGGCCCAGCGGCCGCGGGCCAGCAACAGCTCGGCGCGGGCCACGCGCAGGGTCGCCTGCTCGTCGGGCACCAGGGTGCCCGACAGGTTGTGCGTCGCACGCTCCACCAGCTCGGCGCCGAAGTTCAGGTCGCCGGCGCGCAGCGCGGCCAGCGCGAGCGTCTCGAAGTGGGCGTTCATCGCCCCGCGTCCGTCCTTGTCGGCGGGCAGGCTCAGCAGCCGGCGCACGTCGGGCAGGGCCTCGGCGGGGCGGTCGAGGTTGGTCAGGCAGATGATGCGGTTGATGGTGAGCACGCTCTCCAGCCGCGGATTGTTCAGCCGCGCGCAGCGTTCCAGCCCTTCCAGCAGGTAGCTCAGCGCCTGGTGGTAGTCGCCCAGCTGGATGAGCTCGTGCGCCAGGTTGCAGTACAGCACCACGTCGAAGCCCTGGCTCTTGCCGCGGCCGGTTTCGCGCAGCGCCTGGTACATGTAGGCGAAGGCCTGCTGCGAGTCGCCGAGCTCGGAGTAGCAGCCGGCGATGGTGCTGAGCAGCATGCCGCGCTGGTCGTGCTTGAGGATACGCAGGCCTTCATCGCGCAGCGGCAGCACGCGCTGCAGCGCCGCCTGGAACTCGCCATGGCGCCAGCTGCAGCGCGCCAGGCCGACTTCGGCCAGCAACTGGCCGGCGCGGTCGGACACGTCATCGAAGCAGCGCTGCGCCTCGCGCAGATCACCCATCGCCTCCGGCGGCGTGGCGTACCAGATCAGGTGAAAGCCGCGCGTGAGCTGCGCCCAGCCCCGGGCCGCCGTGTCGCCGCGCCGATGCGCCTGTGCCAGCGCCCGCTCGGCCAGCTCGATGCAGCCGTGGGAGTCGCTGTACAGCAGCCGCCACGCCCGGTGGGCCAGCCGACAGGCGGTGGATGAGGTAGCACGGACGGACGCTGCGCTCATGCAGACATTCTCGACCAGCTTGCAGGGGCAGCGCATCACACTTGCGGGGGAGGCCGGGCCCGCTAGCATGGCGCAACCCTGGTTCTGCGAAAGACGCCATGACACTCACCATGCAGGAAGGCGCACGCTTGGACGCGCCGATCCCGATGACCGACGCCGAATGGCAGGCCCGCGTGCAGCTGGCCGCCTGCTACCGCGTGTTCGACCAGCTGGGCTGGACCGAGATGATCTTCAACCACATCACGCTGCGCGTGCCGGGGCCGGAGCGGGTGTTCCTGATCAATCCCTTCGGCCTGATGTACCACGAGGTCACGGCCTCGAACCTGGTGGCGGTGGACATCGAGGGCCGGCCGGTGCGGCCCACCGACCATCCGGTCAACCGCGCCGGCTTCGTCACCCACAGCGCCATCCACGGCCACCTGGACCAGGCGCACTGCGTGATGCATACCCACACCACCACGGGCATGGCGGTGGCCTGCCTGGAGCAGGGCCTGACGCACGACACCTTCTACGGCGCACAGCTGCAGGGCCGCGTGGCGTATCACGAGTTCGAGGGCATCACCGTCAACCCCGACGAGCGCAGCCGCATGCTGGCCAGCATCGGCGACAAGCCGTGCGTGATCCTGCGCAACCATGGCCTGCTCACCTGGGGCCACGACCTGCCCGAGGCCTTCATGTGGCTGTGGACGCTGCAGCGCGCCTGCGACCTGCAGATCGCCGCCGGCAGCGTCGGCGCGCTGCACCCCGTCAGCGCCGAGGCACGCGCGCAGTGCGTGCGCGAGGCCGGGCCGCGGGAGCCGGCGGTGTGCCGTGCGGTGTATGCGGCGCTGGTGCGCAAGCTCGACCAGGCCGGCGCCCGCTACGCCGACTGACCCGGCGCTCAGCGCGACTCGAATTCCGGGCGCAAGGTGCTGGCGTCCCGGTAGCGCGGCTGGATCTGGCTTTCCGGCGTCGGCGGCGGCAGCCGGCGGACATAGCCCCAGGGGCTGCCGGTGGTGCCCCAGATGTCCTGGTCCTCGAAGGTCGGCTGCTCGGGGGCGACCGGGCGCCTCCAGGGCCGGCGCTCGTTCCAGCCCCAGCCGGTGCACACCCCGCCCGGTACGCAGCCACCGGCATTGAAGTACCACGGATAGACCACGCCGCCGCCCGACCAGACCGGCCAGCCGTACACGCCCTGCGCCACCGCGGCACCGGACGCGGCGCCGGCCAGCGCCAGCAGCGCCAGCGCGCGGCGCAAGCTGCCGCTAGGTGCGGCGTTTGTCGCGCACATGCACATAGACCTGCACCACCGCCATCAGCGACACCAGGGCCAGCACGGGGTAGCCGACATAGAGCGGCGTGCGTTTCAGGCAGTCGTTGCCGCTGCAGAACTCCTCGGCCTTCATGCCGAGCTCGTAGATCAGATACAAGTTCCACGCCACCGCCGCCACCCATGCGGTACCCGAGCCGCTCCACAGCGCGAGCGCCGCGAACAGCAGGATCGGCAGCGCGATCCACAGCGGATTGTTGACCAGCACGTAGACGAAGTCGGGCACGTCGACCATGGGCTCTACCGAATGCGCGGAGGGTGGGGATCGTCAAGCAAGTCGCTTGCCACTGCGTGCCATGCTAACCGGGGCGGCAGGCCGGCGCCGCAGGCCGCGTAAACCCTTGGTCGCGCGCGACGGTGCCAACTTGTCCCTGGGCGTTACAACGGTCGGCGCGTAGTCTTGCGCCTATGCAATGCAGCGACCGCAGCGATTTCGGCATCATCATCAACGACAACCAGACCTGCACCGTGTGGCCGGCACACCAGAAGCCCCCGCAGGGCTGGCACTTTACCGCGGCACGCGGCACCAAGGCGGCGATGCAGGCCTGCGTCAACCAGCAGTTCGTGCCCACCGCCCCGGCGCTGCCCCTCGAACTGGACGGTCGCTACCGGGACGCCGAATGGGCGGCGGCCGAGTTCGACGACTGAGGGCCGGTCAGTCCCCGGACACCCGGTCCGCGGCCATCTCCCCGCCGCGCAGCCCCGAGGCCAGGAACTGCGCGGGCCAGGCCCCATAGGCACCGGCCGCAATGTGCTCGAAGCGGCCGAATGCAACCATCCTGCCGGCCTGCAGCACCAGCGTCAGATCGGCAAGTTCCATCGCGTCGACCGGATCGTGGGTCACGATCGCAGCGATCCCGTCCTTGCCCCGGCGCCGGAGTCTGTCGCCGATTCTGAACAGCAGATCGGCCCGGCACATCCGGTCCACGCTGGCAAAGGGTTCGTCGAGCAACCACAGGCGCGCCTGCGCGGCCAGCGTCCTGGCAAGCTGGACGCGCTGCGCCTCGCCCCCCGACAGCTCCCACACCGGCCTGCGCTCGAGGCCGGCCAGGCCGACATCGGCCAACGCCTGCCGGGCGGCGGCAAGCCGGCCCGGGTCGACCCGCTGGCCCGCGAGGTGCACATTGCCGATCGCGTCCAGGTGAGGCATCAGCGCCGGCTCCTGGAAGGCATAGGTCAGGCGGCGCCTTTCAGGCGGCACGAGCACCCGGCCCGCCGACGACACGGCCTGGCCGTCCAGCTCGATGCAACCCTGGTCGGGCGCCTCGAAGCCTGCCAGCAGCCTGAGCAAGGTCGTCTTGCCGGACCCCGACGGGCCGACGATGGCGATGGTGCTGCCTTGCACCCAGTCGAAGCTGATGTCGTGCAGCCGCCCCGCGACGCCAACGCCGGACACCTTGAGGAACGGCGGAGCGCTCATGCGAGCCGCCCTGCGCGGTCGAGTCTCGAAAGCCAGGCCACCACGGCCACAAGCCCCGGCAACATCAGCGCCTGCGACAGCAGAACCCAGTTGGCGATGGCATGTTCCGAGTGGAACCGGGCCAGCGAATGGATCTTGATGGCTGGCGACTGGTAGCCGAAAGGCTGCAGTGTGATGGCAATCTCGAGCTCCTTGACGGCCTCCATGAACACCACCGCCGCCCCCACCACGATCGCCGGCGCGGCCATGCGCAGGACGTGACGCCAGACGCCCAGCGCTCCGATGCCAGCCACCTGCAGCGCGTCGCGGAGCGAATCGTTCTCACGCGACAGCCGGTCCAGGACGGGTAGCAGCGCGAAGGGCGCGAGCTTGGCCGCTTGCGCCATCAGCAGCGGCAGCTTGCCGTCCCGCGCCGCGCCCAGCGCAGACGCCAGCCACGAGCCATCGGCCGTGGCGGACAGCCAGGCCAACGCCAGCGCCATCGGCGGAATGAAGAGGTTGACCGACACCAGCCACATCAGCCTCTCGGGCATCGCCCCGCGGGCCCCGGGGCGCAACAGCAAGGCACATGCGCAACCGGCCGCCGCCAGCAGAGCGGCCACGGCGCCGGACGTGGCCATGGCATCGCTCAGCACGCGCCACGACTTGTCCCAGCTCATCCAGCGTCCGTCGACGGCCCAATCCACGTACTGCCACTCGGGCGCGATGAACGACAAGCCCAGGCACAGGATCGACCAGGCCACGACGGCGGCAAGCACCTGCGCAGACGGCTTTGTCCTTGCCAGGCGGGCTGCGCCCGCAGCGCCGGCAAACTGCCGCGGAAGGTTGCGCCGCACCCGCGCCGAGGCGCCCCAAGTCACCACGAAGGCCGGCAGCACGGCGGCCAGCGCCACCCCCGCCGCCACATGCTGGCTCTGCGACCCGTTCCACATGTCGTGGAACGCCACGCCGAAGGTGTGCGCGCCGTTGCGTTCTGCCGTGCCGTAGTCGCCGAAGGCCTTCGCCGCGGCAAACAGCGCCGCGCCGAGCATCGGCGCCCACAGCAACGGCGCCCAGACTCTGGCGGCCCGGCCCCAGGCGCCCATGCCCGACGCGGCCGCCGCCTCGCCGAGCGATGGTGGCAGCCTGGAGATGGCCACGCGCAACGCCAGGTAGGACCATGGCGCGCAGCTGAAGCCGATCTGCACAGCCATCGGCACAGCGCCGTGCGACCAGGCGCCGAGGTCCAGGCCTGCCCAGGCCCCCGCGGCGGCATAGGGCGCCAGCAGCAGCGGCGCCAGCGCCGCCAGCTCCACCCCCCGTGCCCCCTTGAATTCGTAGAGCGACACCGCCACCGCCTGCGGCGCCGAGGCGGCCACGGCCACCGCCCCGGCAACGATGCAGACCCAGCCCGTCAGCGCGGTCTGCGCCGCCAGCGTGCCGTTGGCCCAGATCGAGAACCAGGCGATGGAGTCTGCCGCGTTGGAAACCGCGGACTTGGCGAGCTGGGCCAGGGGAAAGAAGGTGGCGAGCAACACCAGGCACGCACACGACCAGGCCTCGCAGCGTCGGCTCGGCCAGCGCCGCCAGGCTTCGCCGAGCCGGCGTGTTGCGGTCCCCTTCGGCATCTGGGAAAGCGCTCGTGCAGCACCCGTCGCTTGCGGCCGCGCGATGCGCCGGATGCGGCGCCGCGCGAAGCAAAAGGGCGGCCGGTCTGGAGGCCGCCCCGGCGACCTAGGGCCCGTCAATGGCTCGGGCCGTTGTCGTACTTGATCTCCTCGACGAACTTGATGGCTTCCTGGCGCTTGTCGGCCATGCCCTCCAAGGACACGAAGTTGATCTTGAAGCGGCCGTTCTTGATGCCCTGATCGGCGCCCATCTGCACCATCGACGGATGCGGGGCCACGCTGGGCAGCACCGAGTACTGCTTGGTCCGCTCGACGATCATCTTCTGCACCTTCTCGCTGGCGATGTACTCGGCAAACACTCTTGCCGCACCGCGGTTCTCGGTGGCCTTGGTCAAGGCGACGGCCGAACGCATGATGAAAGCCCCGTCGGAGCTCTGGTTGGGGAAGATGTACCTGGTCGCCTGTCCCCAGCGCGCCTGGCTCTTGTGCTCGAACATCTTCGGGTAGTAGTAGCTGTTGAGCAGGGCCACGTCGCAGACGCCTTCCATGATGGCCTTGGCCTGCTCGCGGTCATCGCCCTCCGGGGCGCGCGCCAGGTTCTTGCCGATGCCCGAGATGACCTGGCGGCCCTTTTCGTCGCCCCAGGCCTTGAGCATCTGGTCGAAGACGGCAATGTTGTAGTCGTGCTTGCCGCTGCGCGTGCAGACCTTGCCCTTCCACTCCGGCTTGGTCAGGTCCTCGTAGTTCTGGATGGCGCCGGGCTTGACGCGGTCCTTCGACACGATGATTCCGCGCGCACGATAGGCGTCGACGAAGTACTCGCCGTCCTTGTCGCGGAACGGCGCCGGAACGGCTTTTTCGATGGGCGCCGACTCGAGCTTGGCGAGCAGCCCCTTGCGCTTGGCGAGTTCGATCAGTTCCGCGTCCTTGGTGATCACCACGTCGGCCTCGGTGGGCCGGCTCTCCAGGCGGGCGACGAGGCCTTCGTCGAGGAACACCGCTTCGATTTCTATGCCGGTCTCGCGCTCGAAGGCTTCGAAAAGCGGCTGCAGCAGACCATCGGAAGTTCGGTCCGTGAGCACCTTGATCTCGACGCCGTCGTACTTGGACTTTGCCGCCTTGGCGGCACTTGCCGGACCGCAAACGGCCATCGCCAGGGCCATCGCGAGAGTGGTCTTGATGAGCTGCATCTGCCTTCTCCTGTGTTGAAGCGAGCTGACAACAAGGAACACGCCCCATCCACCGGGGCGTGCCGTTCCGAACGATCGATTTGATGATGCGCGCATTCGCTGCGTATAACCACCCCCTGGATATGGTCTCGAGGCAGGCGCCGGATCGGATGGCCGGCGCCCCGGCAGCCGGCTATGGCCCCTGCAGGCGCTGCAGCAGCTCGACAGTGGGGTAGCCGTCGGGCGGCAGCCCGACGCTGCTTTGGTAGCGACGCAGCGCGGCACCCGTGTTCGGGCCCATCACGCCGTCCGGCGCACCGCTGTCGAAACCGCGCTGGTTCAATGCCGTCTGCAGCGCTTTCAGTTGCTGGCTCGACAGGGGGACCAGATCACGCGGCCAGGCCGCCTGCACGCCGGGGCCGCCGGCCAGCCGCTGCGCCAGAAGGCCGACCGCCAGCGCGTAGCTGGTCGAGTTGTTGTAACGAAGGAGGACCTGGAAGTTGGGCCCGACCAGGAAGGCCGGCCCTCGGGCGCCGGCCGGCAGCAGCACGGTGGCCGCGGCGAACGGCGGCAGCGGCGCCCCGTCGTGGGCCTGCACGCCTTCGGCGGCCCACTGCGCGGCGGGCTGCCGCTCGACGGCACGCGCGAGGTCGAAGCCCGGCGGCAGCCGCACCTCGACGCCCCAGGGCTGGTCCGCCCGCCAGCCCGAGCGCGCGAGGAAGTTGGCGGTGGACGCCATGGCGTCGGCGATGCTGCCCCAGATGTCGCGCCGGCCGTCGCCGTCGGCATCCACCGCATAGCCGAGGTAGACCGAGGGCAGGAACTGGGTCTGGCCCATGGCGCCGGCCCACGAGCCGATCATCTTCGGGCGCTCGATGTCGCCGCTTTGCAGGATCCTCAGCGCGGCCAGCAGTTGCTCGCGGGCCCAGGCCTCGCGCCGGCCGTCGAAGCCGAGCGTGGCCAGCGCATCGATGGTCGGAATGCTGCCGAAGTTGCTGCCGTAGTTGCTCTCGATGCCCCAGATGGCCACCAGGATCGCCGGCCCCACACCGAAGCGTGCCGCCGCGGCATCGATATCGCTGCGGTATTGCGCCCATCTTTCCTGGCCAAGCGCAACGCGCTGCGCCGACACGGCGCTGTCGAGGTAGCTCCAGACCGTGCGCGTGTATTCGGGCTGGGCCCGGTCGAGTTCGACCACGCGGGGCAGGTAGCGGACCTCGGCGAACGCCACGTTCAAGGTCGCCTCGTCGATGCCGGCCGCGCGGGCACGGGTGCGGAAGTCGGTCACCCAGCGCTCGAAGGCCTTCTGCTGCAGGCCCGCCTCCGCGGCCGCATCGCTGGATTGGCCCCCATGGGCCGAAGATGGCGGCGATGGCGGGGGCGGCGGGGGCGGCGGCATCGCGCAGCCTGCGAGGGCCGCCAACGCCACCGCCATCGCGATGGACGCGGCACGGCGCCGCGGCGAGGAAGGGCAAGACATGCACCCGATTCTGTCCCCCATTCCGATGCGGAGCGCATCCGCGCCCGTCTCCGACGCACGGCGTGCATCCGGCCGCCTGGCCCAGAATGCGGTGGCATCCTCCAGACCCATGCACAGACTGACTCGTTCTGCATTTGCCGCTGCCGTCGCCGCCTGCCTGCTCGCGGCATGCGCGGTGCCGGGCGGCGTGGCCGAGCCCGTCGGCATGGGGCCGACCGAGGCGCGTGAGACGGTGGGGCGGCTGCTGCCGCAGGGCACGGCGGACCGCGCCGGTTGGGCGGCCGATGTGTACGCGGCGCTGGCAGCGCTGGACCTGCCGGCAACCGCCGAGAACCTCTGCGCGGTGCTGGCCGTCACCGAGCAGGAATCGAGCTTCCGCGCCGACCCGGCCGTGCCCGGCCTGCCGGCGATTGCCTGGAAGGAAATCGACCGCCGTGCCGAAGGCGTGGGCGTGCCGAAGATGGCCGTGCGCGCGGCGCTGTCGCTGACGTCGCCGGACGGGCGCAGCTATGCCGAACGCATCGATGCGGTGAAAACCGAACAGCAACTCAGCGAGATCTTCGAGGACTTCATCGGCATGGTGCCGATGGGCAAGACCTTCTTTGCCAGCCGCAACCCGGTGCGCACCGGCGGGCCGATGCAGGTGAGCATCGCGTTCGCGGAAACCTTCGCGCAAGCACGGCCCTATCCGTATGCGGTGCGCGACTCGGTGCGCCGCGAGGTGTTCACGCGCCGCGGCGGGCTCTACTTCGGCACGGCGCACCTGCTGGCTTACGACGCGCCGTACGACAAGCTGCTGTACCGCTTTGCCGACTTCAACGCCGGGCAGTATGCGAGCCGCAACGCCGGATTCCAGAACGCGCTGAGCGTCGCGTCGGGGCTGCCGGTGACACCGGACGGCGATCTTCTGCCGCACACGAGCGGCGCGCCGGCCGGCGAGACGGAGCGCGCGGCGACCTCGATGGCGCGGCGCCTGGGCATGAGCGAAACGGCCATCCGGCGCGACCTGGAGCGCGGCGACGCGAACGGCTTCGAGATGACGTCGCTCTACGAGCGCGTCTTCGCCTACGCCGAACAACTGGACAAACGAACGCTGCCGCGCGCCGTCGTGCCACGCATCGACCTGCAGAGCCCGAAGATCACGCGCAAGCTGACGACCGAATGGTTCGCCACGCGCGTCGACGAGCGCTATCGCCGCTGCCTCGCGCGCATCACGGCCATGTCCAGCCAGTGATGCACATGGGCGGCGACGGCCACGCAGCGGCCATGCGGGTTCGCAAACGCAAACGGCAGCCTCTCCCGAGGCTGCCGCTCTCTTCGCAAGTGCACGCCGCACTGGCGGTTCTTCTGGTGGCCTGGGGCGGAATCGAACCACCGACACGCGGATTTTCAATCCGCTGCTCTACCAACTGAGCTACCAGGCCGAGCCGGAGATTATAGCCAGCCGCCTCGGCCGGCCCGCGTGGGCTACTGCCCGCTGCCGCGCTTGTTGCGCGTCAGGTCGACGCCCAGTTGCTTGAGCTTGCGATAGAGGTGCGTGCGCTCCAGGCCGGTCTTGTCGGCGACGCGCGTCATCGAGCCGTTCTCGCGCGCCAGGTGGAACTCGAAGTAGCTCTTCTCGAAGGCATCGCGGGCTTCGCGCAGCGGCCGGTCCAGGTTGAAGCTCTGCTCGGACTGCGGGCCCAGGTCGGACTGCATCTCCACCAGGCCGATCGGCGAGCCGGCGTTGCCGCCCGATTCCGCATGGCCCGACCCATCGCCGCGCAGGCCGGCCACCGCTGCGGCAATGCGCTGCGTCGGCTTGGCCAGCGCCTGTTCCACCGCGCGCAGCAGCTTCTGCAGCGTGATCGGCTTTTCCAGGAAGGCCATGGCGCCGTGCTTGGTGGCCTCGACGGCGGTGTCGATGGTTCCGTGCCCGCTCATCATGATCACCGGCATCGTCAGCTGCGACGTGGTGCCCCATTCCTTGAGCAGGCTGATGCCGTCGACGTCGGGCATCCAGATGTCCAGCAGCACCAGGTCGGGCCGCATGCGCTCGCGCACCGCCCGCGCCTGCGCGGCGTTCTCTGCCAGTTCGACGGTATGCCCCTCGTCGGTCAGGATCTCGGACAGCAGGCCGCGGATGCCGAGTTCGTCGTCCACCACAAGAATGATTGCCATGAGCTTTCAGTGCGCCTGCATTGATTCACCATCGGCCGCGGCAGAGCCCGGGGCGGGCAGGAATGAGGAAAATGATAACGATACTCTCGCACCGCGCACTTCACGCCCGCCCCCGTCGGCCGTCTCGGGGCCGCGCAGGTTGGCGATGCGCACCGTGGCGCGGTGCTCGTCGGCGATCTTCTTCACCACCGCCAGGCCCAGGCCGGTGCCCTTGCTCTTGGTGGTGATGTACGGCTCGAAGGCGCGCTGCAGCACGTTGTCGGCAAAGCCCGGGCCGTTGTCGATGACGGTCAGGCGCACGGCACGCAGTTCGCCGTGCTCGCCGCGCGCCGCCGAGGTGCTCACCCGCACCTGCCCCGCGTCCTGCTCGGCCACCGCATCCAGCGCGTTCTGCACCAGGTTGTGCACCACCTGGCGCAGCTGCGTCGCGTCGCCCAGGATCGGCGGCAGCGCCTCGGCCAGCTCGGCCTTCAGACGGCCCTTTTCCTGGGGCTCGCCGTACAGCCCCAGCACCTCGGTGACCAGCGCGTTCAGGTCCAGCGGGTTGAGCTGGGCGGCGGGCAGCCGGGCGTAGTCGCGGAACTCGTTGACCAGCTGCTTCATCGCCTGCACCTGGTTGACGATGGTCTCCACCGAGCGCACCAGCAGCGCCGCGTCGCTGCCCGCCAGCTTGGGCTGCAGCTTGTGCTGCAGCCGCTCGGCGGACAGCTGGATCGGCGTCAGCGGGTTCTTGATCTCGTGCGCCAGGCGGCGCGCCACCTCGCTCCACGCGGCGGAGCGCTGCGCCGAGACCACCTCGGTGATGTCGTCGAAGACCATCAGCCGCGCGCTGGGCGCCGCGCGGCCGTCCACCGGCGCCGCCTCGCCCTCGGCGGTCGGCGATGGCTCGCCGGCCACCTGGGCGCTGTCGTCCGGCAGCAGCGCGCCGCGCACTAGCAGCATCTGCGTGTCGCGCTCGCCGGGGCGCAATTCGAAGGCCTCCTGCCAGTGGTCGCGCTCGCCGGCCTCGGGGCTGCTGGCATGCAGCTCGAAGCGCTGCCACACGCTGCGAGCGAAGTCGGCGATCTCGGGCACCTCGTCCAGGCGCCGCCCGCGGTACACCGACAGCGGCAACCGCAGGATGCGCGTGGCCCCGGGGTTGACGGTGTCGATGCGGCCGTCGCGGTCGAACACCACCACGCCGGCGGTCAGGTTGTCCAGGATGGTCTGCAGCCGCGTGCGCGCGCTCTCCAGCTGCGACACGCCGCGCTGCACGTCCTCGCGCGCCTCGGCCAGCTGGGCCGTCATGTCGGCGAAGGACCGCGTCAGGCCGCCGAGTTCGTCGCGCGAGGCGAACACGCGCTTGTTGCTCAGGTCGCCGGCGGCCACCTGGCGCACGCCGTCGGCCAGCAGGATCAGCGGCCGCACCAGCTGGTTGCCCAGCAGCGCCGCCAGCAGCACCGCGCCGAACACCGACAGCACCAGCGCCAAGGTCAAGGTGCCGATGTACATGCGGCGCAGGCCGTTGCGCGCCAGCGCGCGCTGCTGGTACTCGCTGTAGGCCGACTGCACCGCCAGCGCATTGGCCGCCAGCTGGCGCGGCACCGGCTGCACCGCCACCAGGAAGCGCGCCTCGCCCGGGTTCAGCGAGATCTCGGTGTCGCGGATCAGCGCCACCGCGCGCACGCGCGGGTTGGCCTGGCCGCCGGCGGCCAGCTGCTCCTCGTCCAGCCCCTCGATCTGGCTGAACACGCGCAGCTGCCGCGCCTGGCGCAACGCGTCCGCGCCCGGGCGTTCGGGCAGCCCGGCGTTGGCGCCGCCGCCGGCGCTGAGCAGGATCTGCCCGTTGCCGCCCACCAGCGACAGGTCGCGCACGTCGAGCCGTTCGCGCAGGCGCTCCAGCGACAGCGGCGTCAGCGCCGTGCGCTCGTCGCCCAGCCGCTCGGCGGCCAGGCGCGTGCGTTCGCCCAGGTCGGCGACCAGCGTTTCCAGCGTGCCCTTGCCCAGCGCCAGGCCCGCGTCCAGCGCGGTGGCCACCTTCACGTCGAACCAGATCTCGATGCTGCGCGACACGAACTGGTACGACACGGTGTAGATCACCAGCCCGGGCAGCAGCCCCACCAGCGCGAAGATGCCGGCCAGCTTGGTCAGCAGCCGGGTGCCGAACTTGCCGCGCCGCTGGCGCAGCACCAGCCGCGCCAGCGCCACGGCGATGACCACGAACAGCAGCCCGGCCACGGCCGCGTTCAGCCAGAACAGCCAGACGAAGTTGCGCTCGTAGAAGCCCTCGGTCGGGCTGGTCAGCGACAGCACGAAGGCCAGCACCAGCGCGGCGCCCAGCACCGCGGTGCCCGCCACCAGCCAGACCCAGCGCGCGTTGCGGTTCACGGCCTCAGTCGCCCGCCAGGCCGGCCGGCGCGCGCAGCGCGTAGCGGGTGGGCCATCAATCCAGCCGCAGCGTGCGCTCGACGCCCAGCACCCATTCGGCCTGGCCGCCCAGGCCCAGCTGCATCGGGCTGGGTAGCTGCGAGTTGTCCAGCCGGTAGCTGAAGTCCAGGTAGTAGCGCGAATCCGGGTCCAGCTGCGAGGTATCGATGATCTTCCAGCGCGAGCTGCGCGAGACCACCGCCAGCGCCTCCGCCAGCGTCTGGAAGCTCTGGTTGAAGCCGCCGAAGCCGACCCGCCAGGTGGACGTGAGCGGCTGGTAGGCCACGCGCCAGCTGCGCTGCACGCGCGCGACGCGCTCGTCGCGCCAGTACCAGCGGTTGCGGTACAGCGCCGCGTCGGCGACGAAATACACCGGCACGCCGCGTTGCATGGCGTCTTCGACGCTCTTGGGCAAGGTCAGCCGCGCGTCGAAGTCCAGCGTCAGCTCACCGTCCTGGCGCTGCAGTTCCAGGTGCCCCAGCTCGATGCCCTGGGCGCGCGCCGGCGCCCCGCCCAGGGCCCACAGCAGCAGCATGAGCGCCAGGCCCTGCAACAAGCTTCGGCGGACCATCGGAGGGCGCTTCACGGGTTGGGGCGGTGTCAGGTCTTCACGATCAGCGCAAGATAGAAGCCGTCGTGCGTCGGCTCGGCGCCGTCCCCAGGATTGTCGGGCACGGTCAGCAGATGACCCGGCGACGCCGGACGCAGGGTCGCCGACGCAGGCCCGTGACGTTGCAAAAACGCGTCGATCTGGGCCTGGCCCTCACATTTGAAGACCGAACAGGTGGCATAGAGCAGCCGCCCGCCCGGGCGCAGCAGCGGCCACAGCGCCTCCAGCAGCCGCGCCTGCAGTGCCGCCAGCGCCGGCAGGTCGGTCGGCCGGCGCAGCCAGCGGATGTCCGGATGCCGGCGCACGATGCCCGACGCACTGCAGGGCGCGTCCAGCAGGATGGCGTCGAAGAGGCGGCCGTCCCACCATGCGGAAGGCTGGGCCGCGTCGGCGGCCTTCAGTTCGGCCTGCAGCTGCAGCCGGCCCAGCGTGTCGGACACCCGTTCCAGGCGCCGCGCGTCGCTATCCAGCGCCAGCAGGTCCAGGTCGGCCAGCTCCAGCAGGTGGGCGGTCTTGCCGCCCGGCGCGGCACAGGCATCGAGCACGCGGGCTCCGGGCGCCAACGCGCCGTCGGCGGCCAGCAGCCGCGCCGCGCGCTGCGCCGACGCGTCCTGCACCGACACCTCGCCGTCGGCAAAGCCCGGCAGCTGGTCAACCGGGCACGGGCGATCGAGCACCAGCGCCTGGCCGCCGAACGCCGGGTCGCCAAGCAGGCGCGAGGCCCGGCCGGCCGCGTCCAGGCGGCGCTGGTAGTCGGCGCCACTGGCGCGGCGACGGTTGACGCGCAGGGTCATCGGCGGGTGCTCGTTGGCCGCGGCCAGCAGCGCCTGCCACTGCGTCGGCCAGTCGCGCTGCAGTTGCTCGATCCACCAAGCCGGGTGGTTCCAGCGTGCCACCGGTGCGCGCAGCGCCTGCGCGACCCGCGCGTCGCGCTCGCGCAGAAAGCGGCGCAGCACCGCATTGGCGAAGGCCGCGGCGCCGCTCGAGCGCCGCCGCACCGCGACCACCGCCTGGTCGACCAGCGTATGCGCGGCATAGGGCGGCTGCGGCACCGGCCACAGCAGCGCCAGCGCGAGGCGCAGCAGCGCCTCCACCGGCGGCGCGGGTGGCTTGGCGGCCAGCGCGCGCAACACTTCGCTGGCGGCCCCCAGATGGCGCAATGCATGGAATGTGAGCGCCTGCACACCGGGACGCAAAGGCGAAGGCACGTCAGCCAGCACCTCGTTCAGCGAACGGCCGGCGCCCACGGCCTGCAGCGCGTCGGCGCTGTGCTCGAGCAGGCGGTGCAGGGGCGGGGACGGCGGGGCGGTGCTCACCCGCGGCAGTCTAGGGTCTGGGCGAGCGCGCACAATGCGTGCTCCACGACCCGACCGGACACCATGTCATCCACCCACCTCAGCAAGCTTGCGCGCGCCGCCCGCAGCGACGACGAGCTCGCGCAGATGCCGGTGTCCGAGCGCATCCGCTACCGGCTGGTGACGGCGCACCGCCGGCACCATGCCAACGACAACATCGCCGCGCACATCCGCGACGGCGAGCTGGACGAGCTGAAGGCCGAGGTGCAGCAGAAGGTGCACGAGCTGCTGCGCGCGCTGGTCATCGACACCGACAACGACCACAACACGCAGGACACCGCGCGGCGCGTGGCCAAGATGTACGTCGACGAGGTGTTCCGCGGCCGCTACCAGCCGATGCCCGCGGTGACCGAGTTCCCCAACGCCGAGCGGCTGAACGAGCTGATGATCGTCGGCCCGATCACCGTGCGCAGCGCCTGCAGCCACCATCTGTGCCCGATCTTCGGCAAGGTCTGGATGGGCCTGCTGCCCAACGAACACTCCAACCTGATCGGCCTGAGCAAGTACGCGCGCATCTGCGACTGGGTGATGAGCCGGCCGCAGATCCAGGAGGAGGCGGTGACCATGCTGGCCGACGAGCTGATGCAGCGCGTGCGCCCGGACGGCCTGGCCATCGTCATGGAGGCCGACCATTTCTGCATGCACTGGCGCGGCGTCAAGGACACCGACACGGCCATGGTCAACAGCGTCATGCGCGGCGCGTTCCTGAAGGACGCCAACCTGCGGCGCGAGTTCCTGTCGCTGCTGCCGCGCAAGACCGATTGAAGCGGGGATCCAAATGACGCTCGTCCGATTGCTCTATGCCAGCCGCGCCGCCACCGATGCCGTGGCCGAGGCCCAGGCCACGATCCTGCGCCAGTGCCGCGCCAACAACCCGCGCGCCGGCATCACCGGCGTGCTGTGCTGCGCCGACGACACCTACCTGCAGGTGCTGGAGGGCGGCCGCAGCGCCGTCAACCGGCTGTACAACCGCATCGTCACCGACCCGCGCCATAGCGACGTGGAACTGCTCAGCTACCAGCAGATCGGCGAGCGCCACTTCGCCGGCTGGGCCATGGGCCAGGTCCACGTGGCGCGGCTGAACCCGGGCCTGCTGCTGAAGTATTCGGCCACCGCGCGGCTGGACCCCTACGCGCTGTCGGGCAGCACCGCATTGGCGCTGCTGGACGAGCTGGTGGCCACCGCGTCGATCGCCTGCCAGGCCTAGCGCTCCGCCGGCAGCAGCGCCACCATCGCCAGCGTGCAGGCCGCGACCGCGGCCATGCCGAAGAACAGCGCGCCGAAGCTCGAGGCCTTGACCAGCGGCCCGAGCAGCCACACCGCCAGCGAACTGATGCCGATGGACAGCGTGAGCCGCGCGCCGGCCACGCGCGAGCGCATGCGGTCGTCGACGTAGCGCACGATCATCGCGTCGGTGAAGGGGATCGAGCCGAAGATCACCACCATCACCGCCAGCAGCAGCCCCAGCATCCACCAGCCCTGCGCGACGGCCGCCAGCGCCAGCAGCGGGATCTGCAGCGCGACGATGCCCAGGTACAGCGGCTTCAGCGCCACCCGGTCGAGCAGCCGCCCCACCACCACCTGCGCCAGCGAGGCCAGCGCATAGACGCCGGCGAGCATCGCGCCGAGCAGCGCCGGGTCCTCGACCACCCCGCGGAAGCGCTCGCCCAGCAGCTGCGCGTTGCCGTTGGTGGTGAAGTTGAAGAGCAGCCCGCCGGTGACCGAGGCCGCGGTCATCACGGCAAACGCGCGCGCCATCGCGGCCGGCGCCAGCGTGACACGCGCCTTGGCCGTGCGCTTGGCGGGTGCCTCGGTCTCCTGCGGGCACAGCCATGCGAACAGCAGGCCGCAGCCGATGGCCACCAACCCGGGGATGGCGAAAGCGGCACGCCAGCCCAGCCACTGCACCATGAAGCCGGTGCTCAGCGCGGCGATGGCGATGCCCAGGTTGCCGGCCAGGCCGTTGACGCCGATCACCGCGCCGGGGTTCTGCGCGCGCTGCAGCAGCATCGGGATGCCCACCGGGTGGTAGATCGACGCGAAGGCGCCCAGCAGGGTCAGCGCCGCGGCCAGCTGCCAGGCGCTGCGCGTGGCCGCGGCCAGCAGCGCGGCCACGCCGATGCCGAAGAAGAACAGCAGCATCATGCGCCGCCGGCCCCACAGGTCGCCGAGCCGGCCCGACGGCAGCGAGCCCAGGCCGAAGAGCACGAAGGCGCCGACGCCGTAGGGCATCAGGTCCTCCCAGCGCGCGAAGCCGAACTCGGCCGCGATGGTGCCCACCGCGGTGGCGAAGATCAGCAGGAACATGTGGTCGATGGCATGCGCCAGGTTCAGCAGCAGCGCCACGCGGCGGGCGGTGTGCGGCGGCGCGTCGGCCGGCAGCGGCGACATGGCCACGGCTTGGACGGTCGGGGGGGCCATGGCCGCAGTGTGCCCTACAGCCCGCCGGCCACGCCGAAGCCGAACAGCCGCGACAACAGGCGCGTCGGAAACTGCTGCGCCGCCTGGTTGTAGGCCGCGACGGCGTCGTTGAACAGCTGGCGGGCGAAGCCCAGGCGCTGCGTCGCGTCCTGCAGCGCGGCGAGTTGCGGGGCCAGCGCCTCGCTGGCCGCCAGCGCCGGATGCTGCTCCAGCAGCGCCAACAGCCGCGACAGCGCCGGGGCCAGCGTCGCCTCGGCCGCGGTCAGCGCCGCGGCGCGCGGCGCCTGGGCCGGCCGCTCGCGCATCGCCGCCATCGCCGCCTGCAACTGGGCCTGCGCGGTCATCACCGCTTCCAGCGCGCCCTGCTCGTCGCGCAGCGGCTCGCGCAGGCCGGCGGCCAGCGCGCCGACGGCCGCGCTGCGACGTTGCAGCGGCTCGTCGACCTGCGCCCAGGCAGCCATGATGGCGTTGCGCAACGCCACCAGGCGGTTGTGCGCGCCCAGCATCCAGAACAGCGCCAGCGCGGCGCCGCCGATCAGCCACAGTTGCTCGAGATTCACGCTAGCTCAGCGCCACGGCCGCAGCCAGCAGTCTTCGATGCGCCGGTCGAGCACGCCCCGGGTGCAGGCCCCATGGGAGTCAGCGGCGCACCTCGCCCTGGCCCAGCACCACCCACTTCAGCGAGGTCAGCCCCTCCAGGCCGACCGGGCCGCGAGCGTGGAACTTGTCGGTGCTGATGCCGATCTCGGCACCCAGTCCGTATTCGAAGCCGTCGGCGAAACGCGTGCTGGCATTCACCATCACGCTGGCCGAATCGACTTCGCGCAGGAAGCGCATCGCATGCGGGTGGTTGGCGGTGAGGATCGCGTCGGTGTGGTGCGAGCCGTAGCGGTTGATGTGCGCGATGGCTTCGTCCAGACCATCCACCAGCTTGATGCTGATGACCGGCGCCAGGTATTCCTCGGACCAGTCGGATTCCTGCGCGTCGACCACGTCGGCATCCGGCAGCGGCGCCAGCAGCGCCTTGGCACCGGCATCGCAGCGCATCTGCACGCCCTTGGCGGCGAAGACGGCGCCGATGCGCGGCAGGAAGGCCGGCGCCACCGCACGGTGCACCAGCAGCGACTCCGCCGCATTGCAGGGGCTGTACTTCTGCGTCTTGGCGTTGTCGGTGACGGTGACGGCCATGTCCAGGTCGACCGTCTCGTCGACGTAGACGTGGCAGTTGCCGTCCAGGTGCTTGATCACCGGCACCTTGGCCTCGGCGCTGATGCGTTCGATCAGCGACTTGCCGCCGCGCGGAATGATCACGTCCACGTACTCCGGCATGGCGATCAGCCGGCCGACGGCGGCGCGGTCGGTGGTCTGCACCAGCTGCACCGCATCAGCCGGCAGGCCGGCGTCGACCAGCGCGGCCTGCACCTGCCGCCACAGCGCCAGGTTCGATTGCAGCGCCTCGGAGCCGCCGCGCAGGATGCAGGCGTTGCCGCTCTTGATGGCCAGCGACGCGGCTTCGATGGTCACGTTCGGGCGGCTCTCGTAGATCATGCCGAACACGCCCAGCGGCACGCGCATCTGGCCGACGCTGATGCCGCTGGGCTGGCGCTTGACGCCGCTGATCTCGCCCACCGGGTCGGGCATGGCGGCGATCTGCTCGCAGCCTTCGGCCACGGTGCCGATGATCTGCGGCGTGAGCTTCAGCCGGTCGAGCAGCGGCCCCGCCAGACCGCCGGCCCGCGCGGCCTCCAGGTCGCTGGCGTTGGCCTGCAGCAGCGCGTCGACGCCGGCGCGCAAGCGCGCCGCCAACCCGCGCAGCGCGTCGTTGCGCGCGGCGGTGGAGGCGGCGGCCATCGCGGTGGCGGCGGCACGCGCGGCCACGCCCACGTGGGCCATGTAGGCGGGGATGTCGTTGGGGC
>JAHBZS010000015.1 GCA_019635285.1 Rubrivivax sp. | reverse complement strand
GCATCGGCCACGCCCTGGGCCTGCAGCCAGGCCTGGGCCTCGTCGCGTGCCGGTGTGGCCAGCCGGATGCGCTGGCAACGGCTGCGCACCGTGGGCAGCAGGCTGGCTTCGTCGGTGGTGCTAAGCAGCAGGCGCGCCTGGCCGGGCGGCTCTTCCAGCGTCTTCAGCAGCGCACTCGCCGCCTGCAGGTTCATCGCGCCGGCTGGATGGATGACCACCACCTTGGCGCGGCCGCGGGCCGAGGTCTGCACCACCCAGTCGACGGCCGCCCGCACCTCGTCGATGCGGATCTGCCGGCTCGGCTTGCGCCGGTTTTTGCCTTCGCTGTCGTCGTCGCCCTGCCCCGCCCAGCCCAGCGACACGCGCAGCGCCTCCGGCAGCAGCAGGTACAGGTCGGGATGCGATCGCGCCTGGAGCAGCCGGCAGCTTTCGCAGACGCCGCAGGGCCGGGTGGTGCCCTGCGCTTCGCACAGCCAGGCCTGGGCCAGGGCGAACATGAACTCCAGCGCACCGACGCCGTCGGCGGCCTGCACCAGCAGCGCATGCCCGCGCTGATGGGCCAGCGCGTCGCGCAGCGGCGCCTCCAGCCAGGGCAGCGGCAGCCGGCCGTCCGCGCCTACCACCATGGCCGCTGCGCCGCAGCGCGTTCGATCTGCGTCCACACTTCTTCGCGGTCGGCCGACGCGTCCAGCCGCACGAAGCGCTGCGGCGCCTGCGCCATGCGTTCGGCATAGCCCTGGCGCACGCGCGCAAAGAACTCGGCGTCCTGGCTCTCGAAGCGGTCGGGCGCGCGCACCGCGGCGCGGCGCTGGGCGGCCTGCGCCGGCGGCAGGTCGAACCAGAGCGTCAGGTCCGGCTCGCGGCCCTGCTGCACCCACGCTTCAAGCTGCGACAGCACCTGCAGGTCGAAGCCCCGCCCCGCCCCTTGGTAGGCGAAGGTGGCATCGGTGAAGCGGTCGCACAGCACCACCGCGCCTCGTGCCAGCGCGGGCTCGATGGTGTGGCGCAGGTGGTCGCGCCGCGCCGCGAAGATCAGCAGCGTCTCGCTCAGCGCATCCATCGGCTCGTGCAGCACCAGCTCGCGCAGGCGCTCGGCCAGCGGGCTGCCGCCGGGTTCGCGCGTCACCAGCACCTCGCGGCCGCGCGCGCGCAGCCAAGCCTCGAAGGCCGCGATGTGCGTCGATTTGCCGGCCCCGTCGATGCCTTCGAAAGTCACGAAGCGGCCCGTCATGGCGGGCTTTTGCGCTGGTACTTGTTCACCGCACGATTATGGTCGGCGAGGTTGTCGCTGAAGACGCTGCTGCCGTCGCCACGCGACACGAAGTACAGCGCCCGGGTCGGTGCCGGTTTCGCCACCGCTTGCAGTGACGCCACGCTGGGCAGCGCGATCGGCGTGGGCGGCAAGCCGGCGCGCGTATAGGTGTTGTAGGCGCCGTCGGCCTGCAGGTCGCGCTTGCGCAGGTTGCCGTCGAAGGCCTCGCCCAGGCCGTAGATCACGGTCGGGTCGGTCTGCAGCGGCATGCCGATGCGCAGCCGGTTCAGGAACACCGCGGCGACCATGGCCGGGTCGTCCCTGGGGCCGGTTTCCTTCTCGACGATCGACGCCAGGATCAGCAACTGGTCGGGGCTCTTCAGCGGCGTGTCGGCCGCACGCTGCGCCCAGGCCGCGTCCAGCCGCCGCTGCATGGCCGCATGGGCCCGGCGCAGCACCGTCAGGTCGCTGACGCCTCGGCTGTAGACGTAGGTGTCGGGAAAGAAGCGCCCTTCGGCGCTGTCCGCGCTGCTGCCCAACTGCTGCATCACCGCCGCTTCGGCCAGCGTGCCGAGGGTCGGCTTCAGGTGCGGCGCCGTGGACAGCGCGGCGCGCAACTGGCGCCAGGTCGCGCCTTCGGGGATGCGCAGCTTCTCCAGCAGCTCGTCGCCCTGCACCATCTTGTCCAGCAGCTGGCGCGGCGTGACGCCGGTCTCGACCTCGTAGCTGCCGGCGCGGATGCGGCGCGCCTGACCCGACCAGCGGAACCATTGGTACAGCCATTCCGCGTGGGTCATCACGCCGGCATGCACCCACCCCGCGGCGACATCGCGCGGCGTGGCACCGGGCTCGATGGACAGCTCCACCGCCGCGGTGGCCAGCGGCAAGGGCCGCTGCAGCCACCACGCCGCCAGTGCGGCCGCGGCAGCCATCACCACGACCACCAGGCCGATGGCCACGAGCAGCCAGCGTACCCCCTTGGACGTCGATGACATGGGCGGCGATGATAATTGCGGCATGTCCGATGCCCCTGCTGCCGCCTGCCATGGCATCGTCCCCTTGTCGGACTGGGGAGTGATCCTCGCCCAGGGGCCCGAAGCCGCGACCTTTCTCAATGGCCAGCTGACGCAGGACGTCCCGCCGTGGGGCGCCACCGAGGCTCGCCTGGCCGGCTATTGCTCTGCCAAGGGCCGGCTGCTCGCCACCTTCGTCGTCTGGCGCGCCGCGGAAGACCAGATCCTGCTGGCCTGCAGCGCCGACCTGCTGGCGGCTACCTTGAAGCGGCTGTCGATGTTCGTGCTGCGCGCCAAGTGCAAGCTCAGCGATGCCAGCGCGCAATGGCCGCTGCATGGCCTGGCGGGCGCCTCGGCGGACGCCTGGCTGGGCGCCGCTGCACCTGCCGGCGACTGGGCCTGCGTCAGCCACGGCGCGGCCCAGGTCATTCGCCTGCCAGCCGTCGACGGCTGCACGCGCTACCTTTGGGCCGGTGCGGATGCGCCGGAACTGCCGCCGTTGCCGGCCGACGCGTGGCGTTGGCTGGAGGTGCACAGCGGCATCCCGCGCGTGGTCGCCGCCACGGTGGACAAGTTCGTGCCGCAGATGCTCAACCTGGAATTGCTGGGTGGCGTCAATTTCAAGAAGGGCTGCTACCCGGGCCAGGAAGTGGTGGCGCGCAGCCAGTACCGCGGCACCGTCAAGCGCCGCACCTATCTGGTGGCCAGCGACGCCGCCATGCCGCCGGGCATGGACGTCTTCCACAGCGCCGACCCGGGGCAGCCCGCGGGCATGGTGGTGCTGTCGGCTTCGCTGTCCGGCGCGCATGCGGCCTTGGTCGAACTGAAGATCGCGGCGCTGCAAGGCGGCGAGCTGCACGCGGCCAACGGTGCGCGGCTCAGCCCGGCCGCCCTGCCCTACGACCTGGCTGCACTGGAGCTCTGACCCGCCCGGCTACAGCGCGCGCACCATCTCCTGGTGCGGGATGCCGGCTTCTTCAAAAGGCTGGCCACGCGGGCTGAAACCGGCGCGAACGTAGAAGGCCGCCGCGCTGGCCTGCGCATGCAGCATCAGCTCGCGGTCGCCGCGCTGCCGCGCGCAATCGACCAGCTGGTCCAGCAACGCGCGGCCGATATGGCCGCCGCGCAGCGACTGGCGCACCGCCATGCGGCCGATCTTCGACACCCCCGGCGCGTGCTCCAGCAGCCGGCCGGTGCCCAGCGCCATGCCGAAGCGGTTGTAGGCCACGGCATGCACGCAGGAGGCATCGGCGGCGTCCCATTCCAGTTCCTTGGGGATGCGCTGCTCCTGCACGAAGACCTCGGTGCGGATGGCCTGCGCCTCGCGCCCAAGCTCGTCCCAGGTACCCAGGCGCACGTCGACCATCGGCTGGCCGGCCTCGAAGTCCTGCAGCAGCGCGCGCAGCTGCGCCGGCACCGGCAGCGAGGTCTGCGTCTGCGGGTTGGCGAAGACGTAGACCAGCTCGCCGCCGACCAGCAGCGTGTCGCCGCGGAACACCCCCGCACCGAACAGGATCGACGAGTTGCCGACGCGCACGCAGCGCACGCCGACATCCAGGCTGTCGTCGTACTGCGCCGACCCCAGGTACTCGAGCGTGGCCTTGCGCACGTACAGGTCGCCGTCCAGATGGGCCATCGTCTCCTTGTAGGGCATGGCCATGGCGCGCCAGTAGCCGGCCACGGCCGTGTCGAAGTACATCAGGTAGTGGCCGTTGAAGACGATCTTCTGCATGTCGACCTCGGCCCAGCGCACGCGCAGGCGCTCGAAGAATCGGTACTCGGTGCGGCTCATGTCTCGAAGGCTCCTTTCATGGCGTCCGCGGCGGCCTGCAGCGCTTGCGGCGCTTCGGGCAGAGCGCGGCCCATCTTGATGAAATCGTGCGTCAACCCGCGGTACAGCTCCAGGGCCACCGGCACGCCGGCGGCGCGCAGGCGGTCGGCGTAGGCCAGGCCTTCGTCGACCAGCGGGTCACATTCCGCAAGGATGACACAGGCCGGCGCCACGTCGGCCACGTCGTCGTGGCACAGCGGCGCAAAGCGCCAGTCGCGGCGCTGCGCGCGGTCGATGTAGTGGTCGAAGAACCAGTCGATGGTCTGCGCGTCCAGCAGCACGCCGCTGGTGAAGCGGCGGCGTGATGGGAAGTCGCCGTAGGCGTCGGTGCCCGGCGTGATGAGCAGCTGCAAGGCCAGCGGCAGGCCCTGGTCGCGCGCTTGCAAGGCGCACACCGCCGCCAGCGTGCCGCCGGCACTGTCGCCGCCCACCGCCAGGCGCGTGCCGTCGATGCCCAGCGTGGCACCCCGGGTGTGCAACCACTGCAGTGCGACCCAGGCGTCGTCCACCGCCGTCGGAAAGCGATGTTCCGGCGCCAACCGGTAGTCCAGCGCCACCACCGCCGCGCCGCTGTGCAGCGCCAGCTGCCGGCACAGGCTGTCGTGGGTTTCCAGTGAGCCGATGACGAAGCCGCCGCCGTGCAGGTACAGCATTGCCGGAAGAGACGACCCGTCGTGCGGCAGGTACAGCCGCGCCGGCAGCGCCTGGCCATCTTGCGCCGGCAGCGTGAGCTCGACCACGCGATGCAGCGATGCGCGCGGCAGGTCCAGGATCTCGGCGGCCGCGGCATAGGCCGCACGCGCCTGCACGGGCGCTTGCGTATGCAGCGGCGTGCGCTGCGCACGCTGGATGCGCTGCAGCAGGCCGGCCATGCGCGGCGTCAACGGGAAGCTGGCATCTTGCATCGGCGTCACGATAGCCGGGCACAAAAAAGCCCGAAGGCGGATGGCCTTCGGGCTGCGCGGCGAAGCGGTGGCTTCAGCCGTGCTTCTGGTCTTCGAAGAACTGTTCGTCTTCGGTCGAACCCTTCAGCGCCGCGGTCGAGGCCTCGCGCTCGATGGTCGTGGTCACCGCGTCGAAGTAGCCGGTGCCGACCTCGCGCTGGTGCTTCACCGCGGTGAAGCCGCGCTCGGCGGCGGCGAATTCCTTCTCCTGCATCTCGACGAAGGCGCTCATGTTCTTGCGCGCATAGCCGTAGGCCAGCTCGAACATGCCGTAGTTGAGGTTGTGGAAGCCGGCCAGCGTGATGAACTGGAACTTGTAGCCCATCGCGCCCAGCTCGCGCTGGAACTTGGCGATGGTGGCGTCGTCCAGGTTCTTCTTCCAGTTGAACGACGGGCTGCAGTTGTAGGCCAGCATCTTGCCGGGGAACTTGGCGTGGATGGCGTCGGCGAAGTCCTTGGCGAACTTCAGGTCCGGCGTGCCGGTCTCGCACCACACCATGTCGGCCACTTCGGCATAGGCCAGGCCGCGGCTGACGGCCTGCTCGAAGCCCTTCTTCGTGCGGTAGAAGCCTTCGACCGTGCGCTCGCCGGTCAGGAAGGGCTTGTCGGTCTCGTCGACGTCGCTGGTCACCAGGTCGGCGGCTTCGGCGTCGGTGCGCGCCAGCAGGATCGTCGGCACGCCCATCACGTCGGCCGCCAGGCGCGCCGCGGTGAGCTTGGCCACCGCTTCACGCGTGGGCACCAGCACCTTGCCGCCCATGTGGCCGCACTTCTTCACCGAGGCCAGTTGGTCCTCGAAGTGCACGCCGGCCGCGCCGGCTTCGATCATGGCCTTCATCAGCTCGAAGGCGTTGAGCACGCCGCCGAAGCCGGCTTCGGCGTCGGCCACGATCGGCGCGAAGAAGTCGATGTCGTTCTTGCCTTCGCTCCACTGGATCTCGTCGGCGCGCTTGAAGGTGTTGTTGATCTTCTTCACGACCTTCGGCACCGAGTCCACCGCATACAGCGACTGGTCGGGGTACATCTCGCCGTTGCTGTTGGCGTCACCCGCCACCTGCCAGCCCGACAGGTAGATGGCCTTCAGGCCGGCCTTGACCTGCTGCATCGCCTGGTTGCCGGTGAGCGCGCCCAGCGTGTTGACGAAGGGCTCGGTATTGCACAGGCTCCACAGCTTCTCGGCGCCGCGTCGGGCCAGCGTGTGCTCGATCTGCAGGCTGCCGCGCAGGCGCACCACGTCGGCGGCCGTGTAGTTGCGCTTGATGCCCTTCCAGCGCGGGTTCTCCGCCCAATCCTTTTCGAGGGCGGCGATCTGTTGTTCACGGGACGGCTGGCTCATGCGGGACTCCTTGGTTGCAAAGCTAGGGAAAGACTCAATCGACAGGCGTAAGCGTAACGCGGAGTCGCCCTCAATGGAAGACTTATGTCTTATATAAGACTAAAAATCAAAATCTTGTAAATCAACAAGATAGCGCTTCTATTCCGCGATGCGGAACAATCTCGAACCAGATGAAAGATGATGCTGCACTGCAGCGCCGCCGTCTTTCGTAATGCAAAACGCTGCTCAACCCATATGAAAACAGCTTAGCCCGAGGGCGACGCGCGCGACCACCAGCGCGCGTAGATCCGGTCGGCCAGCGCCTGCTGCGCCGGCAGGTGCCGCGGCATCGCCTCGCGCAGCGTGCGCCCGCCCTGCACGGTGGTGTGGCGCTGCTGCTGGGCGCGATAGGCGGCGGTGTCCAGCATCGACCAGCGCGTCAGCTTCTCCTCGTCCACCTCGACGTGGAACTGCATCGCCAGATGGGGCCCGATGGCAAAGGCCTGGTACGTGCAGGCGGCGTTGCCGGCCAGCGCGGTGGCACCGACCGGCAGCGCGAAGGCCTCCTCGTGCCACTGGAACACCGTCAGCGTGGGGGCCTCGCCGAACCAGGCCTGCGCCTCGGCGTTCGCTGCCGGCGTGATGTCATGCCAGCCGACCTCAGGCGCCGGCGACGGGCCCACGGCGGCCCCCAGCGCTCGCGCCATCAGTTGCCCGCCCAGACAGTGCCCGATCACCGGGCGGTTGCGCGCCATGGCGTCCAGGATCAGCAGCTCGGCGCGGCGCAGCGACGGCAGAGCATCGTTGGCGCTCATCTCGCCGCCCAGGATGGCCAACGCCGCATGGCCGCCCATGTGCTCGGGGAAGGCGTCGCCGGCCTCCGTGTTGCGCAGGTCGAAGGCGATGCCCTGCCGCTGCAGCCAGGTGGCCAGATAGGCCGGGCCATCGCCGCTCAGGTGCTGCAGGATCAGGACGGGTGGGGTCGCTTGGTGTTGCATGGCCTCCGTATGATCCGCGAACCCCGCAGCGGATGCACGACGATGACCTCCTTCGCCTTCCAGTCCGACAACCGCTTCCTCAAGGTGCAGGCGGGCAGCGGCGTATCGCCCTTCACGGTGGCCGGCATTGCCTGGGACGGCGCCACCACCAACCGCCCTGGTGCGCGCTTCGGGCCGCGCGCCATCCGCGAGGCCAGCCACATGCTGTGCGACGGCGTTCACCCGCTGTTCGACGTGACCCCTGAAGGCCACCTGTCGGACGCCGGCGACCTGCCCTTGCCCAACACCAGCCTGGAAGGCATGCGCGCCGCGATGGCGCCACTGGTCGACGCCCTGATCCGCAAGCAGCACATGGCCTGGCTGGGCGGCGACCACTCGATCACGCTGCAGCTGCTGCGCTGCTACCGCCGCTGGCTGGGCCGGCCGCTGGCGGTGATCCACTTCGATGCGCACTGCGACACCTGGAGCGACCATTTCGGCGAACCCAGCGGCCACGGCACCTGGGTCTACGAAGCCATCCAGGAAGGTCTGGTGGTGCGCGAATGTTTCATGCAGATCGGCATCCGCTCGGCCGGCCATCGCGAAGCGCGCGAGTACGTGCGCGACCAGGGCGGCCTGATCTTCGACGCCCGCAGCCTGCGCGGCCTGGAAAGCGCGGAACAACTGGCGCCGGTGGTGGCCCAGATGCGCGAACGCCTGGCGCGCCATGGCCAGCCGCCGGTCTACCTGAGCCTGGACATCGACGCGCTGGACCCGGCCTTCGCCCCGGGCACCGGCACGCCCGAGCCCGGCGGCCTGACGACCAACCAGGTGTTCACCCTGCTCGAGGAGCTGGCCGGCTTGCCTTTCGTCGGCATGGACTGCGTGGAGGTGTCGCCGCCCTACGACCATGCCGAGCTGAGCAGCTATGCCGCGGCGCGCTTCGTGTGGACCTACCTGTGCGGCTGCATCGCCCGCGGTGCCTGGCAGCCCGCCTGAAGGCCTGAGCCGCGACGCTCAGAGCGCGAGCGCCGTGGTCTTCTTCACCGTGCGCAGCACGAGCATCGAATTCGAGCGCGCCACGCCCGGCAGGCGCATCAGCACCTCGGTGTGGAAGCGCTCCAGGTCCTCGGCGTCGCGGTAGGCGAAGCGCAGCAGGTAGTCGTTGGAGCCGGCGACGTAGAAGCAATCCAGGATCTCGGGCGCGTCGCGCACCGCCTGCTCGAAGGCCTCGAGCTGCTGGTTGTTCATGCTCTCCAGGTTGATGATGGTGAAGCTGGTGCCGTGCCGGCCCACCGCCTTCGGATTGAGCAAGGCCACGTACTGGGCGATGACCCCCGACTCCTCCAGCTGCTTGACGCGCCGCAGGCAGGCCGACGGCGACAGATGCACACGCTGCGCGAGCTCCACGTTGGAGAGCCGGCCGTCGCGCTGCAAGGCCTCCAGAATCGCCCGATCTATCGAATCGAGTTGCGCGGCACCGTTCTGGTTTTGCATTTCATGCCGTTGCTTGGTTGATCTGCCGCATGATATTGCAAGCCCTTGCGCGGAAACTGCCGATTGCGCCTGCACATTGCTAGCCACAGTGTTTAGACTGCCGAAGCCACGCTGCATGTGCCACTTTTGCGAGAAATCCCCATGAAGCCCGAACTCGACGCATTCTGGATGCCCTTCACCGCCAGCCGGCACTTCAAGAAGGCCCCGCGCATGCTGGTCAAGGCCTCGGGCATGTACTACTGGGACGACCAAGGCCGCCAGATCCTGGACGGCGTGGCCGGCCTTTGGTGCGTCAACGCGGGCCACAACCGGCCCAAGGTGGTGCAGGCCATCCAGGCGCAGGCCGCCGAGATGGATTTCGCGCCGCCCTTCCAGATGGCGCACCCCAAGGCCTTCGAGCTGGCCGACAAGGTGTCCAAGCTGGCGCCGGCCGGCCTGAACAAGGTGTTCTTCACCAACTCGGGCTCCGAGTCGGTGGAGACAGCGCTGAAGATGGCCATCGCCTACCACCGCGCCCGCGGCGAAGGCCAGCGCACGCGGCTGATCGGCCGCGAGCGCGGTTATCACGGCGTCAACTTCGGCGGCATCTCGGTCGGCGGCATCTCCGGCAACCGCAAGATGTTCGGCAGCCTGCTGACCGGCGTGGACCACATCCGCCACACGCACGACCTGGCACGCAATGCCTTCAGCGTGGGCCAGCCCGTGCACGGTGCAGAGATGGCCGACGACCTGGAGCGCGTGATCGCGCTGCATGACGCGTCGACCATCGCCGCGGTCATCGTCGAGCCGATCGCCGGCTCCACCGGCGTGCTGATTCCGCCCAAGGGCTACCTGAACCGGCTGCGCGAGATCTGTGACAAGCACGGCATCCTGCTCATCTTCGACGAGGTCATCACCGGCTTCGGCCGCACCGGCGCGCCCTTCGCGGCCAACACCTTCGGCGTGACGCCCGACCTGATGACCCTGGCCAAGGGCCTGACCGGCGGCTCGGTGCCGATGGGCGCGGTGCTGGCCAAGCAAGCCATCCACGACGTGTTCATGACCGGGCCCGAATACCTGATCGAGTTTGCGCACGGCTACACCTACTCGGCGCACCCGCTGGCCTGCGCGGCCGGCCTGGCGACGCTGGAAACCTATGCCGACGAAGGCCTGCTGACACGCGCCAGCCAGCTGCAAGGCTACTTCGGCGAAGCGTTGCATTCGCTGAAGGGGCTGCCCAACGTCATCGATATCCGCAACCTCGGTCTGGTCGGCGGCGTCGAGCTGACACCGCGGCCCGGCGAGCCGTCCAAGCGTGCGCTGGACATCTTCCTCGACTGCTATGCGCAGGGCGTGATGCTGCGCTACACCGGCGACATCATCGCGCTGTCGCCGCCGCTGATCATCGAGCGCGAGCAGATCGACCGCATCGTCGACACGCTGCGCGGCGCCATCCAGCGCGCCGCCTGAGAGCCGACGCCACCATCACCGAGGGCTTGCCTAGCGCATACCGACGCATGGACCTGCTGAGCGCCGATCGCGAACTCACCCGGAATTCCTACTATGCGGCCACGGCCGCGCGCCAGCAGTCCTACGCCGCGCTGCAAGACAGTGCGCAGTGCGACGTGGCGGTGGTGGGCGGCGGCCTGGCCGGGGTGTCGGCTGCACTCGAGCTGGCCGAGCGCGGTCATGCCGTCACGCTGCTGGAGAGCCGCGAGGTCGGCTGGGGCGCCAGCGGCCGCAACGGCGGGCAGGCCATCCACGGCCTGGCCTGCGACCAGGCGACCGTGGAGCAACAGCTCGGCCTGGATGAGTCCAAGCGCATCTGGGCCATGTCCATCGAGGCGCTGGACCTGTTGCGCGAGCGCATCCGCCGCCATGGCATTGATTGCGACTGGCGCGACGGCTATCTGGGCGTGGCCACCAGCGCACGCAAGGGCCGCGAACTGCAGGACTGGGCCGAGCGCATGGAGCGGGTCTACGGCTACGCGCAGCAGCACCTGCCACCGGCGGAACTGCCGCGCTGGATCGCCAGCCAGCGCTTCCACAGCGGCGTGTTCGACAAGCGCTCGGGCCATCTGCATCCACTGAAGTACACGCTGGGCCTGGCGCGGGCCGCGGCCGCCGCCGGCGTGCGCATCCACGAGCAGAGCCCGGTGCAGTCGATGGAGCCGGGCGCGCGCGTGCGGCTGCGCACGCCGCAGGGCGAGCTGCGCGCACGCCACGTGCTGCTCGCCGGCAACGTCTATCTGCAGGGGCTGGTGCCGGAGCTCGCGTCGCGCATCATGCCGGTAGGCACGTATATCGCTTGCACCGAGCCGCTGGACGACGCGCTGGCCGACAGCCTGATTCCATCGCGCGCCGCCGTCTGCGACACCAACTTCGTGCTCGACTACTTCCGCACCACCAACGACCAGCGCATGCTCTACGGCGGGCGCGTCAGCTACAGCACCGTGACGCCGGCGCATCTGGCCGAGAGCATCCGCCAGCGCATGGTGCTGACTTTCCCGCAGCTGTCGCGCGCCAAGGTGGCATACGCCTGGGGCGGCTTCGTCGACATCTCGATGAACCGCGCGCCGGATTTCGGGCGCCTGCCGGCCGAGGGCGGGGGCGCACCGAACATCTACTACCTGCAGGGCTTCTCCGGCCACGGGCTGGCCCTCACGGGCCTGGCCGGCAAGCTGGTGGCCGAGGCCATCGACGGCGACGCCAGCCGCTTCGACACCTTCGCGCGCATCCGCCACCGGCCCTTCCCCGGCGGCCGCCTGCTGCGCACGCCCGCCCTGGTGCTGGGCATGGCCTGGTATCGCATGAAAGACCTCGTCGCATGACCCAAGCCAACGCTCAACCCGTGGTGCTGGTGCCGGCCTGCAACCGCCAGCTCGGGCTGCACCCGTTCCACGTCGCCGGCAAGAAGTACGTGGACTTCGTGCGCCTGGCGGGTTGCGTGCCGCTGGTGGTGCCGAATGCCGGCGCGGACGAATTCGATACGCTGCTCGACCTGGCCGACGGCGTGCTGCTCACTGGCGCGCCGTCCAACGTGCACCCACGCCACTTCGACGAGCCGGTGCACGACGCCACGCTGCCGCTGGACACCGAGCGCGACGACTGGACGCTGCCCTTCATTCCGCAGGTGCTGGCGCGCGGCCTGCCGCTGCTGGCCATCTGCCGCGGCGCGCAGGAGACCAACGTGGCGCTCGGCGGCTCGCTGCACCAGGCGGTGCAGGAGCTGGCCGGCCACCTGGACCACCGTGCGCCGGCCATCGAGGACGCCGCCGCGCAGTACGCGCTGGCGCACGAGGTGGAGGTGCTGCCCGGCGGCGTGCTCGCCGGCATCGTCGACCGTGCGCGCTTTCAGGTGAATTCGGTGCATGGCCAGGCCGTGAACCGGCTGGCCGAGGGCCTGCGCGTCGAGGCGCGGGCGCCCGACGGGCTGGTCGAAGCCTTCTCCGACCCGCGCGCGGCCGGCTTCAACCTGTGCGTGCAATGGCACCCGGAATGGCAAGCCAGCCGCCATGCCGTGTCCGTACAGCTGGCCCGCGCCTTCGGCGACGCCTGCCGGGCCTACAAACGACAAATGAAACTGCCAAGGTAACCCATGGTGCGCAGAGACAACCTGACCTTCAGCGAGCTCGAACAGTGGCTCAACACGCACCGCGTGACCGAGATCGAATGCCTGGTGCCCGACCTGACCGGCGTGGCCCGCGGCAAGATCCTGCCGCGCGAGAAATTCACCGAGGACCGCGGCATGCGCCTGCCCGAAGCGGTGGTGGCGATGGGCGTGACCGGCGAATTCCCCGAGGAAGGGCCGTACTACGACGTCATCAGCCCCACCGACCAGGACATGCACCTGCAGGCCGATCCGACCACGGTGCGCATCGTGCCCTGGGCCACCGACCCGACCGCGCAGGTCATTCACGACTGCTACGACAAGAAAGGCCGGCTCGTGCCCTTTGCGCCGCGCTCGGTGCTGCGCCGCGTCTGCGGCCTGTTCGAGGCCGAGGGCTGGAAGCCGGTGGTCGCGCCCGAACTCGAGTTCTACCTGGTGGCGCGCAACACCGACCCCGACATGCCGCTGAAGCCGCCGGTGGGCCGCAGCGGCCGCGCCGAAACCTCGCGCCAGGCGTATTCGATCGATGCGGTCAACGAGTTCGATCCGCTGTTCGAGGACGTCTACGACTACTGCGAGAAGATGGAGCTGAACGTGGACACGCTGATCCACGAAGTCGGCGCCGGGCAGATGGAGATCAACTTCTTCCACGCCGACCCGTTGAGCCTGGCCGACGAAACCTTCCTGTTCAAGCGCACGGTGCGCGAGGTGGCGTTGCGCCACGACATGTACGCCACCTTCATGGCCAAGCCCATCGCCGGCGAGCCGGGCAGCGCCATGCACGTGCACCAGAGCCTGGTCAGCCAGGCCAGCGGGCAGAACCTGTTCAGCAAGCCCGACGGCTCGCCCAGCGACGAGTTCTACTGGTACATCGGCGGGCTGCAGAAGTACGTGCCGGCGGCGATGGCGCTGTTCGCGCCCTACGTCAACAGCTACCGGCGGCTGGTGCGCAGCAATGCCGCGCCGATCAACATCCAGTGGGGCACCGACAACCGCACCGTGGGCATCCGCTCGCCGGTGGCCGGCCCGCAGGCGCGGCGCGTCGAGAACCGCGTCATCGGCGCGGACGCCAACCCCTACGTGGCGCTGGCCGCCACGCTGGCCTGCGGTTACCTGGGCATCAAGAAGCGCATCCAGCCGACGGCGGAATGCAAGGGCGACGCCTACCTGGGCGCGCACGCGCTGCCGCGCAGCCTGGGCGAGGCGCTGCAGCTGCTGCGCGACGACAAGGACCTGGCCGAAGTGCTGGGCGAAGCCTTCGTCACCGTCTACACCGAGGTCAAGGAAATCGAGTACGCCGAGTTCATGAAGGTGATCTCGCCCTGGGAGCGGGAGCACCTGCTGCTGCACGTCTGAGGATTCGCTTATGGAACGCACCACCGCACAGTGGCAGGCTGCCGACGCCGCCCACTTCCTGCACCCCTTCACCGACTTCAAGGCGCTGTCGGCCAAGGGCGCGCGCATCATCCAGCGCGCCGAAGGCATCTACCTGTGGGACAGCGACGGCCACAAGATCCTCGACGCCATGTCGGGCCTGTGGTGCGTCAACGTCGGCTACGGCCAGCGGGCGCTGATCGACGCCGCCGCACGGCAGATGGCCGAGCTGCCCTTCTACAACGCCTTCTTCCAGACGGCCACGCCGCCGGCCATCGAGCTGGCCGAGGTGCTGGCGGAAGTGACACCGCCGCAGTTTCGCCACGTGTTCTTCTCGGGCTCGGGCTCGGAGGGCAACGACACCGTGGTGCGCATGGTGCGGCGCTACTGGGACCTGCTGGGCCAGCCCGAGCGCCAGGTGATCATCAGCCGGCACAACGCCTACCACGGCTCGACCATGGCCGGCGCCTCGCTGGGCGGCATGGGCGGCATGCATGCGCAGGGCGGGCTGCCCATCCCCGGCATCACGCACATCGGCCAGCCGCACTGGTGGGAGAACGGCCGCCCGCAGGGCCTGAGCCGCGAGGATTTCGGCCGCGTGGCCGCCGGCTGGTTGGAACAGAAGATCCTAGAAATCGGCGCCGACAAGGTGGCCGCCTTCATCGGCGAGCCGGTGCAAGGGGCCGGCGGCGTGATCGTGCCGCCCGAGAGCTACTGGCCGGAGATCCAGCGCATCTGCGACAAGCACGGCATCCTGCTGGTCAGCGACGAGGTCATCTGCGGCTTCGGCCGCACCGGCCGCTGGTTCGGCTGCGAGCGCTTCGGCTTCAAGCCCGACCTGATGACCTTCGCCAAGGGCGTGACCAGCGGCTACGTGCCGCTGGGCGGGGTGATGGTCGGCGAGCGCATCGCCAAGGTGCTGATCGAACGCGGCGGCGAGTTCAACCACGGCTACACCTATTCGGGCCACCCGGTGGCCTGCGCGGTGGCGCTGGCCAACATCGCGCTCATCCGGCAGCTGAAGCTGGTGGAGCACGTGCACGACGACGTCGGCCCCTACCTGGCCGCGCAGTTCCAGGGCCTGGCGACCCATCCGCTGGTCGGCGAGGTGCAGACCTGCGGCCTGATGGGCGCGCTGCAACTGGTCAAGGACCCGGCCAGGGGCACGCCCTTTGCGTCGGAGCTGGAGGTGGGCATGGTCTGCCGCGGCCACTGCTTCGCCAACGGGCTGATCATGCGCGCCGTGGGCGACCGCATGATCGTCGCGCCGCCGCTGGTCATCACCCGCGCCCAGATCGATGAAATGATGCTTCTGATCCGCCGCTGCCTGGACCTGACGCTGGCAGACGCCCAACAGCGGGGTTGGATCGGCTGATCCCTGCGCTAGCATTCGTCCCACATCACCGCCGGAGCCTGCCCATGAACTTCACCTCCTTCCGTCCCGTGGTCGCATCGTTCGCCGCGGGCCTTGCCCTCGCCTGTTCGCTGGCAATGGCGCAAGAGGAGGAGAAGGTTCTCAACATCTACAACTGGTCGGACTACATCGCCGAGGACACGCTCAAGAACTTCGAGAAGGAAACCGGCATCAAGGTCCGCTACGACAACTTCGACAACAACGAGATCGTGCACGCCAAGCTGGTGGCGGGGAAGACCGGCTACGACCTCGTCGTACCCTCGTCGAACTGGGCCAAGCTGCAGGTCGACGGCGGCCTGCTGCGCAAGATCGACAAGGGCCAGCTGTCCAACTACAAGAACCTCGACCCGGCGCTGCAGGCGCAGCTGGCGCGGCTGGACCCCGGCAACGAGTACATGGTCAACTGGCTGTGGGGCTTCACCACGGTGGGCATCAACGTCGACAAGGTGAAGGCGGCGATCGCCCCCAAGCCGCTGCCTGAAAACGTCTGGGAGCTGGTCTTCAACCCCGAATATGTCAGCAAGCTCAAGAGCTGCGGCGTGTCCTTCCTCGACTCGGCCACCGAGGTGGTGCCGGCCGCCCTGCACTACCTGGGCAAGCCGCCGTTCAGCAAGAACCCCGGCGACTACACCGCCGTGGCCAACGTGCTGAAGGCGGTGCGCCCGTACATCACCGTGTTCAGCTCGTCGGGCTACATCAACGACCTGGCCAACGGCTCGATCTGCGTCGCGCTGGGCTGGTCGGGCGACATCAACATCGCCCGCCAGCGGGCCATCGAAGGCAAGACCGGCAACAACATCGAGGCGCTGATCCCCAAGAACGGCGGCCTGCTGTTCTTCGACGTGATGGTCATCCCGGCCGATGCCGCACACCCCGGCAACGCGCACAAGTTCATCAACTACATCCTGCGCCCCGAGGTGCACGCGTCGCTGACCAACAAGGTCTTCTACGCCAACCCGAACCAGGAATCCAAGAAGTTCATCAAGCCCGAGGTGGCCAACAACCCGACGGTGTTCCTGTCCCCCAACGACATGAAGACCATGGTGCCACCGGACGCCTTGAACAACGACCTCAGGCGCCTGATGACGCGCACCTACACCGCCTTCAAGACCGGCCTGTAGCAAGCCGATGGCTGGCGAGCAAGGCGGCGCAGGCGACCAGGCCTTCCTGCGCATCGAGCACCTGGTCAAGGACTTCGACGGCTACAAGGCCGTCAACGACGTGTCGCTGGACATCGCCAAGGGCGAGATCTTCGCGCTGCTCGGCTCGTCGGGCTGCGGCAAGAGCACGCTGCTGCGCATGCTGGCCGGCTTCGAGACGCCGACCTCCGGGCGCATCGTGCTCGCCGGGCAGGACCTGGCGACGCTGCCGCCCTACCAGCGCCCGATGAACATGATGTTCCAGAGCTACGCGCTCTTCCCGCACCTGAGCGTCTGGGACAACGTCGCCTTCGGCCTGCGCCGCGACCGGCTGCCCAAGGAGCAGGTGGCCGACCGCGTCGAGGCGATGCTCAAGCTGGTGCAGCTGGGCAAGTTCGCCAAGCGCAAGCCGCACCAGCTGTCCGGCGGCCAGCAGCAGCGCGTGGCGCTGGCGCGCAGCCTGGCCAAGCAGCCGCAGCTGCTGCTGCTGGACGAGCCGCTGGGCGCGCTGGACAAGAAGCTGCGCGAAGAAACCCAGATCGAGCTGGTGAACATCATCGAGCAGGTGGGCGTCACCTGCGTGATGGTCACGCACGACCAGGAAGAAGCCATGACCATGGCCTCGCGCATCGCCATCATGAGCGAGGGCCGCTTCCTGCAGGTGGGCGCGCCGCACGAGATCTACGAGACCCCGGCGACGCGTTTCGTGGCCGACTTCATCGGCAACGTCAACCTGCTCGACGGCAAGGTCGAGGTCGACGAGCCCGACCACGTGATCATCGACACCGCCGACGGCAAGCATTACGTCGGGCACGGCATCACCGGCCACGAAGGCATGGCGGTGACCGTGGCGCTGCGGCCGGAGAAGATCCACCTGTCGCGGCACGAGCCCGAGGATCCGTACAACCGCGCCCGCGGCACGATCAAGGAGCTGTCCTACTTCGGCAGCTTCACCGTCTACCACCTCGAGCTGCCCAGCGGCGCCCGGCTCAAGGTCAGCCTGGCCAACGTCCAGCGCCACCTCGACGACGACTTCACCTGGGGCGACGTGGTCTGGGCGCACTGGCCGCGCTCGGCGCACGTGGTGCTGACGCAATGAACCTGCGCCGCCGGCTCAGCGGGCGCACGGCCGTGATCGGCGTGCCCTACCTGTGGCTGCTGCTGTTCTTTCTGTTTCCGTTCGTCATCGTCCTGAAGATCAGCGTCTCCGAGATGGAGGCGGTGCAGTTCAAGGACCTGCTGACGCTGCGCGACGGCGTGCTGCAGTTCAGCGTCAAGCTGTCGAACTACGTCTTCCTGACCGAGGACGCGCTGTACCTGAAGACCTACGTGGCGAGCCTGAAGTACGCGGCCGCGACCACCGTGCTGTGCCTGGCCATCGGCTACCCCTTCGCCTACTTCATGGCGCGCGCCAAGTCCACGCTGCAGCCGTCGCTGCTGATGCTGGTGATGCTGCCCTTCTGGACCTCGTTCCTGCTGCGCGTGTATGCCTGGAAGGGCCTGCTCAGCGAGAACGGCTGGGTCGCCGACCTGCTGGAAAGCACCGGCATCGACCAGCTGCTGGCCGCGGCCGGGTTGATTCCGGGGCCGGGCATGCTGATGCACACGCCGTTCTCGCTGGTGCTGGGCATGACCTACACCTACCTGCCCTTCATGATCCTGCCGCTGTACGCCAACCTGGCGAAGATGGACCTGCGGCTGCTGGAGGCCGCCGCCGACCTGGGCGCCACCGCCTGGGTGGCCTTCTGGAAGATCACGGTGCCGTTGTCCAAGGCCGGCATCATCGCCGGCTCGATGCTGGTGTTCATCCCCTGCATCGGCGAATTCGTCATCCCCGAGCTGCTGGGCGGGCCGCAGACGCTGATGATCGGCCGCGTCATGTGGGACGAATTCTTCTCCAACAACGACTGGCCGATGGCCTCAACGGTGGCGGTGGTGATGGTGCTGCTGATCATCGTGCCGCTGGCCATCTTCAACAAGTACCAGGCCGAGGCGCAGGAGGCGCGGAAGTGACCTCCCGCGGCACCAGCCCGAGCTTCAACCGCTGGTTCGGCCGCGGCTGGCTGGCGGCGGGCTTCGTGTTCCTGTACCTGCCGATCGTCGCGCTGGTGCTGTATTCGTTCAACGACTCGCCGGTGCCCAACCTGTGGCGCGGCTTCACGCTCAAGTGGTATGCCGCGCTGGCCACCGACCGCGAAATCCAGGCCGGCCTGTGGCTCAGCCTGAAGATCGCCTTCCTCACGGCCTGCGGCTCGGTGGTGCTGGGCACCATGGCCGCGTTCGCGCTGGTGCGCTACAAGCGCTTCAGCGGGCGCACGCTGTTCAGCGGCATGGTCAACGCGCCGCTGGTCATGCCCGAGGTGGTGGTCGGCCTGTCGCTGCTGCTGATGCTGGTGTCGGTGCAGCGCGCCATCGGCTTCCCCGAGCGCGGGCTGATGACCATCTGGCTGGGGCACCTGCTGCTGGGCATGGCCTACGCCGCGGTGGTCGTGCAGTCGCGGCTGCTCGACCTGAACCCGGCGTTGGAAGAAGCCGCGATGGACCTGGGCGCCAAGCCGTCGCAGGTGTTC
Source organism: Rubrivivax sp. (assembly GCA_019635285.1). Lineage (GTDB taxonomy): Bacteria > Pseudomonadota > Gammaproteobacteria > Burkholderiales > Burkholderiaceae_C > Rubrivivax. The sequence goes on along the minus strand of JAHBZS010000015.1, from coordinate 81,646 downwards.
TGGCTGGTGACGCTGCCGATGATCTCGCAGGCGCTGATGTCCGCCTGGCTGCTGACCTTCACCATCTCGCTGGACGACGTGGTGCTGTCGGCCTTCCTGTCCGGGCCGGGCGCCACCACCCTGCCTCTGGTCATCTTCTCGCGCGCGCGGCTGGGCCTGAACCCGAGCGTGAACGCGGTGGCCACGCTGATCGTGGCCATCGTGGCCATCGGCGTGCTCGTCGCCAGCTACCTGATCGCCCGTGCCGAACGCAAGAGACTGCTCGATCTGGCCGAAGCCTCGCGCCATTGACCCGCCCTCCCTCCGACCACCCCTAACGACGCCCCTGGAGACCCCACGATGACGCCTTCCCTGCCCCAGGCCACACTGCTTGCGCTGGCGGTGGCCGCCGCCTTCCCGGCCGCTGCCCAGACCAATGCCGAAGTGCTGAACGAGCTGAAGGCCCTGCGCGACCGGGTCAACCAGCTCGAGCAGCAGCTCAAGGCCACCCAGGCCAAGCAGGCCACGCCGCAGTGGGGCATGACGCCCGAGCAGGCGGCCGAGCTGAACCGGCTGACCGTCAAGACCGAGGCCCTGGAAGACTCCCGCGAGGCCAGCGGCTTCATGGGCCTGAAGATCAGCGGCCAGATGCAGGCCGCCTACATCTACAACCGCGCGCAGGACCTGGCGGGCTTCCAGTTCCTCGATTCGGTGGCCAACTACGGCTACAACTACTGGAACGGCTACATCGGCATGGCCATCCTCGATTTCCAGAAGGAAATGCAGGACGGCACCAAATGGCGCCTGACGCTGACCCCGCAACGCGGTGCCGGCTCGGTGATCGACGGCTATTCCATCGTGCAGGAGGCCAGCGTGTCGGTGCCGCTGACCGACCTGCAGACGCGCTTCATCGCCGGCCAGATTCCCGACTGGTCCGGCTATGAATACCAGCAGCCCACGCTGAACAAGCTGATCACGCACAACCTGCTGTTCGACTTCACGCTGCCCACCGCCTACATCGGCGCGGGCATCGACTACACCAGCGGCAAGTGGATCACCAAGGCGATGGTGGCGCAGATGAACCAGAACGCCAACAGCTCGACCGCCAAGGGCTCGGTGCTGGCCTGGCGCGTGGACTATGCGCGCGGCGAATACCAGGGCTTCGGCCTGGCGGGCGTGTATGGCCAGGCGCCGAACTTCGTCAACGACACCGGCAACACCAACCTCGGCCTGCTCGAGGTCGACGGCTACTTCATCCGCGGCGACTGGACGGTGCAGGGCCAGCTGAGCTACGGCTACCAGAAGGCCGCGGCGATCACCGCCAACGCCAACGGCGGCCTGCAGACGGCGTCGTGGTACGGCCTGTCCACGCTGGCGGCCTACAAGTTCACGCCGCGCCTCGAAGGCGTGGGCCGCTTCGACTACCTGTACAACGGCAAGAACGGCGGCGGCCTGCTCGGCTACGGCGTCGATGGCGGCAACGGCGTCGGCCCCGCGGGCGCGCTGGGCTGCGTGCAAGGCGCGGCGGCGGTCGACCCGGGCTGCAACAAGGGCGCCAGCCGCTATGCGCTCGCGGTGGGCATGAACTACGTGTTCAACCAGTACACGATGTTCAAGGCCGAGTACCGCTACGACTGGTCGAACCTCGACGTCTTCGAATACGTCAGCGACGGCAGCTACCGCAAGAACAACAGCGTGCTCGGTGCGTCGGTGGTGGTGTCGTTCTAGACCGAGGGAGGGTCGGGGCGTCGAGAGTTTTGACAAACCGACCATCCCCCAGATGGGCTCATCAACTAACTCCCTGATGGCGCTCGATTTTTCTGCCACACCCCGGTTCTGGCGCAAAACCTGCGTGACGGCGCCCACCATCTCACAACACCGTAGACGCGTCCATGGCTTCGAACACCCGCCTGCTCAAACCACTCCTGCTCACGCTGGGCCTGCTGGCCGGCCATCTGGCCGGCGCCGCTCCCACGGTGACCTACAGCGGCAACGTGGCCGTCGGCATCCAGGATCTGGTCGTGGACGGCACGAACTACGACGTCGACTTCAAGTTCGGGAGTTACAACACCGTCTTCGCGTCCCAGTCGCCCACATTCCTGGGCAATGCGACCGGCGCCAATGACGCGGCCAATGCGCTGGTGGCGGTGATGAACGCCGAGCCCGCGGTCCTGATCGGCAGCGGTGCCGGTTGCTGCGGCGTGCTGTGGGTCGTGATGGCCGATAGCTTCGGCGGCGACTCTACATGGTACAAGGCCAGCCAGACCGGCTACAACGACACCGCTGGCGCGACCTGGAACCGCTTCGGCGACTTCGGCGGCGACAAGGCGGCCGACTACACCGCCCGCAACTGGGGCTTCGCGGTCTTCACGGCCGACGTCCGCAACACCGTGCCCGAGCCCACCTCGCTCGCGCTGGTGGGTGCCGCGCTCGCCGGCCTCGGCCTGGCCCGCCGCCGCTGCGCCTAAGCAGCTCCCAGCGCCGCCGCCGCAGGCCCGGCAAGGCGGGCTTGCGGCTTCCCAGGCGGTCTGCCCGGCACGCGCTGTAGCTGCCGCGCCGGCGTGCACGGCGCTCGCACCCGATACCCGCGTCGCGTCAGCGCAGGCCTGCTTGCAGCCGGCGCCCCTCAGCGTCGCATTCGGCGCACTCTCGCGCGAGGGCATGGCCTGCATGCGCTGGCGGATCGCACGGCAGCGGCGCGGGCGTAGCATCCCGTCCGAGGGTCGCCGGGCCCATGGAGAGCATCGATGAAGGATCTGATCGAACGGCTGCGCGCCGAGGGCGTGCACACGCTGCTGGCGCAGTTCACCGACATCCACGGCGTGGCCAAGGGCAAGCTGGTGCCGCTGACGCACCTGGACGAACTGCTGACCGACGGGGTCGGCTTTGCCGGCCCTTCGATCGTCGGCACCGGGCTGCCACGCGTTGGCCCGCGCGCCGAGTACTACGCGCGCGGCAACGCCAGCAGCGCCACGCCCTTGCCGTGGATGCCGGGCGTGGCGCGCATCGTCTGCGACGGCTTCGTCAACGGCCAGCCCTTCGACGCGTGCCCGCGGCAGGTGCTCAAGCGCGCCATCGCGCGGCTGGCCGAGCGCGGCTGGCACTTGCGCACCGGCATCGAGCCCGAGTTCTTCCTGCTCAAGCGCGACGGCCACCGCTGGCGCCCGGCCGACGACCTGGACATGCTGGACAAGCCGTCCTACGACCTGAAGTCGCTGTCGCGCCAGCGCGGCTTCCTGCACGAGTTGCATGCCGTGCTGTCCAAGTGCGGGCTGGACGTGCTGCAGATCGACCATGAGGACGCGCACGGCCAGTACGAGCTGAACTTCGGCTTCGACGAGGCGCTGGCCAGCGCCGACCACCTGATGCTCTTCAAGCTGGCCGCACAGGCGCTGGCCGAAGCCCACGGCATGGTCTTCTCGATGATGCCCAAGCCCTTCCACAACCAGCCGGGCAGCGGCATGCACCTGCATGTGTCGATGTGGTCGGGCTGGAACGCCAAACGCCCGGACAACGCACAGTGCGTGTTCGTGCCGCACCGCTCCGACGGCAGTGCCGATCGCGAGGCCACGCTGTCGGCCACCGGGCGCCAATTCATCGCCGGCGTGATGGCGCATTCGGCCGCGCTGACGGCGCTGGTGGCGCCCACCATCAACTCCTACAAGCGGCTGCGCCTGGGCGCATCGCTGTCGGGGACGACCTGGTCACCACCGTACCTGGCGCAGGGCCCGAACAACCGCACCGCAGCGCTGCGCACGCTGCACGGCCGCTTCGAGTGGCGCGTGCCCGACTCCAGCACCAACCCCTACCTGGCCACCGCGGCGCTGATCGTCGCCGGCCTGGACGGCATCGACCGCAAGCTCGAGCCGCCGGCGGAATGCATCGACGACCTGTTCGAGCTGTCGCCGGCGCAGGTTCGCGCGCGCGGCATCCCGCTGCTGCCCCAGTCCCTGACCGAGGCGCTGGACGCCCTGGCCGCCGACGAACTGATCTGCAGCGCGCTGGGCGCCACGCTGGCCGAGGAATTCCTGCGGCTGAAGCGGGCCGAGGTGACGGAGTATCAGCAGCAGGTCAGCGACTGGGAGATGCAGCGCTACGCCGAAGCCTTCTGAGCGGGCGGCGTCGTTGAGTCCGCACCGCGCGCCGGCCGTGCCGTGGCTGGCCTATGTCTGCCTGGCCACCAGCATGGCGGTGGTCGGCGCCTACGTGGGCCTGTCGAAGCTGCTGGTCGCCGCCTTGCCGGTATTCCTGCTGGCCTGGCTGCGCTTCGGCATCGCCGCAGTGGCCATGCTGCACTGGGTGCCGCGCCGCGCCGGCGAGGTAGCGCTTTCGGCGCATGACCGCCGGCTGCTGTTCTGGGAGAGCTTTCTCGGCAACTTCCTGTTCTCGATCTGCATGCTCTACGGCGTGCAGCTCACCTCGGCATTGGCCGCCGGCGTGGTCATGGCAGGGATCCCCGCCGCGGTGGCGCTGCTGTCGCGCATCTTCCTGGGCGAGCGCATCCGCGGCCGCGTGATGGTGGCGATCGCGCTGGCCGTGCTGGGCATCGCCTTGCTCGCGCTGGCCAAGGGCGACGCCGGCGCGCCGGCCAGCGCGGCCACGCACTGGGGCTACCTGCTGCTGCTGGGCGCGGTGCTGTGCGAAGCCAGCTACGTGGTCATCGGCAAGCGCCTGACGGGCAAGCTGTCGCCGCGCCGCATCAGCGCCCTCATCAACCTGTGGGGGCTGGCGCTGGTCACGCCGCTGGGCCTGTGGCAGGCCTGGCGCTTCGACTTCGGCGCGGTGGCCCCCGGCACCTGGGCGCTGCTGGTGTTCTATTCGATCGCCGCCAGCATGGTCACCGTCTGGCTGTGGATGCAGGGCCTGCGCCACGTGCCGGCGCCGCAGGCCGGCGTGTTCACCGTGATGCTGCCGGTCAGCGCCGCGCTGGTGGGCGTGCTGTTCCTGGGTGAAGCCTTCGGGCCGCTGCACGTGGTGGCCTTCGCGCTGTCGCTGGCCGGGCTGTTGCTGGCCACCTGGCCGCAGCGCGGCCGGGGCGATGCCAAGGTCGGAATCAGCGCCGACGAGCGCTCCCGTAGCGCTTGAACTGCTGCAGCACCTCAGCCATCTGCGCGGCGCTCAGGTTTGCGGGCTCGGCCACCGCCAGCGCCTTCAGGTAGACCTCGCACAGCGCCTCGATCTCGACCGCCACGCGCATCGCCTGCGCCAGCGTGGCACCGGCGGCCACCAGCCCGTGCTGGGCCATCAGGCAGGCCTGGCGGTCGCCCAGCGCCTGCGCCACCGCGGCGGACAGCGCGTCGCTGCCGAAGGGGTGGTACGGCGTGCACGGCACGCGGTCGGCACCGCACACCGCCACCATGTAATGAAAGGGCGGCAGTTCGCGCTGCAGGCAGGCCAGCGCGGTGGCGTGCACCGAATGCGTGTGCACCACCGCCTGCAGGTCCGGGCGGCGCGCCAGCACCGCCCGGTGCAACGGCCATTCCGACGACGGGTGCCAGTCCCCCTGCACGTCGCCGTCCAGCCCCACCCAGACCATCTGCGACGGCTGCAACTCCTCGGCGCCGACGCCGGTGGGCGTGATCAGCATGCCGTCGCGCCCGTCGCGTGCGCAGCGCAGGCTCAGGTTGCCGGTGCTGCCGCGGTTCAGGCCCAGCGCGTCCAGGCGTTGCATCGCGGCCACCGCCTGCGCGCTCAACGTGGCTGCGTCGGCCGTCATGCCGGGCGTTCCACCAAGGCCTGCAGCGCCTCGCGCCGCGCCGCGACCAGACCACGCTCGGTGATCAGCCCGCTCACCCAGGCCGCCGGCGTGACGTCGAAGGCCGGGTTGGCGGCCGCGCAGCCGTCGGGCGCCAGCTGCACTTCAAGCACGTCACCGCCAGCGGTTCGCCCGGTGATGTGCGTCAGCTCGCGCGCGCTGCGTTCCTCGATGGGGATCTGCAGGCCGTCGGGCAACGACAGGTCCAGCGTCGACAGCGGCATCGCCACATGGAAGGGCACGCCGTGCTCGCGCGCGGCCAGCGCCTTCAGGTAGGTGCCGATCTTGTTGCACACGTCGCCGTTGGCGGCGACGCGGTCGCAGCCGACGATGACGATGTCCACCAGTCCGCGCTGCATCAGGTGACCGCCGGCGTTGTCGGCGATCAGCGTGTGCGCCACGCCCTGCTGCGCCAGCTCCCAGGCCGTCAAGCTGGCGCCCTGGTTGCGCGGCCGTGTCTCGTCGACCCACACCTGCAGGTCGATGCCGGCGGCCCGCGCCTGGTACACCGGCGCCAGCGCCGTGCCCCAGTCCACCGTGGCCAGCCAGCCGGCGTTGCAGTGGGTCAGCACCCGCACCGGCCCGGGTCGGCGGCGGGCCAGATCGGCCAGCAGCGCCAAGCCATGGCGGCCGATGGCCTGGTTGGTGGCCACGTCCTCGTCGGCGAGGGCCGCCGCCTCCTGCCAGGCAGCGACCGCGCGCTCGGCCGGCGGCAGCGGTAGCAGCCGGCGCAGCATGCGCTGCAGCGCCCAAGCCAGGTTCACCGCCGTCGGCCGGGCCGTGCGCAACTGTGCGGCCGCGGCCTGCAATGCCGCGTCGCATCCGTCCACCCGTGCCTGCAACGCCAGCCCATAGGCCGCGGTGGCACCGATCAGCGGCGCGCCGCGCACCCACATGTCGCGGATCGCCACGAGCACGGCTGGCACGCTGTCCAGGCGCTCGACGGCCAGCCGATGCGGCAGCTGCCGCTGGTCGATGACGTACAGCGCGTCCTGCCCGTCCGCCGGCCACAGCGTGCGTCGCGGCTGGCCGTCGACACGCATCGCTCTAGCGGCCCCGCGCGAGCAGCGGCCGCCGGCGTGGGCGACACACCGCGTGCAGGCTGCCTGCCTGGCCGCGCATCAGGCCTCCAGCGCCACGGTGTCGTGGCACACCGCGCCGACGCGCGCGGCCTGCGCCAGCGCCGCCACCCGCGCCACCGGCTCGTGTTTCAGGCGATGGTCCGACCACACCTGACGCCAGCGGCGCGCCCCGGGCGTGCCGTTCCACAGGCCCAACATGTGGCGCGCGGCCTGCGGCCAGAGCTGCCCGCGGGCCTGCAGGGCCTGCATGTAGGCCACCATCGCGGCTTCGACCGCCTCGCGCACCGGCGGGGCCGCCGTCGTATCGCCCAGAAAGCCGCGGTCCCAGCCGGCCATCGTCCACGGGTGGTGGTAGGCCTCGCGGCCGATCATCACGCCGTCGACGTGCGGCAGCTGTTCGCGGATCGCCGCATCGCCGGCGATGCCGCCGTTGAGCACGATGGTCAGCGCCGGGAAGTCCTGCTTCAGCCGGTGCACCACCGCATAGCGCAGCGGCGGGATCTCGCGGTTGTCCTTCGGGCTCAGTCCGTCGAGCCAGGCATTGCGCGCATGCACGATGAAGACCTCGCAGCCAGCCTGCGACACGGTGCCGACGAAGTCGCGCACGAAGTCATAGCGCTCGACGCGGTCGATGCCGATGCGGTGCTTCACCGTCACCGGCAGCGTGCAGGCATCGCGCATCGCCTTCACGCCGTCGGCCACGCGCTGCGGCTCGGCCATCAGGCAGGCGCCGAAGGCGCCGCGCTGCACGCGGTCGCTGGGGCAGCCGCAGTTGAGGTTGATCTCGTCGTAGCCCCAGGCCTGGGCCAGCTTCGCGCTGTGCGCCAGTTCGCCGGGGTCGTTGCCGCCGACCTGCAACGCCAGCGGATGCTCGGCGGCATCGTGGTCCAGGTGGCGCGCCACGTCGCCGTGCACCAGCGCGCCGGTGCTGACCATCTCGGTGTACAGCCGCGTGCGCCGCGTGATCAGCCGATGGAAATAGCGGCAATGGCGATCCGTCCAGTCCATCATCGGCGCGACGCTCAGGCGCCACGCGGCGGGCGTCGGGTTCATGCCGCGCGCGCCGCGTTCTGCGCGATGCCTTCGGCGATGCGCGGCAGCAGCGCCAGCGGCAGGTCGTGGCCCATGCCGGGCACGATGTCGACCTCGGCGCCGGCGATCTTCTTCGTCAGGTCGTGCGCGGCCGGCACCGGCACCAGCGGGTCGACTTCGCCGTGGATCACGCGCGTCGGCGCGACGATGCGGCGCAGCAGCGGCGAGCGGTCGCCGTCCGCGACCACCGCCACCAGCTGCCGCGCCGTGCCGGCCGGCCGGTAGGCGCGGTTGAAGGACGCCATCAGCCGCTGCTGCAGGCGCTGCGGGTCGGGCGGGTACGCCGGGCTGCCGATCACCGACACCAGCTTCGCCATGTGCGCCATATAGGTCTTGGCGTCGGGCTGCTGCGGGCGCGACATCAGCGCGCGCGCCACCTGCGGCCGCGCCTGCTGCAGCTCGCGCGCGCCCGAGGTGGTCATGATCAGCGTCAGGCTCTTCACGCGGCGCGGGTGCTTGGCGGCGATGTGCTGCGCGATCATGCCGCCCATCGATGCGCCGCAGATGTGGGCCCGCTCGATGCCCAGCGCGTCGAGCACGCCCAGCGCGTCGGCCGCCATGTCGGCCACCTGGTACGGCGCGCGCACGCGCAGCCGCAGGCGATGGCGCAAGGCCTGGACCAGCACGTTGGGCGTGCCCAGGCGGTCGAAGCCCTGGCTCAGGCCGACGTCGCGGTTGTCGTGGCGGATGACGCGGAAGCCCCGCTGCAGCAGCATCTGCACCAACTCGTCGGGCCAGGCTATGAGCTGCATGCCCAGGCCCATGATCAGCAGGATCGGCTCGCCCTGCTCGGGGCCCTGCACGTCGACCTCGATCTGCACGCCGTTGGCGATGATCTGCATATCAACTCTGCCTGAGCGTGCCGAAGCACCTGAGCGCGCCGCCACGGGGCAGCAAGCGAAGCGGGTGTGGGCGCCGCGTCATCAGTGTGCCGCCCCTGCGTCGGTGCGGAACAGCCAGCGCGGCAGCGCCTGCGCGTCGAAGCGCTGCCATTGCGCGGGGTCCTGCCGCAGGCGGTCTGCCACGATGAACAGCGCCAGCGGGTTGACACCCAGGCCCATGTGGCTGGCATGGATCTCGACGTTCTCGGTATGCGGCGCCGCGTCGTTCAGGCTGCATTGCCAGGCGACGACACCGTCGCTCTTGCTGTAGATCGACGTCGTGGGCACGTTCGGCGCGCGCCGCAGCCGTTCGGCGCGCTCGGGGTCGTGACGCGCCGGCCGGCCGCCCATCAGTTCGTAGGCTCGCGTGGCGTTGGTCGCCCGCGTGTCGCCCGAGAAGGGCGAACCCAGCGTGATGACGCAGCGGGTCTGCGCCTGCAGATGCTTGCCCAGCTCGCGTGCGTAGACGCCGCCCAGGCTCCAACCCACCAGGCTGACCTTGCGGCCGTGGCGCGAGGCCACGTCCAGCACACGCTGCCGGCAGGCCTCCATCACACCCGGCACCGGCCGGTTGCGGCCCAGGCCCCAGTCGTAGGTGGCGTAGCCCAGACGGCCCAGGTAGCTGCGCAGCGCCCGCGTGCTGAGCTCCGACGCGCCCAGGCCGGGGTAGACGATCACCGGATGGCCGTCGCCGGGCGGCACGCGGTTGAGCCACGGCATTGCGGCCAGCGTCGCCGCGTATTCCCAAGGCGCGCGCCCTCCTTCGGCCAGCAGCAGCCAGGGGCTGGGCGGGCGCACCTCGGCGGTCGATTCAGTGGACATCTGGCAACTCCCTCTAGACGGTTCGCATCGATAGTAACGGCCGCTGCCGTCGTGGACTGGAGCGGCGCCCCTATTCGGACCTTGCCGCGCAGTTCAGGCGCGCGCGCTGCCGAAGGCGCTGAAGTCAACGTCGCGCAGCAGCGCGTTCTGCTGGCGCACCAGTTGGCCATCGGCAGCGGCCTTGCGGCGGTAGGCCAGCCAGCGCGGGTCGGCCTCCAGCGCGGCGCGCCGGCGCTCGCGGTCAGCCATGTCGGTGTAGCGCCACAGGTGGACCACCTGATTCACATCCCCCACCTCGGTGGTGAAGTAGCCCATCGGCGGGCCCAGGTGCTCGGTCTGCACCGCCAGGCCCTCCGCGGCGTAGAGCGCGAGGAAGTCGCGCAGCTTGCCGATCTGCACGGTGTAGGTTCTCTGGTCGACGATCATGGCTAGCCCAGGTAGCGCGGCAGCAGCAGCGTGATGGAAGGAAAGGCGATCAGGATGGCCAGCCGCACGAGGTCGGCCACCACGAAGGGCATGACGCCGCGGAACATCGTGCGCATCGGGATGTCGGGCAGCAGGCTCTTGAGCATCATCACGTTCAGGCCGACCGGCGGCGTGATGAAGCTGATCTCGGTGACCACGACCACCAGGATGCCGAACCAGATCATGTCGAAGCCCAGGTGCTGCACCAGCGGATAGAACACGGGTACCGTCAGCAGGATCATCGACATGCTTTCGAGCACGCAGCCCAGCACGATGTAGATGGCGCAGATGATCAGGATGACGGCCAGCGGGCTGAGGTCGAAGTGCCGGATCGCGTCCTTCAGGTCGGTCGGCAGCGTCGTGAAGTTGATGAAGTTGGCGAAGATCAGCGCGCCGATCAGCACCATGAAGAGCATGCCCGTGGTGCGGGCCGACTCGACCAGCACGGTCGACAGCACGGACCGGTCGAGGCGCCGGCGCAGCAGCGCGAACAAGAAGGCGCCGCAGGCGCCGATGCCGGCGGCCTCGGTGGAGCTGAAGACGCCGCCGTAGATGCCACCCATGACGACGGCAAACAGCACGAGCACGCCCCACACGTCGCGCAGTGCGCCCAGGCGCTGCGCCCAGGTGTAGCGCTCGCCGGGCGGGCCGGCATCGGGGTGGCGCCAGATGGTCCATTGCACGGCCAGCAGGTACAGGCTGATGGCCACCAGGCCCGGCAGGATGCCGGCGGCGAACATCTTGCCGATGCTCTGCTCGGTGAGGATGGCGTAGACCACCATCACCACCGAAGGTGGAATGAGGATGCCCAGCGTGCCGCCGGCGGCGATCGAGCCCGAGGCCAGCGCCTCGCTGTAGCCCAGCTTGCGCATCTCTGGATAGGCCACGCGCGACATGGTCGCGGCGGTGGCCAGGCTGGAGCCGCAGACCGCACCGAAGCCGCCGCAGGCGACCACCGTGGACATGGCCAGCCCGCCCCGGCGATGCCCGAGGAAGGCGTACGCCGCCGCGTAGAGCTCCTTCGACAGGCCCGAGCGCGTGATGAAGTTGCCCATCAGCACGAACAGCGGCACCACCGACAGCAGGTACTGGAAGCCGCTTTCGCGCACCACGGCGCCGGCCGCGGCATAGGCCGATGGCCAGCCGCGCATCGCCGCGAAGCCGGCCATGCCCGTCACGGCCATGGCGAACGCGACCGGCACGCGCAGGAAGATCAGCGCCAGCATGGCGCCGAAGCCGAGCAGCGCCTCAAGCATCGGCGCCCTCCCCGCGCAGGTCGGACCACAGCAGGCCGATCTGCACCAGGGCGTTGACGAACAGCATGGCGCTCATGAAGTAGACGACCGGCGCCAGCGGCAGGTTCAGCATCTGCGTCTGGTCGCCGAACTCGCGGGCCGATGCGGCCTGGCTCCAGCTTGTCGCGCCCAGCAGGGCGCTGACGCCGGCGGCGGTGAGATGGCTGAGCCACAGCACCGCCCGCCGGCCAAGGCGCCCTGCGGAGATCGGCAGCAGGTCGACGACGACATGCTCGCGCGCGAGCGTGGCCAGCAGCATGCCGCTGAAGATCACGCCGACCATCAGGATCTCGGTCACTTCGACGGCGCCCATGACCGAGACGTTGAACACGTAGCGGCCCAGCACGTCGGCCAGGGTCAACAGCGCGAGGGCCACCATGCAGCACTCGGCCAGGCGCTTGAGGGCAGCTTGCAACAGGCGAAGAAGGGTTTTCATGCGGCGGGCGGTGCGGAACAGGCGCGCCCTCCAGGGCGCGCCACTACAGCGATCAGGTCGATGCGGCGCCTACTTGCCGCCTTCGAGCGACTTGAGTTCGGCGCGGAACTCGGCCAGCACCTTGGGGCCGTCGATGCCCTTGGCCTTGGCGGCCTCCAGCCAGGCCTTCTCGAAGCCGGCAGTGCGTTCCTTGATGTCGGCGACCAGCTTGTCGCTGGCCGGGTGGAAGACCACGCCCTTGGCCTTCAGCGACTCCAGCGCGGCGGTGTCGGCATCGCCCCAGGCCTTGCCCCCGAGGCGTGCCAGGTGCTCGCCGGAGAGCTTCAGGACGATGGCCTGGTCCTTGGGCGAGAGGCGCTCGAAGGACTTCTCGTTCATGATGATGCCGTGCACGTCGGAGTACAGCCCACCGGGAAAGACGGTGGCCGTCTTGACCAGCCCGTCCAGGCGGAACGAGGCCACCGACTCGGGCGGGAACAACACGCCGTCGACCACGCCGGTGCTCATCAGCTCGTAGGACTCGGGGGCCGGTTTGACCACCGCGTTGAACTTCAGCACCTTGGCCAGATCGGCCTGGATGCCGCCGCCGATGCGCAGTTTCAGGCCTTCGAAGTCGTCGATCTTCTCGACCGCCTTGCCCGAGGTGTAGACGCCGCCCGGGCCGTGGCCGTAGATGCCGAGCTGCTTGACGCCCGGGATGTCCACCGCCGCGCGCAGGTACTTGTCGTAGATGCGCCAGCTGGCCACCGAGGTGGACAGCGCGGAGTTGCCCGAGAACGGCAGGATGGCGTACTTCATCAGGTCGAAGCGACCCGGGTAGTACGAATACGAGATGAACGCCAGGTCGACCACGCCATTGCGCACCGCGTCCAGATGGCCCACGGGGTTCGTCACGGGCTTGGGCAGGAAGCTGATCTTCACGCGGCCTTCGGTGGCCTTCTCCACCTCCTGTGACCAGGGCACCATGAAGTTGGCGACCAGGATGTGCGTCTGCGGAATCCAGACCGAGAAGTTCAGCTCGACGGGCTTGGGCTGCGCCTGCGCGGGTGAGACGGCGATCAGCGCGGCGGCCGTGGCCAGCGCGAGCACCGGGGCGTTCCAACGGAGAGTCATGGGGTGGTCCTTTCGGCAGTGGGAGGGTCGGGATGGCTCGGTCGATCGTCAGCGGCCCAGCGCGCGCTCGATCAGGGTGTCCAGGTCGCCGTCGTGCTGTTGACCCAGACGGCGCGCGGTCGCGGTGGACAGTGGCGGCCATTGTGCGAACTGCGCCTGCAGCGCGGCCTGCGGCGCAAAGCGCAGCCGCGCGTCGACTTCGGCGCCGAAGCGGCGGCGCAGCGCCTGCACCACGTCGTCCACGTTGGCGCGCAGCGCCGGAAGAGACCAGACGCGCTGGGCCGGCAGCGCATCGGCCGGCAAGGCCGCTGCGTGGCGCAGATGCTCGACGCAGGCCGGCAGCGACAGCCACCACAGCTGCGCGTCCGCGCCCACCGGGCAGGTGTAGGGGCGGCCTTCGGCGATCTCGCGGATCAGCTCGCTGGCAAAGGAGGACAACGCCACCTGCGCCTGCGCAGGCCGCGCGACCACGGTGGGCAGACGCAGCGCGCGGCCGTCAATCCAGCCGCGCCGGGTGTAGTCGGCCAGCAGAACTTCGATCGCCCGCTTCTGCGCGCCGTAGCTCAGCGTCGGCGCGGGCGGCGTGGCGTCGTCGATGTGTTCGGGCAGCGGCGTGCCGAAGACGCCGATCGAGCTGGCGTAGACCAGCACCGGTTGTTGCGCCTGTTCGCGCAGGCGCTCGAACAGCGACACGGTGCACAGCAGGTTGACGCGCAGGCCGAGCGCGAAGTGTTCCTCGGCCAGGCGGCTGGTGATGCCGGCCAGGTGGAACACCGTGGTCGGCGCCGGCTCGGTCGCGGCGCGCAGCACGTCGGGGTCGGCGAGGTCGCCGCGCAGCCGGCGCAAGCCCGGCGCGTCGGCCTCGGTGTCCGGCAGATCCAGATCGACCAGCGTCAGGGTCTGCGTGCGGCCGTCGCGCAGCGCCGGCACGAGCGCGCGAGACAGCGCCCGGCCGATGTAGCCGCCGGCGCCGGTGACCAGCACATGCCTCATGCGAGCCGGCCCCGCGCGCGCAGCGGCTCGCACCAGCCCAGGCCCGCAGCGGCCGTGCTGCGCGGCTGGTATTCGCAGCCCAGCCAGCCGTCGTAGCCCAGGTCGGGCAGCGCCGCCACCGCGTCGAGCAGATGGCCCGCGTGCAGGTCGGGCTCGAAACGGCCGTCCACCCCGGCAATCTGCACATGGCCGATGTGCGGTGCGCATGCCTGCACGGTGGCCAGCGGATCCAGCCCCTCCATGGCCACGTGGTAGTAGTCGAACTGCAGGCGCAGCCGCGGCGACGGCAGGTCGCGCAGCACCGCCAGCACCTGGTCGGGGTGGTGATAGTGGTAGCCCGCCATGTCGCGGCGGTTCAGCGGCTCCAGCGTCAGCAGCAGGCCGTCTGCATCGGTGCGGGCCAGGGCCCACTCCAGGTTGCGGCGTAGCGTGGCGTCGCAGTCCGCCGTGGCATGCTCGGCCACGTGGCCGGCCATCACGTGCAGCGCCGGGCAGCCGGTGGCCTGGGCCACGGCACGTGCGCGGTCCAGCGCCGCGCGGAACTCGGCCTGCGCGCCCGGCAGTGCGGCCCAGCCCAGGCGGCCCGCGCCGGGGGCGATCGGCGTGTTGATCAACACCAGCGCCAGGCCGGCATCGCGCAGCCGCTCGGCATACCACTGCGGTGGGTGCTCGTAAGGCAGCAGGATCTCGGCGGCGCGAAAGCCGTCGCGCGCGGCGGCCTCGAAGCGCGCGCCCCAGTCCAGGTCGCGGTACAGCCAGCTGAGATTGGCGGCCAGTTGCATGCGCGTGCCTCAGGCCGGAACCTGGCGCAGGAAGGCCTCGCGCAGCTCGGGCCGCACCACGCTGATCACCGCCGACAGTTCGGCCTGGCCCAAACCCATGGCGTCGGCCACGCGCAGCACCTGCTGCACGCCGGCCGTCACCGGCATCGGCGCGCCGCTGCGCTGTGCGTTGGCGAGCACGGTGTCCACGTCCTTGAGCATGGTCGACAGCGCGCCGATGATCGTGGGCTGGGCTTCGTTCATGCGCGGGGCAAAGACTTGCAGCGGCTTGGAGTCGGCCCAGCCGCCCGCCAGTGCGCCGGCCAGCTTGTCCAGGGCGATGCCGTTGCGCGCGGCAAAGCCCAGCGCTTCGGCGATGGCCACCACGGTGGTGGCGACGATGGTCTGGTTGCACAGCTTGGTGGCCTGGCCCGCGCCCGCGGGGCCCATGTGGGTGACGTTGCCCGCGTAGGCCCGCATGGCCTCGGCCGCCTGCGCCATGTGCGTCGGCGCGCCGCCGGTCATCACGGCCAGCGTGCCGGCTTCGACGCCGGCGATGCCGCCCGAGACCGGCGCGTCGATCCAGTCGGCGCCGCTGGCCTGCGCCAGGCGCGCCGCCAGCGTCCGCGTGGCCGCCGGGTCGATGCTCGAATGGTCGGCCAGCCAGCGCAGGCCCGTCGCTTCCGCCACGCCGTCCGCGCCGAAGACCACCGCCTCGACGGCGTGGGCGTCGAACAGGCACATCAGCACGCCGTCGACGCCGCTGGCGGCCTCGCGCGCGCTGCCGACCACGCGCGCGCCCTGTGCGGCCAGCGCTTCGGCCTTGGCCGCCGAGCGGTTCCACACCTGCACCTGGTGGCCCGCCGCCAGCAGGCGGCGCACCATCGGCGCGCCCATCAGTCCCAGTCCGCAGAATCCGAGTTTCATGTCAGTGTCGCCCCGTCGGGGGCCGCGAACGCAGTGAGCGTGGGGGCCGTGTCATCCTAGGTGTCCGACGGCGTCTCGAGCGGCCACTCGGCCAGCCCCGAATGGGTCACGGCGCCTTCGTGCGTCGGGCCGACCAGGCGGGCGTATTTCTCCATCGCGCCGGCCAGGCGCCCGCGCACATGGGGTTGCCAGTGCTGGCGGCGCTCGGCCAGTTCTGCATCGCTGACGTGCAGATGAATGCGGCCCGCGGCCGCGTCGATGCTGATGCGGTCGCCATCGCGCACCAGGCCGATGGCGCCGCCCGCAGCCGCCTCGGGGCTGGCGTAGCCGATGCACATGCCCCGGGTCGCGCCGGAGAAGCGGCCATCGGTCAGCAGCGCCACCTTCTCGCCCTGGCCCTGGCCGTAGATGGCCGCGGTGACGCTGAGCATCTCGCGCATGCCCGGGCCGCCGCGGGGGCCCTCGTTGCGGATGAGCAGCACGTCGCCCTCTTGGTAGGCCCGCGCCGACACCACCCGCATGCAGTCTTCTTCGGTCTCGAAGACGCGGGCGCGGCCTTCGAAGCTCAGGGCCTTGAGCCCGGCGATCTTCAGCAGCGCGCCGTGCGGGCAGAGGTTGCCCTTGAGCACCACCAGCCCCCCGCTGGCATGCAGCGGCTGCGCACTGTCGCGCACGATGCGGCCGTCGGGGTCAGGGAAGCGCTCCAGCGCCTCGGCCAGCGTCTCGCCGGTCAGTGTCAGCGTGTCGCCATGCAGATGGCCGCCGCGCAGCAGCGCCTTGAACACCACCGGCGCGCCGCCGATGACATCGAGGTCGCGGGCCAGGTAGCGGCCGCCCGGCTGCAGGTCGGCGATCAGCGGCGTGCGGTCGAACACCTCCGCCAGATCGTCCATCGTGAAGCGGATGCCGGCCTCGTGCGCAATGGCCGGGATGTGCAGCGCGACGTTGGTCGAGCCGCCGGTGGCGGCGGCGGCGGCGGCGGCGTTCTCCAGGCTCTTGCGCGTCACCAGGTCGCGCGGCAGCGGCCCGCCCTGCGTCAGGATCTCCATCGCCCGGCGCCCGGCGCGCCGGGCCAGCGCGTGGCGCTGGCTGTACACGGCAGGTATGGTGGACGAGCCGAGGAAGGACAGGCCCAAGGCCTCGGCGATCATGCCCATCGTGTTGGCGGTGAACTGGCCGGGGCACGAACCCACCGTCATCGCGCAGCGGCGCTCGATGCCCTGCAACTGCGCCAGCGTGATGGCGCCGCTCTGCACGCGACCCACGCCTTCGATGGCGGTGAGCACGGTGTTCTCGCTGCCGTCGGGCGAATAGCCGGGCAGCATCGAGCCGCCGTAGACGAACACCGACGGGACATTCAGCCGCACCATCGCCATCAGCGTGCCGGGCAGCGTCTTGTCGCAGCCGCCGAAGCCGACCAGCGCGTCGTAGGCATGGCCGCGCACCGCCACTTCCATGCTGTCGGCGATGAGCTCGCGCGAAATCAGGCTCATGCGCATGCCGTCATGGTTCATCGAGGTGCCGTCGGACACCGAGATGGTGTTCATGATCACCGGCACGCCGCCGCCTTCGGCCACACCGAGCCGGGCGCTGTCGGCCTGCGGGCCGAGCGACTGGGAGCATGGCGTGTTGTCGCCCGCGGTGCCGATGATGGCGACCATCGACTTGTTCAGGTCGTCGTCGTCCAGGCCGGTGGCCCGGAGAAAGGCCCGGTGGGGCGTGCGGGTCACGCCCTGCGTGACCATGCGGGAGCGGGGTTGTTGGGGCATGTGGAGGTTGCGCTGCGACAGGGGTGGACGGGCCATCAGGGTCATCCGCCCAGCGGCTCGAGGCGATCGAAGACCCAGCTGATGTCGGCCTGGATGTGCTGGCGCGCCAGCGGCCAGTTGCCGGCGAGCAGCGCCTCGACGGTCTGCTCGTGCAGGTGGTCGGCCGGCTTGTCGTCGGTGTGCAGCAGCTCGCGGGTCTCGCGCAGGTAGGCGCCAGACTGCAGCCACAGGCTCTCGATCATCGCCAGCATCACCGGGGACTCGGCCGCGCCGTAGATGGTGAAGTGGAAGATGCGGTTCTTCTCCAGGCTGCTGGGCACGCCTTCGCGCGTGCGGCGCTCCTCGGTGATCTCTCGCGCCAGCTGGTTCAGCTGGTCCAGCGTGCGGGCCGGCAGGCGCGGGCCGGCCCATTCGGTGACCGTGCCTTCGACCAGCACGCGCGCGCGGCGGATGTCGGCCAGCCGCGCCGGCGTGATCAGCGGCACGCGGGTGCAGCCGTTGCGCATCGGCTCCAGGCCCTGCTGTGCGACCAGGCGCCGCAGCGCCTCACGCACCGGCATCGTGCTCGTCTCCAGCGCGTCGGCCAGTTCCTGGATGCCCAGTTGCTGGCCGGCGCGGTATTCACCGTGCATCAGCTTGTTGCGCAGTGCCCGGTACACCGCCTCGTTGACCGACTGGCGCACGATGGGCTGCAGCGCCGTCAGCGGGCCGGAAGGCACATCCAGGCCGGCGGCGCCCGGGGCGCGGGAACTGCGGAGGTCGGTCATGGCAAGACGCAGCAGAAATGGAGCTTTCGTGGGATGCCCTCGTGGAGAGGCATGACCTGCCAGCAGTAGGGAATCCATCGACGATAGGCGATACGTGATGTTTGATCAAACTAGGGGATGTACGCATCGGGCAGGCGCTGCGCTAGCCGGGAACCCCGCGCACCCAGACCGCCGTTAGCGGTCAGCGGCTAGCGGCGCGACGTGTGCGACACGCCGGGCATCGGCAACAGCCGGCGCAGCGCCAGCGTCTCGTTGGCGGCCAGCGCCAACAGCACCACCAACCCGCCGCCGAGCACCGACGCCGAAGGCGCCTCGTCGGTGCCGAGCCAGACCCAGAGCACGCCGAACACCACCTCCAGCAGGCCCAGCAGCGACACTTCGGGCGCGCTGAGCACACGCGCCACGCGCACCGCCAGCAGACAGGGAATGGCCAGCTGCACCACGCCCAGCAGCGCCAGCAGCGCCACGTCGTGCGCCGACGCCGCCAGCGGCAAGGCCAGCGGCAGCGTCAGTGCCGCCGACAGCAGCGCGCCCAGCAGCACCGGCGCCAGCATGTCGGGCGGCGGCTCGCTGGCGGCGCGCCGGTACAAGTGCTGCAGCAGCGTCCACTTGATGGCGGCGGCGACGGGCACGCACAAGGCCACCGCCGTGCCGAGCCAATGGCGCGCATCGCCACCGCCCAGTTCGCTGCCGTACATCCAGGCGATGCCGGTACCGGCCACGGCGATGGCCACCCAGGTGCGCAAGGCCAGCCGATGGCCGAGCGCGACGCGCGCGCACAACGCCGTCAACAGCGGCGCCAGCGCCATGGTCACCAGCACGTTGGCCACCGTGGTCAGCGTGATCGCCACCATGAAGGCGGTGTACATCACGCACCAGCACAGGCCGGAGATCCACAGCGGCCGGCCGCCGCTGCGCAGCGTGCGCCACAGCCGCGCCGGCCCCTGCAGCGCGCCCAGCACCAGCAGCAGCGCCAGCGCGTTGAACAGGCTGCGCCAGAAGGTCACCTCGAAGCCGCGCGCGCTGTCGAGATGGCGCGTGACGATGCCCGCGATGCTCCACATCAGCGTCACGCAGATCATCAGGAAAACGGCTCGCCGATGGGTCACGTCATCTCAGAGGCCCGCGAAGCGGGCCGGGCCATCACATGCTGGAGCCCCCGCTTGGCGGGGGCTCGGGGGTGCCCACGGAAAGGCGGTACGCCGAAGAGCATCCGGAGGCGCAAGCGCGAAGTCAAGCACCTTCGCGCGAAGCCCGCTTGCGCTCATGTTCCTTCAGATGGCGCTTGCGAATCCGGATGCTCTTCGGTGTGATCTCCACCAGCTCGTCGTCGTCGATGAACTCCACCGCGTACTCCAGCGTCAGCTGGATCGGCGGCGTGATCTTGATGGCGTCTTCCTTGCCGCTGACGCGGAAGTTGGTCAGCTGCTTGGCGCGCACCGGGTTGACCACCAGGTCGTTGTCGCGGCTGTGGATGCCGATGACCATGCCTTCGTACAGCGGGTCACCGGCCTTGACGAACATGCGGCCACGGTCGTCCAGCTTGCCCAGCGCGTAGGTCACGGCCTCGCCGTCGTCCTGGCTGATGAGCACGCCGTTCTTGCGCCCGGCGATCTCACCGCGGTAGGGCTCGTAGCCGTCGAAGATGTTGCTGATCAGCCCGGTGCCGCGCGTCAGGTTCAGGAACTCGTTCTGGAAGCCGATGAGGCCGCGCGCCGGAATGCGGTATTCCAGGCGCACGCGGCCCATGCCGTCGGGCTCCATGTTCACCAGCTCGGCCTTGCGCTCGCCCAGCGCCTGCATCACCGCGCCCTGGTGCTGGTCCTCGACGTCGGCGGTGACCAGCTCGATCGGCTCCAGGCGCTCGCCGCCCTCCTCCTTGAAGACCACGCGCGGCTTGCTGACGGCCAGCTCGTAGCCCTCGCGGCGCATCGTTTCCAGCAGGATCGTCAGGTGCAGTTCGCCGCGGCCGGAGACTTCGAACACGCCGTCCTCGTCGGTGTCCTTGACGCGCATCGCCACGTTGCTCTGCAGCTCGCGGTCCAGGCGGTCACGGATCTGCCGGCTGGTGACGAACTTGCCTTCGCGTCCGGCCAGCGGCGAGTTGTTGACGCAGAAGTTCATCGTCAGCGTCGGCTCGTCCACCTTCAGCATGGGCAGCGGCACCGGCCGCTCCAGGTCGGTCAGGGTGACGCCGATGCCGATGTCCTCGATGCCGTTGATCAGCACGATGTCGCCGGGGCCGGCTTCGCTGGCCTGCTTGCGCTCCAGGCCTTCGAACTTGAGCACCTGGTTGACGCGCGCCTTGACCGGCGCGCTGTCCGGGCCGCTGTACAGCGCCACGTCCTGCATCGGCTTGAGCGTGCCCTGGTTGACACGGCCGATGCCGATGCGCCCGACGTAGGTGGAGTAGTCCAGCGAGCAGATCTGCAGCTGCAGCGGGTCGGCAGGGCTGCCCTCGTGCGCCGGCACGTGCTGCAGCATGGCGTCGAAGAGCGGCTGCAGGTCCTTGCCCACCTCGCCCTGCGTCAGGGTGGCCCAGCCGTTCAGGCCCGAGGCGTAGACCACCGGGAAGTCCAGCTGGTCCTCGGTGGCGTGCAGCTTGTCGAACAGGTCGAAGGTGGCGTTGATGACGTAGTCGGGCCGCGCACCGGGGCGGTCGACCTTGTTGATGACGACGATGGGCTTCAGGCCCAGCGCCAGCGCCTTCTTGGTGACGAAGCGCGTCTGCGGCATCGGCCCTTCGACCGCATCGACCAGCAGCAGCACGCTGTCGACCATCGACAGCACGCGCTCCACCTCGCCGCCGAAGTCGGCGTGGCCAGGGGTGTCGACGATGTTGATGTGCGTGCCCTTCCATTCGACGGCGCAGTTCTTCGCCAGGATGGTGATGCCGCGTTCCTTTTCCAGGTCGTTGCTGTCCATCACGCGCTCGGCCACCTTCTCGTTCTCGCGGAAGGTGCCGCTCTGGCGCAGCAGCTGGTCGACCAAGGTGGTCTTGCCGTGGTCGACGTGGGCGATGATGGCGATGTTGCGGATGGGTCGGCTCATGGTCGGCTCATTTCAGGCTGTCGGTACAGCCCGCCACTTCGGCGGGCGAAAGCAGGCGGTCGGCGATCAGCTCGCCGGCCTTGATGTGGGCGCTGCCCAGGAAGGCCTCGCGCGGCCCGTAGACGCGCACCGCGGCGGCGTCGGCCAGGCTCACGCGGCGGCGCAGCCCGGTGAGGAAGCGGCCCGCCTCGTCGTCCGGCAGTTGCACGCGCGGCCAGCCGGCCAGCAGCGCGTCGGCGGGTTGCAGCAGCGCATCGCGTTCGGCTTCGCTCATTGCCTCCAGCGCGTCCAGCGACGACGCGTCTTCGACGCGCAGCGCGCCGCTGGCGGTGCGGCGCAGCGCGCTCAGGTGCGCGCCGCAACCGAGCTGCTCGCCGAGGTCCTGGGCCAGCGTGCGGATGTAGGTGCCCTTGCTGCACCCCACGTCCAGCACCAGCGTAGGCGCCTGCCAGTCGACGACCTCGAGGCGATGGACGGTCACGCGGCGCGGTGCACGTTCGACTTCGACGCCCTGGCGCGCGTACTCGTAGAGCGCGCGGCCGTCCAGCTTCAGCGCCGAATGCATCGGCGGCACCTGATCGATGGCGCCGGTGAAGCGCAGCAGCGCCGCGTCGAGGTCGGCGCGGCCCACCGCGACCTCGCGCTGCTGCAGCAGCTGGCCCTCGGCATCGCCGGTGCTCGTGGTCTGCCCCAGGCGCAGCGTCGCCAGGTAACGCTTGTCGGCGTCCAGGCTGACCTGCGAGAACTTGGTGGCCGCACCGAAGCACAGCGGCAGCAGGCCGGTGGCCAGCGGGTCCAGCGTGCCGGTATGGCCGGCCTTCTCGGCGCGGTACAGGCGCTTGACGCGCTGCAGTGCGTCGTTGCTGCTCAGCCCCAGCGGCTTGTCGAGCAGCAGCACGCCGTGCACGGCACGGCGCGGGGGGCGCACACGCGGCGACGGCTTCACTCGTCGTCCTTGGCGCGCTGGGCGTTGGCCTTGGCGATCAGCGCGCTCAGGTCGGCGGCGCGCTCGGTGCTGCGGTCGAAGTGAAAGTGCAGCGTCGGCACCGTGTGGATCTGGAGCTTCTTGAACAGGCTGTTGCGCAGGAAGCCGGCGGCTTCGTTGAGCGCCTGCTCGCATTCGCCCACGTCGCCGCTGAGCAGCGAGAAGTACACCTGGGCATGCGCATAGTCGGGCGAGACCTCGACCGCGTTGATCGTGACCATGCCGATGCGCGGGTCCTTCAGCTCGCGCACCAGCACCGCCACGTCGCGCTGGATCTGGTCGGCGACGCGGAAGCTGCGGTTGGGGATGGCTTTCTTGTGACGCATACGACTCCTGAAGCACCGAGCCCCGCCGAAGCGGGGCTCCCTTGATCGAGGCCATGCGCGGACCCGGCTCCGCCGGTCCGCTGCATGCGCCCCCTCGGGGGGCAGCGACCGGGAGGGTGCGTGGGGGCTAAGACAAAGTGCGAGCCACTTCCTTGACCTCGAAGAACTCGAGCTGGTCGCCCTCGGCGATGTCGTTGTAGTTCTTGATCTTGACGCCGCACTCGAAGCCTTCCTTGACCTCGCGCACGTCTTCCTTGATGCGGCGCACGCTCTCGACCTCGCCGGTGTAGACGATGACGTTGTCGCGCAGCACGCGCACGCGCGCGCCGCGGCGCACGACGCCGGCGGTGATCATGCAACCCGCCACCGTGCCGATCTTGCTGGCCACGAACTTGGTGCGGATCTCGGCCGCGCCGATGACCTCTTCACGCTGCTCGGGCGCCAGCATGCCGCTCATCGCCGCCTTCACGTCGTCCACCGCGTCGTAGATGATCGTGTAGTAGCGCAGGTCCACGCCGTTGCCTTCGGCCAGCTTGCGCGCACCGGCATCGGCACGCACGTTGAAGCCGACGACCACCGCCTTGGACGCGATCGCCAGGTTGATGTCGCTTTCGCTGATGCCACCCACCGCCGAGTGCACGATCTGGATCTTGACCTCGTCGGTGCTGAGCTTCTGCAGGGCCTGCGCCAGCGCTTCCTGCGAGCCCTGCACGTCGGCCTTGACGATCAGCGGCAGCACCTGCACCTCGCCCTGGCCCATGCTGTCGAACACGTTCTCCAGCTTGGCGGCCTGCTTGGTGGCCAGCTTGACGTCGCGGTACTTGCCCTGGCGGAAGGTGGCGATCTCGCGCGCCCGCCGCTCGTCGGCCAGCACCATGAAGTCGTCGCCGGCCTGCGGCACCTCGGTCAGGCCCTGGATCTCCACCGGGATCGACGGGCCGGCCTCGTCGGCAGGCTTGCCGTTCTCGTCGAGCATGGCGCGCACGCGGCCGTAGGCCGAGCCGGCCAGCACCACGTCGCCCTTCTTCAGCGTGCCGCTTTGCACCAGCACGGTGGCCACCGGGCCGCGGCCCTTGTCCAGCCGCGCCTCGACGACCACGCCCTTGGCCATCGCGTCGGTCGGCGCCTTCAGCTCCAGCACCTCGGCCTGCAGCAGCACCTGCTCTAGCAGCTCGTCGATGCCCTGGCCGGTACGCGCCGACACCGGCACGAACGGCGAGTCGCCGCCGAAGTCCTCAGGCACGACCTGTTCGGCCACCAGCTCGGTCTTCAGGCGCTCGACATTGGCCTCGGGCTTGTCGATCTTGTTCATCGCCACGACGATCGGCACCCCCGCCGCCTTGGCGTGCGAGATGGCTTCCTTGGTCTGCGGCATCACGCCGTCGTCGGCCGCCACCACCAGCACCACCAGGTCGGTGGCCTTGGCGCCGCGGGCACGCATCGCGGTGAACGCGGCGTGGCCCGGGGTGTCCAGGAAGGTGATCATGCCGCGCGGCGTCTCGACGTGATAGGCGCCGATGTGCTGCGTGATGCCGCCGGCCTCGCCGGAGGCCACGCGCGTGCGGCGGATGTAGTCCAGCAGCGAGGTCTTGCCGTGGTCGACGTGGCCCATCACCGTGACCACCGGGGCGCGCGGCTTGTCTTCGCCGGTGGTCGCCGCCTCTTCCTCCTCGAGGAAGGCTTCGGGGTCGTCCAGCTTGGCGGCCAGCGCCTTGTGGCCCATTTCCTCGACCAGGATCATCGCCGTTTCCTGGTCGAGCTGCTGGTTGATGGTGACCATCTGGCCCAGCTTCATCAGGTGCTTGATCAGCTCGGAGGCCTTGACCGACATCTTGTGCGCCAGGTCGGCCACGGAGATGGTTTCGGGCACGTGCACTTCCTGCGTCACGAATTCGGCCGGCGCGACAAAGCCGCTGCCCGAGCCTTCGCGCGAGTCGCCGCGGCGTGCACCGCGCGGCGCGCGCCAGCCCGGCCGGCCGGCAGCGCCGCCGTCGGTGCGCGGCTTGGCCGCGCGCTTCTTCGCGTCGTCGGCCCAGCTCGACGACAGCTTCTCGGACTTGACCGACTTCTTGTCGCCGGGCTTGGCCGTGGTGGCGCCCGCGCCCGGCGCCGCCTTGGGCTTGTGGATCGTGCCGGTGATGCCTTCCTTGGTGGCGTCGGCCGGCTTGGCCGGCTCCGGCGCCTTGGCGACGAGCACCTTCTTCGGCGCGTTCATCATCGCGCGGATGGCCGCGGCTTCCGATTCGGCGGCCTTGCGGCGGCGGTCCAGGTCGGCCTGGCGGGCTTTGTCTTCGGCCTCGATGGTCGAGGCCTTGACGACGCGCAGCGCGGGCTTGGGCGGCTCGGCCGGGGCTGCCGGTGCTGCAGCCGTAGCGGCCACTGCAGGCGCCGGCTCGCTGGCCGTCTTCTCGGGCTTCGCTGCCGCGGCGGCCGCGGCGGCGGCCGCGGCGGCTTCGGCCGCAGCGGCCTGTTCGCGGGCGCGCGCTTCGGCGGCCTCGCGTTCGGCACGCTCCTGTTCCTCGCGCTGGCGGCGGCGCTCGGCCAACTCGGCCTCCTGGGCGCGCAGCAGCTCGGCCTGCGCACGGGCCTCGGCTTCGCGGCGCTCCAGTTCTACCTGCTCGGCCGCGGCAGCGGCGGCAGCAGCCGCCGCCTCGTCCACGCCCGGCGCCACGTCGTCGCGCTTGACGAACACGCGCTTCTTGCGCACCTCGACCTGGATGGTGCGCGCCTTGCCGCTGGCGTCGGCCTGCTTGATCTCGCTGGTCGACTTGCGCACCAGCGTGATCTTCTTGCGCTCGTTGCCGCTGGTGCCGTGCGCGCTGCGCAGGAACTCCAGCAACCGCTCCTTGTCGGCTTCGGTCAGCGTCTCGCTTTCCGACTTCTTCGGAACGCCGGCCGACTCCAGCTGCTCGAGCAGTGTGGCCGCGGGGCGCTTGAGCTCCGTGGCTAGCTGGGCGACGGTGGTCACGGCCATTGTGGGGTTTCCTTCAATGCGACTGTATGGGCTTCAGGCAGGGGTGCGGTGGCGGTGATCAGGCGGTGAACCAGTGTTCGCGCGCCTTCATGATCAGGGCCTTGGCCCGCTCCTCGTCGATGCCGGTCATGTCGGTCAGTTCGTCGACGGCCAGATCGGCCAGGTCGTCACGGGTGTGCACGCCGCCGTCGGACAGCTTGCCGATCAGGTCGGGCGTCAGCCCTTCCACGTCGCGCAGGTCCTGCGAGACCTCGTCGACCTTTTCTTCGCGCGCGATCTCCATCGTCAGCAGCGCGTCCTTGGCACGGGTGCGCAACTCGTTGACGGTGTCCTCGTCGAAGGCTTCGATCTCCAGCATCTCCTGCAGCGGCACGTAGGCCACCTCTTCCAGGCTGGTAAAGCCTTCGGCGATCAGGATGTCGGCCACCTCGGCGTCGACGTCAAGCTTGTCGACGAACAGCTCGCGCACCGAGTCCGATTCCTGGCTCTGCTTGGCCTGCGACTCTTCGGCCGTCATGATGTTGATGCGCCAGCCGGTCAGGTCGCTGGCCAGGCGCACGTTCTGCCCGCCGCGGCCGATGGCGATGGCCAGGTTCTCCTCGTCGACGACCACGTCCATCGCGTGCTTCTCTTCGTCGACGACGATCGACTGCACGTTGGCCGGCGCCAGCGCGCCGATGACGAACTGCGCCGGGTCCTCGGACCACAGCACGATGTCCACGCGCTCGCCGGCCAGTTCGGTGGTCACGCCGTTGACGCGCGAGCCGCGCACGCCGACGCAGGTGCCGATCGGGTCGACGCGGCGGTCGTGGCTGACCACGGCGATCTTGGCGCGGCTGCCGGGGTCGCGCGCGCAGCTCTTGATCTCCAGCAGGCCCTGTTCGATCTCGGGCACTTCCTGGCGGAACAGCTCGATCATGAAGCCGGGGCTGGAGCGCGACAGCATGATCTGCGCGCCGCGCTGCGTCGGGTCGATGCCGGCGATGAAGGCGCGCACGCGGTCGCCCGAGCGCAGGTTCTCCTTGGGGATCATCTCGCTGCGCTTCAGGCGCCCTTCGACGCGGCCGCTCTCGACGATGATGTCGCCCTTGTCCAGGCGCTTGACCGTGCCGACGAAGATCTTCTCGCCACGCGACAGGAAGTCGTTGAGCAGCTGCTCGCGCTCGGCATCGCGGATCTTCTGCAGGATCACCTGCTTGGCGGCCTGCGCGCCGATGCGGCCGATCGGCACCGATTCGATCGGCTCTTCGATGTAGTCGCCTTCTTCGATGTCGGCGATGCGGTCGAGCGCGTCGGACAGCATCTCTTCGGCATCCGGGTTCTGCAGCCCGGCGGCGTCAGGCACCACCAGCCAGCGGCGGAAGGTCTCGTATTCGCCGGTTTCACGGTCGATGGCGACACGGATGTCCCAGTCGGCGCCGTGAAACTTCTTGCTTGCCGAAGCAAGCGCCGCCTCGACCGCGTCGAAGACCACGTCGAGTTCGACGCTCTTCTCGCGCGCGATGGCGTCCACCAGCATCAGCATTTCGCGATTCATCGTGTCTGACCTCCGTCTACCCCACGGGCCCGGCCTTTGAAGTTCAGCACCGGCACGAGCCGCGCCGTGCGCACCTCGTCCAGGTTGAAGTCCAGCGCCTGATCGGCCTTGTCACCGGCCAGCGCCAGGCGCCAGCCTTCATCCGCGGCCAGCAGCGTGCCGCGGTAGTTCTTCCTGCCGTTGAACGGCTCCTTCAGCGTCAGCTCGACCTCGTGGCCGGCGAAGCGGGTGTAGTCGGCCGGCCGCTTCAGCGGACGGTCCAGACCCGGCGACGACACCTCGAGCCGCTGATAGGGCACGGCCTCGACCTCGAGCACGTACTGCAGCTGCCGCGTCACGCGCTCGCAGTCTTCGACGGTGACGGACTCGGCCTCACCGCCGGGATAATGGTGCCCGGGCACACGATCGATGGTCACACGCAGCAAGCCGGCGGCCGAGCGCTCCACGTCCACCAGCTCGTAGTCCAAGCCGGTGACCGTGCGCTCGATGGTCGAATGCCAAGCTGTCGTTGCCAATCCGTCTACCGCCCTCGTGGCCCATGCCGTTGCATCACGCCGTTGCATCACGCCGCTACCTCACACGACACCCGTGCGCGGCGCGAAATGCAATCAGCCATAAAAAATGGGCTGGATCAGATCCGCCCATTCCGTGTGTCAGCGAAAGGCGCATTGTAACCTCAGGTGAAAGGCCCGGCAACCACGCCCACCGGGCGCATGCCAGAATGCCGCCCCGCCCGCTGCCGACGGGCCCTAGGAGCACACAGATGGGATTCCTCGCTGGCAAGAAGCTGGTCATCACCGGGCTGTTGTCGAACCGTTCGATCGCCTACGGCATCGCCCGTGCCTGCCGGCGCGAAGGCGCGGAACTGGCCTTCAGCTACGTCGGCGAACGTTTCCGCGAGCGCACCGCCGACTTCGCCCGCGAGTTCGACAGCGACCTGATCTTCGACTGCGACGTCGGCGACGACGCCCAGATCGCCGCCCTGTTCGACGCACTGGGCCAGTCCTGGCCGCAGTTCGACGGCTTTGTGCATTCGATCGGCTTTGCGCCGCGCGAGGCGATCGCCGGCGACTTCCTCGACGGCCTGTCGCGCGAGGCCTTCCGCATCGCGCACGACATCTCGGCCTACAGCTTCCCGGCGCTGGCCAAGGCGGCGCTGCCGCGGCTGCGTCCGGGCAGTTCGCTGCTGACGCTGAGCTACCTGGGCGCCGAGCGGGCCGTGCCCAACTACAACACTATGGGGCTGGCCAAGGCGTCGCTCGAAGCCAGCGTGCGCTACCTGGCGTCCAGCCTGGGGCCCAGGGGCATCCGCGTCAACGGCATCTCGGCGGGGCCGATCAAGACCCTCGCTGCCTCCGGCATCAAGGATCTCGGCAAGCTGCTGGAGACCTTTGCGAAGACCGCCCCGCTGCGCCGCAACGTGACCATCGACGACGTGGGCAACGTCGCCGCCTTCCTGCTGTCGGACCTGGCGGCCGGCATGACCGCCGAGATCACCTACGTCGACGGCGGCTTCAGCCGCATGGCGATGGGCACGCCGGACGCTTAGGGTCCGCCTGGGAGCCTGGGCGGCAGAGATCGGCACCCGCGTTGGGGCTGATTCGGGATGCAGGCAAGGCGCAGTGCGCAGCCCGGGCTCGCCGCCCGGGCAAGCGCTGCAACGCTGCATGCGCCCGAATCAGCCCCAACCCGAAGGGCCGAGGTACCCAAGGCCGCTGGCGGGTGTTGCGCCGCTTGCGCGGGCGGCGAGCCCGCGCTGCGCGACGCGCCTACGCCAGCGGCCTTGGCCACCTCGGCGCGGGTGCCGATCTCTGCCGCCCAGGCTCCTGGCTTCACATCTAGCGCACGCAGTCGACGAAGTAGCGCCGGCCGGCACCGTCCGGCGCCTCTTCCTCGACCAGGCCGTGCACGTCGGTGTCGAAGCCGGGGAAGGCCGCGTTGAACTGGCGCGTGAAGCGCAGGAAGTCGACGATCTTGCGGTTGAAGCGCTCGCCCGGTATCAGCAACGGGATGCCCGGGGGATAGGGCGTCAGCAGGCTGGTGGTGATGCGACCTTCCAGCGCGTCGATGCCCACGCGCTCGGTCTCGCGGTGGGCAATGCGCGCGAAGGCGTCGCTGGGCTTCATCGCCGGCTCCAGGTCCGACAGGTACATCTCGGTGGTCAGCCGCGCGATGTCGCCCTTGGCGTAGGCCTCGTGGATGCTCTGGCACAGGTCGCGCAGCCCCGTGCGTTCATAGCGCGGGTGGGCGGCGCAGAACTCCGGCAACACACGCCACATCGCTGCGTTGCGGTCGTAATCGTCCTTGAACTGCTGCAGCGCGGTGAGCAGCGTGTTCCAGCGGCCCTTGGTGATGCCGATGGTGAACATGATGAAGAACGAATACAGCCCGGTCTTCTCCACCACGATGCCGTGTTCGGCCAGGTACTTGGTGACGATGGCCGCGGGAATGCCGGTCTTGGCGAACTTGCCCGACACGTCCAGCCCGGGCGTGATGATCGTGCTCTTGATCGGGTCGAGCAGGTTGAAGCCCGGCGCCAGGTCGCCGAAGCCGTGCCACTTGTCGCCCGCCTTCAGCTCCCAGTCTTCGGCACGGCCGATGCCCTCGGCCGCCAGCTTGTCCGGCCCCCAGACCTTGAACCACCAGTCGCGGCCGTATTCCTTGTCCACCTTGCGCATGGCGCGGCGGAAGTCCAGCGCCTCGGCGATGCTCTCTTCCACCAGCGCGGTGCCGCCGGGCGCCTCCATCATCGCCGCCGACACGTCGCAGCTGGCGATGATGGCGTACTGCGGGCTGGTGCTGGTGTGCATCAGGTAGGCCTCGTTGAACAGGTGCCGGTCCAGCTTGCGGTTTTGCGCGTCCTGCACCAGCACCTGGCTCGCCTGGCTGATGCCGGCCAGCAGCTTGTGCGTGCTCTGCGTGGCAAAGACCAGCTGGTTCTTGGGCCGCGGCCGCTTGCGCCCCATGGCATGGAACTGGCCGTAGAACGGGTGGAAGGCGGCGTGCGGCAGCCAGGCCTCGTCGAAATGCAGCGTGTCGATGTAGCCGTCGAGCGCGTGCTTGATGGTCTCGGTGTTGTAGAGCACGCCGTCGTAGGTGCTCTGCGTCAGGGTCAGGATGCGCGGCTGCGCCTTCTTGGCATCGACGCCGGCGAGCAGCGGGTTGGCGGCGATCTTCTGGCGGATGGCTTCGGGGGCGAACTCCGACTCGGGGATCGGCCCGATGATGCCGTAGTGGTTGCGCGTGGGCCGCAGGAACACCGGCACCGCGCCGGTCATGATGATGCTGTGCAGGATGCTCTTGTGGCAGTTGCGGTCGACCACCACCACGTCGCCCGGCGCCACCGTGTGGTGCCAGACCATCTTGTTGCTGGTGCTGGTGCCGTTGGTGACGAAGAAACAATGGTCGGCATTGAAGATGCGTGCCGCGTTGCGCTCGCTCTGCGCCACCGGGCCGGTGTGGTCGAGCAGCTGGCCCAGTTCCTCCACCGCGTTGCAGACGTCGGCGCGCAGCATGTTCTCGCCGAAGAACTGGTGGAACATGTGGCCCACCGGGCTCTTCAGGAACGCCACCCCGCCCGAGTGCCCCGGGCAGTGCCAGCTGTAGGAGCCGTCCTGCGCATAGTCCATCAGCTCCTTGAAGAACGGCGGCGCCAGCCCGTCCAGGTAGCTCTTGGCCTCGCGGATGATGTGGCGCGCCACGAACTCCGGCGTGTCCTCGAACATGTGGATGAAGCCGTGCAGCTCGCGCAGGATGTCGTTGGGGATGTGCTGGCTGGTGCGCGTCTCGCCGTAGACGTAGATCGGGATGTCGGCGTTCTTGCGGCGGATCTCCTGGATGAACTTGCGCAGGTTCAGCACCGCCGGGTCCAGCTCGGGGCCGCCCTTGAATTCCTCGTCGTCGATCGACAGGATGAAGGCGCTGGCGCGGCTTTGCTGCTGCGCGAACTGGCTCAGGTCGCCGTAGCTGGTGTTGCCCAGCACCTCGAAGCCTTCCTTCTCGATGGCCTGGGCCAGTGCGCGGATGCCCAGGCCCGAGGTGTTCTCCGAGCGGTAGTCCTCGTCGATGATGACGATGGGGAAATGGAAGCGCTGCATGTCAGGGGGCGGGCCGAATCGAAAGACGCGAAGTGTAGGCCGCAGCGTGTGCCACCCGTGTGTCGCTACACTGGGCTCGCAGACTTTGTGAACGGACGACAACGATGAACCTCGGCGCGCCGACCTGGTGGTGGCTGATCGCCGGCCTGCTGGTGGTGGCGGAGCTTTTCATCGGCAGCTTCTACATGCTGATGCTGGCGCTGGGCTGCGTGGCCGGCGCGCTGGCCTCGCACCTGGGCGCGAGCGATACGACGCAGCTGTTCGTCGCCGCCATCGTCGGCGCCGGCACCACCGCGCTGTGGCACTACCGGCGCGCCCGCGCGCCCCGCTCCGAGCCCATCGAATACAACCGCGATGCCAACCTGGACATCGGCCAGACGCTGCAGGTGGACGCCTGGGACGCGCAAGGCGCCGCCCGCGTCAGCTACCGCGGCAGCGCCTGGAATGCCGAGTACCGCGGGCCGGGCGTGCCCATGCCAGGGCCGCATGTCATCGTCGCCGTGCAGGGCAACCGGCTGATCGTCGCCCCCGCCACCCACTAGCCTGGAAGAGTGCCCATGGAAGTCGCCATCGTCTTCTTGATCATCGCCGTCGTCTTCGTCTGGCAGACCTTCAAGATCGTGCCCCAGCAGAACGCCTGGGTGGTCGAGCGGCTGGGCAAGTTCGACCGCGTGCTGACACCGGGCCTGAAGTTCCTGATCCCCTTCATCGAGCGCGTTGCCTACCGGCATTCGCTGAAGGAAGTGCCGATGGACGTGCCCAGCCAGGTGTGCATCACCAAGGACAACACCCAGCTGCAGGTGGACGGCGTCATCTACTACCAGGTGACCGACCCGATGCGCGCCAGCTACGGCTCCAGCAACTACGTCTTCGCCATCACGCAACTGGCGCAGACCACCTTGCGCAGCGTCATCGGCAAGATGGAGCTCGACAAGACCTTCGAGGAGCGCGAGATCATCAACGCCTCGGTCGTGGCGGCGCTGGACGAAGCGGCGCTGAACTGGGGCGTGAAGGTGCTGCGCTACGAGATCAAGGACCTGACGCCGCCGGCCGAGATCCTGCGCAGCATGCAGGCGCAGATCACCGCCGAGCGCGAGAAGCGCGCGCTCATCGCCGCCAGCGAGGGCCGGCGCCAGGAGCAGATCAACCTGGCCGAGGGCGCACGCGCCGCCTTCATCGCCAAGAGCGAAGGCGAGAAGCAGGCCGAGATCAACACCGCGCAGGGCGAGGCGGCGGCCATCGTCGCGGTGGCCGAGGCCACCGCCGACGCCATCCGCAAGGTGGCCGAAGCCATCCGCTCGCCCGGCGGCGAGCAGGCCGTGCAGCTGAAAGTGGCCGAGAAGGCGGTCGAGGCCTACGCGCAGCTGGCCCAGAAGAACAACACCATGATCGTGCCCGGCAACATGACCGAGGTGTCGGCGCTGATCGGCACCGCGATGGCCTTGATCAAGCCCGGCGGCGCCACCAAGTGAAGCCGGCGCGCAACGTGCTGGGCACGCCGCTGGTGCCCTGCTCCTTCGACCCGTTGACCGGCTGGCTGCGCGACGGCTGCTGCCACACCGACGACCACGACGCCGGCAGCCACGTGGTCTGCGCACGCATGACGCCGGCCTTTCTGAACCACCAGATGGAGCGCGGCAACGACCTGATCACGCCGCGGCCCGACGCGCGCTTTCCCGGCCTGAAGCCCGGTGACCGATGGTGCGTGTGCGCGCTGCGCTGGCGCGAGGCCTACGAGGCCGGCTACGCGCCGCCGGTCGTGCTGGAATGCACGCACGAGCGCGCGCTGGAATACGTGCTGCTGGATTGGCTGCGCCGCGCTGCCGCGGCGCCTGCGGAAGGGGCCTGAGTCCGCGACTAGAATCCTGCCCTTCCCGCGGAGGGATGGATGAGCGGTTTAAGTCGCACGCCTGGAAAGCGTGTGGGGGTTAACAGCCCCCCGCGGGTTCGAATCCCGCTCCCTCCGCCAGACCGTAGTGTCCTACCCGGTCCTTCAGGCAGTCTTTGGCTCTTGTCCCACAAGCAACCACATAAACCGGAAAGGCGACGCTGCGCAGTAGCTATCTCGTTGCAAGCACAGCGCGCTTAAATTCCGCGATGACCGTCTCATAGACCGGCGAGCAGGCCGCGTACATGCCGCAGCGCGCCTCAATCTCAAAGACTTCGCTTGTCGCGCCATCCGACTGAACCGGTCGTCCGGCTCGTTCCCTTCATACTGCCCCTCCGTCGCTTCATCGCCGCCCTGGAAGTTCAAGGGCCAACGATGGCTCGCTGGCATGTGCATGGAGTACTACGTGGTCAAGGAGACTCTACGCTCGACCGACGCCACGCAGACGCAAGGCGCCTGAGCCGGCTGCGGCCAGCCGCAGCCCTCAGTCGATGTCACGCTGCCGCACTTCGCGCCGCGCGCCGGTCGCCTGCTCGTACAGCGCCATGTACTGGCGCGCCGGCCCTTCCCAGGACAGCTGCTCGCCCATGCCCACCCGCATCAGCTGGGCCCAGCCCGGCTTGGCGCGGTACTGCGCAAAGGCGCGCGCAATCGCCTCGCGCAGCGCGTCCGGCTGGGCGCCTTCGAAGACGAAGCCATTGCCGGCGCTTGCGTCGGCGCCGGCGTCGCGCACCGTGTCGGCCAGGCCGCCGACGCGCCGCACCACCGGCACCGTGCCGTAGCGCAGGCCGTACATCTGCGTCAGCCCGCAGGGCTCGAAGCGCGACGGCACCAGGATCATGTCGGCGCCGGCGATCAGCCGGTGTGCGCCGTTCTCGTCGTAGCCCAGCAGCACGCCGACGCGGCCCGGGTGCGCGTCGGCGGCCATGCGGAAGGCGGCTTCCAGCGCGCTGTCGCCGGTGCCCTGCACCACCAGCTGCCCGCCCATGCGCACGACCTCCGGCAGCACCGACAGCACCAGGTCCAGGCCCTTCTGCGACGTCAGCCGCGACACCACGCCGAGCAGCGGGGTGGCCGGCTCGGGCGCCAGGCCGAACTGCGCCTGCAGCGCGGCCTTGCAGGCCGCCTTGCCGGCGGGCTGTTCGGCGCTGTAGCGCTGCGCCAGCGCCGCATCCGCGCTCGGGTCCCAGACCTTGGTGTCGATGCCGTTGAGGATGCCCGACACGTCCGCACCGCGGCCGCGGATCACGCCTTCCAGACCCACGCCGAATTCCGGTGTGGCGATCTCGCGGGCATAGGTCGGGCTGACGGTGGTCACGCGGTCGGCGAACTTCAGCCCGGCCTTCATGAACGACAGCTGGCCGTGGAACTCCAGCGCGGCCGGCGACATGTAGCGCGACGACAGCCCCAGCAACGCCCAGTCGTCATGCGGAAACAAGCCCTGGTAGGCCAGGTTGTGCACGGTGAACACCGAGGCTGCCGTGCCGGCCGGGTGGGCGTGCAGGTAGGCGCAGCTCATCGCCGCATGCCAGTCGTGCGCATGCACGACCTCCGGTGCCCAGGCCGGGTCCAGCTCGCCCTGCGCCAGCTGCGCGGCCATCCAGCCGAGCACGCCGAAGCGCTGCAGGTTGTCGGCCCATTCGTTGCCACGCCGGTCCTGGTACGGGCCGCCGCCGCGGCGGTACAGGAATGGCGCGTCGATGACGTACACCGGCAAGTGGCTGTAGGGCATCTGCGCCAGCAGCAAGGTGACGCGCGCCGCGCCCAGCACCGGGCCCACCTGGGCCACGCGCTTGGCGTGCAGCACCGCGTCGATGATGCCCGGCAGCCCGGGCAGCAGCAGGCGCACGTCCGCACCCTGCGCCTGCAGCGCCTGCGGCAGCGCGCCCAGCACGTCGGCCAGGCCGCCGGTCTTGATCAGCGGGTAGATCTCGGCGCCGACCTGCAGGACCTTCATGCGCGCGGCAACGCGTCGAGCATGGCCTGGGTGACCAGCGTCACGCCGTTGTCGGTGCGATAGAAACGCCGCGCGTCCTCGACCGGGTCTTCGCCGATGACCATGCCGTCGGGCAACTCGCAGCCACGGTCGACGACGACGCGGTTCAGGCGCACGCCGCGCCCCACCTGCACCAGCGGCAGCAGCACCGACCAGTTGACCGTCGAGTACGAGTGCACGCGCACGCTGGAAAACAGCACCGAGCGGAACACGCGGCCGGAGATGATGCAGCCCCCCGAGGTCAGCGACTCGATGGCCATGCCGCGCCGGTCGTCCTGGTTGTGCACGAACTTCGCCGGCGGCAGCTGCGGCTGGTAGGTGATGATCGGCCACTGCGTGTCGTACATGTTGAGCAGCGGGTCGGTGGCCGTCAGGTCGATGTTCGCGTCCCAGTACGCGTCGATGGTGCCGACGTCACGCCAATAAGGCTCCTGGCCGGGCTTGGTACCCACGCAGCTCATCGCGAACGGGTGCGCCACGGCATTGCCTTCGCGCACGGCGCGCGGGATGATGTCCTTGCCGAAGTCGTGGCTGGAGTTCGGGTCGGACATGTCGCGCTTGAGCTCCTGGTACAGGAACTTGGCATCGAAGATGTAGATGCCCATGCTGGCCAAAGAGCGGTCCGGCTTGCCCGGCATGGCCGGCGGGTCGATCGGCTTCTCGACGAAGGCGGTGATGCGCCGCTGCTCGTCCACGGCCATCACGCCGAAGGCGCTGGCCTCGCTGCGCGGCACCTCGATGCAGCCCACGGTGCAGGGGCGCCCCTGCGCCGCGTGGTCGGCGAGCATCAGCGCATAGTTCATCTTGTAGACATGGTCGCCGGCCAGCACGATCACGTAGTCGGCCTCGTAGCTGTCGATGATGTCCTGGTTCTGCGACACCGCGTCCGCCGTGCCGCGGTACCAGCTCTCTTCGTCCATGCGCTGCTGCGCGGGCAGCAGGTCGACGAACTCGTTCATCTCGGTCTTCATGAAGGCCCAGCCGCGCTGCAGGTGGCGCAGCAGGCTGTGGCTCTTGTACTGCGTGATCACGCCGATGCGCCGGATGCCGGAGTTCAGGCAGTTGCTCAGCGCGAAGTCGATGATGCGGAACTTGCCGCCGAAGTACACCGCCGGCTTGGCGCGGCTGTCGGTCAGGTTGTGCAGCCGGCTGCCACGGCCGCCGGCCAGCACCAGCGCGACGGCGCGCTTGGGCAGGTCCAGAGTTTGCGCGAGGTAGTTCGAGTTCATCGGCCGTCTCCCTGCTTCCCTGATGTTTGCCGCGGCGTGCTCCACGGCGGAGCTATTGTCCCGCATGCCGTTGCGCGTCGTGCGCTGCCGGCAGGCGCGATACTCGCACTCCGGTGCGCCAGTGCGCGCAAGAACACGCCGCGGTACAAAAGCAATGAACCTCACCGAGTCCAATCCCCTGGGCGCCGAACTGCAGCGACAGCTGCTGGACCATGTCGGCGTCGCCCCGGCCGACGCCTCCGCGGCCGACCTGATGAGCGGCGTGGCCCAGCTGGCGCGCGAACAGCTGTCGCAGCGCTGGGTGGCCACGCAGCGCGAGCAGCGTGGCAGCCGGCGCGTGTACTACCTGTCGATGGAGTTCCTGATGGGGCGCACGCTGGGCAATGCGCTGGCCGCGCTGGGGCTGCAAGGCCCCGCCGCCGCCGCGCTGCAGGCGCAGGCGCAGCGTCTGGAGGACATCGAGCAGCAGGAGGCCGACGCCGCCCTGGGCAACGGCGGCCTGGGCCGGCTGGCGGCGTGCTTTCTGGATTCCATGGCCACGCTCGGTTTGCCGTCTTTCGGCTACGGCATCCGCTACGAGTACGGCATGTTCGCGCAGTCCATCGTCGACGGCCGGCAGGTCGAGCATCCCGATTCCTGGCTCGGCGACGGCACGCCGTGGGAGTTTCCGCGCCGCGGCGTGCGCTATCCGGTG
This sequence comes from Rubrivivax sp., assembly GCA_019635285.1. Taxonomy (GTDB): domain Bacteria; phylum Pseudomonadota; class Gammaproteobacteria; order Burkholderiales; family Burkholderiaceae_C; genus Rubrivivax. The sequence goes on along the minus strand of JAHBZS010000015.1, from coordinate 44,732 downwards.
CGCTTCGGCGGCCATGTGGACCACAGCGGCGGCCGCGCACGCTGGGTGCCGGCCGCCGAGGTGGACGCCAAGGCCTACGACATGGTCGTGCCCGGGCACGGCACGCCGCGCGTCAGCACCTTGCGCCTTTGGCGCGCGGCGGCGCCGGAACACATCGATCTGCATGCCTTCAACAGCGGTGACTATGCGCGCGCCGCCGAGGTGAAGAACGAGTTCGAGAACATCTCCTGGGTGCTCTACCCCAACGACAGCACGCCGGCCGGGCGCGAGCTGCGGCTGCGCCAGGAGTACTTCTTCACCGCCGCGTCGATCCAGGACATCGTGGCCCGCCACCTGGCCGAGCACGGCGGGCTGGCCACCTTGGCCGACAAGGTGGCCATCCACCTGAACGACACGCACCCGGCCATCGGCGTGGCCGAGCTGATGCGCGTGCTGTGCGACGAGCACGGCCTGCCCTGGGCCGACGCCTGGGCGAGCACACAGCGCGTGTTCAGCTACACCAACCACACGCTGATGCCCGAGGCGCTGGAGACCTGGTCGGTGGGCCTGATGCAGCACGTGCTGCCGCGGCACCTGGAGATCATCCTGCACATCAACCAGGACCTGCTGGACCATGCCGCCGCGCAGCGGCCGGGCGACCACGACTTCCTGCGCCGCCTGTCGCTGATCGACGAAGGCGGCGAGCGCCGCGTGCGCATGGCGCACCTGTCGGTGGTCGGCAGCCACAAGGTCAACGGCGTGTCGGCGCTGCACTCCGACCTGCTGGTGCGCACCATCTTCGCCGACTTCGCCAGCCTGTGGCCCGAGCGCTTCACCAACATGACCAACGGCGTCACGCCGCGGCGCTGGCTGGCGCATGCCAATCCGGGCCTGAGCCGGCTGCTCGACCAGCACATCGGCGACGGCTGGCGGCTCGACCTGGACCAGCTGCGCAGCCTGCGGCCGCTGGCCGACGACGCCGCCTTCCGCGACGCGTTCCTGGCCGTCAAGCATGCCAACAAGCAGCGCCTGGCGGCCTACATCGAGGCGCAGGTGGGCGTGCCCGTCGACGCGCACAGCCTGTTCGACGTGCAGGTCAAGCGCATCCACGAATACAAGCGCCAGCTGCTGAACCTGCTGCACGTGGTGACGCGCTACCAGGAGATGCTGGCCGCGCCCGGCGCCGACTGGGTGCCGCGCACGGTGATCTTCGCCGGCAAGGCGGCGTCCAGCTACCACATGGCCAAGCAGATCATCCGGCTGATCCATGACGTCGGCCAGGTGATCAACCACGACGCCCGCCTCGGCGGCCGGCTGAAGCTGGTGTTCGTGCCCAACTACGGCGTGTCGGTGGCCGAGATGATCATGCCCGGCGCCGACCTGTCCGAGCAGATTTCCACCGCCGGCACCGAAGCCTCGGGCACCGGCAACATGAAGCTGGCGCTGAACGGCGCGCTGACCATCGGCACCGACGACGGCGCCAACATCGAGATCCGGCAGTGCGTCGGCGACGCGCACATCTTCATCTTCGGCCACCGCGCGCATGAAGTCGCCGCGCTGCGCGAAAGCGGCTACCAGCCGCTGCGCATCCACGAGCAGAACCCGCGGCTGCGCGGGGTGCTGCAGGCCATCGGCAGCGGTGCCTTCTCGCCCGACGAGCCCGACCGCTACCGCGGCCTGGTGGACGCGCTGCTGTGGGGCGGCGACCACTACCAGCTGCTGGCCGACTACGACAGCTACCTGCAGACGCAGGCCCGCGTCGACGCGCTGTTCCGCGACCGGCCGGCCTGGGCCCGCTCGGCCATCCTCAACGTCGCCGGCATGGGGCCGTTCTCGTCGGACCGCACCATTCGCGCCTATGCCCAAGAGATCTGGCATATCGAACCGAAGCCCGGCATGAGCTGAGCGATGCTGTCCGACCACGACGTGCGACAGGTGTGCCAGGGCCGGCATGCCGACCCCTTCAGCGTGCTGGGGCCGCATGCGCAGCCCGGCGGCAGCGTGCAGCTGGCGGCCTTCCTGCCCGGCGCCGCCGAGGTGGACGCCGTCGCCGCCGATGGCCGCCTGCTGGCGTCGCTGCGCCAGCGCGATGCGGCAGGGCTGTTCGAAGGCACCCTGCACCGCAGCCAGCCCTACCGGTTGCAGGTGCGCTGGCCGGGCGGCGACGCGGCGACGCTCGACGACCCCTACCGCTTCGGCCCGGTGCTGGGTGAGCTCGACGCTTGGCTGCTGAGCGAAGGCTCGCACCTGCGGCCCTTCGAGACCCTGGGCGCGATGCCGCGCACGCACGAAGGCGTGGCCGGCTGCAGCTTTGCGGTATGGGCGCCGAATGCCGCACGCGTCAGCGTGGTCGGCGACTTCAACGGCTGGGACGGCCGGCGCCACCCGATGCGGCTGCGCCGCGAGTGCGGCATCTGGGAGATCTTCCTGCCCGGCGTGGGCGAAGGGGCCTGCTACAAGTTCGAGCTGCTGTCGCAGGACGGCCAACTGCTGCCGCAGAAGGTGGACCCCTACGCGCGCCGGGCCGAGCTGCGCCCGGCCACGGCCAGCGTGGTGGCGCCGCTGCCGCCGGTGCAGCCATTCTCAGCCGCACGCCAGCGCGCCAACGCGCTGGACGCGCCGATGAGCATCTACGAGGTGCACCTGGGCTCATGGCGGCGCCACGTGGAGGACGGCAACCGCTGGCTGACCTGGGACGAGCTGGCCGACCAGCTGGTGGGCTATGCGGCGCACATGGGCTTCACGCACCTGGAGCTGCTGCCCATCACCGAACACCCCTTCGACGGCTCCTGGGGCTACCAGACGCTGGGGCTGTACGCGCCCACCGCGCGCTTCGGCGAGCCGGCCGGCCTGGCACGGCTGATCGAGCGCGCGCATGCCGCCGGCATCGGCGTGCTGCTGGACTGGGTGCCGGCGCACTTCCCCACCGACGCGCACGGCCTGGCGCAGTTCGACGGCAGCGCGCTCTACGAATACGCCGACCCGCGCGAAGGCTTCCACCAGGACTGGAACACGCTGATCTACAACTTCGGCCGCACCGAGGTGCAGAACTTCCTGGTCGGCAGCGCGCTGTACTGGCTGGAGCGCTACGGCGCCGACGGCCTGCGCATCGACGCGGTGGCCTCGATGCTCTACCGCGACTACAGCCGCAAGCCCGGCGAGTGGGTGCCCAACCAGTACGGCGGCCGCGAGAACCTGGAGGCCATCGCCTTCCTGAAGCGCGTCAACGAGGTGGTGGGCACGCAACGTGCTCAGGCGGTGACGCTGGCCGAGGAATCGACCGCCTTCCCGGGCGTGTCGCGCCCCACCTATGCCGGCGGACTGGGCTTCCACTACAAATGGAACATGGGCTGGATGCACGACACGCTGAAGTACATGTCCCGCGACCCGGCGCACCGCAAGCACCATCACGGCGAGATGAGCTTCGGCCTGATGTACGCCTTCAGCGAGAACTTCGTGCTGCCGCTGTCGCACGACGAGGTGGTTCACGGCAAGGGCTCGATGCTGCAGAAGATGCCCGGCGACCGCTGTCAGAAGTTCGCCAACCTGCGCGCCTACTACGGCTTCATGTTCGGCCACCCGGGCAAGAAGCTGCTGTTCATGGGCAACGAGTTCGCGCAGGAGCGCGAGTGGAATCACGACCAGAGCCTGGACTGGCACCTGACGGCCGACCCGCTGCATGCCGGCGTGCAGTCGCTGGTGCGCGACCTGAACCGGCTGCACCGCGAGCTCGCGGCGCTGCACCAAGGCGACTTCGTGCCCCAGGGTTTCGAATGGATCTCGCACAGCGACGCCGCGCACAGTGTGCTGAGCTTCGTGCGCCGCAGCCTCGACGGGCGCTCGCTGGTGCTGGTGGTGTGCAACTTCACGCCGGTGGTGCGCCGCGGCTGGCGCGTCGGCGTGCCGCGCGCCGGGCGCTGGCAGGAGGTGCTGAACACCGACTCGGCCTGGTACGGCGGCAGCAACGTCGGCACGCCCTTCGGCATGGCGGAATCGCAGCCGATCGGACACGACGGCCGCGGCGACTCGATCCTCATCGACCTGCCGCCGCTGGCCACGGTGATGTTCGAGTGCAAGCCCTGACGCCGTCGGCCGGCCGGCCGTGGCCGCTGGGCGCGACGGTGGACGCCCTGGGCGTCAACTTCGCCGTGTTCTCCGCGCACGCCACCGCCGTCGAGCTGTGCCTGTACGACCCGCGCGGCGAAGCGGAAGTCCAGCGCGCGCCGCTGGTGCGCAGCGGCGACCTCTGGCATGCCCACCTGGCCGGCGCCGGCCCCGGGCTGGTGTACGGCCTGCGCGCGCAGGGGCCCTGGGCGCCGTCGATGGGACAGCGCTTCAACCCGCACAAGCTGCTGCTCGACCCCTATGCGCGCGAGACGGTCGGCAGCTTCCGTTGGGACGCGGCTCACCGCGGCGACACGGCCGACGGACAGATGGACCGGCAGGACAACGGCGCCACGGCACTCAAGGCACGCGTGGTGCGCGACACCTTCGACTGGGGCGACGACGCAGCGCCGCGCACGCCGTGGGGCGACAGCGTGCTCTACGAAATGCACGTGCGCGGCTTCAGCCAGCAGCACCCCGGCGTGCCCGAGGCGCAGCGCGGCACATACGCCGGCCTGGCGTCGGATGCGGCCATCGCCCACCTGCAGCGCCTGGGCGTCACCGCGGTGAGCCTGCTGCCGGTGCAGCAGTACATCGACGAGCAGCGGCTGGTGCGCATGGGCTTGCGCAACTACTGGGGCTACAACACGCTGGCCTTCTTCTGCCCCGAGGCACGCTATGCGAGCGAAGCCGCGCTGCGCGCCGGCGGCCAGGCGGTGCGCGACGAGTTCCGGCAGATGGTGCGGCGCCTGCATGCCGCGGGCATCGAGGTCATCCTGGACGTGGTCTACAACCACACCGCGGAGACCGACGAGTTCGGCCCCACCCTCAGCTGGCGCGGGCTGGACAACGCCAGCTACTACCTGCTGCGCCCCGGCGACGCGCGCCACTACGACAACCACAGCGGCTGCGGCAACACGCTCAATCTGAGCCAGCCGCGCGTGCTGCAGATGGTCATGGACAGCCTGCGCTACTGGGTGCAGGAGATGCACGTCGACGGCTTCCGCTTCGACCTGGCGACCGTGCTCGGGCGCGACGCGCAGGGCTTCGATCGCCACGCCGCCTTCTTCGCCTGCATCGCGCAGGACCCGCTGCTGGCCGGCGTCAAGCTGATCGCCGAGCCCTGGGACATCGGCCCCGGCGGCTACCAACTGGGGCAGTTCCCGCCCGGCTGGGTGGAATGGAACGACCGCTTCCGCGACACCGCACGCGCCTGGTGGCTGCGGGGCGATGGCACGCGGGCCGAATTCGCGCGCCGCTGGTGTGCCTCGTCCGAGCTGTTCCGGCCGGCCGCGCGCGCGCCCGCCGCGTCGCTGAACTACGTGGTCTCGCACGACGGCTTCACCTTGCGCGACCTGGTCAGCTACGACCGGCGCCACAACCAGGCCAACGGCGAGGACAACCGCGACGGCCATGCCCACAACCTCAGCTGGAACTGCGGCATCGAAGGCCCCACCGGCGACCCGGCCGTGCAGGCCCTGCGCGCGCGACTGCAGCGCGCGCTGCTGGCCACGCTGCTGCTGGCGCAGGGCACGCCCATGCTGGCAGCGGGCGACGAACTGGGCCACACGCAACAGGGCAACAACAACCCCTACTGTCAGGACAACCCCATCACCTGGATCGACTGGTCGCAGGCCGACGACGGGCTGATCGACTTCTGCGCCGCCTTGATCCGCCTGCGCCGCCAGATCAAGCCGCTCGGCGACCGCTGGTACGACGACGCCGTCGACCCAAGCGGCAACGACGGCCTGCGCTGGCTGCAGCCGGACGGCGAGGCGCTGCAGGGCGAGCGCTGGCACGACCCCGCCGCGCGCGCCTTCGGCCTGCGGGTGGGGCCGCCCGGGGACGGCGGCGCGCCGCTGCTGCTGCTGGTCAACGCCGGCGCGCAGGGTGTCGACTTCCGGCTGCCGGCGGGCCGCTGGCGACGGCTGCTGGACAGCGCCGCTTCGTCGTCGCAGGCGGGCACCTCGATCGACGCGCCGACCTACCCCTTGGCGCCGCGTTGCGTGTGCCTGCTGCGTCTGGAGGCCTGATGCACTTCCCACGCGTCAGCGGCGTGCTGCTGCACCCCACTTCACTGCCCGGGCCGCACGGCAGCGGCGACTGCGGGCCGGCGGCCTACCACTTCGTCGACTGGCTGGTCTCGGCCGGGCAGTCGCTGTGGCAGATCCTGCCGCTGAACCCGATCGGCGCCGGCGACTCGCCCTATGCCAGCGACTCCGCCTTTGCCGGCAACCCGCTGCTCATCGACTTGCAGGAGCTGCACCAGCAGGGCTGGCTGTCGGCCGAGGAACTGGCGCCGGTGGCCGGACTGAGCGAACTGCACGTCGACTATGCGCTGGTGCGGCCTTACCGCATGCAGCGCCTGGACTGGGCGGCACAGCGCTTCCTGGCCTTGCCTGCGCCGCACGCCAGCCGCACCGACTTCGACGCCTTCTGCGCCGCGCAGGCCGGCTGGCTGGACGACTACAGCCTGTTCATGGCGCTGAGCGAGGCGCACGACTTCCGCATCTGGCCGTCGTGGCCCGAGCCACTGGCGCAACGCGAGCCGCGGGCGCTGGCCCAGGCGGCGGCGCGTCATGCCGGCCGCATCGCCTTCTGGAAGTTCTGCCAGTGGAGTTTCTTCCGCCAGTGGCTGAAGCTCAGAGCCTATGCCAACGGCCGCGGGGTGAAGATCGTCGGCGACGTGCCCATCTTCATCGGCCACCACAGCGCCGAGGTCTGGGCGCATCAGTCGCTGTTCGAACTGGGGACCGACGGCATGCCCACCGTGGTGGCCGGCGTGCCGCCGGATTTCTTCAGCGCCACCGGCCAGCGCTGGGGCAACCCGCTGTACCGCTGGCCGGCCCATGCGCGCGATGGCTTCGCCTGGTGGGTGCAGCGCCTGCGCCAGGTCTTCGAGCTGGTGGACGTGGTGCGCATCGACCACTTCCGCGGCTTTGCCGGCTACTGGGAGATTCCGGCCAGCGAGCCCACGGCCATCCACGGCCGCTGGCGCGACGGCCCGGGCGCGGCACTGTTCGAGGCCATCGCCGCGGCGCTGGGGCCGATGCCGGTGATCGCCGAGGACCTGGGCGTGATCACGCCGGACGTGGAGGCGCTGCGCCGACGCTTCGCCTTCCCCGGCATGCGCATCCTGCAGTTCGCCTTCGGCGACGACGCCCGCAACAGCTTCCTGCCGCACCACCATGAGCGCGACACGGTGATCTATCCGGGCACGCACGACAACGACACCACCCTCGGCTGGTGGGCCACGGCCCGCGAGCACGAGCGCGAGTTCGCACGCGCCTATCTGGATGTGGACGGCGCGGACATGGCCTGGGCGCTGATCCGCAGCGCCTGCGCGTCGGTGGCCGATACGGCGATCTATGCGATGCAGGACCTGCTGTCGCTGCCCACCGAGGCCCGCATGAACTTCCCCGGCCAGAGCGCGGGCTGGTGGCGCTGGCGCATGCAGTGGAGTCAGGTGCACGACTGGCATGCGCAGCGCCTGGCGGCGCTGTGCCGCCTCTACGGCCGGCTGCCGACTCCGGAATAAAAAAGGCGCCCTTGCGGGCGCCTTTGTCTTGCGTCGAGCGCGGGGCTCAGCGCACCACGGCGATCTGCTCGCGCTTGCCGTCCTTGTAGGTGTACAGGGTCAGCGCGCCGTTCTTGATGTCGCCCTTCTCGTCGAAGGCGATGGTGCCGGTGACGCCCTTGTAGCCGTCGGTCTTGGCCAGCACGGGCAGGTACTTGGCCGGATCGGCCGAACCGGCCTTCTCCATCGCGGCGGCCATCACCATCACGGCGTCGTACACGTACGGCGCATACACCTGGACGTCGGTGTTGAACTTGGCCTTGAACTTGTCACGGAACTGGTCCATGCCGGCCTTCTGTTCGCCTTCGACACCGCCCGCCTCGGCGCACACCACCTGGCCATCGGCCATTGCGCCGGCGGCCAGCTTGGGCAGCTCGCTAGAGCAGATGCCGTCGCCGCCCATGAACTTGGCGTTGATGCCCAGTTGTTTCATCTGGCGCATCATCGGGCCGGCCACGGCGTCCATGCCGCCGAAGAAGACGATGTCCGGCTTCTTCGACTTGATCTGCGTGAGGATCGCGGTGAAGTCGGTGGCCTTGTCGGTGGTGAACTGGCGGTCCAGCGTCGAGCCGCCGGCGGCCTTGGCGGCCTTCTCGAATTCGTCGGCGACGCCCTGGCCGTAGGCGGTGCGGTCGTCGATGACGGCGATGGTCTTGCCCTTCAGGTCGTTGACCGCGTACTTGCCCAGCGTGCCGCCCAGGTGCACGTCATCGGCCACCACGCGGAAGGCGGTGTTGAAGCCCTGGCGGGTGTACTTCGGGTTGGTGGCCGACGGCGAGATCTGCGGAATGCCGGCGGTGTTGTAGATCTGCGAGGCGGGGATCGTGGTGCCGGAGTTGAGGTGGCCGATCACGCCGTTGACCTTGGCGTCGACCAGCTTCTGCGCCACGGCCGTGCCCTGCTTCGGGTCGGCGGCGTCGTCTTCGGCCAGCAGTTCGAACTTGGCCTTCTGGCCGCCGATCATCACGCCCTTGGCGTTCAGATCCTCGATGGCCATGCGCGCGCCCATTTCGTTGTCCTTGCCCAGGTGCGCGATGGCGCCGCTGGTCGGGCCGACGTGGCCGATCTTGACGACCAGTTCAGCCGCCGGTGCCGGTGCAGGCGCCGCAGCCGGCGCGGGCGCCGCCGCCGCGGGCGCTTCTTCCTTCTTGCCGCAGGCCGCCAGCAGGATGGCCGCTGCAGCGACCACAGACAGGGTGAACTTGCTCATGAACGAGGTTCCTCTGAAAAAGATGTACCCACCATGATACGGGATTGACAAGCCACCCCGGATACCGGGGAAGCGAGCATAGCCAGCTCAGCCGCCGGCCTTGGCGTGGTGCTTGATCGGCCAGCCGCGGGCCTCGTAGGCACGCCAGCGCGCCCGGGCGCGCTGGCGCAACTCGGCATCCTCGGGCACGACTTCGATGACGCGCTGGTAGCGCTCCAGCGCGTCGCCCGGTTCGGCCCCCAGGTTCAGCAGCACCTCGGGCCCGGGGTTCGGCACCTCGGCCTCGCACAGCCAGATCGGCGTGCGACGCAGCGCGGCGTCGGCCGCCTGCCCGGGGCGCACGCGCAGGTGCGGCACGAATTCCTGGGCCTCGAAGGTCCACAGCTCGCGGTCCAGCGCCTGCAGCGTCTGCGCCGGCGCCGTCACCGCCACCGCGACACCCTGCCGCCAAGCCTTGCGCAGCAGCCGGCAGGCGAAGTGAAGCGGCTGCTCGACGCCGCTGTGGAACTCGACCTGCGGCACCGGCGTTCTAGCGGGCGCGGCCCAGCACGAACTGCGTGAGCAAGGGCACCGGCCGCCCGGTCGCGCCCTTGGCCGCGCCCGACTTCCAGGCCGTGCCGGCAATGTCCAGGTGCGCCCAGGGGTACTTGCCGGCGTAGCGCTTCAGGAACATCGCCGCGGTGATGGCGCCACCCGCCCGCGGGCCGACATTGCCCATGTCCGCGAAGTTGCTCTTCAGGCCGTCGTCGTATTCCTCGTCCAGCGGCATGCGCCAGCAGGGGTCGAGCGCGGCCTCGCCGGCCTGCTGCAATTCAGCGGCCAGCGCATCGTCCGGGCTGAACAGGCCACTGCGGTGGTGTCCCAGCGCGATGACGCAGGCCCCGGTGAGCGTGGCGATGTCGACCACCGCCGCCGGCTTGAAGCGCTCGGCATAGGTCAGTGCGTCGCACAGGATGAGCCGGCCCTCGGCGTCGGTGTTCAGGATCTCCACCGTCTGGCCGGACAGGCTGGTGACCACGTCGCCCGGCTTCACGGCCCGGCCGCCGGGCATGTTCTCGCAGGCCGGGATCAGGCCGACCAGGTTGAGCTTGGGCTTCAACTGCGCCACCGCGCGGAAGGTGCCCAGCACGCTGGCCGCGCCGCCCATGTCGAACTTCATCTCGTCCATCTCGGCGGCCGGCTTGATGGAGATGCCGCCGGTATCGAAGGTGATGCCCTTGCCCACCAGCACCAGCGGCGCGCTCGACTTGGGCGCGCCGTGGTACTGCAGCACGATGAACTTCAGCGGCTGCTCGGAGCCCTGCGCCACGGCCAGCAGGCAACCCATGCCCAGCTTTTCGACCTCCTTGCGGCCGAGCACCTGCACCTCCAGGTCGTGCCCCTTGCCCAGGCGGCGTGCCTCGTCGGCCAGGAAGGACGGCGTGCAGTGGTTGCCCGGCCGGTTGGCACATTCGCGCGCCAGCGCCACGCCCGCGGCCATGGCCTCGCCGCGCTCCAGACCGGCGCGCAACGCGGCGGCGTCGGATGCGCCGCAGGCCAGGCTCACGCGCTGCAGCTTGGACGCCGCCGGCGCCGAGGGCTTGGTATGGCGATAGACATACAGCGCATCGCCGACGGCCGCCGGCAGCGCCTGCGCATGGCTCTCGTCCAGCGGCTGCGGCAGCAGCGACGCCACCAGCAACTGGCGCGCACCGCCGCCCTTGAGCAGGGCCAGACCCGCGCCCACGGCCGACCGGAAGGCCTTGGCCGTCGACGAGGCGGCGGCCACGAAGACCACGCGCGGCGCCTTGACGCCCGACACATCCTGCAGGTACAGCGTGCGCCCGCCCTTGTAGGCCAGGTCGCCGTGCTTCAACGCCTGTTCGAGCGCCGTGCCGAGCCCCTTGCCCAGCGACTGCGGCGCCGTGCCCTCGCCGACCACCAGCAGCAGCGCGTCCACCGCCGCATGGCGCAAGTCCTTCGGCTCGGCGACCTGTATCTTGAAGTCCATAATCCGGTCCCGAATGCAAAGCGGCCCATGTTATTCGATAGCTCGCTGAGACGTGAGCTGGCCCGCACCTTCGGCGCGACGCTGGTGGTGCTGTTGACCATCGTCATCACCATGCTGCTGGTGCGCACCTTGTCGCTGGCCGCCAGCGACGTGGTCGAGCCCAAGGACGTCGTGCTGGTGCTGGGCTACACCACGCTGGGGCAGCTGGCGATGATCCTCAACCTGTCGGTGTTCGTGGCCATCGTCGTCACGCTCGGCCGCATGTACCGCGACAGCGAGATGGCCATCTGGTTCGCCAGCGGCATGGACCTGGCGCGCTTCGTGCGCCCGGTGCTGCGCACCATCTGGCCGGTGCTGCTGGTGGTGTGCCTGCTGATGGCCTTCGCCTGGCCCTGGGTCAACCGCAACAGCAGCGAGCTGCGCGACCGCTACGCGCAGCGCTCGGACCTGGCGCGCATCACCCCCGGCGTCTTCCGCAGCTCGGCCGACGGCCGGCGGGTGTTCTTCGTCGAGCGCGACCTGCGCGACGACGTCAGCGTCAACAACATCTTCGCGCTGTCCAACAAGGACAACATCGAGTCCGTGGTCTCCGCCCACAGCGGGCGCATCGACGTGGAAGGCGACGACCGCTTCCTGGTGCTCGAATCGGGCCAGCGCAGCGATGTCAACACGGCCAGTGGGGAAACCACGCTGGCCGGCTTCGAAACCTACAGGGCGCTGATCGACATCCACGCGCTGCGCCGCGTGCAGGAGGCGCCGCCGAAGACCATGGACACCATCGACCTGGTGCGCGCGCCGACGCAGCGCAACCAGGCTGAACTGGTGTGGCGCTTCGGCCTGATGTTCGCGGCGCTGAACCTGTCGCTGCTGGCCATCGGCTTGTCGCACGTCAACACGCGCCGGCCCAGCAGCCTGAACCTGGTGTTCGCGCTGCTCGGGTCGCTGACCTACTTCAACTCGATCAACGTCACCCAGTCCTGGGTGGCCAACGGCCGCCTGCGCATGGCCACGGCCCTCATCGCGTTGCACGGCGGGGTGTTCCTGGTGGCCATGGCACTGCTGTGGTGGCGCGACCATGCCGCGGTCTTGCACTTCAGGCGCCGCACGCGGCGCGTGCTCGCCGCATGAGGACCGTGCGCCGCATGCTCTACCGCGACATTACGCTGTCGGTGGTCTTCGTCGCGCTGGCCTTCCTGTCGCTGTCCTTCTTCATCGATTTCGTCGACGAGTTGCAACAGTTGGGCCGGCCCGGCTTCACGCTGTGGGCCGCGGTCGTCGGTGCGCTGCTCGAGGTGCCGGGCAACCTGTACGAGCTGCTGCCCATCGCCGTGCTGATCGGCACCATCTATTCCATGGCGCGCCTGGCACAGACCTCGGAGTTCACCATCCTGCGCACCAGCGGGCTGAGCCCGCTGCGCGCGCTGCGCCTGCTGGCGCTGCTGGCGCTGGGTTTCAGTGCCGTGACCTTTGCGCTGGGCGACTACCTGGTGCCTTTCACCGAGACGCAGACGGCGCTGGTCAAGGCCGCGGTCACCGGCGGGCGCAAGCTGGGCACCGGGGGCGCCTGGCTCAAGGAGCGCCGCAGCACCGAGGCCGGCGAGCGCACCTATGCGGTCAACGTCACCCGCATCGACGGCAGCGGCCACCTGGGCGGCATCCGCATCTTCGAGTTCGACGCCGAGGGCGGCCACGTCTCGCGCATCGTCGCGCAGAAGGGCAAGGTCGGCGCCGACGGCACCTGGACGCTGACCGACGCCGACGTCACCACCTGGCCGCAAGGCGGCGGCAGCGCGCAGGACGCCGTGCGGCGCCAGCACCTGGAAAAGCTGTCGTGGCCCAGCACGCTGAGCGCCGGCGTCGTCTCCGCCGCAGTGCTGCCGCTGAAGACCATGTCGACCACCGAGCTGTGGCGCTACAGCATGCACCTCAGCGACCAGGAGCAGGCCGCGCAACGCTACGAGATCCAGTTCTGGAAGAAGGCGCTGTATCCGCTGGCCTGCCTGGTGCTGACCACCCTGGCGCTGCCCTTCGCCTACCTGCACGCGCGGGCCGGCGGCATCAGCCTGAAGGTCTTCGGCGGCATCATGCTCGGCATCAGCTTCGTGCTGCTCAACAACGTGGCCGGCCACATCGGCATGCTGCGCGGCTGGACGCCCTGGCTGGTGGCGGCCATGCCCAGTGCGGCATTCATGCTGCTGTCGCTGGCCGCCTTCGGCTGGCTGGTGCGCTACCGATGAGCGCGGCGCGGCCGTCCCGCAGGCGCCAGCTCCGCCGCAGCCAGCGTGCCGCGGGCCGCGGGGACGCCGCATGAGCGCGCGGGGGTTGATCCTCTTCGCCCACGGCGCGCGCGACCCGCGCTGGGCCGCACCCTTCGAGGCCGTCGCCGCGAGGGTGCGGCGGCAGCGGCCGGCGCTGCAGTTGCGGCTGGCCTTTCTGGAGCTGATGTCGCCGACGCTGCCTGAAGCCGGCGCCGAACTGTGCGCGGCCGGCTGCCGCCATATCGACGTGCTGCCGATGTTCCTGGGCACCGGCGGCCACCTGCGCAAGGACCTGCCACCGATGATCGACCAGCTGCGCCAGCGCCATCCCGATGTCCGCTGGACCCTGCACGCGGCCATCGGCGAGATGGACACCGTGGCCCAGGCCATGGCCGCCGCCGCGGTGGCGCTGAGCGACGAGGACGGCGCATGAACCTGCACCAGTTCCGCTTCGTGCAGGAGGCCGTGCGCCGCAACCTCAACCTCACCGAGACGGCGAAGGCGCTGTACACCTCGCAGCCCGGCATCAGCAAGGCCATCCTCGAGCTGGAGGAAGAGCTGGGCATCGACATCTTCGCGCGCCACGGCAAGCGGCTGCGCCGCGTCACCGAGCCCGGGCAGGAGGTGCTGAAGGCCATCGACATCATCCTGCGCGAGGTGGCCAACCTGAAGCGCATCGGCGAGGAGTTCTCCAAGCAGGAGGCCGGCACGCTGTCCATCGCCACCACGCACACGCAGGCGCGCTACGTGCTGCCGGGCCCGGTGGCGCTGCTGCGCCGCCGCTACCCGAAGGTGCAGGTGGTGCTGCACCAGGGCACGCCGGAGCAGGTGGCGCGCATGCTGCTGTCGGAAGTTGCCGACATCGGCCTGGCCACCGAATCGCTGAGCGAGGTGGACGACCTGGTGACCTTGCCGTGCTACGAATGGCAGCATGCGCTGGTCGTGCCGCGCACGCATGCGCTGGCGACGGTGGACCGGCCGTCGCTGGAGCAGCTGGCCGTCGAGCCGCTGGTCACCTACCACCCCACCGTCAGCGGCCGCTCGCGCATCGACGCCGCCTTCGCCAAGGCGCGGCTGAAGCCGCAGTTCGCGTTGGAGGCGCTGGATTCGGACGTCATCAAGACCTACGTGCGGCTGGGGCTGGGCACCGGCATCGTGGCCGAGATGGCGGTGCGCGACGAGCCCGCGGACGGCGACCTGGTCTGCCATCCGGTGGGCCATCTCTTTGGCCAGAACGTGTCGCGTGTCGCCTTCCGCCGCGGTGCCTACCTGCGCCACTTTGTCTACACTTTTGCCGAACTGCTGTCGGACCGCCTGACGCGCGCGCTGATCCAGCGCGCCATGAGCGGCGGCGGTGACGACGACTACCAGCTATGAATTGGCATCACCCGTAACGGCCTTCGGTCGCCCGTTGGCGCGGTGCTTCTGACACGCCGTAGCGCTTGAACATGCAACCATCGAACATCACCCCGCCCATCGAGAGCCGCCTGCCGCAGGTCGGCACCACCATCTTCACCGTGATGTCGGCGCTGGCGCAGCAGCACGGCGCGGTCAACCTGGGCCAGGGCTTCCCCGACTTCGATTGCGACCCCGCGCTGCTGGACCTGGTCAGCGCCGCCATGCGCGAGGGCCTGAACCAGTACCCGCCGATGCCGGGCGTGGCGCCGCTGCGCCAGGCGGTGGCGCACAAGGTCGAGGCGCTGTACGGCCGGCACTACGACCCCGACACCGAGGTGACGATCACCGCCGGCGCCACGCAGGCCATCCTGACCGCGGTGCTGTGCTGCGTGCACCCCGGCGACGAAGTCATCGTGCTGGAGCCCTGCTACGACAGCTACGCGCCAAACATCGAACTGGCCGGCGGCGTGGTGGTGCGCGTGCCGCTGACGCCGGGCAGCTTCCGCCCCGATTTCGCGCGCATCGCCGCCGCGATCACGCCGCGCACGCGGCTCATCATGGTGAACTCGCCGCACAACCCCAGCGCCACCGTGTGGACCGCGGCCGAGATGCAGCAACTGGCCAACCTGCTGGCACCCACCGACATCCTGCTGATCAGCGACGAGGTCTACGAGCACATGGTCTTCGACGGCGTGCCGCACGTCAGCGCCGCGTCGATCCCGGCGCTGGCCTCGCGCTGCTTCGTCGTCTCCAGCTTCGGCAAGACCTACCACGTCACCGGCTGGAAGGTCGGCTACGTGGTGGCGCCGGCGCCGCTGATGGCGGAGTTCCGCAAGGTGCATCAGTTCAACGTCTTCACGGTGAACACGCCGATGCAGCACGGGCTGGCGCGCTACATGGCCGAGCCGCGCCACTACCTGGAACTGCCGGCCTTCTACCAGCGCAAGCGCGACCTGTTCCGCGCCGGGCTGGCAGCGACGCGGCTGCGCATGCTGCCCAGCGAGGGCAGCTATTTCCAGTGCGTGGACTACGCCTTGGTGAGCGACCTGCCCGAGGCCAAGTTCTGCGAGTGGCTGACCACCGAGATCGGCGTGGCGGCCATTCCGCTGTCGGCCTTCTACGCCGACGGCTTCGAGCAGCGCATCGCCCGGCTGTGCTTCGCCAAGCGCGACGAGACCTTGCAGACGGCGTTGCAGCGCCTGCAGAAGCTGTAGCGCGCTAAGACCGCGCGGCCGGCTCGTTCAGGTTGACGTCGACGGCCGAATCCGCCGTCGGCGCGCCGCCACCCGGCTCCAGCCGGTCGAAGATCGACGTCCTCTGCGTCGCAACCCGTTCGTCGCCGTCCGCCAGCGGCAACAGCAGGTCCACGTCGGTCTCCAGCCCATCCGCCTGGCGGTGCAGGTCCCGCGCCACGATGAACAAGGTCAGCAGGTCGCGGTAGGCCGGCAACCCGGGCCGGTCGGGGCCGGGTGCGCTGAACAGCTGCGCTTGCAGCCAGCCCACGGCCTGCGCCGGGGACGCCCATTGGGCCTGCAGTTCGGCCAGCAGCACCGGGCAGTCCAGCAGGCCGCGGCCGGACGTCCGGCCGGCCTCCCGGTCGGCTTGCCAATCGGGCGGGTTAGCCCCCAGGCGGCTCGCCACCCGGTCGTAGGCTTCGCGGTCCCCGTGCCGGCGGTGCATCTGCAGCAGCTGCAGGCAAGGCAGCGGGCTGGCCATGCCGCGGTGCCGCAGATGGGCCTCGAGCAGGTCGACCGCCGCATGCTCGTCGCCCAGCAGCAGGAAGAACTCCACCTCCTGCTCCAGGTCGATCAGTTCGTCCACGCTCATCGCGGAGCTCGGCGCGTGCTCGGGGGCCTGTGCCATGGGCCGGTCCGCGGCGGGCTCCCACGTGGCCGGAGCTTGCGGTCTGAACGGTTCGGACATGGCCTCGTCGTCGAAGTCGACGAGCCCTTGCCAGTCCGTGACCGGCCGCTCCTGCCGGGCGCTGCGTATGCGCCATCCGAGCCAGAGCGCCACCAGCCCGAGCGACACCACGAAGGCGATCAACGCCGCCTGCACGCGGCTCGGGTCGCCGGGCACGGCCTGCTGCGTGCGCAGCTCGGCGACCAGCGCGCGCTGGGCCGCCGCCTCCGCGCGCAACCGTTCCAGGTCGGCCTGCACCCCAGCCAGACGCTGCTCGGCGGCCGAGGCGGCAGCCTGTGCCGCCGCGGCCGCCTGCCACGCCGCATTCAGGGCGGCGTCGTCGGCGGTGGGCGTCGTAGGCGGAGGCGCAGGGGACGGAGCGCGGGGCGGAGCGGGGGGCGGCTCGGGCTTCGCACGTGGCGGCGTCGGCGGGACGTCGGTGCCTAGCGCGCGGGCGCTCGGCAGCGGGGCCGGCCGCGGACGCTCCGCGCCGAGCGCGGCCACGGCCGCCGGCACCGCGTCGGCGCCTGCGCGCTGCGGCACCAGGTCGGCAAAGAACACGAACTGCCGCGACACCGCGCCACTGCAGCCCAGCGTGAGCTGCACGGTCACGGTCGGTTCCTGCACCACGACGGCACTGCGGATGCGCACGCGGGCGTCCTCGCCGCTGCCTTCCATCTGCATCTGCAGGCTGCTCGGTGGCAGCCGATGCTCGCCCAGGAGCACCTGCCCCTGCAGGCAGCCCGGTGGCGGCATCGCCGCACCGCCCAGCTGCACCGGCACCGACAGATCCAGCGGCTGGGCGAAGGGAATCGATTCGGGGACGCGGCCAAAGCCCAGCGCCCGCACCGGCGAGACGGTCGCAAATCCGGCGAGCAGCAGGAGCGCGGAACTCAGCGGCCGCTGGAACATGCGTGGGTTCTGGTGACGCTACATCTGCGAACCACTCTAGCACGCGTGTCCGTGCAGGCCCTCCCGCCGCACGCGGCCGTTCGTGCAACAGCGCACGGTTAGCATTGACCCAGAATGAAGGCCGTGACTACCCGCCTCACGCAGACATGAACGCATCGACCCTCAGCGTCGAGGAGCGCCGCAACATCGATTCCGGCGCCTGGTTCTCCAAGCTCTCGCCGGCGCTGCGCGAGGACATCCTGGCGCGCGCCCTCGTGCGCCGGCTGAAGGATGGCGCACCGCTCAGCTCGCGCGGCGCCGCGGCCGAGGAATGGTGCGGCGTGGCCCTGGGCGCGGTGCGCATCAGCTCGGTGTCGCTGTCGGGCAAGCAGGTTACGCTGACCTACGCCGAGCCCGGCATCTGGTTCGGCGACATCTCGCTCTTCGACGGCCTGCCGCGCACGCACGATGCCGACGCGCACGGCCAGACCACCTTGCTGTGCGTGCGCAAGCCCGACTTCAAGGACCTGCTGGCGCGCCACACCGAGCTGTACGACGCGCTGCTGCGGCTGAACTGCCGCCGGCTGCGGCTGATGTTCGACCAGTTCGAGGACCTGAACACGCGGCCGCTGCAGGCGCGGCTGGCCAAGCAGATCATCCTGCTGGCCAAGAGCTATGGCATCGCCCAGGGCGAAGAGATCCGCATCGGCCTGCAGCTGGCGCAGGAGGACTTGGCGCAGCTGCTGGGCGCGTCGCGCCAGCGCGTCAACCAGGAACTGAAAGGCTTCGAGCGGGAAGGCGCGGTGCGCGTCGAACCTACCCGACTGGTGGTGCTGTCGCGCGACAAGCTGCTGCAGATCGCCGAGCGCTGAACAAGGAGAGGACGATGGAACAGTTTCAGGGCACGAAGGCGATGGCCGGCACCCATGCCTTCGACACGGCGGCCCTCGAGGCCTATCTGCAGCGGCACCTGCCGGGCTTCGCCGGCCCGTTGAGCGTGGAGCAGTTCAAGGGCGGGCAATCGAACCCGACCTACAAGCTGGTCACGCCGGGCACCTCCTACGTGATGCGCTCCAAGCCCGGTCCGGTGGCCAAGCTGCTGCCCTCGGCCCACGCCATCGAGCGCGAGTTCCGCGTCATGCGGGCGCTGGCCGACAGCGCGGTGCCGGTGCCCAAGATGCACCTGCTGTGCGACGATGAGAGCGTCATCGGCCGGGCCTTCTACGTGATGCAGTTCGTGCCGGGGCGCGTGCTGTGGGACCAGTCGCTGCCGGACATGACGCGCGAGCAGCGCGGCGCGATCTACGACGAGATGAACCGCGTCATCGCCGCGCTGCACAAGCTGGACGTCAACGCCCTGGGCCTGGCCGACTATGGCCGCCCCGGCAACTACTTCGAACGCCAGATCGCGCGCTGGAGCAAGCAGTACCAGGCCTCGGTCACCGGGCCCAACGAGGCCATGGACCGGCTGCTCGAATGGCTGCCGCAGCACATCCCGGCCAGCGCGCGCGACGAGACCATGGTGTCGGTGGTGCACGGCGACTTCCGGCTGGACAACCTGATGTTCCACCCGACCGAGCCGCGCGTGCTGGCGGTGCTGGACTGGGAGCTGTCCACCGTCGGCCACCCGCTGGCGGACTTCAGCTACCACTGCATGTCCTGGCACATCCCGCCGGGCACCTTCCGCGGCATCGGCGGGCTGGACCATGCGGCGCTGGGCATCCCGCTGGAGTCGGAGTACATCCGCCGCTACTGCGAGCGCAGCGGCCGGGGCACGCCGCAGTCCTTGAAAGCCGACTGGAACTTCTACCTGGCCTACAACATGTTCCGCCTGGCGGCGATCCTGCAGGGCATCGCCAAGCGTGTCGAGGCCGGCACGGCGGCCAGCGAACAGGCGCGCCAGTCGGGCGCCGGCGCCCGGCCGCTGGCCGAGCTGGGCTGGAGCTTCGCGCAGCGCGGCTGAAGGCTCAGCCGGGGCTCGACAAAGTCGAGGCCGAGAACAGGCTCGGCATGGTGCTGGCCGTGTGCGTGTCGACGTCCGAGACGACCACGCGCTGCGCGGCCTGCAACGCGCATTCGAAAATCTTCAGCCAGCCACTCAGGGCCGCAGCGTCGGGCCGCGGCAGCGTGGTGCGCAGGCTCAGGCGGCGCCTGGCGATCATCAGCACCAGCGGGCGGGCCGCGTCGGTGGGCATGGCAGCCAGGGTCGGCGTCAGGTCACCGGCCAGCCATTGCTGCAGCCACGGCTTGAAGCTGGATAGCGCCCCGTAGCTGTCGCGCAGGCTGCGCAGCTCACTCGACGTGAGCTTGGGGAACATCACCAGCCAGCGCATCTCGGGCGGTGTGGCGGTGTCGATGCGCGTCTGCACGCCTTCGACGTACTGATCGAAGACCGCCTTCTCCATGCTCTCCATCAGCTCGCGGTTGAGCACCAGCGCCTGCAGCTCGCGCGGCACCGCCACGTCGGCGCGCAGGCGCAGTTCGGCGCCCTGGATGTAGGAGCGTTGCGACGGGCCCCATTCCAGCCGCCACGACGTGTCGCCGCTGCTGCCGTCGACCACGAAGCCGGCCGGCTCACGCACCGAGCGCAGCGCGTATTGGCGGGATTTGCACCAGGCCGAGAGCTCGCTCCAGCCGGGGACGGGCGGCGGGGTCTGGCCGAACCAGCGTTTCATCGATTCGAGCATGGCTTAGAGTCGGTTGTCGCGTGCCTTGGCACGCGTGGGGAGGGATGCACAGATGATCGAGGTCTATTCCTGGCCGACGCCCAATGGCCACAAGGTGCACGTCATGCTGGAGGAGTGCGCCCTGCCCTACAAGGCGGTTCCCGTGGATATCGGCAGCGGCGACCAGTTCCGAAGTGATTTTTTACAGATCAGCCCCAACAACAAGATTCCGGCCATCGTCGACCCCGACGGACCGGACGGGCAGCCGATCTCGCTTTTCGAGTCGGGCGCCATCCTGCTGTACCTGGCCGGCAAGACCGGCCGCTTCCTGCCGCAGAGCACACGCGGCAAGTACGAGGTGCTGCAGTGGCTGATGTTCCAGATGGGCGGGGTCGGCCCGATGCTCGGCCAGGCGCACCACTTCCGCATCTATGCGCCGCAGAAGATCCCCTACGCGATCGAGCGCTACAGCAACGAGGCCAGGCGCCTTTATGGCGTGATGGACAAGCGCCTGGCGAAGAGCCGCTACCTCGGCGGGCCGGAGTACTCGATCGCCGACATCGCCGTCTTTCCCTGGCTGCGCTCGTGGAAGAACCAGGGCATCGACTGGGGCGACCACCCGCACCTGAAGGGCTGGTTCGACGAGATCGCGGCGCGCCCGGCGGTGATGCGCGGCGTCGAGGTGCTGGCCGGGCTGCGCAAGCCGCTGACCGGGGACAAAGCCCGCGAGGCGCTGTTCGGCGCGCAGCAATACCGCCGCCGTTGAGCCCCGGCGCCTAAAATCACGGCCCTTGCTGCCCGTAGCTCAACTGGATAGAGCAGCTGCCTTCTAAGCAGCAGGTCGGGGGTTCGAGTCCCTCCGGGCAGGCCACGACAAGCCACCACGCCGGCTCGACGCCAGCGGAACTTCTGGCCCGGGCGTGAACCCCACCCGGAGCGTCCGCGCGGCCCTCTGGCCGTCTGCGGGGCGCCCGTGTTTCGGGGATCTGGCTTGCTCTACGTTCTGCTTGGTGTCTTCGCGCTGCTCGGCGTGTTCATCTTCTGGTCCTGGCGCGCGCACGTGCGCGACGAACAGCAAGAGCAGCACCGGCGGCATTGGTGACGCAGGCGCCGCGTGCGGCGGCGGTACCCACGCCTCAAGCCTCGCTGCGGCTCGCCGACGGCGGCGGCGCCTGCGCCGCTGCGGGCACGGGCAACGCGTCCGCCAGTTCCTGGTACATCGGTTCGGTGACCAGCCGCGCCACGCCGCTGGACAGCAGCGAGCAGGCCATCAGGCTCAGCACCATCGCCTGGCCGGAGACCATTTCCATGACGATGATGAAGGCGGTGATCGGCCCGCCGGTGGTGGCCGCCAGGAAGCCGGCCATGCCCAGCGCGATCAACGGAATCGCCGCGTCCTTGCCCAGGCCGGCAAGCAGCGCCACGTCGTGGCCGATGCCGGCGCCAATGGTCAGCGACGGCGCGAACATGCCGGCCGGCACGCCGGTCCAGGCCGACAGCCAGGTGGCGCAGAACTTCAGCAGCGTGTACACGCCGGGCAGGTCGCCCTGCCCTTCCAGCAGCGCACGCGTCGGCGCGTAGCCGGCACCGGCGGTGGCGCCGCCGGTGACCAGGCCGATCAGCGCCACCACGAAGCCGCAGACCGCGGCGAAGCGCAGCGGATATTGCCGCCGCCAGCGACTGAAGCGGTCGGGCATGCCGAGCGTGGAGACGATGATCAGGCGCGCAAACAGGCCGCCGCTCAGGCCGGCCACCAGCGCCACCACCAGGCCCGGCCCCAGCAGGTCCCACGACATGCGTTGCACGCGCATCTGGCCGAAGTAGGTCTGGTTGCCGAAGATCGACACCGACACCAGGCCGGCCAGCACGATGGCCGCGATGACCAGCGAGCTGTGCGAGATGCCGCGCCGGCGCGACAACTGCTCCAGCGCGAACACGATGCCGCCCAGCGGCGTGTTGAAGGCCGCGGCGATGCCGGCCGCCGCGCCGGCCACCATCAGGTCGTGCGCGTCGATGCCGGTGCGCGGTGACAGCCAGCGCCGCGCCGTGTCCATCAGGCCGGCGCCGACCTGCACCGTCGGCCCCTCGCGGCCGATCGACAGGCCGGCCAGCATGCCGCCCGAGACCAGCGCGATCTTGTGCAGCGCGATGCGCAGCGACACCAACTGCTCGCGCTGTGCCGGCGGCAGGTCGTCTTCCAGCGCGCGCACCACCTGCGGAATGCCCGAGCCGGCGGCGCTGGGCACGAAACGCCGCGTCCACCACAGCAGCCCGACCGTCAACAAAGGCGTCCACAGCAGCACCAGGTAGCGGCCCGCATCGCCCTGCTGACGCAGCCACTCGTGGACATGGCTGGCGGCTTCGGTGAGCAGCGTGAAGCCCACCACCGCCAGGCCCGTGATCGCAGCGAACAGCATCACCACCGCCCGGTCGCGCCATTGGTGCCAGGTCAGCAGCTCGTTCTGCAGGTTGTTCCAGAAGGCCGGCTCGATGGCGCGCGTCTTGCGCCAGCCGCCGTGCAGCAGGGCCTGCACCAGGCGCAGGATGTCGAGCAGCGGATTGCGCCGCGCCGGGCGCGGATCGTCGGCTTGAGGCGGTGTCATCGGCGTCGCCCATCATAAGCAAGCCCCTCTACCCAGGCCTACAATCCGCGCCGCGTGTTCCCCACTGGCGGGCACAGCGCCATTCGCCCGACCATGAACCAGCCTGCTGCGCCTTCCGCTTCTGCCTCCGTTGCCGCGCTGCCGCTGGCCGGCAAGGTGGCCCTCGTCACCGGCGCCGCACGCGGCATCGGCCGCGCCATCGCCACCAAGCTGGCGCAGTCGGGCGCGGACCTCGTCGTCAACTACTACAACAGCCACGAAGAGGCCGAGGCGCTGTGTGAGCAGTTCCGCGCGCTCGGCCGCCGTGCCGTGGCCCTGAAGGCCAGCGTCAGCCAGCCGGACAGCGTGGACGAGCTGTTCACCGAGCTGCGCAAGCACTTCGACCACCTGGACATCGTCATCAGCAACGCCGCCAGCGGCGTGCTCAAGCCGGCGATGGACATGACGCTGAAGCACTGGCGCTGGTGCATGGAGACCAACGCCTTTGCGCTGAACCTGCTGGCGCAGCGCGCCGCGCCGTTGATGGGGCCGGGCGGCCGCATCATCGCCATGTCCAGCCTGGGCTCGGTGCGCGCGATGCCCAACTACGCCTTCATCGGTGCCTCGAAAGCCGCGCTGGAATCGCTGGTGCGCTCGCTGGCGCAGGAACTCGGCCCCAGCGGCATCCGCGTCAACGCGGTCAGCGCCGGCGTGGTCGAAACCGATGCGCTGAGCTACTTCCCCAACCGCGAGCAGCTGGTCGAATCCTTCAAGGCGCGCACGCCGGCCGGCCCGGTGCTGACGCCCGAAGACGTGGCCGGAGCGGTGTACCTGCTGTGCCTGCCCGAGGCCCACATGGTCAACGGCCACACGCTGTTCGTCGACGGCGGCTTCGCGATCTCCGGATGAACATCGACTCGGGATTGGCCGGCAAGGTCGCGCTGGTCAGCGGCGGCAGCCGCGGCATCGGCCGGGCCATCGTCGAGCTGTTCGCGCAGGACGGCATGGACGTGGTCTTCTTCTACCGCGACAACGCCGCGGCCGCGCAAGAGGTGGTCGCCGCGGTGCAGGCCGCCGGCGGCAAGGCCGAGGCGATGCAGGCGGACGTGACCGACGCCGCTGCCGTGGGCGACGCGGTGGAGCGAATCGTCGACAGCCGCGGCCGCATCGACGTGCTGGTCAACAACGCCGGCATCGTGCGCGACAACCTGCTCGGCATGCTCGAGGACGAGGACATCCGGGCGGTGCTGGACACCAATGTCGGTGGCGTCTTCAACGTCACCCGCGCGGTGGCGCGGCACATGATCTCCAAGCGCTCGGGCCGCATCATCAACCTGAGCTCGGTGGCGGGCGACAAGGGCGGCCGCGGCCAGTCCAACTACGCGGCCAGCAAGGGCGCCATCAACGCCTTCACGCGGGCCATGGCGGTGGAGCTGGCCTCGCGCAAGATCACGGTAAACTGCGTGGCCCCCGGCGTGATCGAGACCGAGATGTCGCAGCAGGTGCGCGACCTCGCCGACGACCAGATCAAGGCGCGCATCCTGCTGCGCCGCTACGGACAGGCCCAGGACGTGGCCCACGCGGTGTGGTTCCTCGCCTCGCGTTTCGCCGACTACATCACCGGCCAGGTGCTGCACGTCGACGGCGGCTTCAAGATGGAATAACGGAGTGAGCAACATGTCAGAACAGGCAATCAGCCAGGCAGAGATCGACGCGGTATTCCCCAAGGTGGCGCAGATCGTTTCCGACGCGCTGGGCTGCGACCTCGACGAAGTGACGCCGAAGGCCTCGCTGATCGAAGACCTGGACGCCGAGTCCATCGACTTCCTGGACCTGGTGTTCCGCCTCGAAAAGGGCTTCGGCGTGAAGATCCCGCGCGGCAAGATCGTCGAGGACGCACGCGGCCCGCTGCCCGAATCGGAATTCGAATCCAAGGGCATCGTCACCGAAGCCGGGCTGGCGCGGCTGCGCTCCTTCCTGAGCGAGGTGCCGGCCGAGCGCATCAAGACGCCGCTGAAGGCCTCCGACGTGCCGCGCCTGTTCACCACCGAGACCTTCTGCAAGGTCGTGATCCGCGCGCAGCGCGCGGCCCAGGGCTGACGCAGCGTCGCTGCATGAGCGCGCAGGGCCGCTCCCAAGCGCTCATCCCGGAGCGTGCTGCGCGGAGGGGCGCTCCATGAGCGCGCAGGGCCGCTCCCAAGCGCTCATGCCGGAGCGCGCTGCGCGGAGGGGCGCCCCATGAGCGGGCGCTTTCGCAGCTTCTCCTTCGTCGACCGCATCACGCGGCGCGAAGGCGGCCGTGTCGAGGGCCACTTTGCGGTGCCGCTGGGTGCGCACTTCCCGGCCTCGCTGATGGCCGAGGCGGTGGGCCAGTTGGCCGCGTGGTCGGCGATGGCGCAGCTGGACTTCGTGCACCGGCCGGTCGCCGGGCTGGCCAACGCCGTGCACTACCACGCGCTGCCGCACCCCGGCGGCCTGCTGCAGCTGCAGGCGGACATCGAGCGCTGCGACGCCGAGGCCGTGGCCTACAGCGGCAAGGCCTTCGTCGACGGCGCACTGGCGATGGAGCTGCAGGACAGCGTCGGCCCGATGCTGCCGATGGACGAGTTCGACGCGCCCGAAGCGGTGCGCGCCGACTTCCACACGCTGCTGGGCGCCGGCGCCGCGCCGGGACGCTTCGGCGGCGTGCCCGAGCCCGAGTTCCACGACCTGCAACTCCAGCCCGGCGAGCGCATTGGCGCGGGGCTGCAGGTGCCGGACCTCGCCGCGGCACCCTACTTTCAGGACCACTTTCCGCGGCGGCCGGTGTTTCCCGGCACGCTGCTGATGGATGCGCTGGCCACGCTGTCGCTGCAGCTGGCGCAATCCGCGGCGCCGCTGTCCGCCGCCGGCGCACTGGTCACGCGCAAGGTCGGCCAGGTGAAGATCCGTGCGTTCACCGCGCCCGGCACGCGCCTGGCACTCGAAGCCGTGCTGCAGGACGCCGACGCGCTGCGCGCGCGCCTGAAGGTCACGGCGCGCAGCGAGGACAAGACCGTGGCCACGGCGCGTATCGAAGTCTCACCGCGGAGCGTTTCATGAGTTCACGCCGCCACCAAGGCCGCAGGGTGGCCATCACCGGCCTCGGCCTGGTCACGCCGGTCGGCAACGACGTGGCCAGCACCTGGGCGGCGTTGCTGGCCGGCCGCAGCGGCGCGGCACGCATCGCCAGTTTTGATGCCAGCGGCTTTCCGGTGCGCATCGCCGCCGAGGTCAAGGGCCTGCCGGACGCCGCCGTGCTGCAGGCGCTGGGCGAACATCGCAAGCTGCTGAAGTTCGCCAACCGCTCGCACCGTTTTGCGCTGGTGGCGGCGGCGCAGGCCTTCGCCGACGCCGGCCTGCGGCCCACCGAGGCCACCGCCGAGCGCTGGGGCTGCGTGGTCGGCACCGGCATGATGGGCGTGACCTACGACGAGCTGGCCCAGGTGCAGCGCGACGCTGCGCCCGACGGCGAACTGCAGCCGTCCGCGCTGCTGACGGCGCAGGGCTCGGCCGCCGACCCGCTGGTCTTCTGCCGCAGCAATTCGGGCGCCGGTGCGGCGCTGCTGTCGCGGGTGTTCGGCATCCGCGGCTATTCCAGCTCGGTGCACACCGCTTGTGCGTCAGGCGGCCAGGCGGTGGGCACGGCGCTCAAGCTGATCCGCCGCGGCGAGGCCGACTGCGTGCTGGCCGGCGGCTTCGATTCGATGATCAACCCGGTGGGCCTGGCGGGCTTCTGCCTGCTCAATGCGGTGTCGCCGGACAACGACGCGCCCGAGCGCGCCAGCCGCCCTTTCGATGCCACGCGCAACGGCTTCGTGCTGGGCGAAGGCGCGGGCTTCCTCGTGCTGGAGGAATGGCAGGCCGCCAAGAAGCGCGGCGCGCGCATCTATGCCGAGCTGGCCGGCGACGGCAACTCGCTGTCCAGCTACCGCATCACCGATTCGCACCCCTCCGGCGACGGGCCGATCCAGGCGATGCGCCAGGCCATCGCCGACGCGGGTGCGCAGCTTGCCGACGTCAACTACCTGAATGCCCACGGCACCTCGACGCCGATGAACGACCGCAGCGAGTGCGCCGCCGTCAAGGCGGTGTGGGGCGACGCGCGCAGCCAGGTGGCGGTCAGCTCCACGAAAAGCGTCACCGGCCATTTGATCGCGGCCGCCGGCGCGGTGGAAGCCGCGGTGTGCGCGCTGGCCATCCACCACGGCACGCTGCCGGTCAACGCCAACCTGCGCGAACTCGACCCCGACTGCGACGTCGACATCGTGCGCGATGCGCCACGTGCGCGGCGCATCCGCATCGCGCTGTCCAACTCGCTGGGCTTCGGCGGCTCGAACAGCTGCCTGGCCTTCCGCCACCCCGATGACGTGGAGGCATTGCCGTGAGCACGACGCGCATCGTCATCACCGGCGGCGGCGCGATCTGCGGCGCCGGCCACACGCCCGACGCGATCCTGGGCGCGCTGAACGAGGGCCGCTCGGCCATCGGCCCGATCACGCAATGGGACGCCGGCGACTGGCCGGTACGCATCGCCGCCGAGGTGCCCGACTACAACGCCGGCAAGCTGACCGGCGACCGCAAGCTGCTCAAGCACATCCGCCGCGGCGATGTCTTCGGGCTGTACGCGGCCGACCAGGCGATCGAGCAGGCGGCATTCAACGCCTGGCGCGAGACGCTGGACGACGCCGGCAAGGAGCGCTTCGCCGACGCCACCGGCGTCATCGTCGGCTCGGGCGGCGGCACCTTCGGCAACCAGTACGACTACCTGCCGCTGATCGCCGCGGCCAAAGGCGATCTGAAGGCCTTCGGCCAGGAGCTGGCGGCCACCGTCAACCCGCTGTGGCTGCTGCGCTCGCTGCCCAACAACGTGCTCGGCCACGTTGGCATCCGCCAGGGACTGAAGGGCCCCAACGCCTGCATCACGCACCACAGCATCAGCGGCCTGCTGGCGCTGGCCGAAGCCACGGCCGCGCTGCGCGCCGGCGAATGTACTCGTGCCGTGGTCGTGGCGCACGACGCACCGATCGAGCCGCAGACCCTGCTGTACTACCACCAGCTGGGCCTGCTGTCGGCGCAGGCGCTGCGCCCCTTCGACGCGCGCCACGACGGCAGCGCCATGGGCGAAGGCGCCGCGGCGCTGACGCTGGAGACCGAAGCCGCGGCGCAGGAACGCGGCGCCGCGGTGCTGGGCGAGGTCCTGGGCTTCGGCAGCGCCGGCGAAGCCCTGGGCCTGCTGCCGGTGCGCGACGACGGCGATGGCCTGGTGCGCGCCATCCAGGCCGCGCTGGCCAACGCCGGGCTGCAGCCGGCGCAGGTGGGCCTGGTGGTGGCCCACGGCAACGGCACGCCCAATTCCGACCGCTCCGAGGCTCGCGCGCTGGCGCAGGTCTTCGGCGCCGACATGCCGCCGGTCACCGCCTTCAAATGGGCCTTCGGCCACCTGCTCGCCGCCGCCGGGCTGATCGACGCGGTGCTGGCGGTGGCGGCCTTGCGCGCCGGCCGCGTGCCCGGCATCGCCGGCCTGGGCGCGCAGGATGCCGACGCGCCGGCGCTGCCGGCCAGCGCGTCGCCGGTACAGTCGCGCAGCGACGTCGTGCTGGTGCTGTCGCGCGGCTTCGGCAGCACCAACGCCGCCTGCCTGCTGCGCGTGGCGCGTGGCTGATCCGGGCCCTCTGGGTCAGGCGGGGGCCCCGGCCCCTCCTCCGGGGGGCTTCGAGCGGCCTGACGACGCCCCTGCCGCGCAAGACGCCGCGCGCTGCGGCGTGGACACGGTGGAGATCGCGCGCATCCAGCGGCTGCTGGCCGAGACGGCGCCGCAGGACCTGGGCGCTTTCTTCTCGCCGCAGGAGCTGGCCGATGCCGGCGACGGCCCCGGCCGCGCCGCCAGCCTGGCCGGCCGCTTCGCCGCCAAGGAGGCCTGCACCAAGCTGTTCCCGCGCGAAGCCGCGCTGGGCGCCCTCGGGCCGGCGGATTTTTCGGTGGCGCGCGATGGCTACGGCGCGCCGACGGTGGTGCTCAGCGCCGCCGCGCAACGCGCGCTGGGGCACAACCGCTATGCCGACATCCAGCTGTCGCTGACGCACGACCGCCATGCGGCCACGGCCATGGCGCTGGCGCGGCCGGCGCAGGCGGCGCCGTCGTGGGCCGCGCGGCTGCTCTACCGCCTGCTGCCGCTGCGCCGCAAGGTGGTGCTGGAAAACCTAAACCGCGTCTACGGCGAACGCGCCGACCGCGCCGAGATCACACGGCTGGCGCAGGCGCACTACGGCCATCTGGGCCGGCTGTTCCTGGAGTTCCTGTGGTACCCGTGGCTGCCGCGCGCGCGCAAGCTGGCGATGGTGCGCGTCGAAGGGCTGGAGGACCTGCTGGCCGCGCATGCGCAAGGCAAGGGCGTGCTGATCCTGACCGGCCACTTCGGCAACTTCGAGGTGGCCACCAGCGCCGGGCTGGCCAGCTTCCCGCAGGCCGACGGCCGCTTCCATTTCGTGCGCCGGCCGATCCGCCCCGAGTGGCTGGACCGGCTGGTGACGCGGCGCTTCCGCAAGGCGGGCTTCGGCGTGTTGCCCAAGCGCGGCGGGCTGGACGCCATCCTCGACCGGCTGGGTGCCGGCGACCTGGTGGTCTTCCCTTTCGACCAGCATGCACAGCGCAAGGACGGCGTGCGGGTGGAGTTCTTCGGCCACCCGGCCGGCACCTTCCGCAGCCTGGCCGTGATCGCGCTGAGCACCGGCGCCCCGGTGGTGCCGGCGTCGTGCTGGCGTGAGCCCGATGGCCACCACGTGCTGCGCTTCGAGGCGCCCGTGCAGGCCGTCGAAGATGCCGACACCAACGAAGCCATCCGCCTGACGACGCGCGAGTTCAACCGCGCGCTGGAACTGCTGATCGTGCGCCGCCCCGAGCAATGGTGGTGGGTGCACCGGCGCTGGAAGCCCTGGCCGGCGCGCAAGCGCGCGCGCTGACGCGGCGCGCTGCTACGCCGCCGCGGCCTGCGGCACCAGCCCCAGCAGGCGCATCGCGTTGCGCTTCAGGATCAGCGGCTGCACCTCGGGCTTGAAGCCGGCCTCGGCGAAGTCCTTCAGCCAACGGTCGGGCATGATCAGCGGGAAGTCGCTGCCGAAGAGGATGCGGTCCTTCAGCTGCGTGTTGGCGTACTGCACCAGCTGCGGCGGAAAGTACTTCGGGCTCCAGCCCGACAGGTCGATCCAGATGTTCGGCTTGTGCACCGCCAGCGACAGCGCCTCGTCCTGCCACGGCCAGCTGGGGTGCGCGACGATGATCTGCATGTCGGGGAAGTCGATGGCCACGTCTTCCAGCAGCATCGGGTTGCTGTTCTGCAGGCGCAGGCCGCCGCCGCAGCGCATGCCCGAGCCGATGCCCGAATGGCCGCTGTGGAACACCGCCGGCAGCTTGTGCTCGGCGATCACCTCGTACAGCGGCCAGGCCATCTTGTCGTAGGGCAGGAAGCCCTGCACCGTCGGGTGGAACTTGAAGCCCTTGACGCCGTATTCCTCGATCAGCTTGCGCGCCTCGCGCGCGCCCATCTTGCCCTTGTGCGGGTCGATGCTGCCGAAGGCCATCATGATGTCCGGATTGGCCATTGCGGCCTCGGCGATCTCCTCGTTGGGGATGCGCCGCCGCCCCATCTGCGTCTCGGCATCGACCGTGAACATCACGAAACCGATCTTGCGCTCGCGGTAATACGCCAGCGACTCCGCCATGGTCGGCCGCTTGCTCGAGCGGAAGTACTTGTCGGCGGCGCGGTCGTACTCTTCGCCGTAGCTGTCGAAGGGGTTCCAGCACGACACCTCCAGGTGCGTGTGGGTATCGATGGCGACCAGCTCGTCGACCTTCATTCGTTCACTCCTTTATTTACCTTGAATAACTGTTTTGCTGCACTGAGCCAACACTTCAGGGGGCTTGCGTGGCTGCGGGCGTTTTCCCATTCTCTCAAGGCAATTCTGCTTGTTCAACACTCATAGGTCAGTACAAACCCTATGGTTTCTAAGTCAATTTTACTTATCATCTATAACTACTTTAACGATCTTCCTCTCCACCGATGAGCCTGCCCCCCGACCCCTCCGATGCCGGCCTGATCCTCGCCGAACGTCACGGCGCGGTGCTGCACCTGCGGCTCAACCGGCCGGCCAAGCGCAATGCCGTCAACGACGGCCTGGTGCTGGCGCTGGACCGCGCCTTCACCGGCCTGGGCAGCGACGTGGGCTGCATCGTGCTCAGCGGCGAGGGCCAGCACTTCTGCGCCGGGCTCGACCTGTCCGAGCTGTCCGAGCGCACGGTGTACGAAGGCGTGCTGCATTCGCGCATGTGGCACGCCACGCTGGACAAGCTGCAGTTCGCGCCGGTGCCGGTGGTGGCGGTGCTGCACGGCGCGACGATCGGCGGCGGGCTGGAGATCGCCGCCGCGGCGCACGTGCGCGTGGCCGAGCGCAATGCCTATTACGGCCTGCCCGAGGGCCAGCGCGGCATCTTCGTTGGCGGCGGCGGCTCGATGCGGCTGCCGCGGTTGATCGGCACGTCGCGCATGGCCGACATGATGCTCACCGGCCGCGTCTTCGATGCCGAAGAAGGCCAGCAGGCCGGCCTGACCAACTACCTGGTCGGCGAAGGCGAAGGCCTGGCCAAGGGCATGGCGCTGGCGCAGAAGATCTGCGGCAACGCGCCGCTGTCCAACTTCGCGGTCATCCAGGCGCTGCCGCGCATCGCCGAGCTGGCGCCGTCCGAAGGGCTGTTCGTCGAGTCGCTGGTGGCAGCCATCGCGCAGGGCGACCCGGCGGCCAAGCAGCGCATCCGTGCGTTCCTCGACGGCCGTGCCGCCAAGGTGGCCAAGCAATGAGTTGCCGTCCCGCCATCCCGCAGGCGCCGCGCGCCGTCACGCCAAACACGGAGACTCGCCCATGACCACTGCCAAGTACCGTGACGTCAAGGTCGGCGGCTGCACGGCCGCGCTGCGCAGCGTCGATGCCGCCGGCGTGCAGCACCTGCACTCCACCGAGCGCCTGCAGCCCTTCCCCGCCCGGCTGACCGACCGGCTGGAGGAATGGGCCCGCCATGCGCCCGAGCGCGTGCAGGTGGCGCAGCGCGGAGCCGACGGCGCCTGGCGCCGCATCACCTATGCGCAGATGCTCGACCGCGTGCGCCGCATCGGCCAGGCCCTTGCCGAACGCGGCCTGTCGGCCGAACGGCCGATCGCCATCCTGTCCGACAACGACCTGGAACACTACACGCTGGCGCTGGCCGCGCAATGGGTGGGCGTGCCGTACACGCCGGTGTCGGTGGCCTATTCCACCGTGTCTCAGGACTTCGCCAAGCTGAAGCAGATCCTCGGCACCTTGACGCCGGGGCTGGTGTTCGCGGCCGACGGCCATGCCTTCCGCAATGCCATCGCCAGCGTGGTGCCGGCGGACACCGAAATCTGGGTCACCACCGGCGACGACACGCCGGCGCTGCAGGGGCGCAAGATCGCCCGCTTCGATGCGCTGCTGGCCACCGAGCCGGGCGATGCCGAGATGGAAGCGCACGGCCACGTCGGGCCGGACACCATCGCCAAGTTCCTGTTCACCAGCGGCTCGACCAAGCAGCCCAAGGGCGTGATCAACACGCAGCGCATGCTCTGCGCCAACCAGCAGATGCTGCGCCAGTGCTTCGCCTTCCTGGCCGACGAGCCGCCGGTGCTGGTCGACTGGCTGCCGTGGAACCACACCTTCGGCGGCAACCACAACGTCGGCATCGCGCTGTACAACGGCGGCACCTTGTACATCGACGACGGCAAGCCCACGCCCAAGGGCATGGCCGCCACCTTGCGCAACCTGCGCGAGATCGCGCCGACGATCTACTTCAACGTGCCCAAGGGCTTCGAAGAGATCGCGCGGGCGATGGACAGCGACGCGGCCCTGCGCGACAGGCTGTTCTCGCGCGTCAAGGCCTTCATGTTCGCCGGCGCGGGCTTGAGCCAGGCGGTGTGGGACCACCTGGACCGCCATGCCGAAGCGGCCATCGGCGAGCGCATCTGCATCTTCACCGGCCTGGGCATGACCGAGACCGCGCCGTCCTGCACCTTCGCGCTGGGCACCGACGTGAAGAGCGGCGACATCGGCCTGCCGGCACCCGGCGTGTCCGTCAAGCTGGTGCCCACCGACGGCAAGCTCGAAGTGCGCTTCAAGGGCCCCAACGTCATGCCGGGCTACTGGCGCGCGCCCGCCGAAACCGCGGCCGCCTTCGACGAAGAGGGCTACTACCGCACCGGCGACGCCGTGCTCTACGCCGACGACGCCGACGCGCAGCGCGGCCTGCGCTTCGATGGCCGCATCGCCGAGGACTTCAAGCTGTCCACCGGCACCTTCGTCAACGTCGGCCCGCTGCGCATGAAGATCGTGCTGGCCGGCGACCCGCTGGTGCAGGACGTGGTGCTTGCTGGGCTCAACCGCGACGACCTCGGCGCGCTGATCTTCCCGCGCATCGACGACGCGCGCCGGCGCTTCGGCCTGCCCGAGCAGGCGACGCCGGCGCAGGTGCTGGCGCACCCCGAGGTGCGCGGCTTCTTCCAGTCGCTGGTCGACGCGCTGTGGCACCAAGGCACCGGCAGCGCCAACCGCGTGGCGCGTGCGCTGCTGCTCGAGGAACCGCCGCATCTGGACCGCGGCGAAGTCACCGACAAGGGCTCGATCAACCAGCGCGCGGTGCTGCAACACCGTGCCGACCTGGTCGAGCGCCTGTATGCCGACGCGCCGGACGCGCAGGTGATCCTGCCGCGGCGCTGAACCTGCTTCCCTCCCCTTCCATCCACCATGAGACTCCCCATGACCCAACGCCGCCAGTTCCTCGCCGCCGCCGGCGCCCTTGGCCTGTACGGGCTGCCCGGGCTGCTGCGCGCCCAAAGCCTCGAGACCGCCCGCATCCTCGTCGGCTTCCCGGCGGGCGGCACCGTCGATGCGGTGGCACGCCGTCTGGCCGACAAGATGCGCGGCAGCTACGCCAAGACCGTGCTGGTCGAGAACAAGCCGGGCGCCGGCGGCCGCCTGGCCGTCGAAGAGCTCAAGCGCAGCGCACCGGACGGCACGACGCTGCTGGTCACGCCGGCGGCGATGATCACGCTGTATCCGCACCTGTACACCAAGCTGGCCTACGGCATCGACGACGTCACGCCGGTGGGTACGCTGGCGCAGGTGGCCTTCGCCTTCGGCGTCGGCCCGGCGGTGCCCGACTCGGTGCACAACCTGAAGGACTTCCTGGCCTGGGCCAAGGCCAACCCGGCGCTGGCCAACTACGGCTCGCCCGGAGCCGGCTCGCCGCCGCACATGGAAGGCGCGCTGCTGTCCAAGGAAAGCGGCGTCGAACTGCGCCACGTGCCCTACCGCGGTTCGGCACCGGGCATCCAGGACCTGCTGGGTGGCCAGGTGACGGCCTTCAGCTCGCCCATTGGCGACTACCTGCCGCACCTGAAGAGCGGCAAGCTGCGCGTGCTGGCCACGTCGGGCCCGGTGCGTTCGCGCTATGCGCCCAACGCGCCGACCTACACCGAACAGGGCTTCAAGGCGCTGGAAATGATGGAGTGGTACGGCCTGTTCCTGCCGCCGAAGGCATCGGCCGAACTGGTGCAGCGCGCCTCGGCCGCGCTGCGCGCCGCGATGGCCGGCGCCGAGGTGGCCGACGGGCTGGCGGCTTTCGGCCTGGACGTCTCGGTCAATTCGCCGGCCGAGCTGGCCAAGGCGGTGAAGGAAGAAAACGCCGCGTGGGGGCCGATCGTCAAGCGCGTCGGCTTCACGCCCGAGGCATGACCGCCGAGACCGTCGCGCGCGACCGGCCGGCCGTCGGCGCGCTGCTCGACCAGAGCGCGATGCAGCACCTGCTGGGCTACCGGCTGACGCTGGCCGAAGTGGCGTCGCGCCGCGTCTTCCAGCGCCACATCGGCGTGCCCTTCAAGCTGCGGCCGGTGGAGTTCACGATCCTGGTGCTGCTGCTCAGCAACGGGCGTGCCACGCCCAAGCAGCTGGCCCAGACGCTGGGCGTGCCGCCGCCCAACGTCACCGTGCTGGTGGACCGGCTGGCCGAGCGCGGGCTGC
Source organism: Rubrivivax sp. (assembly GCA_019635285.1). GTDB lineage: Bacteria > Pseudomonadota > Gammaproteobacteria > Burkholderiales > Burkholderiaceae_C > Rubrivivax. Next base: position 10,077 of record JAHBZS010000015.1, on the reverse strand, counting down.
TGCAGCGCCAGCGCAGCACCACCGACGGCCGCGCGCTGAACCTGCTGCTCACCGACAAGGGGGAAGACTTGGCGCGACGCGCGCAGCGCGTCTCGCAAGGCATGGAGGCCGGGTTGCTGGCATCGCTGTCGGCGGCCGAGCGCGCGATGCTCGGTGAACTGCTGCACAAGCTGGTGGCCGGCGGCGCGTCCAGCCACGGCTAGGCCCGGGGGGGCCGTCAGGCCGCGACGCGGCGCTTCAGCCAGCGCATCAGCGCGCCCAGCACGGGCAGCTTCTCGTACAGCTCCTCGGCGGCGTCCCAGTAGTCGCGGTGCTCGACGATCAGGCCGGCGTCGCCGAAGCGCAGGTGCGTGGCGCCGTGGATGCTCATCTCGGCGCCGCGCTGCGTGCGGAAGCACAGGTCCCAGGTGAGGAAGCCGCCGTCGCGTTGCGCGGCCACCTCGCGCACCACGAACACGGGCTCGCGCAGCGTGCGGAACATGTGCTCGAAGATCGCGCGGATCGCCGACACGCCGCGCACGTCGTTGAACGGATCCTTGAAGCGCGCGTCGGCGGCATACAGCTCGCCCAGCCGCGGCAGGTCGGCCTCGCACAGGTGCTCGTAGAAACTCACCACGCGCGACACACGCCGCAGGCGCGCGTCGTCGCCGCCATCGTCGAGCCGGCTCATGGCGAGGGGGCGACGCTGCGTTGCGTCAGCGCGAAGTACAGACGATCGGGCAGCGCGCGCAGCGCCTTCATCGCCCGGGTGAAGCGCTTGGGAAAGTGGATCTCGAAGTCGCCCGCCTGCCAGCCACGGATCATCGCCTCGGCCGCCTCCGCGGGAGTGATCAGCGCCGGCATGCGGAAGTCGTTCTGCGCGGTCAGCGGCGTGCGCACGAAGCCGGGGTTGACGATGGACACGCCCAGGCCGCGCGGCGCCAAATCCAGGTACAGGATCTCGGCCAGGTTGATCATCGCCGCCTTGGTCGGCCCGTAGGCCAGCGCCTTCGGCAGGCCGCGGTAGCCGGCCACGCTGCCGACCAGGCTCAGGTGGCCGCCCTGCCCGGCCGCCGCCTGCCGCAGCAGCTGCGGCAGCAGCGCGTCCAGCCACAGCAGCACCCCCTCGTAGTTGACCTGCAGGTGCTGCCGCGCGATGGCAAGGTCGAACTGCGTCGCCCGCAGCGGCTGGTAGGTGCCGGCGCAGTACAGCGCCAGGTCGATGCGCCCATGCCGGGCGACGATCTGCGCGACGGCGTCCTTGACGGCCGCGCTGTCGGTGGCATCCAGCGCCAACGCCTCGCTGCCCACGTGCGCCGCACCGAACTGCTGCAGCGCCTGGGCGTTGCGCGCCGACACCACCACCGTGGCGCCGCGCGCATGCAGCGCGTGCGCGGCGGCCTGGCCGATGCCGGTGGACGCACCCAGCAGCCAGACCACGCGGCCCTGCCAGTCACCGATCTTCGGGTTCAGCGCCATGCCCGTTACTTCCGCCGGAAGGCCAGCGTCACTTCGCCGAGCCGGATGCCGAACTTGCTCATCACCGCCTTGTTCAGCATCACCTGCTCGTCGATCAGGAACATCCAGTCGTCGAACTGCACGTCGTAGACCTGGCCGTCCACCGGCAGCCTGAGCGTGTAGCGCCAGTTCAGGGCGTTGCCGGCCGCCTGGCCTTCGGCGATGCCCACCACGTCATCGGCGACGCCGGTGTAGCGGCCGCCACCGTGCGCGGTGAGGCGCCAGACGCGGCGCTCGGCGCGTCCGTCCGTGTAGCGGAAGTCTTCCTCCAGCGTGCCTTGGTCGCCCTGCCAGCGGGCCTTCAGGTCGACGACGAAGCGCCGCAGCACCTTGCCGCTGCGGTCGGTGAACAGGCCGTGCGCCACCAGGTCGCCGTCGAAGTAGGTCTTCAGGTCGAGCAGCGGTTTCTGGTCCGCATAGTCGGCCGGGCTCGGTGCGGCACAACCGGCCAGGGCCGCGGCGGTCGCCGCGACCGGAAGCGCCAGCCACAGACGTCGTTTCATTCGTTGGCTCCTTCAGGGCTGCGCAACCACAGCACGACCAGCAGCGCCGCCGCAGCCAGCTTGAGCCCGCAAGGCAGCAGGCAATAGGCCCACATCAGCGCGTCCAATGCCGCGGCATCGCGGCTGCCGGGCGCATAGCCGAACAGGCCAAGCAACGGCAGTGCGATGCCCGCGGCCAGCGCCAGGTTGAGCTTGGCGGCCGCGTTCCACCAGCCGAAGTAGCTGCCTTCGGCACGCCCCCCATGGCCGGCACGGCGGATCACGCCGGCGAGCAGCGCGCCCGGCAGGCTCAGGTCGGCACCCAGCGACATGCCGCTGGCCACGCACACCGCAAGAAACGCCCCCGCGTCCCCCGGGCCCAGCAGTGCCGCCCACGCAAAGGCCAGCACCGCCAGCGCCATGCCGGCAAGCCAGCAGCGCGACAGACCCCAGCGACGCACGGCGCGCAGCCACAGCGGCATGGCCAGCGCGGCGGCCAGAAAGTAGCCGGCCAGGAACAGCGGCTCCCAGGCCGCCGCCTGCAGCCGGTCGCGCGCGAAGAACAGCACCAGCGTCGCCGGCATCGCACTGGCCAGGCCGTTCACCACGAACACCGCCAGCAGCCGGCGGAACGACGGGTTGCGCAGCGCCGCGCGCATCGGCAGCTCGCCGCCCGGCGCCGCGCGGCGCGGCGCCGCCCGCGGGGCGCGGTGCAGCGCCGCCAGGCCGAGCACCAGGCCCAGCGACGGCGCCGTGGCCGGCGCGGCGGCACCCACGCCGAGGGCCAGCACGCTGGCCAGCACCACGCCCGCGAGGGCGAAGGCCTCGCGCCACGCGACGATGCCGGCGCGCTGTGCGGCCGTGCCACCCAGCCGCGCCCCCCAGGCCTGGTGCAGGATGGCCAGCAGGCTGTAGGCCAGATAGGTCAGCGACAGCGCCGCCGCACACCACGCCAGCAATGACGGCAGGTGCGTCACGGGCGGGAAGAACAATGCCTGGAAGGCCAGTGCGAGCAGCAGCGCCGCGGCGCCGGCCAGTGGCAGCAGCCACTGCGGTGCCTGCGTGAAGACGCGGTCGCAGAGGCCACCGATCCAGGGGTCGACCGCCGCGTCCAGCACGCGCACCGCCAAAAGCAGCGCACCCAGCCAGGCCAGCGGCACGCCGAACTGCTGGGCATAGTGCGCGGGCAGCACCACATACAGCGGCAGCGCCACGAAGGCCAGCGGCAGCCCCAGCGCGCCATAGGCCACGCCGTCGCGCCAGCCGCCGCGCCAGCCCTGCCCGGTCGACAGCTTCGGCGGCGCGGCCTTCAGGCTCAGCGCGCGCGGTTTCACGACGATGCCGCCTTGCCGAGCAGGGCCTCGCGCAGGCGCGGCTGCGATGTGCGCGGCGACAGCCAGATGCCGAAGAACAAGCGCGTGAACTCGGCGTCGCGCAGCTCGCCGGCGCTGCGGCCGTTGACCCAGAAGCGCGTGCCCTCGCCGGGCAGCTGCAGCCCGGTGATGCGGTCGCCCTTGTCGACGTCGGGGAAGATGCCGCGCAGGGCCGCCAGCCAACGTTCGCCCTGGTCCCGCGACACCGGGCCGATGCCCTGCATTTCCTGCAGCGAGCGTTCGGCGATGGCGCTGCCGTCCAGCGCGCGCGCATAGCGCAGCTCCAGCGCCAGCCGCGCCGCCTCGGGCCGATCCAGCGCGCGCGGGCCGTCGGCCCACAGGCGGATGTCGTAGACCTGCCAGCCCAGGTAGCGCAGGGTGGCCTCGCCCAGCAGCTGGGCCTGCGGCAGCGTGCCCAGCAGTTCAGGCGGCAACGCGTCGCCGCGTCGCGCCACGGCTGCCAGCGGTGCGCTGCCCAGCACGACCAGCGCGCGCCGGCGGGTGACGGCCACGCCCGCAGGCATCAGCCAGCCCTTTGCAGCGTGAACTGCAGGACGTCGGTATTGCCGGTGTCGAAGGCCGCCTCGCAGTAGGCCAGGTAGAACTCCCAGATGCGCAGGAAACGCCCGTCGAAACCCAGCGCCCGCACGGCGGCCTCCTCGGCCTGGAAGCGCGCGCGCCAGCGGCGCAGTGTCTCCGCATAGTCGCGGCCGAAGGCGAACTGCTCGACCACCTGCAGCCCCGCGGCTGCCGCCGCGTCGCGGAAGGCCGTGGCGCTGGGCAGCAACCCGCCGGGGAAGATGTATTGCTGGATGAAGTCGGTGCCGCCCACGTAGCGCTCGAACAGGTCGTCGCGGATGGTGATGGTCTGGATACAGGCGCGGCCGCCGGGCTTGAGCAGATCGTGCACGCGCTGAAAGTAGCCCGGCCAGTAGGCGCGCCCCACGGCCTCGAACATCTCGATCGAGACGATGGCGTCATAGGGGCCGTCGGCGATGTCGCGGTAGTCCTGCAGGCGCAGGTCGCTGCGCAGGCCCAGCGCCTGCAGCCGGCGCTGCGCCCAGTGCAACTGCTCGGTGGACAGCGTCACGCCGGTCACCCGTGCGCCGCGCTCGGCGGCGGCGATTTCGGCCAGCCCGCCCCAGCCGCAGCCGATCTCCAACAGCCTGCCGTCGCGCCCGATGCCGCAGGCGTCGAGCGCGCGGCGCAGCTTGGCGCGCTGCGCCTGCGCCAGGTCGCCGTCCAGATCGCCGTCGAACCAGGCCGCCGAATAGCTCATCGTCGGGTCGAGCCACAGGCGGTAGAAGGGGTTGCCCAGGTCGTAGTGCGCGTGGATGTTGCGGCGGCTGCCGCTGCGCGTGTTGGCATTCAGCAGATGCTTCAGCCGGTACAGCAGCCGGCCCCACCAGCGGCCGTAGACCGCGCCTTCGATGGCATCGCGGTTCAGCGCAAACAGCTTCAGCAGTGCCGCCAGGTCCGGCGCATGCCAGTCACCGGCGATCCAGCTCTCGGCGAAGCCGATGTCGCCGCTCTTCAGGGCGGCGCCGAAGACCTTCCAGTTGTGCAGGCTCATGGCCGCACGCGGCCCGCCGTCGCCGCCGAAGCGGCGCTGCGAGCCGTCGGGCAATTGCAGGTCCAGCGTGCCGCAGCGCAGGCGCGACAGCAGGCGCAGGCCGGCGCGCGCGGCAGCCGGCACGGAAGGAGGCAGCAGGAGCGGTGGGGCGGTGGTGCTACGCGACATGGATTCTTTCAACGACTGACGAAGGCCTGGGGAGGAGCGGGCTTGCGCACCAGCGGCACGCGCTTGAGCCATACGCGCAGCGCCTGCCAATGGATGCGCAGCATCACGCCGAAGGTCATCAGCGGCACGCCGAAGAAGGCGCGGCGCACGCTGGCGCCCGACAGGGCGTCGAGCCGGCCCGACTGGCTGGTCTGCAGCAGCGGCCCCTGGGGGTCGTGGTGGTCGATGCGCACCAGCCGCTGCCGACCGTCGGCGCTGCGCGCGAAGACGAAGCGGTAGTCGCCTTCGATGGGGCTGAAGGGCGAGACATGGAACACCTTGCGCGCCCGCTGCTCACGACCCCAGTCCAGCTGCGGCCCGCTCAGCAGGTAGCAGTGGCGCTCGCCGAAGGTGTTGTTGACCTCGACCACCACCGCCGCCAGCGTGCCGTCGGCGCGCTCGCAGAACCAGAAGCTCACCGGCTTGAAGACGTAGCCCAGCACACGCGGATAGGTCTGCAGCCAGATCTCGCCGTCGGCATCGGCGATGCCTTCGCGGGCCAGCAAGTGTTCGACCCAGTGCAAGGCGTCGCTGCCGCCGTCGCCATGGTCGCGGTCGTGGAAGGCCAGCAGGCCGAAGCGGTTGCGCCGCAGCACGGGCGACGGCACGGCGCGCAGCGTGCGCATCGGCAGCAACAGGAAATAGCTGCGATAGGCGAAGGCGTTGTCGGCGGGGCGCAGCCGGTGGTGCCGCACCTGGCCGGTGCCGATCTGCGGCACGTGGGTCGCGCTCATGCCGCCGCCCGCTCGGTGTCGAGACGGGCGCCCAGCGCGCCGGCCACCGCTTCGCCGGACATCAGCCCGTCTTCATGGAAACCGTAGCGTGTCCAGGCGCCGCAGAACCAGGTGTGGCGCTGCCCCTGCAGCGACGGCAGCCGGCGCTGCGCCGCGATGGCGGCGCCGTCGAACACCGGGTGGCTGAGGTCGAAGCGCCCGTGCACATGGCGCGGGTCGATGGGCCGCGCCGGGTTCAGCGACACGATCACCGGCGTGCGCCAGGGCAGCGGCTGCAGCCGGTTGATCAGGTAGTGCAGGCACACGGCGCCCTGCTCGGCCGCCGCGTCCGCTGCACGCTCGTAGTTCCACGCCGCCCAGGCCAGCCGGCGCCGCGGCAGCATGCCGATGTCGGTATGCAGCACCGCCACGTTCGGCTGGTAGCGGATGGCCCCCAGCAGGGCCTGTTCCTCGGCCTGCGGATCGGCCAGCAGCGCCAGCGCCTGGTCGCTGTGGCAGGCGAAGACGACTTCGTCGACGTGTTCGCTGCCGGCGTCGGTGCGGATCACCGCGCCGGCGGTCGTGCGCCGCACGCTGCGCACGGGGCAGCGCAGGCGCGCGTCGGGCAGCGCCTCGACGATGCGGCGCACGTACTCGCGCGAGCCGCCACGCACGCTCATCCACTGCGGCCGGTCGTGCACCTGCAGCAGGCCGTGGTTGTGGCAGAAGCGCAGCATCGTCGCCACCGGGAAGCGCAGCATCTGGTCGGTCGGGCAACTCCAGATGCAGCCCAGCATCGGCAGCAGATAGAAGTCGCGGAACGCCGCCCCGAAGCGGTGGCGCGCCAGGAACTCGCCCAGCGGCTCGATCAGCGCAGCGTCGTCGCCGGCCTCGGCGAGGCCCGTCGCCAGCCGGTTGAAGCGCAGGATCTGCGCCAGCATGCCCAGGAAGCGCGGCCGCAGCAGGTTGCGCCGCTGCGCGAAGACGCTGTTCAGGCTGCTGCCGCTCCACTCCAGCCCCTGCTGCGGCACCTGCACCGAAAAGCTCATGTCCGCCGCCGCGGTGGCCACGCCCAGCGTGTCGAACAGCGCCGTCAAGCGCGGGTAGGTGCGGTGGTTGAAGACCAGGAAGCCGGTGTCCACGCCATGGCGGCGCCCTTGCAGTTCCAGGTCCACGGTATGCGCGTGGCCGCCGAAATGGGCACCGGCCTCGTACAGCGTGAGCCGCGTGCGCGGCGCCAGGGCGTGTGCCACCGCCAGGCCGCTGATGCCCGAGCCGATCACGGCGATGCGTTTCATGAGAAGGTGTCCCTATTTTGTCTAGGACAAACTTTGTTGCGGACGCAATCATATTGATGAAGTCCCACTTTGACAATATGATGTCTTAGACAAATTTGCGATGAACCCATGGCCGACGCCGATCCGCCCCACGAAGTCCTGCTGTCCATCGCCGCGGTCGAACGCGACACCGGGCTCAGCAAGGACACGCTGCGGGTCTGGGAGCGGCGCTACGGCTTCCCGTCGCCGGCGCGCGACGCGGTGGGCGAGCGGCTTTACGGCCGCGGCGATCTGACCAAGCTGCGCGTGCTGAAGCGCCTGCTGGATGCCGGGCACCGCCCGGGCCGCGTCGTGGGCCTGCCGCTGGACCGCCTGCTGGAACTGTCCGCCCCGCTCACGGCCGAGACGCGCCGCGATGCGCCGAGCGCCGACGAGGTCGACCTGGCCGCGCTGCTGGCCATGCTGGGCGAGCACCGCACGGCGGCCCTGCGCGACCGCCTTGCCCGGCTGCTGGCGCAACTGGGGCTGGCCCGCTTCACGCTGGAGGTGATTCGCCCGATGACGCGCGCCGTCGGTGACGCCTGGTACCAGGGCCGGTTGCAGGTCTTCGAAGAGCATCTCTACACCGAGCTGGTGCAGGGCGTGCTGCGCCAGGCCATCGCCGCGGTGCCGCAGCCCGGCGCCGCGGCGGCGCGCGTGCTGCTCACCACCGTGCCGGGCGAACCGCACGGGCTGGGCCTGCTGATGGCCGAGGCGATGCTGGTGCTGCAGGGCTGCCACTGCCTGTCGCTGGGCGTGCAGACGCCGCTGGCCGAGGTGCCCGCGGCCGCCAGGGCCCACCGCGCCGACGCGGTGGCGCTGAGCTTCAGCGCGCTGATGAGTCCGCGCGCCGTGCTGGACGCGCTGGTCGAGCTGCGCTCCACCCTCCCGCTAGAGGTACAGTTGTGGGCCGGTGGCGATGCGCCGGTGCTGCGGCGCCGCGCCATCGAAGGTGTGCTGGCGATCGCGGCACTGGAGGCCATCGGTGAACACGCACAGCGGTTGCGGTCTGCACCTGCCGCTGCCGAGCCCCACCCCCCGACTGGCTGAAAGCCGACGAGCCCCGACGATGCTGTATCCGGAACTCTTTAAGCAACTCGAGGCCGTGCGCTGGAACATGGACCACGACATCCCGTGGGCCGATTTCGACGCGGCGCGCCTGAGCGATGAGCAGGCCATGACCATCAAGATGAACGCCATCACCGAATGGGCGGCGTTGCCGGCGACCGAGATGTTCCTGCGCGACAACCGCGGCGACAGCGACTTCAGCGCCTTCATGAGCGTGTGGTTCTTCGAGGAGCAGAAGCACAGCCTGGTGCTGATGGAGTACCTGCGCCGCTTCCGCCCCGAGCTGGTGCCCAGCGAGGCCGAGCTGCACGAGGTGCGCTTCGAGTTCGACCCGGCACCGGCGCTGGAAACGCTGATGCTGCACTTCTGCGGCGAGATCCGGCTCAACCACTGGTACCGGCGCGCCGCCGAGTGGCACACCGAGCCGGTGATCCGCCACATCTACGAGACGCTGGCGCGCGACGAGGCGCGCCACGGCGGCGCCTACCTGCGCTATATGAAGCGCGCGCTGGCGCGCTGCGGCGACGAGGCGCGCGCCGCCTTCGCCAAGGTCGGCGTGCTGATGGCCAGCGCGCGCCGCACCGCGCAGGCGCTGCACCCGACCAACCTGCACGTCAATGCACGGCTGTTCCCGCGCGATACGGTGCAGAGCCGCCTGCCCGACACGCAGTGGCTGGAGCGCTGGCTGGACCAGCAGATCCGCTTCGACGCCGCGTGGGAGAGCAAGGTGGTCGAACGCATCCTGCACAACCTGAGCCTGCTGCTGGAGCGCAGCTTCGCCAGCGTGCAGGAGCTCAACCGCTACCGCAAGGAAATGGCCGCGGCGCTGGCCGCAAGCCCGGCCGCGCCCGCCGGCGCCTGAGCCCACCGCGCGCCGGCGGCCACCGTCGCCGGTCCAGCGCCTGGTCCTTGCCATCGCCCCCTCGATGAATTCCGGCATCGTCTACGCCGTCCTCGCGTTCGTCACCTGGGGGCTGTTTCCGCTGTACCTGCGGCAAGTCGCGTCGGTGCACCCGGTCGAAGTGGTGCTGCACCGCTCGGCCTGGTCGCTGCTGTTCGTGCTGGTGCTGATGGCGGCGCTGCGCCGCCTGGACGCGCTGCGCGCCACCTTCAGGCAGCCGCGGACGCTGGGGCTGTTCACGGTCAGCGCGCTGCTGCTGTCGTGCAACTGGCTGGTGTATGTGTTCGCGGTGCAGTCCGGGCATGTGGTCGAGGCCAGCCTGGGCTACTTCATCAACCCCATCGTCAACGTGCTGCTGGGGGTGCTGGTGCTGCACGAGCGGCTCAACCGCGTGCAATGGACGGCCGTGGCGCTGGCCGCCGCCGGCGTGCTGTGGCTCACGGTGCTGGCCGGCCGGCCGCCGTGGATCGCGCTGGTGCTGGCCGTCAGCTTCGGCCTCTACGGCCTGATGCGCAAGACCTCGTCGCTGGGCGCCATGGAAGGCCTGGCGCTGGAAACGCTGCTGCTGTCGCCGCTGGTGCTGCCGCTGCTGGCCTGGTGGACGTGGCGCGGCCAGGGCGCGATGGCGCGCGGCGACTGGGCCCTGAACGGCTGGCTGCTGCTCGGCGGCCCGCTGACCGCGATGGCGCTGCTGTGGTTCGCCGCCGGCGCGCGCCGGCTGCCGCTGACCACCGTCGGGCTGATCCAGTATGTGTCGCCAACGCTGCAGCTGGCGCTGGGCGTGTGGGTGTTCCACGAGCCCTTCGACCGCGCGCGGCTGATCGGCTTTGCCTTCATCTGGTGTGCGCTGGCCCTGTATTCGCTGGACGGCTGGCGACGCAGCCGCGAAGCCGCCGCACGCCTCGCATCGAAGCCGGCTGCGCTCCCCCCCACGCAGGCTGGCTAGA
>JAHBZS010000014.1 GCA_019635285.1 Rubrivivax sp. | reverse complement strand
CGCGCTGGTGGTGCACGTCGATCTGTCCGTGCTGGTGTGGTTCGTCTCCCTCGGCGGTATCCTGTGGACGCTATCGGGCAATGCCCGCGCCCTCGGCTTGAACCGCGCCGCGCTGGTCATTTCCGGCCTGGGCACCCTGCTCATGACGCTGTCGCCCTTCATCGGCCGAGGCGGACCGGTGATGGCCAATTACATCCCTGTGCTCGAAGACCCGGTCTTTCTCTGGGGACTGGTGATCTTCGGCGCCGGCTCGGTGCTTCTGGTGGGGCGCAGCCTCGTCGCCGCGCCCGCCTGGGCCATGCCGCGCAACGGCGCCGAAGCGTTGCGCAGCGGCCTCTCGCTCGGCTTGTTGCCGGCCGTCGTCGCCATCCTCGCCTTCGCCTGGTCCTGGCTGACCATGCCGGGTGATCTCAGCGGCAAGGCCTATTACGAGATCCTCTTCTGGGGCGGCGGCCACGCCCTGCAGTTCATCTGGGCCGTCTTCATGCTGGTCGCCTGGCTGTGGCTGGCCAGCGCCTGCGGCGCACGCGTGCCGATGACGCCGCGCATCGCCCTGCTCTGCTTCTTCCTGGCGACGGTGTGCGCCGTGGCGATACCCGTCGCCTACCTGCTGTGGCCGGCGCATGCCGTCGAGCACCGCAACCTGCTCACCTTTGCGATGGGACTGGGAGGCGGACTGCCCATCCTGCCCGTGGCGCTTGCCGCCCTGCTGGCCTTGCGCTCGGGCGCGCCGCTCGCCGACGAAACTCGCCCACTGCGTGCCGCACTGCTGTCCTCGATCGCCCTGTTCTGCTTCGGCGGCCTGATAGGGTTCACCATCGCCGGCAGCAACGTCAAGATACCCGCCCACTACCACGGCTGCATCGTCGGCGTCACGCTGGCGCTGATGGGGCTGGTCTACCACCTGCTGCCGCGCCTGGGCGGCCGTGCGCCGAGCGGGCGCCTGGCCGTCGCGCAGCCGCTGCTGTATGCGCTGGGGCAGCTGATGCACATCGCCGGGCTGGTCTGGTCCGGCGGCTACGGCGTGCAGCGCAAGGTGGCCGGCGCCGACCAGGTGCTGCGCAGCACCGGCGAGGTGATGGGCATGGGCCTGATGGGTCTGGGCGGTCTGCTGGCCATCGTCGGCGGGCTGTTGTTCGTGGTCGTCGTGTGGCGCGCCTGGCGTGCCCCGGCGGCGAACTGACGCCGGCGCTGCCGGGCCCGGGATGGACACGCCACGCTGGTCGCCACGCACGTGGCTGCGCCTGGGCTTCATGCAGGCCGAGGCGCTGTTCAACCGCGCCTTCGGCGACCGGCTCAACCCGCTGTACCACCTGGGTGCGCTCGCCTTCTTCCTGTTCTGGATCGTTTGCGGCAGCGGGCTGTACCTGTACGCCTTCTTCGACACCAGCGTCGAGGGCGCCTGGCGCTCGGTCGAGTCGCTGACCCACGGCCAGTGGTGGGCCGGCGGCGTGCTGCGCAGCGTGCACCGCTACGCGTCGGACGCGATGGTGGTCACGATGCTGCTGCACCTGCTGCGCCACTGGGCCTTCGACCGCCTGCGCGGCTTCCGCTGGTTCTCGTGGGTCACCGGCGTGGTGCTGCTGTGGCTGGTCTTCGCCGCCGGCGTCAACGGCTACATGCTGCCCTGGGACCGGCTGGCGCAGTTCGTCACCCAGGCCAGCTTCGAGTGGCTGGACTGGCTGCCCGGCTTCGGCGGCACGCTGGTGCGCAACTTCATCGTCGACGCCAATGTCAGCGACCGCCTGTTCTCGCTGCTCGTCTTCGTGCACATCGGCGTGCCGCTGCTGACGCTGCTGCTGCTGTGGGTGCATGTGCAGCGGGTTCCGAAGGCCACGACGCAGCCGCCGCGGCCGATCGCGCTGGCAGTCGCGGCCATGCTGGTGGCGATGGCGCTGGTGCAGCCGGTGCTGAGCCAGGGCGGGCCGGCGCAGATGGCCCAGGCGCCGACGGTGCTGGCCTTCGACTGGTTCCTGCTCGCGCTGTACCCGCTGGTCTACCTGTGGCCGATCGGCGGTGTCTGGCTGCTGGTGCTGGGTGCGACGGCGTTGCTGCTGGCGGCCCCCTGGCTGCCGCCGCGGCGCGCCGGCGCGGGCCACCGCCTGACGCTGCACCCGGGGGCCGTGACGGTGTCCGCCCGTGCCGGCGAGACGCTGCTGGAGGCCGGGCTGCGCGCCGGCCTGGCGCTGCCCCACGACTGCCGCGCCGGCGGCTGCGGCGTGTGCGTGTGCAGCGTGCTCGGCGGCCGCGTCGACCATGGCGCCTACCAGCCGGCGGCGCTGACCGAGGCGATGCGCGCGCGCGGCCAGACGCTGATGTGCTGCGCGACGGCGCTGGAGGACCTGGAGCTGGAAGTCGACGTGGCCTCGCTGGGGGCCGCGCCGCAGGGCGCGGACGGCACGCCGGCGCTGCAGCGCGAGACCGCACGCATCGAGCGCATCGAGCCGCTGGCGCCCGACGTGATGCGGCTGGTGCTGTCGCTGCCGCCGGGCCGTGGCTTCGACTACCGCGCCGGCCAGTACCTGAACGTGGTGCTGCCCGACGGCGCGCGGCGCGCCTACTCGTTCGCCACGGCACCCGGGAGCGGTGACGGCAGCGGTGACGGCATCGAGCTGCACGTGCGCCGCGTGCCGGGCGGCCGTTTCACGACGCTAGCCTTCGGGCAGCTGCGCGCGGGCGATCTGCTGCAGGTCGAGGGTCCGCTGGGCCGCTTCACGCTGCACGAAGGCGAGCGGCCCATCCTGTTCGTCGCCGGCGCCACCGGCTTCGCGCCGATCAAGAGCATCGTCGAGGACGCCTTCCGCCGCGGCCTGAAGCGGCCGATGTGGCTGTACTGGGGCGTGCGCACGCGCGCCGACCTGTACCTGGAGTCGCTGGCCGAGCAGTGGGCGCGGGAGCACCCGAACTTCCACTTCGTGCCGGTGCTCTCGGCACTGGCGCCGGACGACCCCTGGCCGGGCCGGCGCGGCCTGGTGCACGAGGCGATGCTGGCCGACTTCCCGAACCTGCAGGGCTTCGAGGTCTACGCCTGCGGCTCGGTGCAGATGGTGCAGACGGCGGTGCCCTCGTTCATTGCGCAGGGGCTGGACGAGAACTTCTGCCACACCGACGCCTTCGTGCCGGCGGCGGCGGCTGCCCCGGCGTCATCGTCGTCGGCGACCTGAAAGGCCGCGCGCCGCGCGCAGGACACCGGCCGTCACCTCTCACGCGGCGGCGGGCAGCGACATCGCCACCAGCCGCTGCAGGCGCTGCCAGCCGGCGTCGATCTCGTCCTGCAGCGCGGCCACCTGCGCCGGCGTCAGGTGGCGGTAGCGGCGCTGCGGCGCCAGGTAGTCGGCGATCGGGCGTGTCTTCTGCGACTGCAGCGTCCAGCGCTCGCCGTCCTCGACCTCCAGCAGCGGGAAGGCGCCGCTGTCGACGGCCAGCCGCGCGGTGGCCAGGCCCGCGTCCTCGTCCAGGCCCCAGCCGTCCAGGCAGGGGATCAGGAGCAGCAGCAGCCGCGTGCCGCGCAGCGTGCGCGCACGCGCCACCTTGCGCTGCAGGTCGGCCAGGTGGCCGGCGCTGGCGGTGGCGATCCAGGGCACGCGGTGCGCCGCCATGATGTCGACCAGGCTCTTCTTGCGCGAGCTCTTGCCGGCCGGCGTGGACCCGGTCCACGCATAGTGCGGCGTCGACGAGGACTTCTGCGCGCCGGTGTTCATGTAGCCCTCGTTGTCCAGGCAGACATAGAGGAAGTCCTCGTTGCGCTCCGCGGCCGACGACAGGCACTGCAGCCCGATGTCGTAGGTGCCGCCGTCGCCGGCGAAGACGACGACCTGGGTGGCGTGTCTGCCCTGCGCGTCCAGCGCACGGCGCAGGCCGCTGGCGGCGGCGGCGCTGGCTTCCAGCGTGGGCTGGTAGACGGGGATCTTCAGCGAACTGTAGGGCTGCGGGCCGGCGATGATGGCCATGCACGAAGGCGGGATCACGGCCACCGCATCCGGCCCCAGCCCGGCCAGCACGTGGCGCGCCGACAGCGCGTCGATGCAGCCCGGGCAGGCGGCGTGGCCGGGGCACATCATGGCCGGCTGGGCGTTGAGCGCAGGGTCCATCGCAGGGCTCCTCACATCCACGCCGGCTCGCCGCGCGGCGCGGCCTGGGCCAGCCCGCGCAGGCTATCGGCGATGCGCGCCACCGGCACGTCGACACCGCCGACGCCGGCCAGCAGCCCGTGCACACGCGGTGCGTCGGGCTGGCCGTACAGCGCGGCGCGCAGTTCCTGGTGCAGCACGCCGCCGACGCCGGGCGAATGGTCGCGGTCCAGCACCAGCAGGTCGTGCACGCCGGCCAGTGCGGCGCGCAGCGCGGCCACCGGCAGCGGCCGGAACAGGCGCAGCTTGAGCAGCCCGACGGCCTGGCCCTCTGCGCGCAGCAGGTCGACGGCCTCGCGTGCGGTGCCGCACAGGCTGCCCAGCGCCAGCACCACGCTCGCTGCGCCGTCGCAGCGGTAGCGCTCGACCACGCCCCAGGCGCGGCCGGTCAGCGCGGCCCATTCGCGGTCGGCCTCGGCGGCGAGCAGCGGCACGCGCGCCATGGCCTGCTCCAGCGCCTGGCGGTGGCGCCGGTACATCTCCTGGTTGACGACGTTGCCCCAGGACGAAGGATGGTCCGGGTCCAGGCGCTGCGGCGGGTCGAAGGGCGGCAGCCAGGCATCGACCAGTTCCTGCGCCGGCACGGCCACCGGCTCCAGCGCATGCGAGACGTAGAACGCATCCAGGTTGACCAGCACCGGCAGCAGCACCTGCTCGGCCACGCGCCAGGCCTGCAGCACGGTGTCCAGCGCCTCCTGCGCCGACTCGACGTAGAACTGCACCCAGCCGGTGTCGCGCTGCGCTAGGCTGTCGGTCTGGTCGGGCCAGAAGGCCCAGGGCGAGGCCACCGTGCGGTTGACGTTGGCCATCACGATGGGGGCCCGCGCGCCGGCGGCGTAGTGCAGCAACTCGTGCATCAGCAGCAGGCCCTGCGACGCGGTGGCGGTGAAGACACGCACGCCGGCCAGCGAAGCCGGGATGCAGGCCGACATCACCGAATGTTCGGACTCCACGGTCAGGATCTCGGCGTCGAACTCGCCGGCGGCCTGGAAGTCGGTCAGCAGTTCCAGCACCGGGGTCTGCGGCGTGATCGGGTAGACCGGCACGACCTTCGGCCGCGCCAGCCGCGCCGCCCAGGCCACGGCGTGGTTGCCGGTCAGCAGCACCGGCGCGGCAGCGGCGCCGTCACGGGCCTCGTGTGCATTCACGGCGCCTCCTCCTCCATGCGCAGCGCGCCGGTCGGGCATTCGCGCACGCACAGGCCGCAGCCCTTGCAGTAGTCGGCCAGCACGGCATAACCGCCGCTGTCCGCGGGCTGCACCGCGAGGTCGGGGCAGTAGGCGACGCAGTTGTCGCAGGCGATGCAGTGGCCGCAGGAGAAGCAGCGCGCCGCCTCGGCCCGGGCCTGCGCGGCGCCCAGGCCGCGCTGCACCTCGGCGCCGTCGGCCAGGCGCGCGGCGGCGTCCAGCCGGCCGGCCTCGGCGCGCGGCGCATGCGGGTGGTACCAGGTCGCGATGGCCTGCGGCGCCACGACCTCCTCGTACGGCGCCACCGGCGGCGCCGTGCCCAGCAGCGTGTGGTGGATGGCCAGCGCGGCGCGCCGGCCCATGCCGACGGCGGTGGTGGCGAAGCGCTCCGCGCTGGCCAGGTCGCCGCCGGCCCACAGCCCCGGGGTCGTCGTGCTGCCGTCGCGGCCGCTGTCCAGCAGCGTTGGCTGGCAGGCCACGACGCCGGCGAAGGGCGCCAGGTCGGGGTCCTGCCCGATGCTGACCAGCAGCGCATCGGCGGCGAGCACGAAGCCGGGCTCCGGCAGCGGTTCCACGCGCCAGCCGGCGCGCCCGGCGGCCGGCACGTGGCGCACGCGGCGGCAGTGCAGGCGCAGCGCGGCGCCGTCGGCCCCGGCTTCGACCTGTTCGAGGCGCTCGAGTTGGGCGCCGTCGAGCAGCGTGATGCCTTCCTCCAGCGCCTCCTCGACCTCCTCGCGCTGCGCGGGCATCGCCTCGCGCGACTCCAGCGCGAGGATGCTCACCGCGTGGCCGGCCCGGCGTGCGCTGCGCGCGGCGTCCAGCGCCGCACTGCCGCCGCCGATCACCACCACGGCGGGGCCAAGCGCGGGCGCGCGGCCCGCGCTGGCGGCCTGCAGGTAGGCCGCGCCGTCGAGCACGCGGCGGCCGTCGTAGGGCAGGCCGGGCAGCCGCCGCGGCAGCGCCGCGCCGGTGGCGACGAAGACCGCGTCGTGGCCCGCGCGCAGCGCCTGCAAATCGGCAGGGCCGGACAGCGGGGCCTGCAGGTGCACCTCGACGCCGAGCGCGACGATGCGCGCGATCTCTGCGTCCAGCACCGCGCGCGACAGCCGGTAGGGCGGGATGCCGTGGCGCATCAGCCCGCCGAGCTGCGCGCCCGCCTCGTACAGCGAAACGCGCCAGCCGCGCCGGCGCAGCTGGAAGGCCGCCGACAGCCCGGCCGGACCGCCGCCGACGATGGCGACATGGCCGGCCCGTGCGGCCGGCGGCGGCTCGAAGGCCCAGCCCTGCGCGATGGCCTCGTCGCCGACGAAACGTTCGAGCTTGCAGATCGACAGCGCCTCGTCCCAGGCGCCGCGGTTGCAGGCGCTTTCGCAGGGGTGGTGGCAGATGCGCCCGGCGATGGCCGGGAAGGGGTTGTGCCGCGTCAGCACGCGCCAGGCCCCCAGCCAGTCGCCGGCGCGCGCCAGGCCCATCCATTCGGCGATCTCGCCGCCCAGCGGGCAGGCCTGGTGGCAGGGCGCGGGGGCCTGCAGGTGGCGCGGCAGCGCGTGGCGCCAGGTGCCGGTCCTGAAGACCTCGGTGCTGCCGGTGGTCCAGGTCGTCGGCACCGGCGCGGGGGTGGCCGGGGCTGCGGCGGGCGGCGTGGCGACGCGCATCGCATTCATCGGCAGGCCTCCTCGTGCAGCAGCGCGTCGACGGCCTGCCAGCCGTCGCGGCAGGCCGCCAGGTTCTGTTCACGCTGGCGCGGCGAACCCTCGTGCAGGGTCTGCAGCAGCGTGGCCAGCGGCGGTGCGCCGACGGCGCGCGCCAGGCCGCCGATCAGCGCCGAGTTGACGATGCGCCCGAGCCCGTGGCGGCGCGCGATGGCCAGGCCGTCCAGCGGCAGCACATGGTGTCCCGGCAGCGCGGCCGCGAAGTGGTCCGCCCGCTGCGCGGCGTTGACGACGACCAGCGTGCGTTCGTCGGCACAGCCCAGCAGCGCCGGGCCGAGCAGGCTGGCGTCGAAGCACAGCACCGCGTCGGCGCGGTCGATGTCGCAGCGCAGGCGTATCGGGCGCTCGTCCACGCGCAGCATCGAGCTCACCGGCGTGCCGCGCCGCGCGCCGCCGTAGCTGGCGAAACACTGCACCTGGCGGCCGGCCGCGAAGAAGGCCGCCGCCAGCAGGTTGCCGGCGGTCTGCGCCCCCTGGCCGCCGCGGCCCTGGATCACGATCTGCAGCATGTGCTGGCTCCGGCCGGTCTAGCGCGGCGCGGCCGGCAGCACCGCGGTGGCCTCCAGTTCGATCTTGCCCGGGTGGTCCAGCAGGTCGGCGACGAAGATCATGCTCATCGCCGGGTAGTGGCGGCCCATGCGCCGCTGCCAGACGGCGCCGAGCTCGCGGCGCGTGGCCAGGTAGGCCGGCTTGTCGCAGCAGTAGGCGGTCACGCGGCAGATGTGCCCGGGCCCGCCGCCGGCCACCGCCAGTACGGCCAGCACGTTGGCCAGCGCCTGGTCGAACTGCGGCAGCAGCTCCTCGGACTCGAAGACCTGCTCGGCATTCCAGCCCACCTGTCCGGCGACGAAGACGATGCGCCCGGCGTCGACCGCGACGCCGTTGGCATAACCGATCGGCGGCTTCCAGCCCTCGGGCATCAGCACCTGCATGGCGGTGTCCTCCGTTGAGTCGACGTTCAGTCGATGTAGCGCGGCGGGTCGGGGTCGACCGCCCAGTCGTCCGCCGGCCGCTGCACGCGGGCGAGCCAGGACTCCACCAGCGCCACATGCTCGGCTTCCTCGTCGCGCATCTGCTCGGCGGCGCGGCGCACGCCGTCGCTGCCGGCGCTGGCCGCCAGCATCGCGAAGAAGCCCTGGGCGCGGCGTTCGGCCGCCAGCGCCAGCTGCAGTGCATGCCAGGGGTGCATCAGGTAGTGCATCTCCTCGATCGGCACCGCCTCGGGCGACTCCGGCGTCGTCCACATGCCGCCGCGGCGCGGCGCGACCATGTCCTCGGCCCAGCCCATCTCCGACAGGATGTGCTCGACATGGTGGCGCTCGTAGCCGGCCATCTGCCGGAACAGCCCGGCGACCTCGCGGTTGTTGTGCGTGGCCATCATGTCGGCCAGTTCCTCGTAGCGGGCGACGGCCTCGCGCTCGATGGCCAGCGCCTGCAGCATCAGCTCCTCGATGGTCTGCGGCGTTCCCGGCGCGGCCGGCGGGGCAGGGCGCGGGCTCACAGCGCGAACTCCTTCTCCAGGTCGGCCAGCGTCGCGCTGGTCGCGCGCGGCCGGTCGTAGACCGGGCGGCTGCCGGCGTACAGCACGCCGAGGTTGAAGCCGTCGTCGGTCATGATGCGGCGCGCGGCGCGCGCCGGGTCGTCGGTCTCGGCCACCGGGGCGCGGTGCACCAGGTTGCGCCACTGCCGCTGCTCGGGGCGGAAGGTCACGCAGGGGCTCAGGATCTCGACGAACGAGAAGCCGGGGTGGCGGATGGCCTGCGCGATCAGCTCCGCCGTGCCGTTGGGGTCGCCCGAGAAGGCGCGGGCGACGAAGTTGGCGCCCGAGGCGAGCGCGATGACCAGCGGGTGGAAGGCGCGCAGCCCGGTGCCGCCGGGCGAGAGCTTGTTGTCCCAGTCGGGCTCGGTGGTCGGCGAGGCCTGGCCCTTGGTCATGCCGTAGACATGGTTGTCCATCACCAGGTAGGTCAGGTCCACGTTGCGGCGGCAGGCATGCAGGAAGTGGTTGCCGCCGATCGAGTAGCCGTCGCCGTCGCCGCCGGCGACGATGACGGTGAGGTCCGGCCGCGCCACCTTGAGCCCGGTGCCGGCGGCCAGCGCGCGGCCGTGCACGCCATGGAAGCCGTAGCAGGTGGTGTAGGCCGGGATGCGCGAACTGCAGCCGATGCCGGAGACCACCGCCACCTCGTGCGGCGGCCGCTGCAGGATCGCCAGCGCCTTGGTCAGCGAACCCAGCACCGTGTAGTCGCCGCAGCCGGGGCACCAGATCGGCTTGTAGTCGCTCTTGTAGTCGCCGGCGCCCAGCACCGGCGGCGGGCACATGTCGTTCATGGCGTCGTCTCCTGCGGGGCCGGCTGCTGGGCCGGCGCCGCCACGGCCCGGCTCCAGTCGGTGAAGGCGGCCGCCAGTTCACCCGGGCGCAGCGGCAGCGGGCCCGGCCGGTGCAGGCCGCGCGGCCGCCCGGGCAGGTCGGCGCGGCCGCGCAGGTAGCGCAGCAGCTGGCCGCCGTGGTTCTGCTCGACGACCAGCACCTCGCGCACGCCGTGCAGCGCCTCGGCCAGCGCCTCGCTGCGCAGCGGGGCCAGCAGGCGCAGCGCGACCAGCCGCAGCGGCAGCCCGGCGGAGGCGCAGCGGGCCAGCGCCTCGCGCGCGGCGCCGGTGGTGGAGCCGAAGGTGATGACCGCCAGCTCGGCATCCCCCTCGACATCGGCCCAGCGCGGACCGTAGTCGTGCTGCAGCAGCTTGCGCTGGCGCTTGTCGAGCTGGCGCAGGTGGTCGGCGGCCTGGCTGCTCGGGATGCCGCGTTCGGTGTGCTCCAGGCCGTCGGCGGTGTAGACGGTGCCCGGCGTGCCCGGCCGGGCCATCGGCGAGACGCCGCTGGCGGTGTCCACGTAGCGCCGGTACGGCGTGCCGTCCGCCGGCGCCGTGGCCCACAGGCGCTGCACCGGCGTCGCGGCCGCCGCGGGACGGTCGACCACGCAGCGCGACTGCCCCATGAACTGGTCCGACAGCACCAGCGCCGGCGCCTGCAGCGTCTCGGCCAGCTGCACCGCCCACTCGGTGGTGTGTGCGCAGTCGGCGATCGAGTTCGGCGCCAGCACCAGCCGCGGTGCGTCGCCATGCAGCCCGTCGACGGCGAACGAGAGGTCGCTCTGCTCGCTCTTGGCCGGGATGCCGGTGGACGGGCCGCCGCGCATCACGTCGACGACGACGATGGGCACCTCGGCCGCCACCGCCAGCCCGATGCCTTCGGTCATCAGCGCCAGCCCGGGACCGGCGGTCGCGGTCAGCGCGGGCACGCCGCCGTACGACGCGCCGATGATCATGTTGACCGAGGCCAGTTCGTCCTCGGCCTGCAGCAGCGTGCCGCCGACGCGGGCCAGCGCCGGTGCCATCCACTCCAGCAGTTCGGTGGCCGGCGTGATGGGATAGGCGGCGACGAAGCGCACGCCGCCGCGCAGGGCACCGTAGCCGGCAGCCTCGTTGCCGGACAGCAGCCAGCGCGCTGCGGGCGCGCCTTGCGCTGTGGGAAGCAGCGGTTCCGGTCTGGGCACGCCGATCTCCGACGACAGCGCGGCGCCCTGCTGCAGGGCGGCGAGGTTGGCGGCCAGCGCGTCGGCGCTGCGCTTCCAGCCTTCGCGCAGCGCGGCCTCCATCGCGGCCAGCGGCACGCCGGACAGCGCCCCGGCCAGTCCCAGCGCCACCATGTTGACCCAGCCGCCGCTGGCCTTGGCCACGCGCTTCAGCGGCAGCGCCACGCAGCGTGCGCCGCCGGCCAGCAGCGCGGCCGGGGCTTCGCCTTCGTCGGCGTCGCCGACCAGCAGGCTCGCGGCGCCGAGCGGGATCTCGTCGGCGAAGCGGTGCAGGTTCTGCCAGTCGATGGCCAGCAGCAGGTCGAAGCGGTCGTCCAGCGTGCCGACCGGCGCCGGCCCAAGGCGCAGCAGCGCGGCCGCCTCGCCGCCGCGGATCTGCGGCCCGCTGGTGCGCACGAACAGGCCGTAGAGACCGGCGCGCGCGGCGGCGTCCAGCAGCAGCGTGCCGGCGGTCATCACGCCGGCGCCGCCGCTGCCGGCCAGGGCGACGGACCAGCTGCGGCCGGCGCTCGCAGCGTGCGCAGGGGTGTCGGCAGGCTTCAACAAGGGCTGGCTCCCTGGTGGTCTGGTCGGGGCTGGACCGGGTTCGGTCGCCCGGGCCGGCAGGCCCGGGCGATGTGGCAAGTGAATCCGCCGCCGTCGCGCGAGTCGCTGATCTAGTTCAAGGATTTCGCGCGCCGGCACGCCAGAATGACCCAAAACACGCATTGCAGTACCGGAATACCAGCGTGTCCCGGAACCGACCCTCGCGGCGCCTCGCGGCCGCCGCCGCCCAGGAGAGCTTGCATGCCGATCGACGCCGTGCGCTGGCTGATGACACAACCCGGTGCGCCGATGCAGCGCGCGGCCTTCCGGCCCGAGCCCGGCCCCGCGGAGGTGGTCGTCGCGGTCGCCGGCTGCGGCGTGTGCCATACCGACCTCGGCTATTACTACGACGGCGTGCGCACCAACCAGCCGCTGCCGCTGGCGCTGGGCCACGAGGTCAGCGGCCATGTCGTCGAGGCCGGCGAGCTGGCGCGCGAATGGCTGGGCCGCGAAGTCATCGTGCCGGCCGTGCTGCCCTGCGGCGAATGCGACCTGTGCCGCCGCGGCCTGGGCACCATCTGCCGCGCGCAGAAGATGCCGGGCAACGACATCCAGGGCGGCTTCGCATCGCACATCGTGGTGCCGGCGCGCGGGCTGTGCGCGGTCGACACGCAGCGACTGGCCGCCGCCGGGCTGACGCTGCCGCAGGTGTCCATCGTCGCCGACGCGCTGACCACGCCCTACCAGGCCGTGCGCCGGGCCGGCGTCGAAGCCGGCGACCTGGCGGTGGTGATCGGCGTCGGCGGCGTCGGCGGCTACTGCGTGCAGGTCGCGCGCGCCTTTGGCGCCGAGGTCGTGGCCATCGACGTCGACCGCCGCAAGCTGGACGCCATCGTCACCGACGGCGGTGCCGCGCTGGCGCTGGACGCGCGGGAACTCGATGCCAAGGCGCTGAAGAAGCAACTGGCCGACTTCGCGCGCCAGCGCGGCCTGCGCGCCACCGAATGGAAGATCTTCGAGTGCTCGGGCACGGCTGCCGGCCAGTCCACCGCCTTCGGCCTGCTGGTGCACGGCGCGACGCTGGCGGTGGTCGGCTTCACGATGGACAAGGTGGAACTGCGGCTGTCCAACCTGATGGCCTTCGACGCCCGCGCGATCGGCAACTGGGGCTGCCCGCCCGAGCTGTACCCGGCGGCGCTGGACCTGGTGCTGGACGGCAAGGTGCGCCTGGCGCCCTTCGTCGAGCTGCACCCGCTGGCCGAGATCGACCGCATCTTCGACGCGGTGCACCGGCGCGAGATCACGCGCCGCGCCGTGCTGGTGCCCTGACTGCCCGAGCCGCCAAGCCGGCCTGCCCTGAAGGAGAACCGATGAACGCCCCCGAGACCTTGCCGCTGCACGAGTTCAAGAACCACGACCTGGTCGACGACATCGGCAAGCCCGGCGTGCGCTACGAGCGGCGCCCGGCCCGCCGCCCCGACGGCAGCGTCGTGCCGGGGCTGTACAACGCCTGGGTCTGGCTGGACAACCCGGGCCAGTACAACAGCTACACGACCGACATGGTCAAGGGCGTGATCCTGGCCATGCGCGCGGCCAGCAACGACCGCGCGGTCAACTGCGTGGTCTTCACCGGCGTCGGCGACAAGGCCTTCTGC
Source organism: Rubrivivax sp. (assembly GCA_019635285.1). Classification (GTDB taxonomy): domain Bacteria; phylum Pseudomonadota; class Gammaproteobacteria; order Burkholderiales; family Burkholderiaceae_C; genus Rubrivivax. The sequence continues at coordinate 87,825 of JAHBZS010000014.1, read as the reverse complement.
ACCGGCGGCAACACCAAGGAGTACGCCGAGTACTACGCCGGCCAGCCGCAGGAGTACCGCCAGTACATGCGGCTGTTCAACGACATGGTCAGTGCCATCCTGGCCTGCGACAAGCCGGTGATCTGCCGCGTCAACGGCATGCGCATCGGCGGCGGGCAGGAGATCGGCATGGCCTGCGACTTCAGCGTGTCCAGCGACCTCGCGCGCTACGGCCAGGCGGGCCCCAAGCACGGCAGCGCGCCGATCGGCGGCGCCACCGACTTCCTGCCGGTGATCGTCGGCGCCGAACGCGCGATGGCCGCCTGCGTGCTGTGCGAGCCGTTCAGCGCGCACAAGGCCTACCAGATGGGCATCCTGACCGACGTGGTGCCGGCGCTGAAGGTCGACGGCAGGTTCGTCGCCAACCCGACGGTCGAGACGCAGCGCATGACCGACGAGTACGGCCGCTTCTGCTACGGCGAGCCGAAGACCGGCGGCGCGCTCGAGGAAGGCAAGGCACTGATGAAGCGCGGCACGGTCGACCTGTCGCTGCTCGACGAGAAGGTCGAGTCGCTGTGCGCGAAGATCCTGCTGACCTTCCCGGACTGCACGACGAAGACGCTGGAGGAACTGCGCAAGCCCAAGCTCGAGGCCTGGAACCGCAACAAGGAAGATGCGCGCGCCTGGCTGGCGCTGAACATGATGACCGAGGCGCGCTCGGGCTTCACCGCGTTCAACGAGGGCACGAAGGAAGACCGCGAGGTCGACTTCGTGCTGCTGCGGCAGAAGCTGGCGGCAGGGCAGAGCTGGGTCGGGCCGCTGCACGACGAGATCCAGCCGCGGGCCAAGCGCTGAGCCGAGATGACTGCGCCGCTGAAGGACTGGCTCGACGCCGACGGCAGCCTGCTGCGGCTGCGCCTGGCGCGGCCCAAGGCCAACATCGTCGACGCCGAGATGATCGCGGCGCTGCACGGCGCGCTGCTCGCCCATGGCGGCAACCCCGCGCTGCGCGGCGCCTTGCTAGACCACGAAGGCCCGCACTTCAGCTTCGGCGCCAGCGTCGCCGAGCACCTGCCTGCGCAGTGCGCGCAGATGCTGGCAGGCCTGCACGCGCTGATCCTCGCGATGGTCGATTTCCCGGTGCCGATCATCGTGGTGGTGCGCGGCCAGTGCCTGGGCGGCGGGCTCGAGGTGGCGCTGGCCGGGTCGTGGATCTTCGCCGCGCCCGATGCGCAGTTCGGCCAGCCGGAGATGAAGCTCGGCGTGTTCGCGCCGGCGGCTTCGGTGCTGCTGCCATATCGCGTCAGCCAAGCATTCGCCGAGGACCTGCTGTACTCGGGCCGCTCGATAGCCGCTGCGGAAGCCGAGCGCAAGGGCCTGGTGCAGGCCGTCGCCGACGACCCCGAAGCCACGGGCCTGAGCTGGTTTCACGACCACCTGCAGGACAAGAGCGCCGCGTCGCTCTCCTGCGCCACCGCGGCGGCGCGCGGCGCGCTGCGGCGCGACGTGCGCGTCCGGCTCGCCGAGGTCGAACGCCTGTACCTGGACCAACTGATGGCCACGCGCGACGCCAACGAAGGGTTGGTCGCCTTTCTGGCCAAGCGCAAGCCGCAATGGGAGCACCGCTGATGACACAACCCCCAAGCTCACTGCGTTCGCTGCCCCCCGAGGGGGCGCAACTGCCCGTCGGGCGGCCGGGCGGGCAGTCCGCACCCCAACCCGAAGTCCTGAAAATCGTTGCGCGCTGCGAGGCGCTGTTCGAGGACCTGCACTTCAACGCCGTCAAGGCCTGGAAGGACGGCGCGCCCGGCCGCAAGGCGATCGGCTACATGCCGGTGTACGTGCCGCGCGAGATCATCCATGCGGCCGGCATGCTGCCGGTGGGCATCCTCGGCGGCGGCGACCAGATCGAGGTGATCCAGGGCGACGCCTACTACCAGAGCTACATCTGCCGCATCCCGCGCTCGACCATCGAGCTCGGCCTGACCGGCCGGCTGGACTGCCTGGACGGCATGCTCTTCCCGAGCATCTGCGACGTCATCCGCAACCTGTCGGGCATGTGGCAGATCCTGTTTCCGACCAAGTACGTGCGCTACGTCGACGTGCCGCAGAACTACGAGGACGGCGTCGGCGGCAAGTTCTACATCCAGGAGATGCAGCACATCCGCGACGACCTGGGCAAGCTGCGCGGCAGAGCGATCACCGACGCCGAGCTGAACGCATCGATCGCCGCCTATAACGACAACCGGCAGGCGCTGCGTGACCTCTATGCCTACCGTGCCGCCAAGCCGTGGCAGGCGCCGACCTCCGAGGTCTACCTGCTGCAGCGCGCCGGCATGGTGCTGCCGGTGGAGGAGCACACCGCACTGGTGCGGCAGTACCTGGCCGCGGCCGAGCAGCTGCAGCGGCCCAAGCGCGACAACGCGCGCGTCGTGCTCACCGGCAGCTTCTGCGAGCAGCCGCCGTTGGCGCTGATCAAGTCCATCGAGATGGCCGGCTGCTACGTCGTCGACGACGACTTCATGCTCGTCGGCCGCTGGCTGCTCGACGAGGTGCCCGCCGACGGCGACCCGCTGGCCGAGCTGTCGAAGGCCTTCCTGCACCGCTCGGCCTCGACCGCGGCCAAGTACGACACCAAGCGCGAGGAGAAGGGCGTGTTCCTGCTCAAGCAGGTGAAGACGCGCGGCGCCGAGGGCGTGGTCTTCGCGGCGCCGTCGTTCTGCGACCCGGCGCTGCTGGAGCGGCCGATGCTGCAGGACGTGCTGGCCCAGCACGGCGTCGCGCATACCGCGTTCAAGTACGCCGAGAACACCGGCCAGATGGCGCCGATCCGCGAGCAGGCGGGCACCTTTGCCGATTCGATCAAGTTGTGGAGCGCTGCATGAACACCCCGATCTCGATGCCGACGCCGCTCGGCAAGCCCACCGCCAAGCCGCAGGTCGTCAAGGAAGACGCGATGTGGCTGCAGAAGGAGCTGATCAACAAGAACTACATGGAGCTGGCCACCGCGCGCGCCAACAACCGCAAGGTCTCGGCGACCTTCGTGCCGGGCAACCTGAATGAGCTGCTGATGTGCTTCGACTTCGCGCGCAGCCTGCCCGAGACGAACGCGCTGCAGAACGGCATGCGCAAGAAGAGCGGCAAGTTCATCATGGACGCCGAGCGCGACGGCCAGAGCGAGGACGTCTGCACCTACGTCAAGGCCGACCTCGGCATGATGATGGGCGGCGAGGTCGGCCCCACCGGCGACCCGCTGCCGCGGCCCGACGTCCTGCTGCTCAGCTACACCGGCTGCTTCACCTTCATGAAGTGGTTCGAGCTGGTGCGCCACAAGTACGGCTGCGAGACGGTGATGCTGCACGTGCCGTACCAGGCCGACGGCAAGATCACGCCGAGCATGCGCGAGTACGTGGTCAAGCAGCTGAAGGAGACGGTGATCCCCACGCTGGAGCGCGTCAGCGGCGTCAAGTTCGACATCGACCGGCTGCGCCAGTACATGCGCGAATCGGCCAAGGCCGAGCAGGACCTGGTGCAGGTGCTGCAGAGCGCGAAGAACCGGCCCAGCCCGATCGACGGCTACTTCGGCGCGGTCTACTACATCGGCCCGATCTTCACCGCCTTCCGCGGCACGGCCGAAGCCACCGAGTTCTACCGCGTGCTGCGCGGCGAGATCGACGAGCGCATCCGCCTCGGCAAGGGCCCGGTCACGCCCGATGGCGACATGGGCGAGGAGAAGTACCGGCTGATCGTCGAAGGCCCGCCCAACTGGACCAGCTTCCGCGACTTCTGGAAGATGTTCTACGAGGAAGGCGCGGTGGTCGTGTCGTCGACCTACGCCAAGGTCGGCGGGCTCTACGACTACGGCTTCCGCCACGACCCGGAGAACCCGCTCGAATCGCTGGCCGAGTACTGCCTGGGCTGCTACACCAACCATAGCCTGCCGGGCCGCATCCAGATCATCTGCGACTACATGGAGCAGTACCAGGCCGACGGGCTGCTGATCAACTCGATCAAGAGCTGCAACAGCTTCTCGGCCGGCCAGCTGCTGATGCTGCGCGAGGTGGAAAAGCGCACCGGCAAGCCGGCGGCGTTCATCGAGACCGACCTGGTCGACCCGCGCTACTTCTCGGCCGCCAACGTCAAGAACCGGCTGGAAAGCTACTTCCAGATGATCAAGCAGAAGCGCACCTACGGCCACGCGCTGCCGACGGGCCCGAGCGGCGCGCCGATCATCCCGATCACCGCCAACTGAAAGCGAGGAGCACCCACCATGCGCTGCTTCATTGGCATCGACCTCGGCTCGACGACCACCAAGGCGGTGGTCATCGACGAGCAGCAGAACGTGCTTGGCCGCGGCATCACCAATTCGCGCTCGAACTACGACACCGCCGCCGCGGTGGCCAAGCAGGAGGCGCTGCTCAGCGGCCGCTTCCAGCTGTTCCGCCAGGCGCTGGGCAGCAGCGGCGCGCTCAACGGGTCGCTGGACGGCTTCATCAACCAGCTCGAACGCGACTTCCGTGCCGAGCAGTACCTGGAGCAGCTGGCCGACCTCGAGGACACCTGCCACCGCAACCACGAGAAGACCAACTTCGGCGACGCGCAGGCCGGCGTGCGCGAGGCGCTCGACGTGGTCTTCAAGCAGCTGCAGGTCGAGGCGCCCGAGCTGTTCGCGCCCGGCGCCAAGCGCAAGAGCGACTTCTTCCGCGACATCGCCGGCAGCCAGTACCTGGCCGCGGGCGAGGCAGTGGCCAAGAGCATGGGGCTGCGCTACGACTTCCTGCTCAACCTGTTCGACCGCTCGATCATCGAGGTCGAGAACCGCGTCTACGGCGACTCGATGCGCCGCCACCTGCTGGCCGCACTGGAGCGCAGCTTCGCCGCGCTGCCCGAGACGCAGAGCAAACGCGCCGCGGTCGAGGCGCCGATCAAGGGCGTGCTCGACACCGAGATGGTGGAAACCTACACGGTAGGCACCGGCTACGGCCGCGCGCGGCTGCCGTTCAGCAAGGAGCACATCCGCAGCGAGATCCTGTGCCACGGCCTGGGCGCGCACGTGATGTACCCGAACACCGCCACCGTGCTCGACATCGGCGGGCAGGACACCAAGGCGATCCAGGTCGACCCGGCCGGCATCGTCGAGAGCTTCCAGATGAACGACCGCTGCGCGGCCGGCTGCGGGCGCTACCTGGGCTACATCGCCGACGAGATGAACATGGGGCTGCACGAGCTGGGGCCGCTGGCGATGCAGAGCACGAAGACGATCCGCATCAACTCGACCTGCACCGTGTTCGCCGGCGCCGAACTGCGCGACCGGCTCGCGCTCGGCGACAAGCGCGAGGACATCATGGCCGGGCTGCACCGCGCGATCATCCTGCGCGCGATGAGCATCCTGGCGCGCTCGGGTGGCATCCGCGACGAGTTCACCTTCACCGGCGGCGTCGCCAAGAACGAAGCCGCGGTCAAGGCGCTGGTCGAACTGGTCGAGGAGAACTACGGCAAGTTGACGCTGAACATCAACCCCGATTCGATCTACACCGGCGCGCTGGGCGGCGCGACCTTCGCGTACCGCGCGGTGGTGGAAGAGGGCAAGACTGCGGAGGCACGGGCATGAGCAGGACCGAGCGCCGGGCCGCTCTCAAGCCGGTCCGCATCCCCTTGGGGGATCGGCCGGTGTACTCAACGGACGAGGGGCAATCATGACCATCACCACCGTCGGCATCGACATCGGCTCCGGCGCCGTCAAGACCGTGCTGTTCCGCGGCGAGCAGTGGCTGGCCAAGCGCTGCGAGCGCATCCGCCGCCGCGACCCGATGACGCTGGCGCAGGAGGGCTACGACGGCGTGCTCGCGGACGCGGGCTTGCCGAAAGATGCGGTCGACTACACCGCCACCACCGGCGAGGGCGAGAACGTCAAGTTCGCCACCGGCCACTTCTATTCGATGACCACGCACGCGCGCGGCGGCGTGTTCCTCGACCCCGAGGCGCGCGCGGTGGTCGACATCGGCGCGCTGAACGGCCGCGCCATCAGCGTCGACCAGCGCGGCAAGGTGCTGAGCTACAAGATGACCAGCCAGTGCGCCAGCGGCTCGGGCCAGTTCCTGGAGAACATCGCGCGCTACCTGGGCGTCGCGGTCGAGGAGATCGGCCCGCTGTCGTGCAGCAGCCAGGATCCGGAGAAGGTCAGCTCGATCTGCGCGGTGCTGGCCGAGACCGATGTCATCAACATGGTCAGCCGCGGCATCGCCACGCCCGACATCCTGAAGGGCATCCACCTGTCGATGGCCTCGCGCATCGTCAAGCTGCTGAAGGTCACGGGGGTGAAGAGCGGCGTCGCGCTGCTCACCGGCGGGCTGGCGCTGGACACCGGCCTGCTGGCGGCGATCCAGGAGGAAATGGTCAACGAGAAGGTCAACGTCAGCGCGCGCTCGCACGTCGATTCGATCTACGCCGGCGCCATCGGCGCGGCGCTGTGGGGCGCGTACCGCCACGCGCGGCTCGCGGAACTGGAGAACGCGGCCGTGGCCGCCTGACACACGGAGTGCATAAATGGCCCTGCTGATCGACGACAACTGCACCGCCTGCGACGCCTGCAAGCCGGTGTGCCCGAACGAAGCCATCGCCGTCGGCGACCCGATCTACGTGATCGACCCGCTGCGCTGCACCGAATGCGTCGGCGCCGAGGACGAGCCGCAGTGCAAGCTGGTGTGCCCGGCCGACTGCATCGTGCAGCACCCGGACTTCGTCGAATCACCCGAGGAACTGCAGGCCAAGTACGAGGCGCTGCACGGCTGAGCGCCCCGGCGGCCGCGTCATCGGCGCGCGGCGGCGTGCCGCCCGCGCAGCACCGCCGTCGCGGTGTTGGCGATGAACGCCAGCAGCGCCAGCGCCGACAGCAGCCCGCCCCAGCGCGTCCAGTCATGCCCCGCGCCGGCGTCGCCGGCCACGCGCAGCAGCAGCGACGCATGCAGCAGCGCCAGCGGCGCGTAGAAGACCGGGTGGTAGGCGAGGTTCACGCGCAGCACCGCCGGGAAGATGATCGGCGCGTGGCCGAAGACCATCGAGAACACGAAGCCGAGCAGCAGCACGTGCAGCGCGGCGTCGTAGGCCGCGCTGCCCGGTGCCAGTCCGTGCAGCGCGATCAGCACCCCGCCGACGCCGAGCCAGAAATAGCCGGCGAGCAAGCACACGGCGATGAAGCGCGTGAGGCCGCTCTGGCGCACGGTGCGCCGCGCGATGTCCTGGCGCAGCAGCCACAGCGCCAGCGCCAGCAGCGCCAGCCCGTACAGCCGTGGCGCCCAGGCGGCGGGCCATGCCGCCAGCGACACCAACACACCCGCCACGATGCCGGCGAAAACCCGCGCCGCGGCGCGCGACGGTGGCATGAAGCGCGACAACTCCAGCCGCTCGCCGGCGATGGTCAGCACCAGGAAGGCGACCCACCAGCCGACCACGGCGTAGACCTGCGCACCCAGCGCCCACCGCACGCAGCCAGCCAGCCAGCAGCCGGCGGCCAGCGCGATCACGGCGTTGAAGCCGGTGCGCTGGCGGCGCAGCACGTCCAGCGACGCGACGACCAGCACGGCGCTGGCGCCGAAGGCCAGCCAGTGCGTCAGCGATGCCGCGCCGTGCAGCGCCGCGGCGCTGCTCAAGCCCGCCAACAGCGGCGCGCCATAGGCCCAGGCGCGGCCGATGGCCACCGCCCGCTCCAGCGAGATGACCACGCCGAAGAAGCCGCACACCATCAGCGGGCCGTGCAGCGCCGCCGCGCCGGCCACCGCTTCCGGCAGTTGCCAGCCGAGCCGCGCCAAACCCGCACCCAGCCCGGCGAACAGCGCGACGAAGCCCAGCAGCAGCAGCGGCAGCCGCTGCCAGGCGACGCGGCGCACGCGCGTCGCCGGCGCGGTCACCGCGGCGCCCAGCCGAAGTGCTCGCGCGCGAAGCCGCTCATGCGCTCCGGCGTCCAGGGCGGGTCCCACACCAACTCGACCACCACCGGCGTGGCGGGCGGCAGCACCGCCTCGACCGCGGCCTGCGCCTCGTCGAGGATCATCTCGGCCATGGGGCAGGCGGCGCTGGTCATCGTGATCTGCAACTGCACGCCGTCGGCCTCCGTCACCTGGATGCCGTACACCAGGCCCAGGTCGACGATGTTCATGCCGGCCTCGGGGTCCAGCACCTGGCGCAGCGCGTCGCGCACCAGGTCTTCGTCGATAGGGGTCGGGTTCATGCTGCCGTCTTCAGGCTCCGCGTGAAGGATAGCCGTTGCGCCGGCGCGAAGCCGGCCGCGAACAGGAAGCCCAGCAACGCCGGGTCGCGCAGCGCGGCCACCGTCTCGACACGCTCGACGCGCAGCGCGCCGAGGTTGGCGAACAGCTGCGAGACGAGCGCGCCGCCGACGCCGCGGCGCGCGTAGTCCGGGTCGACGCCGATGGTGTCGAGCACCGCCACCGGCTCGGCGCGGCCGAAGTCGCCGAGGTCGGCGCGCGCCATCAGCGAGCCGACCACGGTGCCGTCGCAGCGCGCGGTCAGCGACACGCGCACGCTGGTGTCGTCCATCGCCTCGGCCAGCCGCGCCGCCATGTAGTCGCGCCGGTCGCGGCCGGTGATGGTGCGGTCGATGCGCACGATCGCGTCCAGGTCGGCCGGCGTCATCGAGCGCACGTCGGCGCGGTCGCGCTCCAGCCGTTCGTGGTCGTTGCCCTCGGGCCGGCCGTAGTCGATCTCGCGCGCCGGCTCGATCTGCAGCTCGGCGTCGTCGCGCTCGGCGGCGCCGTCGACGCGGCTGTGCACGATGACCTCGGGCGCCAGCTCGAAGCCCAGCCGGTCGAACCAGGCCAGCAAGTCGGTGTCCTGCCAGCTCGCGGTGGTGCGGACCGACGCGCAGCCGTGGCGCGCGCCCCAGGCGGCCAGCGCGTCGAACAGCGCGCGGCCGGTGCCCTGGCCGCGCCGGTCGCTGCGCACGCCCATCGCTTCGAGCCGCAGCGTGCGCTGGTGCCGGCCGAACTCGCCGGCCAGCACGCGCGCGAGCATGAAGCCGACGACGCCCGAACCGTCGCTGGCGGCAAACTGCGCGTGCAGCGCGGGCTCGCGCTGCGCCGCGCGCAGCCGGCGCTCGATGTAGTCGCGGCGCGTGCGGCCTTCGCCGGCGGCGTCGATCGCCACCACGGCGGACAGGTCGGCCGGGGCGAGCGCCCGGATCGTGGGCAGGGCGGGGGCGGGTGTCGGCGTCATGGCGGCTCCTTCAAGCGATGCGGCAGCTGCTCAGCCGGCCACGTAGTCGAACGCAAGTTCGCGGTCGGTGTCGTCGTCGAGCAGGTCGTCCAGCAGCGGCAGCAGCGCCATCGTCTCCTTCTGGATGTGCGCGACCTGGCGCTCGACGATCTCCAGCACCAGCCGCCGCAGCGTGGCGGCGTCGGCGGCCGGCAGCGCGCCGGCCGCCGCGGCGCGGGCCAGCGGCAGCAGTTCGGCGGCGACGTCGCGGATCGACGCGTGCTCCTCGGCCAGCAGCGCCGCCAGGTCGCCGTCGCCGGCGTCGGCCATGCGCGGGAACAACTGCGCCTCCTCGAAGCCGAAGTGGCGGCCGATATCGTGTTCCAGCTGGCGCACCAGCCGGGCGGCCAGCGCCGGCACCTCGGGGTCGTCGGCGCGGGCGAACGCCCGCTCGGCGCGGCCGAGCAGGTCGAGGTGGCTGCGATGCTCGTCGTCGAGCGCCTGCGAGACCTGGCGCGAGAAGCTCATGCGGATGTCCTGGTGGTGGGGCCTGGCGCGCGGCGCGCCGGCAAAACACGTATTCGAATACCAGAATAGCGACCTCGCCCCGCCCGTTCCTTGCAGCAGATCAAGCCTGTGCGCGGCTGCGTTCGGGCGCGGCGGCGCCGGCGGTGGCCTGTGCCAGGCGGCGCATCAGCACCACGAAGAATGCCGCGAAGGCCAGCGCGCCCATCAGCCCGGCCGCACCGGCCGCCGCGGCGAGCAGCGCCTGGTCGGTGAGCGCGGCGGCGGCCAGCAGCGCCAGCGCCGCGAGGTGCGCGCGGAAGTGCCACGCCAGCGCGCGCTCCAAGGTCAGCGACGACGGCGTCGGCGACCGCCGTTGGCCCTGTGCGGCATGCATCGACGCCAGGAACGGCAGGATGCGCTGCAGCACGCCGAGCAGGAAGCTGAGCAGCCAGCCGCCGATCAGCGCGATGCCGAACAGCCGGCCCAGCGCGTCGGCCGGCGCGCCGAGCACGAGCGCCAGCCCGAGCGCGAGCGCCACGCCGAGGCCCGCCCAGCCGAGCTGCATCAGGCGCAGTCCGCGTCCGAGGTCACGGCGCATGCCGGTGGCGAGCACGCGGCGCATCAGCCGCAGATGCAGCGCGTAGGCCAGGGCGCCGGCGAACAGCGCGCCGAGGCGCAGCGGCTGCGCCGCGAAGCCGTAGACCGGCGCCAGCGCGGCCAGCGCCGCCGCGGCTAGCGCGGTCAGCGCGGCGGCGCCGGAGGCGAGTTGCTGCCGCTCGTCGGGCACGCCGGCCAGCGCGAACATCGGCAGCAGGATGTAGGCCAGGCCGAAGGCCAGCAGGCCCATCACGCCGAATGCGCCGCTGACCAGGTGCAGGCCGCGCGCGGCACCGGCGTCGAGCCACGGCCGCCCCAGCCACAGCGCGACCAGCGCCGCCGCGCTGACGCCGAGCAAGGCCAGCGCCGCCAGCGCGCCCCAGCCGTGCAGCACGACGCCCGGCATGCCACGCGCGCCGCGCAGGTTGAAGCCCAGCAGCACCGCCCACAGCGCCAGCGCCGCCAGCACCGCGCTCGCACCGGCGGCCAGCCAGGCCGGCCGCGCCAGCCCCATGCCGAGCGCGAGCGTGGCCACGCCGGGCACGTACAGCCACCACAGCCACGCCGCCAGCCGCGGTGAGCGCACCGGCTGGCGCGTGGCCACCGGCAGCAGCTGCAGGCTCGCGCCGATCGCGCTGCACAGCAGCGTGCCGAGCGTGACCAGATGCAGCGCGGCCAGCGGCCAACCCAGGCCGCGCCGCCACAGCGGCCACTGCGCCGCGCCGCCGAGCAGCGCGGCCCAGGCGAGCGCGTGGAACACCACCGCGGCGCCGAAGAAGCGGAACACCAGCGAGGCCGGCAGCAGCCGGCTCTTCGCGCCGCCGAGGAAGGTGCCGCCGAGTTTTGGGCGCGCCGGCTTGGCGCCGTGCGGGGCGGGCTCGCCGCTCACCGTGGCTTCAGCCCTTGCCGGGCTCGATCGCGGCGAGGCGCAGCCGGAACTCGCCGGGCTCGCCCGCCACGCGTTCGGCGCCCCAGCCGATCTGCGCCAGCTCGCCGTACAGCATCAGCGGGTCGCGATCGTGATGCACGATGAGCAGCGCATCGCGCGGCAAAGTACGCAGCACGCGCAGGATGCGCACCAGCGGCTGCGGCGGCGACAGGCCACGCACGTCCAGATGCGTGCCGTCGGCCTCGCGCCAGCATCCGGCGCAGGCCTCGGACGGTGTGGACTCGGCCATGGCCGCCGGGCCGCCCGATGGCTCGGGCGCGTCGCCGGCGCGTTGCAGGCGCTTCATGTGCAGTGTCCTTTCGTTGCCTCAGGCTGCGCGCTTGGCACCGCCCGCCGCAGCGGGCCCGGGCGCAGCACGGGGTTGATCGCGCTGACCGGCGCGCTGCCGGTGCGGGCCTCGACCGGCGTCGCACTCATCGCAGAGGCGCCGCATCGAACGAACGCTCGCGCAGGCGGCGGCGCAGCAGCTTGCCGGAGGGCGTGCGCGGCAACGCGTCGACGCGCTCCAGCCGCGCGGGCCGCTGGTAATGCGGCAGCGCGCCGATGCGCTCGGCCAGTGCCGCGCGCAGCGCCGGTTCGTCATGTGCCGCGGCGGCGAAGAAGAAGACCACCGATTCGACGCCGTCGGCGTCGGGCACGCATGCCGCGGCGGCCTCGTGCAGGCCGGCCAAGCGCGCGCCGAGCCGCTCCTCGAGCTCGGGCAGGTTGACCCAGCGTCCCTTGATCTTGACCAGCCCGTCCTCGCGCCCGGCGAAGCGCCAGGCGCCGCCGGCCGTGCGCACGAACAGGTCGGCCGGGCAGAAGCGGCCGTCGCGGAAGCTCTCGGCCATCGCGGCCGGACGGTCCAGATAGCCCAATGCCAGCATCGGGCTGCGCACCAGCAGCCGCGTCGGCTCGCCGGCCGCAGCGGCCTGCGGGTCCAGCGGCTCGATGCCGGCGCCGGGCGACGGCCACAGCCCGTCGTCGCCGTCGCGCGCGGTCAGCACCAGCACCAGCACCTCGGACGCGCCATAGCCGTCGAGCATCGGCAAGCCGCTGGCCTCGCGCCAGTGCTGGCGCAGCGTCGCCGGCAGCGCCTCGCCGGCCGATACGCACAGGCGCACGCCGGCCTGCGCGAGGCCCGGCGCGAAGCCCTCGTGCAGCAGATTGCGGTACAGCGACGGCACGCTGAACAGCAGGTCGGGCCGCGACGCGGCGACGCGCTGCGCGACCGACGCTGCGGTCGGCCACGCCGGATCGAGGATCAGCGTGGCACCGTTGCGCAGGCCGGCCAGCAGCAGGTTGGCCAGCGGATAGACGAAGAACAGCCGCGAACTGGAGAACAGCCGATCGCCGGCGCGCATGCCGATGCGCTCGGCCGAGATGCGGCCGACCTCGCGCACGCAGCGCTGCGCGTGCACGACCGCCTTGGGCCGGCCCGAGGTGCCCGACGAATGCACCCAGAACGCCGGGCTGTCGTCGGTGAGCGGCATCGGCGGTACCGGCGCGGCGGCGGCGACGGCATGGCGGCCCTCGGCCAAGGTGATGACACGCTGATGCCACGGCGCCGGCGTGTCGTCGGCACTCTCGGCGACGATGACGTTGAAGCCGGCCTCGTCGAGCATGTACTGCCACTCCGCTGCCGGAACCTGCGGGTTGACGCCGACCGCGACACCACCGGCCCAGATCGTGCCGAGCCAGCACACCACCCAGTCGATGCCGTCGGGCAACTTGACCGCGACGCGGTCGCCGGGTTGCAGGCCGCGTGCATGCCAGACCGCGGCGGCCCGCGCGACGCGGTCGCGCAGCTGGCCGTAGGTGAGGCGTTCGTCGCCGCATTCGATGGCGGGCGCGTCGTCGGCATGGCCGGCGAGCAGCAGCTCGGCGGCGTTGACGCCCGCCTCGCGGGCAACCGCCGGCCCGGCCGGCAGGCGCCTGCGCCAGCGCGCGTACTCCAGGCCGAGCAGCAGCGCGTGCTCGCGCTCCTCGGCGGCAAGCTCGTCGTACAGGCGGCGTTCGGCGGTGCCGGGCGGCAGCGCCGCAGCGCGTTCGCCGAACACCCTGGCCGCGCGCTGTTCGAGCGCGATCGCCAGGGCGAACAGATCGGCGGCATCCTGCGGCGGCGCCGCGCCGGCATGGACCGCGGCGGTGGCGGTGCGGAACGCCGCCGACGGCGCGGGCACGTCGAGGTGATAGCGCCGCGACAGCGTCTCCATGTGCTCGCCTTCCATCGCGGCGAAGCGGCTGAACAGCGCGCGCAGCTCGGCGTCGCCACAGTCGACCGCGGCGCACTGGTAGAAGGCACGCCCGCCGAGCTCGATCTCGAACGCGGTGCGCACCGCCTCCAGGGTCGCGGTCGCGCCACCGCCGCCGGGGGGTGCGGCGTCGCGCAGTTCGAGGCGGCCGCTGCAGCGCGGGCAGGCGCCGTAGGGGAACGCGAAGCCTTCGCTGAGCTGGCCGCAGCGCGTGCAGCGCCACTGCGCCGGCGCCGCGGCGCAGCAGAGGTACGGCCCCGGGTCCTGCTCGGCCAGCGGCTGGCGGCACTTGGGGCAACGCATCATCGCCTCAGCCCCCGGCCCACAGTTCGTCGACGAGCCGGCACACCAGCGCCTGCGCCATGCGGCGGCGGTACCTGACCGTCGCGACGCTGGTCGCCAGCACGTTGCTCGTCGTCTGCACCGCCTTGGCCAGCGCCTGCGCGGACGCGGCGTCCCACGGGCCGCCGAGCAACGCGTCGGTGGGCACGACCCGCGGCGCCGAGTTGGTGCCGGTGATGGCCACGCGCAGCCCGGCCAGCCGCTCGCCGTCGCGCTTCAGCGCCACCGCCGCGCCGGCCAGCGGGAAGTCGACCGCGTCGCGCACCCGCGCCTTCGCATAGTCGGCGCGCCAGCCGGCGGTCGGCGGCACGACGACGGCGGTGATCCATTCGCCCGGCGCCAGCGTCAGGCGGCGCTTGCCGTCCTCGACGAACAGCGCCGCCAGCGGCAGCGTGCGTGCGCCGCCGGGGCCGACGATCTCGGCGCTGGCGTCCAGCGCGATCAGCGCCGGCGCGACGTCGCCGTGATAGGTCGCGTAGCAGCGGTCGCTCTTGACGACGACGTGGCATTTGTCGCCGCGGTACTTGAGGCAATAGCCGTTGCCGGCGCGCCACCATTCGCTCTGGTTGTAGAACATGCAGCGCGTGTCCTGGCACAGGTTGCCGCCCAGCGTCGCGGCCTCGCGGTGCGTCGCGCCGGCGACGAGGCCGGCCGCCTTGGCCAGCGCCGGCCAGCCGGCGTGCAGAGCGACGTGGTCGGCCAGTGCGGCCAGCGTTGCGGTGGCGCCGACGCGCAAGCTGCCGTCGGAGCGCACGGCGACGGCATCGAGCGCGGCCACCGCCGTCAGGTCGACCAGCGCGCGCGGCGCGCCGATGCCGCGGCGCAGGTTCGGCAGCAGATCGGTGCCGCCGGCCAGCGGCTGTGCGCCGTCTTCGGCCAGCGCGCGCACCGCGTCGTCGATGTGGACTGGGCGCAGCATGCGCACTTCATGGAGCGCGTTCATGCGGGCTCCTTCGCGCGGGCCGCGGCCTTCTGCGCCGCGTCGCGCTTGTCCAGCAGCTCGGCGATGCGCTCGGGGCTCAGCGGAAACTCGTCGCAGCGCACGCCGACGGCTTCCTGCACCGCCTCGCGCACGGCAGGCAGGAAGCCGGCGAGCATGCCTTCGGACGCCTCCTTCGCGCCGAAGGGCCCGTTCGGGTCGATGCTCTCGACGATGATGACCTCGATGTCCGGGCTCTCGGCGATCGTCGGCACGCGGTAGTCGAGCAGGTTGCCGTGCAGCATGCGGCCGTCGTCGTACGCGGTCTGCTCGCACAGCGCCTGGCCCATGCCCATCCACACGCCGCCCTGCGTCTGGCCCTCGACCACCAGCGGGTTCAGCGCACGGCCGACGTCGACGGCGACCCACACCTTGTGCGCGCTGACCTTGCCGCTCAGCTCGTCGACCGAGGCCTCGACCACCTGCGCCGCATAGCAGAAGCCCATCGTCGCGCCGATCGCGCTGCCGCGGATCTTCTTGTCGCCCTGGAACTCGATCGGGCAGGTGTAGGTGCCCTTGACCGTGACCGCGCCGCTGTCGACCATCGCCGCGCGCACGGTGTCGATCCAGTTCAGGCCGCGGTCGGTGCCGCGGATGAAGAAGCTCTCGTCGCGCAGCTCGATGTCGGCTTCCGACGCCTCCAACCGGCCGGCGGCCGCCTTGACCAGCAGCGTCTTCAGCTCGGTCGCCGCGGCGATCGTCGCGCGGCCGACCATGAAGGTCACGCGCGATGAGTAGCTGCCGTTGTCCTTGGGCGTGACCGCGCTGTCGGCCGAGACGACGCGGATGCGCGGCAGCGCGGCCTGCAGCACCTCGGCGGCGCACTGCGCGGCCATGGTGTTCGAGCCCTGGCCGATGTCGGCGGCGCCGGTGAACAGCGTCACGCTGCCGTCGAAGTCCAGCCGCAACTGCACCACGGCGTGCGGCTCGCCGGTCCAGTGCTTGGGCGTCGAGGTGCCCGAGACGAAGTGCGAGCACGCCAGCCCGAGGCCGCGGCCCTTGGGCAGACGCCCCTTGCGCTCCTCCCAGCCCGACGCCGCCTTCACTTTCTCCAGGCAGTCGGGCAGGCCGTAGCTGAGCACGTTCTGCGCGTACATCGTGCGGTACGGGATCTGCGGCAGCAGGTTCTTCTGCCGCACGGCAAAAGCGTCGAGACCGAGTTCGGCCGCCATGTCGGTGAGCAGCGCCTCGAAGGCGGCGCGCGTATCGACCGTTCCATGGCCGCGCTGCGCGCCGCACGGCGGCAGGTTGGTGTAGACGCGCCAGGCGTCGTGCTTGATGGCCGGGATGTCGTAGATGCCGTGCATCAGCGCCCCGGTGTAGAGGATCGTGATGATCCCGTAGCCGGCATAGGCGCCGCCGGCCTGTGTCGCCTCCAGCGCGAGCGCGGTGATGCGGCCGTCGCGCTTGAGGCCGATCTTCATCTTCACCTGCGTCCACGGCCGGCCGCGGTGCGCGATGAAGGTCTCCTCGCGCGTCTGCAGCAGGCGCACCGTGCCGCGCGCCTTGCGCGCCAGCAGCGCGGCGATGATCTCGAAGTGCAGGCACTCGGTGCGCGCGCCGAAGCCGCCGCCGAGGAAGGGCTTGATCACGCGCACCTGCGCCTCGGTGATCTGCAGGCAGGCAGCGACCTTCAGGTGCACGTAGTACGGCACCTGCGTCGTCGTGTGCAGCGTCACGCCGTCGCGCTCGGGGTCGTATTCGGCCAGCGTCGCGTTCGGCTCCATGTGCGCGTGGTTGACCTCGGCGAAGCTGAAGGTCTTCTCGCGCACCAGATCGGCACCGGTGAAGCCGGCGGCCGAATCGCCGAACTCGGCATGCACCTCGCGCAGGATGTTGTTCGGCTTGTCGTCGTGGATCGCCGCCGCGCCGGCCTTCATCGCCGCCTTGGCCGTGAAGTACGCCGGCAGCACCTCGTACTGCACGTCGATCAGCGCCAGCGCGCGTTCCGCGGTGGCTTCGTCGATCGCCGCCACCGCGGCCACCGGGTCGCCGCGGTAGCGCACCTTGGCGCGCGCCAGCGGATATTCGTTCTCGGCGATCGGCAGCACGCCGAAGGGCACGGGGGTGTCGTCGCCGGTGCACACCGCGTGCACGCCTTCGAGCGCCTCGGCGGCACGCGTGTCGATCGAGACGATCTTCGCGTGCGGATGCGGGCTGCGCAGGATGCGCCCGACCAGCGCACCATGTGCCGCGATGTCGGCCGTGTACTTCGCGCGGCCGGTGACCTTGTCGATGCCGTCGATCAGCGGCGTGCGCACGCCGATGCGGCCGGCGCGGGGCAGGCGAAGGCTCATCGCGCGGCCTCCGCGGCGGCTTGCACCGATTCGACGATCTTCACGTAGCCGGTGCAGCGGCACAGGTTGCCGCCCAACGCGGTCTTGATCTCGTCGACGGTCGGCTGCGGGTTGCGCCGCAGCAGGCCTTCGGACGCCATCACCATGCCCGGCGTGCAGAAGCCGCACTGTGCGCCCAGCTTGTCGTGGAACGCCTGCTGCACCGGCGACAGCCGGCCGTGCTTCGCCAGGCCTTCGACCGTCTCGATGCGCCTGCCCTCGACCTGCGCGGCCAGCGTCGAGCACGCCAGCCGCGGCCGGTCGTCGACCAGCACGGTGCAGGCGCCGCATTCGCCACCGTCGCAGCCCTGCTTGGTGCCGGTGAGCTGCAGCGCGTCGCGCAGCACCTCGATCAGCAGCGCGCCGTCGGCCGCGGCGAGGGTGTGCTCGCGGCCGTTGACCTGCAGCGAGAGCAAGCGCTTGGCCACGCTCAGGCTCCCTTCGGACGCAGGTCGCGCACGCGCACTGCCTTGCCCTGCGAGCGCGGCACCGCGCCGGGCGCCAGCACCGCGACTTCGGCGGTGACGCCGATCAGCGACTTGATGTGGTGGATCACGTCGGCGGCGAGTTCGCCGAAGCGGCCCTCGGGCACGCCGGGTTCGGCCTCGACCTCGATGCGCAGCCGGTCGAGGTGGCCGTGGCGCGTCAGCACCAGCTGGTAGTGCGGCGCGATGCCCGGCCGGCCGACCAGCACCGCCTCGACCTGCGACGGATAGACGTTGACGCCGCGGATGATCATCATGTCGTCGCTGCGCCCGGCCACGCGCAGGATGCGCAGGTGGCTGCGGCCGCAGGCGCAGCGCTCGCGCGCGACGCGCGTGATGTCGCGGGTGCGGTAGCGCAGCATCGGCAGCGCTTCCTTGGTCAGCGTGGTGATGACCAGCTCGCCGGCGGCGCCTTCGGCCGCGGGCTCGCCGGTTTCGGGGTCGATGACCTCGAACAGGAAGTGGTCCTCCCAGCCGTGCAGCCCGTCGCGCTGCTCGCATTCGCAGGCCACGCCCGGGCCCATGATCTCGGACAGGCCGTAGACGTCGGTCGCGTGCAGCCCGAGGCGCGCGTCGATCTCGGCGCGCATCGCCGCGCTCCACGGCTCGCCGCCGAACAGGCCGATCGCCAGACCGCTGCGGCGCAGATCGATGCCTTGGCTGTCGGCGACCTCGGCCAGCGCCAGCGCGTAGGACGGCGTCGCGCACAGCACGCGCGGATGGAAGTCCATGATCAGCGCCACCTGCCGCTCGCTGCCGCCGCCGGACGCCGGCACCACGGCGCAGCCGAGCCGGGTCGCGCCGTCGTGCGCGCCGAGGCCGCCGGTGAACAGGCCGTAGCCGTAGGCGTTGTGCACGATGTCGCCGGGGCGCGCGCCGGCGCAGTACAGCGAGCGCGCCATCAGCTCGGCCCAGCGCTCGAGATCGCCCGCGGTGTAGCCGACGACGGTGGGCTTGCCCGTCGTGCCCGACGACGCGTGGATGCGCGCCAGACCTTGCACCGGCCGCGCGAACAGGCCGAACGGGTACTGGTCGCGCAGGTCGGCCTTGGTGGTGAACGGCAGCGCGCGGATGTCGTCCAGGCTGCGCAGTGCCTGCGGTTCCAGCCCGGCGGCGTCGAGCCGCGCGCGCTGCCACGGCACGTGGGCGTGCGCGTTGGCCAGTGTCGCGCGCAGCCGTTGCAGCTGCACGGCGGCCAGCTCGTCGCGCGACATCGTCTCCTGCGCCGCATGCAGATGGCCGCCGGCGGCGGCGACACGCGAGAGTTCGTTGGGTGCGCCCATGGCGGCCTCCTGGAGAGTCAGCTGCGCCGCACACCGCGCACCGGCAGGTGCGGCAGCGCGAAGCCCTGGTTGAACGCGGCGCGCGTGACCAGCGTGAACTTGAACCACAAGCCTGCCGCCAGCGCCGCCAGCCCGGCGACGGCCTGCAGCACCCAGATCGCAGCAGGCGGCAGCGGCGCGAGCATCGCCGCGAAGGCCAGCGCCAGCGCCAGCAGCGTGCCGGCTTGGACGCCGCGGCCGGCGGCATCGATCGCGGCCAGCGCACGCGGCGCGGCCTGGATGCGCGCCCGCCAGCGACCCCACAGCCACTGGCGCGCCAGCAGCGCGACGGCGAGCGCGGCCCATGTCGCCAGCGGCGCCGCGCGTCCGGCCAGCAGCAGCCACAGGCCCAGGCCTTCCGCCAGCCCGGTGGCGACGATCAGCGGCACGATCGTCGGCTCGCGCCAGGCCGGGATGCCGCGTGCGGCGCGCAGGATGCGGCCCTGGCAGTAGACGAAGGCCAGCGCCACCAGTGCAGCGCCCCAGGCCGCCGCGCCAGCGCTCAGCGCCGCCGCCAGCGCGAGCAGCATCAGCGCCGGCGCGACGATCGCCTCGCGCGTCATCCACGAGGTGCGCGGGTGGAAGAAGACGTTGAGCGCGCGCCAGGGGCGGCTGATCTCGGCCCACACGCACAGCAGCCCGATGCCGACGATCGCCGCGCCGGCAAGGAACAGCCAGGCCGGCCCGCCGCCCAGCGCGGCGGCGACGATCAGCCCGCTGCCGGCGCCGCCGGCCATGAAGTTGCCCGCGGCGCGCGCGTCCCACGAGCTCTGGTGCCAGGGGTTCGGGCCGAAGCTCATGGCTGGCCTTCGCCGCCGCTGTCGCCAGCGTCGGCGTGGTCCCACAGATAGTAGAAGCCGGGCCCGGTGCCGAGCTCCTCGTGCATGCGGAAGTGCCGGTTCTCGGCCACCAGGCGCGAGACATTGCTCTGCGGGTCGTCGATGTCGCCGAAGGCCAGCGCCTCGGCGATGCAGGCGTTGACGCAGGCCGGCGTGGCCTCGGCGTCGACGCCCGGCGTCTGCCCCTTGGCCAGGCCGGCGTCGATGCGGTCGACGCAGAAGGTGCACTTGGTGGCGACGCCCAGCCGCCCTTCGTCGAAGCGCGCCTGTTCTTGTTCGCTGGCGCGGCCGTAGGCGAAGCTGGCGCGCTCGGTCTTGTAGCGCGCCTGGTACGGGCAGGCGACGGCGCAGTAGGCGCAGCCGATGCACAGGTCGTAGTCGATGGTGACGATGCCGTCGGCGCGCTTCTTGGTGGCCGTGCTCGGGCACACCTCCATGCAGGGCGGGTCCTCGCAGTGCTGGCAGCCGACCGGCACGAACGCGCGCTGCACGTCGGGGTAGGTGCCGAACTCCATGTCGAGCACGCGCCGCCATTGCACGCCGGGCGGCGTCGCGTTGGCGTGCTTGCACGCCGCGGTGCAGGTCTGGCAGCCGACGCAGCGGCGCAGGTCGGCGACCATCGCCCACCGCGTCATGACTTCGCCCTCCCGGACTTGCCGACCCGGACGCGCACCAGGTCCGCCCCCGAGCCGGTGGCGTCGGTCAGGTCCAGCGACATTTCGGCCAGCGTGTTCAGGCTGGGCACGCCGAAGTCCTTGGCCAGCGGCGTGACCCAGTGGTCGAACTGGCCCACCAGCAGCAGCGTGTCCGGCCGGATGCCCTGGCGCAGCACCACGTGGCCGCGCGTCGCGCGCTGCGGCGTGGCGATCTCGACCAGTTCGCCCTCGCGGATGCCCAACCGCTCGGCCGCCGCCGGGTTCATGACCACGCCGCCGTGGCCGCTGACGTTGCCGGCGACTTCGCGGATCATCTGCACGCCGACGTTGCCGCCCCAGGCGTACTGCATGCTGCGCGCGGTGACCAGCCAGAACGGGTAGTCGGTGGGCTGGCCGCCGAGCGCGCTGACGCGCTGCTCCCACAGGCCGGGGAAGTCCTTGTACGGCGGCAGCGCCTGGTACTCCTCGAGCTGCTTGTCCCACCAGTGCATGTCGGACTCGTGCAGGCGGCGGCCGAGTTCGGCGCCGACGCGCTTCAGCCGCTCCTGGTAGGGCATCTCGAAGCGCAGCCCGCGCTCGACCATGGTCGGGTACAGGTACCACTGGTCGCGCGGGAACGGGCGCGTCTTCAGGCCGTGGGCCTTCCACCACTCCAGGCCCAGCACCTCGGCGCCTTCGCTGAGCTCGGCGCTGGCCGACTTGCAGGCGGCGTCCCAGATGGCTTCGCGCGTGTGCGGCAACGCCGGATCGAGCGAGAAGTCGCCGTAGTCACCTTTCAACGGCACGCCGCAGGTGCCGCGGTTGATCGCCGCGTTGTACTTCTCGAGCAGGCCGCAGCGCCGCGCGAGCTCGGTGCAGATCTCGGTGAAGTCGCGCGCCTGGCCGCGCGCCTTGACCACCGGCTGGCGCAGCGCGAAGCCCTCGTGGTCCCAGAACTGCTCCTGGTACTTGGTGGCGGCCAGCCGCAGCAGCTGCAGCCCTTCCAGGTCGGTGGCGTCGGGCAGCAGGATGTCGGCGTAGTGGTTGCTCTCGTCGCGCGTGTAGGCGAAGGCGACGACGAACGGAAAGCGCGCGATCTTCGTGCCGATGGCCGGCGTGTCCCAGAACGAGATCGCCGGATTGGTGCGGTAGACGAACCACACGTCCGGCGGCTCGACCTTCGGCAGCCCCTTGGGCGTGGCGTCGAGGAACATCCACGAAAAATGCGTCGGCCCCAGCGCCTGCGCCCAGGCGTTGTTGCCGGCCAGCGGCACCATCGTCTTGTAGGCGTTGCGGATGTTCGGCTGCGCCGACCAGTGCGCCTTGGACGTCGGGTTGAACGGGTAGTCCATCAGCCCGTCGGGGCCGGGCTTGACGCTGTCGTGCCGCTCGGACATCGGCTTGACCAGCCGCACCGTCGTGCCGATCGTGCCGCCGGGCACCTCGAGCGCGCCGACCAGCGTGGCCAGCAGCGTGCGCGCCCAGCAGCACTCGTAGCCGCCCCAGCCGTTGTTGACGGTCTTGCCCAGCGTCACCGCCACCGGCCGGAACGGCATCACCTTGCCGTTGATCTCGACCGTCTGGCCGATGCAGGCGTGGGCCAGGTACTCGTTGGCGATCTTGCGCATCGTCGCCGCGGGCACGTCGCAGACGCCCTGCGCCCACTCGGGCGTGTACGGCGCCATGTGCGCGACGAGCTTGTCGAACGCGGTCTGGCCGTCGAGCAGGCCGTCGGCCAGCACGTCGCCGTCGGCGCCGATCTCGACCGCATCGACCTGCACGCTGGCGCTCAAGGCCTCGCGGATGCCGTGCGCGTCGTGCGGCGTGGCGCGGCCCGCGGCCTCGTCCCAGACCAGCGGCTTGCGCGTCGCGCGCTCGCGCAGGTAGTAGCCGTGCGGCCCGACCAGATAAGGCGAGCTGGTGCGCTGCGCCAGGTGCGGCAGGTCGAGCTGCGCGCGCGGCGCCTCGTGCAGCATCACGTGGATCAGCGCGTACAGGAAGGCGGCGTCGGTCTTCGGCCGGATCGGCACCCACTGCGCCGAGCAGGCGCCGGTGATCGACAGGTGCGGCTCGACCTGCACGCGCTTCATGCCGCGCACGCGCGCCTTCGAGTGCCGCCAGACGCCCACCACGCCGCCCGCGGCCTCGATGTTGTTGCCGCAGGAGATCAGGTAGTTGCAGCTGGGCGTGTCGGCGGCGACGATGAACGCGCGGTGCCACAGCTCGCCGTACAGGTGCTCGGAGTGGTAGCACTTGACGCCCTGGCCCGAGCCGAAACCCATGTCCACCGGCCCCCACGCGGAGAGGAAGGCGGGGAAGGTGCCCATGTAGAACTGCGGCGTGCCGCCGCCGCCGAAGCTGGCGGCCACGCGCGGATAGCCCGACGCGTCGAGCAGGCCCTCGGCACGCACCGCGTTGAGCTTGTCGGCGATCGCCGACAGCGCCTCGTCCCACGAGATCTCGACGAAACCGGGGTCCTCGTCGCGGCCCTTCTTCGGGTTGCTGCGCTTCATCGGCGCGAGCACGCGGTTCGGGTTGTAGGTCTTCTGGATCAGCCCGAAGGCCTTGACGCAGACCTTGCCGCCGCCGGGGTGCACTTCGGCGGCGCAGAAGTTCGGCTCGACCTCGGTGGCGACGCCGTCCTCGACCTTGACCGTCAACAGGTCCGGGCCGGCGACGCACTGGTAGCAGTACGTCGGCACGCGCTTCACATCGCGGGCGGCGGTCTTGGTCATCGCTGCAATCGCTCGGTCGTTCAGCCGCCGCGTGCCTTCGCGGCCTTGGCCGCGAGCCGCTGGCCGGTCTTGGCCACGTCGACGACGAAGCGCGCATGCTTGCCGCGCACGATCGGCTCGACCGCGTCGCGGCCCTCGACCTCGAACACCACGCCGCGGCCGTTGACCTCGGCCACGCGCACGGTCAGCGTCACCTGCATGCCGAGCAGCGTCGCGCCGATGTGGTCGATCTCGACCCGCGTGCCGACCGAGTCCTCGCCCGCGTCCAGGTGCGCGAGCAGCAGGTTGCGGCAGGCGACCTCGATGTCGCGCACCAGCATCGGCGTGGCGTAGACGCGGGCGGCCTCGCCCATGAAGTCGATCGTCTGCTCGCGCTCGACGGTGAAGGTGGTCTCGGCGCTGAGGCCGGGTTGCAGCGTGGCTTTCATCAGGGGCTCCGTTTGAAGTCGATTCAGTGGCCTAGCGACGCCTGGCGCACCTTCAGTGACCCAGGTACGCCTGGCGTACCTGGGGGTCGTGCAGCAACTCGGCGGCCGGGCCTTCGCCGACGATGCGGCCGGTCTCGAGCACGTAGCCGCGGTCGGCGATGGCCAGTGCGGCGCGCGCGTTCTGGTCGACGAGCAGGATCGTCGTGCCGCCGGCCTTCAGCGCGGCGATGTGGCCGAAGATCTCGGCCACCAGCTTCGGCGACAGGCCCATGCTCGGCTCGTCCAGCAGCAGCAGCTTCGGCGCAGCCATCAGCGCGCGGCCGATGGCCAACATCTGCTGCTGCCCGCCCGACAGCGTGCCGGCAGGCTCGCGCTTCTTGTCGTGCAGCACCGGGAACATCGCGTAGACGCGCTCGGCGGTCGCGGCCGAGCCGCGCGCGTAGGCGCCGAGCGCGAGGTTGTCCTCGACGCTCAACGGGCCGAACACCTGCCGGCCCTCGGGCACCTGCACGATGCCGCGCTGCACGCGCGTGCGTGGCCGCTCGGCGACGATCTCGGCGCCCTGGAAGCGCACGCTGCCGGCACTGGCCGGCTGCACGCCGGACAGCGTCTTCAGCAGCGTCGTCTTGCCGGCGCCGTTGGCGCCGACGATGGCCACCAGTTCGCCTTCGGCGACGCGCAGCGACACCTGGTCCAGCGCCGGGATGCGGCCGTAGCGGCTGGCGAGCGCGGCGACCTCGAGCATCACGCCGCCTCCAGCTCGGCGCCGAGGTAGGCCTCGATCACGCGCGGGTTGCTCGCCACCTCGGCCGGCGTGCCGTCGGCGAGCCGCGCGCCGCGGTCGAGCACGAGCACGCGGTCGGAAACCTCCATCACCAGCTGCATGTTGTGCTCGACCAGCAGCACCGCCATGCCGTCGCGCGCCAGCTCGCGGATCAGCGCGTCGATCTCGCGCGCTTCGGTCGGGTTCAGCCCCGCGGCCGGTTCGTCGAGCAGCAGCAGCTGGGGCTCGCCGGCCAGCGCGCGTGCGATCTCCAGCCGCTTCAGCGCGCCGTAGGGCATCGCCTCGGCGGCGGCGTCGAGCCAGCGGCCCAGGCCCACGCGGCGCATCAGCGCCGCGGCGCGCTCGCGGCCTTCGGCTTCAGCGCGGCGCAGCGCCGGCAGGCGCAGCAGCGCCGGCAGCAGCGCCGCGTGCTCGCGCAGGTGCAGCCCCGTGCGCACGTTGTCGAGCGCGCTCATGTTGAAGAACACCTGCAGGTTCTGGAAGGTGCGCCCCAGCCCGGCGGCGGCCCAGCGGTGCGTCGGCTGGCCGGTCAGGTCGACGCCGCCGAGCACGACGCGGCCGCGGTCGGGCCGGTAGATGCCGGTCAGCAGGTTCAGCAGCGTGGTCTTGCCGGCGCCGTTGGGGCCGATCACCGCGTGCACCTGGCCGGGCGCCACCGTGAACGACAGGTCGGCGATCGCCTGCAGCCCGCCGAAGCGCTTGGCCAGTCCTTCGACTTCGAGCAGCGGCTTCACGACACTCACCGCTTGAATGCCCGCGCCAGTGTCGGCACGATGCCGCGCGGGAAGAAGATCATCGTCGCGATCAGGATCGCGCCGAAGGCCATCATCTCGTAGTCCTTCAGCGCGGTCAGCAGCTGCGGCAGCAACGTCAGCACCGCGGCGCCGACGACCGCACCCCAGACCGAGGCCATGCCGCCGAAGACGACCATGATCACCAACTCGACCGAGTGCAGGAACGAGGCCTTGGCCGGCGTCAGGAAGCCCGCGTAGTGCGCGGTCAGCACGCCGGCGGCCGCGGCGATGGCGGCGGACAGCACGAACACGCGCAGCTTCCACTTGGCCGAATCGATGCCCGCCGTCTCGGCGGCGATCTCCGAGCCGTGCAGCGCGCGCAACGCGCGGCCCACCGGCGAATCGATCAGGTTCAGCGCGCCCCACACCGTCAGCCACAGCGCGACCGCGATCACCGCGTACCAGGTGGCCTCGCCCTGCAGCGTCCAGCCGAAGAGCTGCAGCGGCGGCACCGCCATGCCGTCGGGGCCGCCGGTGATGCGGTCCTCGTTGGTCAGCACGATCGAGACGATCACGCCCAGGCCGAGCGTGGCCATCGCCAGATAGTGGCCCTTCAAGCGCAGCGTCGGCCGGCCGACGACCCAGGCCAGCACCGCGACCGCGGCCACCGCCGCCGGCATCGCCACCACCACCGGCCAGCCGAAGCGCGCGGCGAGCAGCGCGCTGGCGTAGCCGCCGAGCGCGAAGAAGCCGGCGTGGCCGAGGCTGATCTGGCCGGCGTAGCCGACCAGCAGGTTCAGCCCGACGCAGACGATCGCGTTCAGCGCGACCAGCACCGCGACTTCGAGCACGTAGGGGTTCGGCGCGAGCAGCGGCACCGCGACGAGCAGCAGCGCGAACAGCGCCAGCGCGCCCAGGCGCGGCCATGCCGTGCGCCGCGCGACCGCCTCAGACACGCTCGCTGCCGCGCGCACCGGCCAGCCCCCCGGGCATGAAGAACAGCACCGCCAGGATCACGACGAAGGCGATCGCATCCTTGTAGGCCGACGACACGAAGCCCGCGCCGAAGGCCTCGAGCAGGCCGAGCAGCAGCCCGCCGGCGACCGCGCCGCCGAAGCTGCCGAGCCCGCCGAGCATCGCCGCGGCGAAGCCCTTCAGGCCGAGCATCACGCCGGCGTCGTACGAGGTGAAGGCGATCGGCGCGATCAGCACGCCGCCGAAGGCGCCCAGCAGCGCGGCCAGCGCATAGCTCGCGCGCATTACGACGCGCGTCGACACGCCCATCAGTTGCGCGGCCTGCGCGTTGATCGCGGTCGCGCGCATCGCCTTGCCGGCCAGCGTGCGGCCGAAGAACCAGCTTAAGGACAGCACCGCGAAGCTCGTGCCGAGCAGCACCCACAGGCTTTGCGGCAGCAGGCTCGCGCCGCCGAAGCTGAGCGGCTCGCTGCCCGAGAACGCCGGCAGCGGGTGGATGCGCTTGTCCCACACCACCTGTGCGGCGCCGCGCAGGAACAGCGAGACGCCGATGGTGATGATGATCAGCGTGGTCACGTCGGCGCGGCCGCTCACCTGCGCCGGCTCCAGCGCCAGCCGCTGCACCAGCAGACCGACAAGGCCGGCGCCGGCCACCGCGCCGAGCACCGCGACCGGCAGCGGCAGGCCGAAGCCGACCAGCGCCACCGCGCCCATGCCGCCGAGCATCACGAACTCGCCCTGCGCGAAGTTGATCGCGTGGCTGGTGTTGTAGACGATCGAGAAGCCGAGGGCGACCAGCGCGTAGATCGCCCCGGCGGTCAGCCCGCCGGCGACGAACTGCAGCCAGGCGCCTTGCACGACATCGCCCCCGCGCGGCTCACTTGACCAGTGTCCAGTCGCCGCCCTTGATCTCGAGCAGGCGGAAGGCGCTGAGGTCCAGCCCCATGTGGTCGGTGGCCGACATGTTGACCACGCCGCCGGTGCCGACATAGCCCTTGGTCGCCTCCAGCGCGTCGCGCACCTTGGCCTTGTCGGTCGAGCCCGCGGCCTTGACCGCGTTGACGTACAGCATCAGCCCGTCGTAGGCGTGGCCGCCGAAGGTCGAGACGTCGCTCTTGTACTTCGCTTCATAGGCGCTGCGGTAGCCGGTGACCACCGGCTTCTGCGCGTCGCCGGCGGGCAGCAGGTCGCCCACCAGCAGCGCCGCAGCGGGCAGGCGCACGCCCTCGGCGGCGTCGCCCGAGAGCTTGATGTATTCCTTCGACGCGACGCCGTGCGACTGGTACAGCGGCAAGCCGACGCCGAGTTGCTTGAAGTTGCGCGTGACGATCGCCGGGCCCTGGCCGAAGCCGGCGTTGAGCACCGCCTGCGCGCCGCTGCCCTTGATCTTGGTGAGCTGCGCGGTCATGTCGGTGTCGGCGGCGCCGTAGGTCTCGTCGGCGACGATCTGCAGCCCATAGTTGCCGACCACCTTCAGGCATTCGGCGCGCATGCTCTTGTCGAAGCCGCCGCTGCCGGAAATCAATGCGGCCTTGGTGAAGCCGCGCGCCTTCATGTCGACGAAGATCTTCTCGCAGGCCATGCGGTCGGTGTGCGGCGTCTTGAAGACCCACTTCTTCACCGGCTCGACGATGACCACCGCACCGGCCAGCGACACGAAGGGGATGCCCGCCGCCTCGGCCAGCGGCACCGCGGCCATGGTCTCGCCGGTGGACGAGCCGCCGATGATCACGTCGACCTTGTCCTGCTCGATCAGGCGCTTGACGAAGGTGCGCGCCTTCTCGGCGTCGCCGGCGGAGTCGTAGGCGACGAGCTGCAGCTTGCGGCCGAGCACACCGCCATCGGCGTTGATCTTGTCGATCTGCATATCCAGCGTCTTCTGCTCGGGGTCGCCGAGGAAGGCCGCCGGGCCGGTGACGGCCAGGAAGCTGCCGACGCGGATCGGCTCCTGGGCGAAGGCCGGCGCCTGCAGCAGCGCTGCGGCGGCCAGCGCCGGAAATGCGCGGCGGACGAACGAACGAAGCGGCGGCTTCAGGCTCATGTCGGTCTCCTTCGGGGCTGCCAAGGGGCCAGGCCCTACAATGGTTGCCAGCTTTCAAACTCATTGTGGTACTGGAATGCGACTTTCAGATTTGATCTGGATCGCCTTTTGCTCGTGAGCAGCCGAGGGATTACCAGCACCCGGCGCCGCGCGGCGCCGGCCGCGCCGCGGGTGCGACCGGCGCGCGCCGCCGACCTGCCCGAGGTGATCGGCCTGGATGCCACCGTGACCGGGCTGCACAAGGCCGACTACTGGCAGCGCGTCTACCGCCGTTACGGCGTCGCCGGCCAGGGCGTGCGCCACTTCCTGGTGGCGGAATACGGTGGGCGCGTCGTCGGCTTCATCATCGGCGAAGTGCGCGACTGGGAGTTCGGCTCGCCGCCGTGCGGCTGGGTGTTCGCGATCGACGTCGAGCCGCGCGTACGCCAGAAGGGGGTGGGCACGCTGCTACTCGGGGCGATCCGCGAGCGCTTCGAGCGCGTCGGTGTGCGCAAGCTGCGCACGATGCTGGCCAACGACAACCCGCTGATCCTGTCCTTCTTCCGCAGCCAGGGCCTGCGCGCCGGCAGACTGATCCCGCTGGAACTGGAGATCGGCACGGCCGACGGCACCGAGGCCGGCGCGCGATGAAGCTGCAGAAGAACACGCTGCTGGCGCTGTACAGCGTGCTCGAGTTCGCCGGCCGCCCGGACGAACTGGTGCCGGCGGCCGAGGTGGCGGCCAAGCACGGCGAATCGGCGCATCACCTGGCCAAGGTGCTGTCGGAGCTGGCGCGCGCCGGCATCGTCGAATCGGTGCGCGGCGTCGGCGGCGGCTACCGCTTCGTCGCCAATCCGCGCCGGCTGACGCTGCTGGACGTGATCCTGCTGTTCGAGGGGCTGGGCGGCGAGGGCTCCAGCGGCGCGCCGACGAACGCGGTCGACCGTGCACTGGGGACGGTGCTGTCCGAGATCGACGAGATCGCGCGTGCGACCTTCGGCTCGATCACCGTGGCCACGATGCTGAAGATGATCGGCAAGGGCTGAGCGGCGCGCCGCCCCGCGCCGCCGCCCACAGGGGCCGGCGGCATCGCCCGGCCGGCCGGGGAAGCCCGCCGTCGCCGCCACCACCAGCAGCCGCGGAAACACCGCCAGCAGACAGGAGAAGGCGACGTTGCCGGCCCGATGGGCGCTGTGGTGGCGCGCGTCGTCGAGCACGGCATGGGCGAGCAGCGTGAGGCCCGGCAGCCGGGCCGCCCCGCGCTGTCGGTGTTGCAACCGATGTCGGCTGGAGGTCGCACCGGCTTCGGCGGTCTGCCTGCCACGGAACGAAAAACCCTTGCGGATCGTCGATCGGCAAGGGTTGTATGTTGGTGGCGCTTCAGGGATTCGAACCCCGGACCTGCGGATTATGATTCCGTCGCTCTAACCGACTGAGCTAAAGCGCCTGCAGCCCGCAATTATAGCGGACGCCTCCTGGCGGGCAGCCCCTCACGCCCCGCACCATCACATATGTTCAGCTTCTTCAGGAAGAAGGCTCCGGCGCCCGCGACGCCGGTGGCCAACGATGCGCCTGCCCCGTCCGATGCGGGCGTGCTGGCGCCGGCGCCCGAGGCAAGCTCGGTCGTGGCGCCATCGACGCAGGCGTCGCCAGCGTCGGCCGCATCGACGTCGGCATCCCCGGCGTCGGCATCCCCGACGTTGGCACCGCCGCCGCCAGAGGCGGCCACGCCCGCCCCGCCCGAGCCGGGCCGTGCGGGCTGGATGCAGCGGCTGCGCCAGGGGCTGCGCAAGACCAGCACCGGCATCGCGCAGGTGTTCACCGGCGTGCGCATCGACGAGGCGCTCTACGAGGAACTGGAGTCGGCGCTGCTGCTCGCCGACACCGGGCTGCCGGCGACCGAGTACCTGCTGACCGACCTGCGCCGCCGCGTCAAGGAAAGCAAGGCCACCGATCCTGCGCTGGTCAAAGGCCTGCTGGTCGAGGCCGTGGCCGCGGTGCTGAAGCCGCTGGAGCGGCCGCTGGAGGTGGGGCGCGAGGTGCCGACAGTGATCATGGTGGTGGGCGTCAACGGCGCCGGCAAGACCACCAGCATCGGCAAGCTGACGCGCTGGCTGGCACAGGCCGATGGCAAGGTGCTGCTGGCCGCGGCCGACACCTTCCGCGCGGCGGCGCGCGAGCAGTTGCAGGTGTGGGCCGGGCGCAACCAGGTGGAGATCGTCAGCCAGCAGGGCGGTGACCCGGCGGCGGTGAGCTTCGACGCGGTGGTGGCCGGCAAGGCGCGCGGCTGCGACGTGGTCATCGCCGACACGGCCGGCCGGCTGCCGACGCAGGCGCACCTGATGGAAGAGCTGAAGAAGATCCGCCGCACCATCGCCAAGGCGCAGGCCGGCGCGCCGCACGAGGTGCTGCTGGTGGTGGACGGCAACACCGGGCAGAACGCGCTGGCGCAGGTCAAGGCCTTCGACGAGGCGCTGGGGCTGACCGGCCTGATCGTGACCAAGCTCGACGGCACGGCCAAGGGCGGCGTGCTGGCGGCCATCGCGCGTTGGGGCGCGCAGCAGGGGCGGGTGGTGCCGGTTTACTTCATCGGCGTCGGCGAGACGCTGGAAGACCTGCAGACTTTCAACGCGCTGGAGTTCGCCCAGGCGCTGGTGGCCTGAGCGCGGCGTCCTGCCTCAGGCGGCGGCGCGCGCGGCCCGCGGCGCCGGTTCGAACTCGTCCAGGAAGGCCGAGGGCACGGGCTCGAAAGAGGTGTCCTGCGCCGCGGCGTCGCCGTGCATCAGCAGTTCCTCGATCTCGGCCACCGGGATCAGTGGCATGGGCCGCGAGCCGATGGCCTTGGGCTGCGCCGCGCTGGCGCCGGCCGAGCGCTCGAGCACGCTGCCGAGCAGCGCACGCACGTCGGCCGCGCTGGGCAGCCGGTCCTCGCCCCACACCTGCACCTCGATGCCGGCCGCCTTGAGCACACGCGCCATGCGTTCATGGCGGCGGCGGCTGCGTTCGCTCTGATCCGCGGGGCAGATGTCGATGACGGCCAGCACGCGGGAGCCGCCGTTGCAGACCAACAGGTCGGCACTGAGGCTCCCCACGCGCTGCATCCACTCGGCATGCGAATGACGGGTCGGCACGCGCAGGAAGCGCGACAGCGGCACCTGCGCCAGCACCAGGAAGCCGGGCAGCGCGTTGCGCAGCAGGTCGTAGGCCCGGCGCTCGGCGATGGTCAGCACGCGTGCGGCCTCGGGTTTCCAGTCCTGCACGGTATCCAGCGCCTCGCGATGCGTGTTCGTCCGGCGTGCGCCGGCCTGCAGGCGCTGCCAGAACAGCAGGGCCAGCAAGGCGAGGGCCAGACAGGCGGCGAGAACGGAGATCGGGTCGGACAGTCCCATGGTGTGTCGAAGGCTCAGCGGACGTAACCGCGACCGTAGGCGGGTGTCTGCTCCGCGTCAACGCGCCAGGCGAGAAATTCGTATCCAGCCGTTGCCTGCGACGGCCCTGCGGCGACAAAGGCCGCCGAAGCGCGAAATGCTCCGCGCTCGGGGCGGGGCGGGTCAGCGCGGGAAGGCCCCGCCGCCCATGCGCTTCATCATCTTCATCAGGCCGCCGCCCTTCATCTTTTTCATCATGCCCTGCATCTGGTCGAACTGATTGAGCATGCGGTTCACTTCCTGCACCTGCACCCCGGCCCCGGCGGCGATGCGGCGCTTGCGGCTGGCCTTGATGAGCTCGGGCTTGCGCCGCTCCAGCGGCGTCATCGAGCAGATGATGCCTTCCATGCGACGCACATCCCGTTCGGCGCGGTCCATGTCGGCGCCGGCCGCCTTGGCGCTGAGCTGGCTGGGCAGTTTGTCCATCAGCCCGGCCAGGCCACCCATGTTCTTCATCTGCGTGATCTGCGCGAGGAAGTCGTTCAGGTCGAAGTTGCCGCCGCTCTTGACCTTGTCGGCCAGCTTCTGCGCCGCCTTGATGTCGACGTTGCTCTGCACCTGCTCGACCAGCGCGACGATGTCGCCCATGCCGAGCACGCGGCCGGCGTGACGTTCGGCGTCGAACTGCTCCAGCCCGTCGATCTTTTCGGAGATGCCGGCGAACTTGATCGGCGCGCCGGTCACCTGCCGCACCGACAAGGCCGCGCCGCCGCGCGCATCGCCGTCGAGCTTGGTCAGCACCACGCCGGTGAGCGGCAGCGCGTCCTTGAAGGCCTTGGCGGTGTTGACGGCGTCCTGGCCCTGCATCGCGTCGACCACGAACAGCGTCTCGACGGGATGGAGCGCGGCGTGCAGGTCGCGGATTTCGGCCATCAGCGCTTCGTCGATGCCCAGCCGCCCGGCGGTGTCGACCAGCAGCACGTCGAAATAGTGCCGGCGGGCGTGGTCGAGCGCGGCCAGCGCGATGTCGCGCGGCTTCTGCTGCGGCGTGGAGGCGAACCACTCGGCGCCGGCCTGGCGCGTCACGGTCTTCAGCTGTTCGATGGCCGCCGGCCGGTAGACGTCGGCCGAGACCGTGAGCACCTTCTTCTTGCGCTTCTCGATCAGGTGCTTGGCCAGCTTGGCCGTGGTGGTGGTCTTGCCGGCCCCCTGCAGGCCGGCCATCAGGATCACCGCCGGCGGCTGGGTGGCCAGATTCAGCTCGGCGACCGGCTTCAGCGCGCCGTGGTCGTCGCGCTCGCCCATGGTGGCGGTGAGTTCGCGGTGCACGATGCCCACCAGGGCCTGCCCGGGCGAGAGCGAGCCGACCACATCCTGGCCCAGCGCCTTGTCCTTGACCCGGGCGATGAAGTCGCGCACCACCGGCAGCGCGACGTCGGCCTCCAGCAGCGCCATGCGCACCTCGCGCAGCATGTCCTGCACGTTGGCTTCGGTGATGCGGGCTTCGCCACGCATCGTCTTTACGAGACGCGACAGGCGTTCAGTCAGGGTGGAGGCCATGCAGGTGGGCGGCAGCCGCAGCGCGCGGGACCGCGAAAGTACACTCTCGCGATGATTTTATCGTCGGCCTCCACGGGCATCCCCGGGGCCTGGATGTTGGCGCCGGCCGCGGTAGCGGCCTATGTGGTGGCGGCATTCCCTGGCCGTGCGCAAGGCCGCGGAATGCCGTCCGCGCTGATCGTCGGGGTACTGCTGCACGCGGTCTTGCTGGCGCTGGACGTCAGCGGATTGGGCAGCCACAGCGGCGGCGCCCGGCTGGGCTTCGGGCCGGTGGTGTCGCTGACGGTGTGGCTCGTGCTGGCGGTGCACACGGTGGAGAGCCGGCTGGTGCCGCAGCCAGGGGTGCGCCGCGTGCTGGCTTTGCTGGGGGCTGCCGCGGTGCTGCTTGCCTGGGCGTTGCCGGGCCAGCCGCAGCCGCTGACCGGCTCGCCCTGGGCGCCACTGCATTGGGTGCTGGGGGTGGGTGCCTACGGCCTGTTCGGCGCGGCGGTGCTGCACGCGACGATGCTGGACGCCGCGGAAACGCGCATGCGCCAGCATGCCGGCGGCCCGCCGCTGGCCTTTGGGATGCCCCTGCTGCAACTGGAGCGTTTGACCTTCCGCTTTGTCGAGGCGGGCTTTGCGGTGCTGAGCGCGGCCTTGGTCCTGGGCGCGCTGACCAGCCCGCACTGGCGCTGGGACCACAAGACGGTGTTCTCGCTGCTCGGTTGGGCCGTGATCGGCGGCCTGCTGGCAGGCCGCAAGCTGCAAGGCTGGCGCGGGCGTCGCGCGACCCGCTGGTTGTATGTAGGTGCCGTGCTGCTGCTGCTGGCCTACGCCGGATCCCGCTTCGTCATGCAGTTCGTGCTGGGGCGCACGGTAGAGTAGTCGGGCGCCAGTCCTCGCAAACCAAGCCTGTGAAGTATCTGATCGTCATCGTCGTCGTTATGGTCGGGGTCTGGCTGCTCATCCGCAGCCGCCGGACCGCGCCGCCGCCCCGCGCCCAGAAGGGCGTCGACCGCGAGAAGGGCGCGGCGGGCCCCCAGGCGATGGTCAATTGCCGCCACTGTGGAGTGCACTTGCCGCTCAGCGAGGCGCTGGTCGGGAAGGACGGCATGTTCTGCAGTGAGCAGCATCGGCTGGCCGGGCCGCGCGCGAACTGAATTCGCGACATGCACTATGTTGCATGCGCCGTCACCAAAAGGGGCGCATGTCATCCGGTTCGCTCGGATTCTGGGTGTCATCCGGCGTGCCATAGCCATAGAGCCGTCCGCGAGGGCTGCGGGAGCCCGTTGCGTACCGGGTGCGAGGGGACGGCGCTACGGCGGCGGTACGCGCGTTTACATCTCCCTCCCCCGCCCGTGACATCCTTGCCGCGCATCCAGGGGCGTCCCCCTTAGTTGCGGGGGTGTGGCTGCTGGCATTGCTCAACATAATCCTTCGCACTGGCTGCATACGCAAAGTGCCCGCGAGCACTGGCCCTTGTTGCAGCAGTGACGACGAGAAGGCGATATCACCATGCGAGTTTTCGGTCATTCCCTGACACCCGGCGCGTTGCCGGCGATGGTGATGGACATGGCCTTGTGCTTCCTGGCCGTCCTGTTGGCAGCATCGTCCCTGACCACGCGGTACGGGATGATTCAAGGCGCGGTGCCGGAATTGCCGCTGATTCTGGTGGGCGCCACGATTTTTGCCGTGGTGATGGCGTTGATGTATGGCATTGCGGGCCTGTACCGCCCCGTGTCGATTCCTCTGCTGTCCACCGTGGGGCGCACCGCGTTCTGCTTGCTGGTGGGGGGGTACCTGACCAGCCTGAGCTTGCGTATCGTGGCCGACCGGGGCTACGTGGAGCAGCTGTTGCCGGCGGCGATTGCCTACCTGGCGGTCGGCCTGGTATTCGTGCACTGCGGGCTCTACTTCATGCGCCGCGTGCGCACTTACCCCCGAGTGCTGATTGTCGGTACCGGCCCGGAGGCTTTGACACTCGCGTCCGATCTCACGTTGTCGACGCGCAATCTGCGAAACGTGGTGGGCCTGTATCCGACTTCCGAGGACAACGAGTCCCCAGATGCGCCCGCCGGCCACCGGGTGTTCACGCGCCAGCAGTCGATCAGCGAATTGGTGTCCCGCCATCGTGTGCAGGAGATCATCGTTGCGGTGCGCGAGCAGCGCGGTGGCGGTGTGCCGATGGATGAACTTCTGGCGTGCCGGATTCGCGGTATCCCGGTGCTGGATCTCGCAGCTTATTCGGAGAAGACGCGCTGCGAGGTCCCCATCGACAGTCTGAAGGGCAGTTGGCTGGTCTACGGGCACGGTTTCGTGCAGGGCCATGTGCGGCAGGTGCTGAAGCGCATCTTTGACATCGTCTGCTCCATCTTGTTGCTGGTGCTGTTGTCGCCGGTGATCCTGCTGGCGATGATCGCCATCAAGCTGGAGAGTCCGGGCCCGGTGATTTACAGGCAGGAGCGGGTGGGTCTGGGGGGAAGGACCTTCATGTGCCTGAAGTTGCGCAGCATGCGCAACGATGCCGAGAAGGATGGCGTGGCGCGCTGGGCGAGCAAGAACGATCCACGCGTCACCCGCGTCGGCAACTTCATGCGCAAGACGCGCATCGACGAGTTGCCGCAGCTCTGGAGCGTTCTGGTCGGCGAAATGAGTTTGGTCGGGCCGCGCCCGGAACGGCCGGGGTTCGTCGAGGAACTGAAGCGCGAGATTCCGTTCTACGAAATCCGCCATACGGTCAAGCCCGGTGTGACCGGTTGGGCGCAGGTCCGGTATCACTACGGTGCGACGATGGACGACGCGCGGCGCAAGCACCAGTTTGATCTGTACTACGTAAAGAACAATTCGCTGGTTCTGGATCTGCTTGTGCTTATCGAAACCGTTAGCGTGATAGTTTTCCGTGAGGGGCAGTAGGTGGTCACTTGTCGGTTCGACCTCCCCCTTGAACGTCGGAATCGAGCCCTGGCCGGGATGCGCGACAATCGTTGCCCGGCCGTGCCGCGCCGAACTTTAGGGAGATTGCGGTGAACAATGATCAGACAGACCGCACCGCTGTGACTGCTGCGCGGCGCAGGTTGATTCGCGGTGCGTTTGCCGCGCCAGCGGCGCTGACGCTATGCAGCGGCAGTGTTTATGCGGCGGCCTCGAATCAGCAGTGTCTGGCCAATGCGGTGGCGAACCCCGTCAATGCCCCGGCCGATACGAGCACCTGGGTCCGCGTTGAGGTGTGGAAACTCACCAACGGTAGCAAAACGAGCACCTGGGTCTGGGGCAATGACCTGAACTTTCTGAAGGCGAGCGATACGCCTGACCCCTATCTCAGCAGCACGCAGTGGCAATGCTTGAACTCGACCATGTCGGACTTCAAAGCCAAGGATGTGGTCAAGTCGACGCCGACGAAAGGGTCAGCCAGCCCGGTGCGAACAGGCCAGTATGTGGCTGTCCGCGTCGGCGCCGACGGCAAGATCATCGGGATACAAGGGATAGAGACCGGCGGCACCGCTGTCGCCGCGTCGTGCTGGGCTTCGATCAATGTCCTAGCCTAGTCGATGAACCGCTACGCTCGTAGGGACGGTGTCCTGATCGAGCCGGTGGGTCATGTCTGGGCGGCCTACAGTCCCGCGACGGGCGAAACGTCGTTGCTCAACGACGAATCGGCTTCGATTCTGGAGGTCCTCAGCTTGGGCGCCGCGAGCACCGAGTCTGTGTGTATGAGCCTGGCGGCAGACACCGGCCTGGCAGTCGACGCGCTTACCGAGATCGTCGAGGCATGCTGGCCGCGTTTGATTGAGGCTGGGTTGGCGCGCGAGCAGCGCCCCGATGACTGCGTGGCGCGGTGAGCGCCGCCGGGGCGCGTCGCACACTGGCTGAGGTCGAAGCGGCTGAGGTCGCTCGTGCGTTGGCGGGCGATGGCCTGTGGATCGATGTGGGCGCGGCGACCATTCGCACGCGCAGCGACTCGCGGCCGTTCGCCACACAACTGCGCTCGGTCTATGGGCAGTTTCCGTATGTCGATCGAGCAGACTGGGCTGACTTGCATGTCGATGTACGCCGTCCGGTCGGATATCGACGGTGGATCAACCCGCAGGTCGTCTTCCATTGCGACGGCCAGCGGCCCTTCGACCCGTTTCCCGCCGGCGCACCGCTGCCGCTGTACGAGTGGGGTTGCAACTGGCTGATCGGTCGCCGCCTCAATGATCTGCTGCTGCTGCATGCGGGCGCGCTGGAGAGAGATGGTCTGGCGTTGTTGCTCCCGGCATTGCCCGGATCCGGCAAGAGCACGCTGACGGCGGCCCTGTCGCAGCGCGGCTGGCGCCTGCTGTCCGATGAGTTTGGCGCTTTCGATCCGGCGCGGGCAGAATTTCGCGCCATCTTGAAGCCGGTTGCGCTGAAGAATCAATCGATAGGAGTGATTCGGCAGTTCACCCCAGAAGCCGTGCTCGGGCCCGCCTTTCCGAACACCCGCAAAGGCACGGTGGCCCATCTGGCGCCACAGCCCGAAGCCGTGGCGCGCAGGCACGTGGGCGCCCGGCCAGGCGCCATCATCTTGCCGCGCTGGGAGGCCGGCAGCGCAACCCGTCTCGAGCCCATCGCCGAGCACGTCGCATTCCCGGCATTGGCCTTCAATGCCTTCAACTATGCATTGCTCGGCGCCGCGGGCTTCCAGGCTGCAGTGCGTCTGGTGCGGGCATGTCCAGCCTGGCAATTGGTATACAGCGACCTGGAAGATGCGCTCGTTGCCATTGACGGTGCATGGGCGCAGGTGATCGAACGTCGCTCGGCGGCTACGGTGTGACCAACGCAACGCAGCGCCTGGTGCCCGAACAGCTGGCGTGGCTGCAGGCCTTGCGGGATCCTTTGCTTGCCAAGGGTTGGACGCCGACCGAATGGGAGCGGGTGGTCCGACTGGCAAGGCGCACGCGCCTTCTGGGCCGTCTGGCCGAGGGCCTGCTGGCTGCGGGCTTGCTGGACGACATGCCCCCACAAGTGCGCCGGCACCTGGTGGCCGAGCATCGCCTGTCCCGGTGGCGTACGTCGGCCGTGCTATGGACGATGGAGCGTGTGGCGGTGGCGCTGGGTGATGCGCCGTACCCGCGGGTCTTGCTCAAGGGCGCCGCCTACATCGGGCAGGGCTTGCCGCTGGGCGTCGGGCGCTTGCCCTCCGACCTGGACGTGCTGGTGCCCAAGGTGCACCTCGCCGATGCACAGGAGCGCTTGGCCCGCGCGGGGTGGAACGTAAAACCCCTGGACAGCCACGATCTGCGCTACTACTACGAATGGAGCCACGAAGCGCCGCCGATGACGCATCCGCTGCTCATGGTGGAGCTGGATCTGCATCACAACATCCTTCCGTCGATGGCACATGCAGCCGTCGATGCCGGCAGGCTGCTTGCCGCGACGAGGCCGTCGAAACTGGCGCCCTGGCAGGTCCTGCAACCTCTGGATCAGGTGCTGCACAGCGCGGCGCACTTGTTCTTCGATTCGGAGTTTCGCGACCGCATTCGCGACCTGGCTGATCTGGACAACCTGCTCAGGCATTTCGGCGCAGACCCGTCATTCCTGCGCGACTTGCCTGTGCGCGCCGGCGAACTGGGGCTGGAAGAGCCCTTGGCGCTGGCCTGCCATTTCTGTGTCCGATGGTTCGGCACGCCGATTCCGCAGGCGACGATCCGCACGGTGGAGTCCATCGGCCCCGGGCGCCTGCGTCGGGCGGGGCTGCTTGCATTGTTCGGGCAAGTGCTTTTGCCCATCGAACCAGACGGCCGCTGGCGGCCGATGCAGTCGATGGCCGCCACGCTGCTGCTCACGCGCTACCATCTGCGGCGCCTGCCGTTGCGCCGGCTCGTGCCCCATCTGTGGCACAAGCTGCGAAGCAGTCGTCGTCCCGTGCGGGGCGACGATCGCGAAGGAATCGACGCCTAAGCTGCACAACGCCACAAAGCGGCGCGCAGGCCCGGCATTTACCCCCGGAAGCAGGGGATGTCCGCGTGCCTGTCGGTCCTAAACTCGGATTGTGTCGCCCCCGGCGGTTGCGACGCACGACGGAATCGATCACGAGCTTTGCACATCATGGACAGTGGTCAAACCGCGTTGACAGCTTGGAGCTACGGCCTCGCTGGCGTGGCCTATACCGCACTGGCGCTGCATCTGTGGAGAACCGGCCATGGGCACCGGACGGGGCAGGGCGC
This sequence comes from Rubrivivax sp., assembly GCA_019635285.1. Classification (GTDB taxonomy): domain Bacteria; phylum Pseudomonadota; class Gammaproteobacteria; order Burkholderiales; family Burkholderiaceae_C; genus Rubrivivax. The sequence goes on along the minus strand of JAHBZS010000014.1, from coordinate 48,637 downwards.
GGAGCGATGGATGCTTGCGGCGGTCGTGACCACCGCGCTGTGGGCGTGGTTCGGGCTGGCGGATCTCTTCACACCCACGGTGGTGTTCATGCGCTTGGGGGCGGTGGCCGATCTGCTGGCCTACGCCTTCTGGTTCCTTTTTCTGCTGCGCCTGTTGCGGCCAGATTCGGGCACGAGACCGGGCGCCGTCGTGGCCTGGTTGGGGGCGGCGGCCGGGCTCACGGTGGTCGCCGCGGCGGTCTTGCAGCTGATGGTGATTTTTAATGGTGAGGGCCTGGACGAGCGTTCGCCCGCGGTGCTGCTGATATCGATGGTGTTGCCGGTGCTGGCCCTGGTGCTGGTGGAGCAGTTGCTGCGCAACGTGCAGGATGACGCCCTCTGGAACGCCAAGCCGCTGTGCCTGGGTTTGGCGGGCGCTTTCCTGTTCGACCTGTACCTTTTCTCGACGGCCGTGCTTTTCAACGGCCTTGACGCGGATGTCCTGAGCATCCGCGGCGCGGTACACGCGCTGATGGCGCCGCTGCTGCTGCTCGCCGTGCTGCGCGGCAAGGATCAGATCGGCATGCTGAGCGTCTCGCGCAAGATGGCGTTTCATTCGGCGACCCTGCTGATCGCGGGGGTCTACCTGATCTTCATCTCCGGCCTGGGCTACTACGTGCGCCTCTTCGGTGGCGAGTGGGGCCGCGCGCTGCAGGTGGGGTTGGTGTTCCTGGCGGTGGTGGCACTGGTCACCCTGGCTATTTCGGGCTCCGTACGCGCGAAGCTGCGGGTGTTCCTTGGCAAGCATTTCTTCCGCTATCGCTACGACTATCGGGAAGAGTGGCTGCGCTTCACGCAGACGCTGTCGGCGGCGCAGAGCGAGCCGCAACAGACGGGGCAGCAGGTCATCCGCGGCCTGGCCGACATGCTCGAAAGCCCGGGCGGTGGTCTCTGGCTGAAGGACGCCACGGGTGGAGCCTATCGCCAGGCAGCGCGCTGGAACATGGCCCAGTCCGACGAGCCCGAACGTGAAGACTCGCCGCTGTGCCAGTTCATGTTGCGCACCGGGTGGGTCGTCAACCTGGAAGAGTACCGCTCGATACCGCATCGCTACGATGGGTTGACCCTGCCCGGATGGCTGCGCGAATTGCCTCGGGCGTGGCTCATCGTGCCGCTTTGCGTCGGCAACGACATGATCGGCTTCGCGATCTTGGCGAGTGCACGGACCACCGTCGACGTGAACTGGGAGGTCAACGACTTGCTGAAGACCGCGGGTCGCCAAGCGGCGAGTTTCCTTGCGCAGATGCAGGCCACCGAGGCACTGCTGGAGGTGCGCAAGTTCGACGCGTTCAATCGGATGTCCGCATTCGTGGTGCACGACCTGAAAAACATCGTGACGCAGTTGTCACTGTTGATGAAAAACGCCAAGCGCCTGCACGCCAATCCGGAGTTTCAGCAGGACATGCTGATGACAATCGAGAACTCCCTCGAAAAGATGCGTCAACTCATGCTTCAACTGCGCGAAGGTGCCACGCCGCCGGGCACGGCCTTCGGCGTCGACCTCGGTCGCGTGGCACAACGCATCGAAACCAATGCGGGCCAGCGGGGGCGCAAGCTCGAAGTCGCCTTGGCCGATCGCGTCTTCACGCGCGGCCACGAAGACCGGCTCGAGCGGGTCATCGGCCACGTCGTGCAGAACGCTTTGGATGCCACCGAGAAGAGCAGCGGGCGCGTGTGGCTGAAGGTGGATCGTCACGGGGGCCAGGCCCGGGTCGAGATCGGTGACACCGGCCATGGCATGTCGCAGGAGTTCGTGCGAGACCGCCTGTTCAAACCGTTTCAGAGCACCAAGTCTTCGGGCATGGGCATCGGTGCCTACGAGAGCTTCCAGTATGTGCAGGAGCTTGGCGGCACGATCGCCGTCAAGAGCGAGCCCGAGGTGGGTACCGAGGTCACCTTGCTGCTGCCCCTCTTCGAGGCGCAGGGCGGCTCGGATCTGATGGCATCGAAGACAACATGACTGCCGACAACTCACGCTCGCTGCTGATCGTCGAAGACGACCTGGCGCTGCAGAAGCAGATCAAGTGGTCGATGGACCGCTTCGAGACCGTGGTTGCCGGCGATCGGGAATCTGCGCTGGTGCAGGTGCGGCGATACAACCCTGCCGTGGTCACCATGGACCTGGGTCTGCCGCCGGATGCCGACTCGGTGTCCGAGGGTTTCAAGCTGCTTGAGCAGATTCTGGCGATCGATTCGGACATCAAGGTCATCGTGCTGACGGGGCAGAACGACCAGAACCACGCGCTGCGTGCGGTGGCCATGGGGGCCTACGACTTCTTTGCAAAACCTTTCGAGCCGGAGCTGCTGGGCCTGACCGTGGAGCGCGCGTTCCGCCTCTTCGAACTGCAGAAGGAGAACCGCCGGTTGCGGGAGATGCATCAGCCGGACGCGCTGTCCGGGCTGATCACCCGTGACCCGGAGATGCTGCGCATCTGCCGCATGATCGAGAGAGTCGCGAGCAGCACCGCCACGGTGATGCTGCTGGGGGAAAGCGGCACCGGCAAGGAAGTGCTGGCTCAGGGTCTGCATCAAGCCTCGCCGCGGCGTGCCGCGAAGTTCGTGGCCATCAACTGCGCGGCCATCCCCGAGAATCTGCTCGAGAGCGAACTGTTCGGCTACGAGAAGGGCGCCTTCACCGGCGCGGCGAAGACGACACCGGGCCGCATCGAGTCCGCGCACAAGGGCACCTTGATGCTCGACGAGATAGGCGATCTGCCGATGTCACTGCAGGCCAAGTTGCTCAGGTTCATCCAGGAGCGGTCGATCGAGCGCGTGGGTGGGCGGCAGGAGATTCCGGTGGACGTGCGCATCGTCTGCGCGACCCATCAGGATCTTGGTGCGCTGGTCAAGGAGGGCCGGTTCCGCGAGGACCTGTACTACAGGCTGGCCGAGATCGTCATCAACATCCCTCCGTTGCGATCGCGTGTAGGGGATCTGGCCCTGCTGGCCCATGCTTTCGCGCGCCGGTTCGCCCAGGAGCAGAACCGCGGCTCCTTGGGCCTGTCGGAGGACGCCGTGCGTGCCATCGAGGCGCACACGTGGCCGGGCAATGTGCGCGAACTGTCGAGCTGCATCAGGCGAGCGACGATCATGGCCGACGGCAACCAGATCTCTCCAGCCGACCTGGGTTTGAAGCCGGTAGACGACGACGGGGCCGACAACCAGTTCGATCTGCGGGCGGCAAGGGATGCCGCCGAGAAGCAGACCGTGCTCGCCGCGCTTGGACGCGCCAACGGCCACATCGTCAGAGCGGCCGAATTGCTCGGCATCAGCCGCCCCACGCTCTATGACCTGATGCACCGCCTGGGGCTGAAGTAACCCAGGCGGCGGATCAGCACTACACGTTCTTACAGACAGTCGGGAAGATATGAAGCGCCACCTTTTGACCAGCATCATCGTGGGCCTGGCGCTGGCGGGCTGCGGCAGCGAGAGCTCGGAAAAGCAGCTGGCCTCGGCCAAGGAGTACCTTGAGAAGAAGGATCTCAAGGCCGCCGCCATTCAGGTCAAGAACGTCCTCCAGAAGGAACCTGAATCCGGTGAGGCGAGATTCCTCCTGGGAACGACCTTGATGCGGCAGGGCGACGTGGCCGGCGCCGAGCTCGAACTGCGCAAGGCGCTGGCCGCGCAGTATCCCAAGGACCTCGTCGTTCCGGAACTCGCGCGCGTGATGCTGCTCCTCGGCCAGCCCAAGAAGCTGGTGGACGAGTTCTCCGGCGCGGCGTTGACCAAGCCCAGCGCGCAGGCCAGCCTGCAGACCTCGCTCGCGTCCGCCTATGCCGCGCTGGGTCAGCAGGGCCCGTCGCAGAGTGCACTTGACGCGGCGCTCGCTGCGGACAAGACCTTTGCAGGGGCGCTGTTGCTCGACGCGCGCCGCAAGGCGTCGGCTCAGGACTTCGACGCCGCCCTCGTGACGACTGATTCGGTGCTCCAAGCCGATCCAGGCAACTCCGAAGCCTGGCTCCTGAAGGGCGATCTGCTGCAATACGGCAAGGCTGACGATGCGGCGGCGCTGGCCGCCTACAAAAACGCGGCTGAGGCGGCTCCCGAATCGCTGTTGCCCAAATACGCGTTGGCCGCACTGTTGATGCGCAAAGGCGCTCTGGAGGACGCCGGCAAGCAGATCGAGCAGATGAAGAAGCTCGCCCCCAGGCATCCGACGACGAAGCTCCTGGAAGCGACTTGGTCACTGCAGAAGAAGGACTACGCCACGGCACGCGACCTGACTCGGCAACTGGTGCAGGCGATGCCCAAGGACCCGCGCGTGTTGCAACTCGCCGGGGCCGCCGAACTGCAGGGCGGCTCGCCTGGGCAGGCCGAGATCTATCTGACGCGCGCGCTCCAGTATGCGCCGCACCTCGTGATGGCGCGGCGCATGCTCATCGCAAGCTACTTGCGCACCGGGCAGCCTGCCAAGGCCTTGACGATTCTGAATGCGCTGGATGAGAAGCACGACTTCGATGCCGGCATGTACGCCCTGGCCGGCGAGGTCTATCTGCAGACTGGCGATGCCAAGAAGGCCGAGGACGCGTTCGCTCAAGCGCTGAAGCTCGATCCCAACGATGCCCGCAAGCGCACGGCGCTGGCGGTCACGCGCCTTGCCACGGGGCGCACCGAAGCAGGCCTGGATGAACTGCAGGACATTGCGGGTGGCGACACGGGCGTGACCGCGGACATGGCATTGATCAGCGCGCACCTGCGCCGCAAGGAATTCGACAAGGCCCTCGCGGCAGTCGACCAGCTGGAGAAGAAGCAGCCGGGCAAGCCGCTGGCCGCCAACATGCGCGGCAGGATCCAGATGCTGCAGCAGAACAGCGCCGGCGCCCGCAAGAGCTTCGAACGCGCGCTGGAGATCGATCCGGCGTTCTTCCCCGCGGTTGCGAGCCTGGCGGCCATGGACATGGCCGAGAAGCGACCCGACGACGCCCGCAAGCGCTTCGAGGCCTTGCTGAGCAAGGACCCGAAGAATGTGCAGGCGCTGCTGGCGTTGGCACAACTGGCGGCGGCCAACACGAATGACCGGGATCAGGTGGTTGCCTGGCTGCAGAAGGCGATCGAGGCTGCACCCACCAACCCCACGCCGCGGCTGCTTCTGGTCGATACCTACGTCCGCGTCGGAGACTACAAACAGGCGCGCTCGGCAGCGCAGAGTGCCGTCACGGCCATTCCTGACAATCTGGATGCGCAGATCGCACTGGGGCGGGTGCAGCAACTGTCGGGTGAAGTCAATCAGGCGATCGGCACCTACGGCAAGGCGGCGGCTGCCCAACCGATGTCGCCGGTGCCACTGGTGCGGCTGGCCGAGGCGCAGACGGCTGCCAAGGACTACAAGGCGGCGGAGCAGAGCTTGCGCAAGGCGCTGGAGATCAAGCCGGACTACCTCGACGCACAGCGCGGCCTGATCCTGATCAATGTCAACGACAAGAACTACAAGGATGCGCTGGCCACGGCGCGCTCGGTGCAGCAGCAGCGGCCGAAGGATCCCATCGGCTTGTCCATGGAAGGCGACATCGAGGTCTCGCGCAAGGGATGGCCGGCGGCGATTGCCGCGTACAAGCGCGCGCTGCAGCTTGCGCCGCAGGCGCCGATCGCGATCAAGCTTCATTCGGTGATGCTGGCAGCCGGCAGCGCCAAGGACGCCGAGCAGTTCTCGCGTACCTGGTTGTCATCGAATCCGGACGACACGACCTTCACCGCCTATCTTGGCGAGACGGCCATTGCCGCCAAGGACTTCCCGCTGGCTGAGAAGCAGTTGCAGACGGTGCTGCAGCGGCAGCCCGAGAATGTGGTTGCCCTGAACAACCTGGCCTGGGTCGAACTGCAATTGAAGCGGCCGGACAACGCCCTGAAGCTGGCCGAGCAGGCAACCACCTTGGCCCCCAACCAGCCGCCCTTCATGGACACCCTGGCGGCCGTTCTCTCAGCGAAAGGCGAGCACGCGAAGGCCGTGGAGCTTCAGTCCAAGGTCGTGGCGCTGCGGCCGGACGATTCGACCTTTCGATTGAACCTGGCCAAGATCTATATCGCCGCGGGCGACAAGACCAAGGCCAAGGTCGAACTGGACAGCTTGGCCAAACTCGGTGACAAGTTCAATGGGCAAGCCGAAGTGAGCGCGCTTCTCAAGACCCTTTAGCAGGGCCACGCAACCTGTTACATCTGATTCCAGCCGGGCGGCGCGACTGAAACGCTTCGCAGCGACAATGCTTTCAGTTGTCTGTCGGAGAGCGTGTGAAAGCCACCCCGTTTCTGGAAGAATCGTCGAGCATGCAGTCCCTGTTGGCTTTCCCGTTCAACCCGGGCGAGGTATTGGCGAGCGCTGGCGGCCCTGATGGTTTCAAGATTCGCGCCGCTGATTCTCACGGCGTGCGAAGCTCGGCGAACATTCTGGTCAACCGCCGGTATGCCAGCCGGGGCTATCAGGTCGGGCCGATGCTGGGAAGCGCCGGCGATGATCGCCTGACCCTGGTGGCGGCCGATCGGGCCGAAATCGTAGGCACGCTGACCGTGGGTTTCGATTCCCCCGAGGGCCTGCTTGTCGATGATCTTTTCAAGGCCGAGGCCGATGGGCTGCGTGCCGCCGGGCAGAGCTTGTGCGAGTTCACGAAACTCGCCATGGAGGGCGTGTTGCGTTCGCAGCGTGTGCTGGCCGCCCTGTTCCATGTGGCGTTCATCCAGGCGCACTGCATCCGCGGCTGCGATACCCTGCTGATCGAGGTCAATCCCCGCCATGTCCGGTACTACGAAGTCAAGCTCGGCTTCAAGGTCGCCGGCCCCCGGCGGCACAACCGTCGTGTGAATGCACCGGCGGTGCTGATGGCGCTGGACCTGTGGCAGGCGCACCAGAGCATTCGCCAGCTCGGCGGCAACCCCGAGCTCATGCACAGCGAGCGCTCGCTCTACCCGCTGGGGTTTTCGGCAGCAGAAGAAGCCGGCATCACGACCCGCCTGCGTCGTGGGCTGCGGTCGCCGTCGGACAGGGTCGCTCAATAGCGCCGACGCCCAGGGTGTCGTGGTTTTTTACAGCCGACAGACACCCCGCCGACCGAGTTTCTAGAGACGATCGAATTTCCCTTTGTTTTCAAGCAGTTAGAGATTCGACCCGAACTTGGCATGCCACTTGCTCTTGATGGTTGCGCGGCGTCTAAAGACGGCGACTTCGCAAGAAGTGTGACAGAGCCCCGGCAGCAACTTTCTAGGAGCATTGAATGAAACTCAACAGACTGGCCATGGTCGCATGCGTGGCTGGGGCCACGATGGCGACCAACGTGTTCGCCGATACCGTGACCCTCAACCCGTCGGCCACCAATGGCGGTGCGGGTACCCTCAGCGCGTCGAACGGCGCGTTCGACACCGATAAGGCGACGACCAACTTCGCGTCGTTGCTGAGAATTGCTGGCTCGCCTTCGGTGGGCGCCACCAGGAACTTCACGGAGACTGGCTTCCTGCTGGTGGAGAGCTTCTCCGGCGCCGCCAATTCCGTGTCCGGCGTGACTGAGAAATACAACGTCTATGCGCTGTTCACGATCACGGGGACAGGTTCGTGGCTCGCCCCCAACTTCTTCAGCGCAGATCTGTCGGGCTTGAGCGTCACGGCGACGCTGTGGGGCAGCCCGGGGGCCGGTAGCGTGAATCCGACGACGCCTACGACCGCCAATCTGTTCGGTATCACTCCGGACGCGACGGACTTCCAGTTGGGCACGGCGACGCTGAACACGGCCATCAATGGTCAGGCGCAGATCGGCCCGGGCAACGTGGCCACGACGACCTTCAATGCGTTGCTGGACTTCGTGCCGGCGGCTGGCACGACGGGCATCGGTGGCTTCTGGCAGGCGCCGGTGCCGTTCGACGTGGACCTGTCGGCCTCGGCCACGGGGACGCCGCTGACCGGTGGTAACGGCACGTCGTGGACTGTTGCTGGTGGCGAGACGCGCATCACGACCAACGTGACGCCGCTGGCAAAGGGCTCTGGCTCGGGCAACATCATCTTCGCGGTGAACAGCGTGCCTGAGCCCACCTCGCTGGCGCTGGTCGGTTTGGCGCTGCTCTCGCTGGGCGCGGCCCGTCGTTCTTCGCGCAAGAACGGCTGAGAGTAGGTACGCAGTAAGACAGTGGGGGCCCTCGGGCCCCCACTTGCTTTTTGCGGGCCGACTTGCCGCGCCCCCTCTACCAGACGAAGGGAAGGCCGGCCGGCGCCACCGCGTCGCGGCGCGCCAGCCTGGTGTCCAGCCGGCCCAGCAACTCTTCGTGCAGCTTCTCGATCGCAGCGCGCCGCAGTTTGAGATTGGGTGTCAGCTCGCCGGTTTCCAGGCTCAACGGCCGCTGCAGGAAGGCCAGGCCTGCGGGTCGGTCGCGTTCGTTGATGGGTGCCAGCGCCGCAGTCAGCCGTTCAGCCAGCGACGCCAGCATGTCGTGGTCGGTGGTCGGCGTGGTCAACGCGCACAGGGCAATCGGCAGCTTGCGCCCATTGCCCATGAGCACGGCCTGGTCGATGCCGGGCACCGACCGCAACGCCGCTTCGACGGCTGCTGGCGCGATGCGCCTGCCGGTCGATGTCTTGATCAAGTCGCCGTCGCGGCCCGTCAGGGTCAGGAAGCCGTCGGTGTCGAAAGCGCCCAGATCGCCGGTCGCGTAGAAGCCGTCGGCGTCGCGCGCGGCCGCGGCCTTGGCACCCTCATTCAGGTAGCCCTCGAACACACCTGATCCGCGCACGAGCACGGCACCGTCCTCGCGCACGCGGATGTCGTTGCCCGAGACCGGCTGGCCCACCGTGCCAAAGCGGAACCTGTCGATGCGATTCATGGCGATCGGCACGACGTTCTCGCTCATGCCGTAGGCCTCCAGCACCAGCCAGCCCAGGGCGTGAAATTCCTCCAGTAGGTGCTTCGATGCCGGCGCCGAGCCCGTCACCATGCAACGCAGCCGCTGCCCCATGACACTGCGGATGCGGCGCAGCACCAGCCGGTCGGCCAGCGCGTGCCTCAGCTTCAGGCCGACTCCCGAGGGTCGCCCGGAGCGCTGGCGCGTGCTGAACTCCCGGCCCGTCTGCCAGGCCCAGCCCACCAGCGCCCGCGCCGTACGGCCTTGTCCAGCAATGCGGGCGGTGATGCCTTCATGCAGCTTCTCGAAGAAGCGCGGCACGCCGATGAAGACATCGGGCTCGACGCGAGGCAAGGCCTCCATCACGCGGCGCGGATCGGCCCACAGGTAGGTGGTGGTGCCCGTGGCGACCGCCGCCAGATTGACGATGCGCTGAAACAGATTGGACAGGGGCAGCCAGCACAGCAAGCGGGTGCCTGGGCCCGCAAAGGGGAAGGCATCGCGGATGGCATCGATGGCCAGGCACACCTGCTCGTGCCGATAGGCAATGCCTTTCGGTTCGCCCGTGGTGCCGGAGGTGAAGATGATCGTCGCCAGATCCCCCGGGTGCACGGCGGGCATGACGGCGCGGGAAGGCGCTGGGGCCGTGACATCGTGCCAGTCCAGGCGGCGAACCGGTGCAGGCAGTTGCAGTGCTTCGTCCAGCGCGAGCACGAAGCGCGTGCGTTGCCAGTCCGCCGGTCCGAGTGCGCTCAGCGAGCGGCCGTCGCTGATGGCGAAGGCCGAGACTTCGGCCTTGGCGGCCATTGCCGCGACGCGAGCGGGCAGGTCGTGCGTGTCCAGCCCGACCACCACCGCGCCCAATGCCAGCGCGGCGTGGTGGATGAGCTCCCACTGCAGCGACACCGGACAGATGATCGCCAGCCGATCGCCATGGCGCAGGCCGGCGTCTTGCAGGCGCCCCGCGAGCACCTGCACTTGATCTGCGAATTCGGCCCAACCGGTCGACTGCCAGCCGCCTCGCGCGTCGTCCACTCTGTAGGCGATGGCCCGCGGTGTCGCTGCCGCACGGTGCGCCAGCAGGGCAGGCAAGGTGGCGCCCGCGGGGCTCAAGCTCGCTTTCCGGATTCCCGGACGTCCAGGTAGTAGGCCAGGACGGCGCGCAGGTAGTCTCGGGGCAGTGGCAACGGCAGGCCGGCCGCCGCCAACGTGGCGGCCGTCTGCTCGTTCGCAAAGGCCTGGTTCTCCGCCAGGTAGGCCAGCACCGCCGGCAGCGCCTGCAGAGCACGCCGGCGCTTGGCGCCGACCAGGGCCCCGATGACCGGCACCGCCGTTTCAAGCCGCTTCTGACTGACGGTGCGCAGCCGCGGCAGGCGCCGGCCCCGCTCGGCCCAAAGTTCGCGCACAACGTCCTGCAGCGGCGGCAAGGCCAATGCGTGCGCAGGCCCGCTGCACAGGTGAAGGATCCGCCCCACCGTCTCGGACGTGCGGCTGGCCCAGACGATGGCGTTGGCCACCCAGTCCACGGGAACCGTGTCCAGCCGCGTGTCGCCGAGGGGAGGCATGACGCCGAAGGTGCGCGCCCCCGACAGAAATTCGCAGAGGTGATAGAAGACCTGGAAGTGAATCACGCGGCCGTTGCGCGAATCGCCCACCACCATGCTCGGCCGGTGCACCGTGACGGGCAGGTCCGCGCCTTCCTGCCAGATCACCCGTTCGGCTTCCGCCTTGGCTTCCTCGTAGGTGTTGTGGAACTCACGCACCTCCGGCAGTGGCCGTTCGGGCATGGCGCCTGGTGTCCGGCCCCAGACCCCCACGGTGCTGACCATGTCCAGCTTGCGCAGCGCGCCCGCGTCTGCAGCGCGACGTGCCAGGTCCAGGATCGTGCGTGTCGGCCGCACGGCCGTCGACCGTGCCTGCTCGATCGTCATGTTGAGCTTCACGCTCGCGGCCGCGTGGACGATGTGGGTCGTCGACTGCGCAAGCACATCGACCTCGGCGGGACTCAGGCCGAAGTCCACCAGTTCGATGTCGCCGCGCAAGGCATGAAGGCGTGCTTGGTCCGTGCGGCTCGTGCCCCAGTATTCATGCATCGCCTGCAGGCGGGACTGCAGATCCGCGTCGTCGCGGGCGCGGATGAGCAGCGTCACCCGGTCATCGGTGCCCTCGAGCAGACGCGGCACGATGGCGCTGCCGATGGTGCCGGTACAGCCTGTCAGGAAGATGCGTCGCACAGGTCGAGTGAGCCAGGTTTCAAGCTAGCGCATCGGCGTGCCGTACCGGCCCGGTGCCAGCAGGTTCTGCGGGTCGACTGCACGCTTGATCGAAGCCAGCAGATCTCGAACACGCGGGTTGGCGTCCAGGGCGTGTGGGGTGCTCATGGTCGTCGCGCGGTACGGGGGATAACCGTGCTCGGTGTAGGCCGCCAGGGCTTCGTCGTACCAGGCTTTCGCACGCGCAGCGTCGGCGGGGTCCTCGCGCTGATAGAACACGCCCACCAGCACGATGACCGAGCGGGCGCTTTCGACGATGACCTCCACGAAGAAGTCAAACTCGTGCCGATCGAAGATGCGCTTGGTCAGCGACAGCGCCTTCAGCACATGCGTCGAGGTGAACGGCACCACCGGTCCGATCCACACCATGCCGCAGCGGTCGCGCGCCGGATCGATGTCGGTCGCCGGCTTCTGCGTGTGCGACTTGAAGTAGGCCTGGCGCACGAACTCGTCGGTGGGGATGCCGCGATACAGGTTGATCGCAGGGATCATCACGTTGGTGAACTCGGGGGACTTGCCCAGCATGCGATTCGCGATCGGCGCGGCCTTGCGCACCAGCCGCCCGTACCAGTCGTCGCGGATGGCTGCGCCGATGAACTGGATCATGCCGTAGCGCCCCAGCACCTTGCGCAGCATGCGCCGCTGATAGCGCACTTCCTCGCGGCTTCCATACAAGCCGCAGCCGAAGGTCCATTGCGCGACGCCGTGCGTCTTGCGCCACGTGGCTGCCGATTGGTCGCTAAGGTGCCGCCGCCCACCGAGCATCTCGTGCGGGTATTGAGCCAGGATGCACATCATGGCGAAGTCGTTGGCCAGGTGCGGGAACGAACGCAACGCACGGCACATCACCAGTTCACGCAGGTCGTCGATGAATGCCCCCAGCCGGTCCGGCGAGGCCTTGTATTCGAATGCCGCGAAATCGAAGACCTCCGGTGCAGGCATCAGCCAGATCCCGGCCCGCACCACGATGCCGAGGTTGGACTGGACGAAGAGCCCGTCCATGTACGGCCCGACCCCCCACTTGTAGGTATGCCTGACCTGGTTGTTGCCCTCGGGCCCGCCGCCGGTCTCCACCAGGGTGCCGTCGGGCAGCACCACGTCCATGCCGCAAAGCGCGCCGAAGTGGTCTGCCATCGGCGTGAGGCCGCGGCCCTTGTCCAGCGCGTTGCCCAGCACGCTTGCGAACTTCGTGCTGCCCGCGGTGTCGGCCCACAGGCGTGAGCCGCTGGACTTCAGATGGTCGTTCAGTTGCTTGTACGTCACGCCGGGCTCGATGACGGCGTAGCCCAGCTCCTCGTCTACATGCAGGATGCGGTTCATGCGCTCCAGCACCATCGTGATGCCGGCCTCATAGGCCGCCGTTCTTTCGCCGTAGCCGAAGTTCTTGCCGGTGCTGACGGGCCAGACCGGCACATCGGCGCGCTGCGCAGCCGCCAACACCGCACGCACCTGTTCGACGGTGGAGGGATAGACCATGCAGGTCGGCGTGGCCTTGAACGGCAGGCAGCTGCGGGAGCGCATCTCTATGGCGGATGGATCGGTGACCAACCCATCCGCGCCGACGATGGTCCTCAGCTCGTGCTCCAGGCCGAGCACCGCATGTTCGTGTCCGATGTTCATGCGGTGACCAGCCGAGCGTCCTCTTTTGCCACCGGCGCACCCGCGCCCGGCGCGGCAGTCTGCCAGTCATTGCGCACGTGTTCAGGCCATTCGGGCCTGCTGGGGCGGTTGATGCGCAAGTCCTCGTCGCGCAGGCCCAGCCACTTCATGTGCTGGGCCACGTGCCGGCCCAGGTAGATCTTGCGCAAGGTGATGAAATCCACGACCTTGCCCATCAGCTTCCAGTACTGTCGGTTGGCCTTGCCTTCCCGGATCAACGCGGAGAACTCCGGCGCATACGGGTTGTAGCCAAAGTTCTTCAGGTCCGAATACATCAGCAGCCAGTTGATCGGATAGTTGGAGAACACCGGGCTCGCGCTCTTGCTCGATGCGATGAGCCCCAGTTCCACCACCTTCTTCATCATGTCGTCCTGGTCGTAGCGCCAGGCGTGGTACGGCGCCAGATAGCGCGGGAAACGGGTCCCCGCGGGGAAGCGGGCCGGATTCCAGAAGCGTGCCAGCTCCTGTTCATCGAACTCGCCGGAATCGCGCAGTTCAGGGGGAGTCCAGTCGACCTGCGAAATCGCCAGCCGCGGGAACTCGTACTCCATGCGTTCGGGCAGGGGTTGCCCGGGCGAGTAGCCGGCCAACACCAGCGGAATGTTCAGCTGGGTCGCCGCTTGCAGCGCATTGCCTTCGAACAACGGCGCGTACACGTACGAGACGGTATGCACCGCACCACGCGCTTCCTGGTTCATCAACAGCCAGCGGAAGAGCTTGCGGTAGAAGGCCATCGACGGTCTGTAGACCATGTGCTCCACATCCAGCCGGTCCACCGCGCGACGGATGTTGTCCCAGGCCACCGGACCGATGTCGATGTCAGTCGTGTGTGCCAGCACCCTCAGGCCATAGTCGTTCTTGAGCTTGTGTATGAGGTAGACGCTGTCCTTGCCTCCCGACAGGGGCACGAGGCAGTCGTAGGCGCCGCCCTGATGGCGGCACGCTTTCAGCGCGAGTTCCAGATCCGCTTCCCAGCGCAGCCGGCGCTGCTCCACGGCCACGCCGCTCGAGGGGTTGTATTCCCGGCAGGGTCTGCAAAGCCCTGCGGCATTCAATTCAGCGCCCGGTACTGCTTCCGGCAGCAGGCAGTTTCGGCATGCACGCATTCAAGCCCTCCCGGGCGGCCTTGGGCGGCCATCAGTTAGGGGCGTCATTCTCGCATTGGTGCATGCCGCTGGCACGCAGCGCGACGAGGGACGCCGGCTTGTGATTGATCCCTGGCTAGACCTCGGCCGGCTCGGCCACCCGTTCGACCCGCTGGCCCGCGTCGGAGGCGCTTGACTCGCCCGATTCGAGCGCGCGCACGAAGCGCGTCCACTCCGTACTGGGTGATTCGATCTCGAAGCCGTAGTACAGGCCCGCCAGGCTCGTCACCTTGCGCACAACACGAACCCGCTCATTGGCCATGATGCCTGCACCCAGCTGGATCCTCGCTGTGCCGGAACGCAGCGGCACGAGCGGCTGGTCGGCGCGGGCCAGAAAACCATGGCGGGACCCGTCGAGCACGTCCAGGTCGATGGTCGGGCTCCCTTCTGCGTCCAGCAGCGCCGGGCACTTGACGGAGTAGCGGCGAAAGCTGCGCAACTTGTGCCGCGACGCCTGGTTGCTCGGAGCGGGCAGAACGCCGCGGTAGGCGACCTCGGGGTAGACGGCCCGCAGGAGCGCTCGCTGGCGGTCGTCCAGCGCGCCGAATACCTGCGTGCGGCCATTGAAGAAGTGCGCCAGCAGCTCCGGACTCATCACCGGGTCGTTGGTGACGTGGTAGCGGCGTGCCGGGAAGCGAATGTTAGGCAACGCAACTTCAGTGAAATAGTGATACAGATCCTTGCGCGGCGTTCTGCCGGCGTAGGCTGCCCTGAACTGCGCCGGTGCACCCTGCAGGTCCAGTGTCGCGCCGATCGCCGGTGCCCCGTTGACGAAGTCGTAGCTGCTGATTTCCTGCGTCGCGAGGCGCCGGAAGAGCAGCAGCGCCTCGTACATGTCGATGTGCTTGGGGTTGACGGCGATCACCAAGTGGCGGACGTCGAAGTACCGGGTGCAGTACTCGTACATGAACTTCATCAGCGGGAAGAGGATCTTTCCGCCCGTGCTCCGGAAATCAGGGTGCACGGCCAAGGCGGAGATCTCCGCAATCCGGCCTGGCAGCGTGCGCACTTCGCTGAGGTCGAAGGCCGTCTGCATCGGGAAGCCGAAAACCCCCTCACGAATGATGGACAGCGTGCCGACGACTTGCCCGTCGAAGCGCGCGCACAGCGTCGTTGTCGTGGGCAGCGCGTGGTACGGCGTGACGCGCAGGCCGGAGGGGTCGGGCTTCATGAAGCCGCTGCCCACATAGGCATCGTGCAGCAAGGCAAAGCAGGCTTCCAGATCCGTCTGGGTGGAAGCGATGTCCAACTGCAGGCGGGAATCCGGGCTCGGATCGCAGTCGACCATGCGTCTCAGCAAATTGAAGCGCACCTCGCGCGGGAGGCGGCTGGCCGCGGATCGGGCCAGCCGGTGCAAGCCTGCGGATGGCTTTCGCTCGTGTACGCCGGTAGGCATGTGCTCTCCTCGGCCCGCAAAAACGCTGTGGCCCAGTCCTTCACTTCGGCACCGTCGGGCCAGCCTTTAGGGTTCGCGGCGAAAGTGGCCCCGGACGGCGTCCGGCGGTCGCAACGCGTCACAGATGGCGGTGGAGCACACCGGTTATCTCCCGGGAGTGGCGGTTTTGTGCCGCTACCATCGCCCTCATGCGCCTCGGTTGGTCAAGCTGGTTCCGCTCCGCCTCGGGCGGCGGCCATGCCGCGGGCGATCCGGTGTCCGTGGCCGGCGACCGCCGCGCCGTCGTCCACCCGGTGATCCTGAAGGGCATCAACAAGCACTACCGGCTCGACGACGTCGACGTCCCTGCGCTGCAGGACATCGATCTGGTCATCC
Source organism: Rubrivivax sp. (assembly GCA_019635285.1). Classification (GTDB taxonomy): domain Bacteria; phylum Pseudomonadota; class Gammaproteobacteria; order Burkholderiales; family Burkholderiaceae_C; genus Rubrivivax. The sequence continues at coordinate 32,936 of JAHBZS010000014.1, read as the reverse complement.
TGCCCAACCGGTTCACGGTGATTTCCGGTCAGTCCGGCAGCGGCAAGACCACCTTGTTGAACCTGATTGGGTGCATCGATCGGGCGGACTCCGGGACGCTGATGGTCGCAGGCCGATCCGTCTACACGATGAGCGATGACGAACTGTCCGATTTCCGGGCGCAACGCCTCGGCTTTGTGTTCCAGAACTTCAATCTGCTGCCGGTGCTGACGGCCTACGAAAACGTCGAATACCCGCTGGTGATGGCCCACATGGCACCCGCCTTGCGCAGGGAGCGCGTGACGCGGCTGCTGGATGCGGTCGGCCTTGGCGCGCACGCCGGCAAGCGTCCCGGCCAGATGTCCGGCGGTCAGCGCCAGCGGGTGGCGATCGCCCGCGCGCTGGCCAGGCAGCCCGCCGTGATCCTGGCGGACGAGCCGACGGCGAACCTGGACAGCAAGACGGGCACCGAGATCATCGAACTGATGCGCCAGGTGCAGAAGGAGGGGCAGGTGTCCTTCATCTTCTCTTCGCACGATGCCAAGGTGCTGGAAGCCGCCGACGACATCGTGCGCATCCAGGACGGTCGGATCCTCTCTGTCGTTCGCGGGGGGGAACGGGGATGAATGCGGTTGTGCTGGCGTGCCGCAACCTCGTGCGCAATCGGCGCAGGTCGCTGGTCACGCTGTTTGCGATGGCGCTGGGACTGACCACGGTGCTGCTCTTCGGCGGCTACGTGCGGGACATCAAGTACGCCATGCAGACCGACTTCGTGCGGCGCACGGGCCACCTGCAGGTGCAGCACAAGGACTACTTCCTGTTGGGCGGCGGGAACCCTGCCGCCTATGGCATCGGTGATCCCGAATCGATCGTCGCCGCCATCAAGGGCGACCCCGTGCTGGCGCCGCTGGTCACCGAAGTGACGCCCATTCTTCAGTTCGGCGGCATCGCCGGCAATTTCGCGTCGGGGACTTCGCGCACCGTGCTGGTCACGGGCATCGTTCCCGAGGAGCAGAACCGCATGCGGCTGTGGAATGGCTACGGTCAGCGCATTCTCATCCGCCCCCTCTCGCTGCAGGGCACCGATGCGGACAGCGTGGTGCTGGGGGTCGGCCTGGCGCGTGTGCTGAACCTGTGCGCGGCGCTGAAGGTGGCGGATTGCATGCCTGCCGACGAGGCGGCGGCCGCCTCGAAAGGCGATGCGTCGCTGCCGGACGACATCAAGGACCTGGCCGCAGGCAACGGGCCGGCGGAATCCGGGCCTTCACGCGGCCCGCAGATCGAGATCCTGGCCAGCGGGCCTAAAGGCGCGCCCAACGTGGCCAGCGTTCGCCCAGTCAGCGCCGAGTTCCAAGGCGTCAAGGAACTGGACGAGGTGGCCGTCACGGCACATCTGTCGCTCGCGCAGCGCTTGGTGTACGGTTCATCGGCCAAGCAGGTGACTGCCATCGCCATCCAGTTGCACCACAGCGAGGATCTGCAGGCGGCTCAGGATCGCTTGTCCCGGCTTCTGAAGGATCGCTTCTCGAACAAGCCCCTGGCGATCGTCGACTTCGCCACCCTCAATCCGTTCTATGGTCAGACCATCCAGATGTTCGACACGATCTTCGGCTTCATGGCTGTGCTGATCGGCGGTGTCGTCCTCTTCACGGTGACCAACACGATGAGCATGACCGTCGTCGAGCGGACCGTGGAGATCGGCACGCTGCGGGCGATCGGGCTGCGCCGCTTCGGCGCACGCCAGATGTTCGTCATCGAGGGTCTGGTGCTGGGTGTTGCCGCCGCCGCGACGGGCATCGTGGCTTCGTTGCTGCTGGCTTGGATCGTCAATCGACTCAATTTCGAGTGGATTCCTCCTTCCCGCGTCGAGCCCGTGCCGTTGTCCATCGGCTTTGGCGGGGAGTACTGGATGATGTTCTGGTGCGCGGCAGGGCTGATTCTGGTGGCCGCAGCCTCGTCGCTCGTGCCGGCGGCGCGTGCCTCCAGGATGAACATCGTCGACGCGTTGCGTCACGTGTAGCGGAGGGCCATGCTCTATGAACATGAACAGGTGGCGGCGCAGCTTGACGATAGCGCTGCTGTGGGCGTCGTGCGCTGCCGCACACGCGAACACCGATGCCCAGGCCATCCTGACGGCGAGTGACGCAGTGCGCAATCCGTCGCGCCCCTTTTCGACGACGGTGACGCTGCTCGAGTACCGGCAAGGCAAGCAGACCGATACCAGCGTCATCAACGTGCTGTCCAAGGCCGACGAAGGCAGCGGCCAGTTCCGCACGCTGATCCGCATCGTGTCGCCCGAGCGCGATGCGAACAAGCTGATGCTCAAGAGCGGCAACGACCTGTGGTTCTATGACCCGGCGAGTCAATCGAGCATCCGCCTGTCGCCGCAGCAGCGCCTGCTCGGACAGGTGTCGAACGGGGATGTCGTCACCGTCAACCTGGCCAAGGACTACCGCGCGGAACTGCTGGCCGAGGAAGACACGGTGGACGGCGAGAAGACCACGCGGCGCGCCTACAAGCTCAAGCTGTCGGCGGCTGCGCCCGACGCCCCCTACCATCGTGTTGAAATGTGGGTCGAGGTGGGTACGTCTCGTCCGATCAAGGCGCGCTTCTTCGCCGAGAGTGGCCATCTGCTGAAAACGGCCTACTACCGCAAGTTCCAGCCACAGTTGGGGCGCGAGCGGCCGACGGAAGTGGTCATCATCGACGGGCTGGATCCTGGCTGGGTCACGGTCATGCGCTACCAGGACTTCGCGTGGCGAGATGTGCCGGAGGCCTGGCTGCAGCGTGACTACCTTCCGCGCTACAAACCAAGCTGAACATGCGACATCACCTTCTTGCGCCGTGGCTCCTGCTGTTGTTGCTCGGAAGCGGCCTTCCGGCGCGCGCGGCAAACGACGGCCCCGGCGCGCCGCCGGATGACCTGGACGCGCTGTCGCTGGCCGACAAGGCGTCGGATGCCGATGCCCGCCCTGCGAGGGCATGGCGCCTGTTCGTCGAAGGAGCGGTCGGCCAAGGCCGGTTGCGCGGGTCGGACGACAAGGTGAGCCTCTACCGCGGGTCGATCGACTTCCGCTTCGACGGGCACCTGGCGCCGGGGTTGCGCGCGGTGTTCTCCGATCGGCTGGACGGCATCGATAGCGACGGTGTGCCGCCGGGTGACAACGTGAACACCCTGCGCGAGGCCTATCTCAGCTGGGCGCGCACCGAGGACCAGATCCTGGACCTGGGCCGCGTCAACATCCGCAATGGCGCGGCGACGGGCTTCAACCCGACCGACTGGTTCAAGGCGAATGCTTTGCGTGCCATCGTCGACCCGGACCCGGCCTTGCTGCGCGAAAACCGCCAAGGCACGGTGGTGCTTCAGGGGCAACAGCTCTGGGATCGTGCCTCATTGACGGTGGCGTTCTCGCCAAAGCTCGGCCGCTCGCCCGACCCCGAGACCTTCGCGCTCAATGCCGGCGCCACCAACCCGAGCAATCGCTACCTGGTGGCGGGAAGCTACAAGGTCAGCGACCAGTTCAATCCGCAGTTGCTGGTCTATGGCGGCACGGACATTCCCGTGCAAGTCGGCATGAATCTGTCGGCACTGGTCACTGACGCCGTGGTTCTGTATGGCGAGATCGCGGCAGGCAAGGGCCAGTCTCTTGTCTCGCAGGCCCTCTCACTGGCCGAACCTGACGAAAATCAGCAGCGCGCGTCGGTCGGGCTGACCTACACCACGCCCTTCAACCTCACCCTCACGGGAGAGGCCGAGTACAACAGTGCGGCGCCGCGTGGCGATCAGTGGGACCAGTTGCCAGGACAGGCCCAGCAGCAGGTGCTGGCTTCGGCGCAGTCGCTGCAGGACCTGCCCACGCGTAGCCAGTGGTTTCTCCATGCCGTGTGGAAGGACCTGTGGGTCAAGCGCTTCAACTTGTCGGGGTTCCTGCGGCAGGACATGCAATCCCCCAGTCGCGCTGTCTGGCTGGAGGGGCGCTACGCCTGGGATCGCGCCGAGATGGCGCTGCAATGGCAGGCATTCTCGGGGTCGCCTGGGACGGTGTTCTATGCCGTGCCGCAGCGGCAGACCGTTCAGCTGGTGCTACGGATCTATCTGTAGCCTGCCGCGAGCACGCCGCCGGCGGGGCTTGCGCCGAGCGACCGGCGCGGGGGCTCCCCTGGCGGTCAACTCCGGGCGGGTTGCTGCCGAAGAGCCGAGGGCGTCGACGGGCGCCAGGCCGTGCCGATTGCGTCCGTGCATATTTGGCTATTGCACGTTCCCCCTTGCCTGAGCGTTGCGACGGGTTCTACGGCTGTGCCATCATTGCCGCCGCAAAAAGTGCGGGCGCGACACAACATCGGATCGAGGAAGGGCAGCCGACATGAAGAACTTCACCCGCCATTGGGCCCGATCGGTGCGGTGGGTGGCAGCGTGTGTGGGCATCGGCCTGCTGACGGCGTGTGCCACGTCGGACAACTTCCCGCCGGCGCCGGCCCTGGCGTCCACGCAAGACTACAACTACATCGTCGGCCCGGGTGACGCCCTCAACATCATCGTCTGGCGCAACCCGGAGTTGTCGATGTCGGTGCCTGTGCGGCCCGACGGCAAGTTCTCGACGCCGCTCATCGATGAGCTGACGGCCCAGGGCAAGCACTCGGTCGAGATCGCGCGGGACATCGAAAAGAGCCTGGCGAAGTATGTTCGTGACCCGGTCGTCACTGTCATCGTCACCAGCTTTGTCGGCCCCTACGACCAGCAGATCCGGGTCGTGGGCGAAGCGGCGAAACCGCAGGCGCTGCCCTACAAGCAGTACATGACCGTGCTCGACGTGATGATCGCCGTCGGCGGACTCACCGACTTTGCCGACGGCAACTCGGCCACCATCCTGCGCACCGCTGACGGCGGCAAGCAGTACTCGGTGAGGCTGCGGGACCTGATCCGTCGCGGGGACGTCTCCGCCAACGTGCAGATGAAGCCGGGCGACATCCTGATCATTCCGCAAAGCTTCTTCTAGTCTTCTCGCGGCCTGCAGCCTTGACCGCGTCGGTGCTCGCAACATGGAACAACTGATTGCCCAGATCGTCACCATTGCCAAGGGCATGTGGCGGTTCCGCTGGCCATCCCTGGCGGTGGCCTGGCTGGTCGCCGTGATCGGCATGGTCATCGTCTTCAGGGTGCCGGACAACTACGAGGCCACGGCTCGCATCTATGTGGACACCCAGTCGATCCTGAAGCCGCTGATGTCCGGCTTGGCCGTGCAGCCCAATGTCGAGCAGCAGGTGATCATGCTCAGCCGCACGCTCATCAGCCGGCCGAACATGGAGAAGTTGGTGCGCATGGCCGACCTGGACCTGAAGAGCGATTCAAAAGCGCAGCAGGAGGCATTGATCACCGATCTGATGCGCGACCTGCAGATCAGGAATGTCGGTCGGGACAACCTGTACTCGTTGTCTTACAGGAATCCCGAGCCCGCCAAGGCGCAGAAGGTGGTTCAGTCGCTGGTGTCGATCTTCGTCGAGTCGAGCCTCGGCGCCACGCGCAAGGATGCAGCGACCGCAAAGGTTTTCCTCGACGAGCAGATCAAGAATTACGAAGCCAAGCTTGAAGAGGCTGAAACCAGACTCAAGGAATTCCGCCTGCGTAACATCCAGTTGCATAACTCCGAGGGCAAGGACTCGGCGGCGCGTCTGGGTGAGCTGGGTGAGCAACTCAATCAGGCGCGGCTGGCCCTGCGCGAGGCCGAGCAGGCGCGGGACGCGGCAAAGCAGCAACTGATGACCGAAAAGGCGCAGGGTGCCAGTCTCGCGACGCAGAGTCTGTTGCAGGAATCGACGGTCGGCGTTTCCACGCCTGAGATCGACGCGCGAATCGACGTGCAGAAGAGGAACCTTGACTCGTTGCTGCAGCGATTCACCGAGCAGCACCCCGATGTCGTTAGCACGCGCCGGATGATCAAGGAACTCGAGGAGCAGAAGCGCAAGGAAGTGCAGGAGCTTCGCAAGGCGGCGTCGTCGGGCCCCAACGGAGTGGCCAGCGGTGGGCCGAGCAGCCTCGCTCAGCAGGAGATGGGGCGCCTGCTCGCCTCGTCCGAGGTGCAGGTGGCGGCGTTGCGCGCGCGTGTCGCTGAGTACCAGACGCGCTACGACAATGCCCGAGAGATGCTGAAGACCGCCCCGCAGGTCGAAGCCGAGGCTGCGCAACTCAACCGCGACTATTCCGTTCACAAGAAGAACTACGAGGACTTGGTGGCGCGTCGCGAGTCGGCGTCCATGTCCGGCGAACTGGAGGTGGCATCGGGCGTGGCCGATTTCCGGCTGGTCGATCCGCCGCGTGTTTCGCCCAACCCGGTCTCGCCGAACCGCATGTTGTTGTTGCCGCTGGCCTTTGCGGTGGCTTTGGCGGCGGGCCTCTTCGTCGCGTTTGCGGGCAGTCAGCTGCGGCCGGTCTTCCACAGCGCGGGCGAACTCAGGGAGAAGGTGGCCATACCCCTGCTGGGCATGGTCTCCAAGGTCGCCAGTGCGGCCGACTTGCGTCAGGAGCGGGCTGGCCTGATCAGATTCATGGCGGGCTCAGGTGGATTGCTGGGCACGTTCATCGTCGTCATGATCGTCATGTCGGTCATGGCTGCGAGGAGGGCGGGTACGCTATGAGCAGCCTGATCGAACAAGCGGCGCAGCGGCTGGAACAGCTGCGCCGCGCAGGGATCGCGGTTCCGGAGACGGTCGGCACGCCGACACCGCCTGCGCCGGTGCCTGCGGGACCGCAGACCGCGGACGTCGATGGCACGCGCAACGCGGACGAGGCGGCTGCCTCGTCCCGGCGCGTGATGCTGGACATGGCCTTGCTGGAAAGCGCCGGCATCGTCACGCCGAACGCCCCACGCTCCTATGTTGCCGATGAGTTTCGTGTCATCAAGCGACCCCTGATCAGCAACGCGATGGGGCGCGGAGCCGCCGCGCTTGCACATGGCAACCTGATCATGGTGACCAGCGCGGTATCCGGCGAAGGCAAGAGCTTCACCTCGGTGAACTTGGCCATGAGCATTGCCGCCGAGTTGGACCACACCGTGATGCTGGTGGATGCCGACGTGGCGCGCCCGTCCGTCCTGCGCATGCTGGGGCTGCCCCAGGGGCCGGGGTTGCTCGACCTGCTCGAAGGCAAGGCCGAGATGTCCGGCGTGCTGCTCAAGACGAACATCGACAAGCTCACCATCCTACCCAGCGGGACGCCGCATGCGCGGGCCACGGAACTGCTGGCGAGCGATGCCATGCGCTTGCTGCTCGATGACATCTCCAGGCGCTATCCGGACCGGATCGTCATCTTCGATTCGCCGCCGCTGCTGCTGACCACCGAGGCGCGCGTGCTGGCGACGCAGATGGGCCAGGTGGTCATGGTGGTTCAGGCCGACAAGACATTGCAGGCCGATGTGCAGCACGCGTTGGCGACCATCGAGTCGTGTCCCGTGAAGATGATGCTCCTGAACAAGGTCCGTGTCGAAGCCAACGGAAAGTATGGCTACGGCTATGGCTACGGGCAGAAGCAGCAGCCGGCGTGACGCGCGTGGCCCGTCGCGATTGATGAAGACGCGACCCCGTGCTTCGGCCGCGCGCCGGCCGCTGTGCGGCCTGCTCTTCGTGGCCGCGGCGGGAGCCGGCGCGCAGGGCCTGTCGGGCGGTATGGGCAGCGACCTTGGCCTCGGCTACGGCAATGCCAGCGGCAACCTGCATGGTGCCGGTGCGAGAAGGAGTTCCGCCGGCAGCGAGAGCGACAGCGGTGGCCGGAGCTTCTACATGACGCCGACCCTGGTTGTCGGCACGACCCTGACGAACAACGTCAACCTCAGCGCGACCAACAAGGAATCGGATCTCATTCTCGACGTGAGGCCCGGCATCCACCTTGGCGGGCAGTCCGGGCGAGTGCGTGGCTACCTCGATTACACGCTTGGGGCTTCGCTGTACGCCCGCAACCAGCAAACCAGCACGTTCAGGAACTATCTGCGGGCGAACGTAGACGCGGAGGTCGTGCCGAGCTGGCTGTTCGTCGATGCCAGTGCGAGCATTTCGCAGCAGTTCATCTCGCCGTTCGGAACGCAGTCGCCGGATTCGAGCCTGAACAACAGCAATCGCACAGAAGTCACAACGGTCAACGTCGCACCGTATGTGCAAGGCCAGATTGCCGGAGAGGTGAACTACATCGGCCGCGCGTTCTACACCTACACGGACAGCGGCACATCACTGGCCTCCAACTCCACCGTATGGGGCGCCCTGCTCGGATTCGACTCGACCACGCGCTGGTCGCGCCTCAGCTGGGGCCTCGACTTCAGCTACCGCGAGGCGATGTTTACCGACCGTAGGAACGAGTTCGACCAGTTGAACGTCCTGTCGCTGAACTACGCCGTCACCCCGGAGTTGCGCCTCACGGTGCGAGGCAACGTCGAGACGAGCAACCTCACCACGCTGGACAATGAAACCACGTCCGGTTGGGGTGGAGGCCTGCGTTGGAAGCCCAGTCCGCGCACCACCTTCGTCGCCGAGTACGACAAGCGAGTCTTCGGCAACTCCCACCTGCTCAGTTTCGACTACCGCACGCCGCGCACGGTGTGGGCCATCAGCAACCGGCAAGGCCTCTCCACGGGCCAGTTCAACAATGGCCGAGGAAGCTCGACGTCGGCTTTCGATCTGTTGTTCGCGCAGTTCGCGAAGATCGAACCCGACCCGGTGGCTCGCGCACAGTTGGTCAACGACTTCATGCGCGCCAACGGCATCGATCCCAATTCATCGTTCAACAACGGCTACCTGCCAAACCAGGTCGTTCTGGAACGCCGGCAGGAAGCCTCGGTGTCGTGGCTGGGCGCACGGGACACGGTGGTCCTCAACATCTACCAGACGCAGTCCGAGAGCCTGCAGCCCGGCGTGCTCAATCCCGACGAGCCATTGGCCGGTGGGAACGTCCTGCAATGGCGAGGGCTGACAGCGAACTGGTCGCATCGCCTGACGCCGCTTGCCACATTGAGCGTCAATGCCATCGGACGACGTACGAGCGAAACCTTCGGTGGCCAGGAGACCACTGTCTGGACCGGCCTGGCCATGTGGTCCTACCAACTTGCCCAGCGCTCGAGACTGTCGCTGAGCGCGCGCTACACGACGCAGAGCGGCACATCGTCCTACAACGAGACGGCACTGCTGGCGCTGCTGAACATGAGCTTCTGAACGATGTACGAGGCCTTTTACGGGCTGGGCAGCAAGCCCTTCCAACTCAACCCCGACCCGAACTTCTACTTCGGCAGCAAGCAGCACAGCCGCGCCAAGGCCTATCTCGAGTACGGCGTGTCGCGGCACGAGGGCTTCGTCGTCATCACCGGCGAGATCGGTGCCGGCAAGACGATGACGCTGCGTGCGCTGATCGACGGGCTGCACGGCAGCGACGTGGTCATCGGCCACCTGGTGACCACCCAGCTCGACGCCGAGGACACGCTGCGCATGGTGGGCGCAGCTTTCGGCTTCAAGGTCAAGGATGTGGCCAAGTCGGAGCTGCTGGTCACGCTGGAGGCTTTCCTGCTGAGCCAGACCAGCCAGGGCAAGCGCTGCCTGCTGATCGTCGACGAAGCGCAGAACCTGACGCAGCGCGCCGTGGAAGAGCTGCGCATGCTGTCGAACTTCCAGTACGGCAACCAGGCGCTTCTGCAGACCTTCCTGGTCGGGCAACCCGAGTTCCGCGAGATCCTGCAGCGCCCGGAGATGGAGCAGTTCCGGCAGCGCGTGGCCGCCACCTGCCACATCGGGCCACTCGACGCGGACGAGACCAAGGCCTATATCGAACACCGGCTGAAGTGCGCCGGCGCCACCGACCGGCCGACCTTCGAGCCGGCAGCCTTTGACGCCATCTACCAGGCCAGCCAGGGCATTCCGCGACGCATCAACGCCGTCTGCGACCGCCTGCTGCTGTTGGGCTTCCTGTGCGAGCGTACGCATCTGACGGTGGCCGACGTGGAAGAGGTGGTGCGTGAGTTCGCCAACGAGTCGGTCGTGCCCCGCAAGCCGGTCAGCGCGGACGAAGACGGCGAAGGCGTGAACGGACACGTGGCGCTGGCCGACGACGGTGTGCAAGGCGATCTCTCGAATCTGAGGCTCGACCCGGCCGTGGCCAAGGGCCTCAACCGGCAGATCGACGTGCTGGGGGCGGACCAGTTCATGGACCAGCTGCAGCGTCTAGAGCGCAGCGTGCTGCGCCTGGAGCGCATGAACGTGCAGACGCTGGGCATGCTCAAGAAACTGGTCAATGCCGTGAAGAAGAACTCCGCCGACACGGCCAAGTGAGCCGCGCCGCCTACTCGTGCAACCCGCCATGTCGAGTGCCCTGATCACCAATGCGTTGACGGTCGACGTCGAGGACTACTTCCAGGTCTCGGCCTTCGCGCCGTACATCGCGCGTGCCGACTGGGACCGGCGCGAGTGCCGCGTCGAACGCAATGTCGACCGCATCCTCGCGTTGCTGGACGAGCACGAAACCGAGGCCACCTTCTTCACGCTGGGCTGGATCGCCGAGCGCTATCCGCAGCTGGTGCGGCGCATCGCCGAGCAGGGCCACGAGATTGCCAGCCACGGCTACGGGCACGAGCGCGCCAGCGACCTCAGCCGGCAGGCCTTTCGCGCCGACATCGAGCGCGCCAAGGCCGTGCTCGAAGACCTGAGCGGCCACGAGGTGGCCGGCTATCGCGCCCCCAGCTTCTCCATCGGGCCGGGCAATCTGTGGGCGCTGGACACGCTGGCGCAGACCGGCCATCGCTACAGCTCCAGCATCTATCCGATCCGCCACGACCACTACGGCATGCCGGACGCCCCGCGCTTCGCGCATCAGGCGACCGACGGGCTGATCGAGATCCCGATCACCACGCTGCGCCTGTTCAATCGCAACCTGCCCTCCAGCGGCGGCGGCTACTTCAGGCTGCTGCCCTATGCGCTGTCGCGCTGGATGCTGCGCCAGGTGAACGGGGCCGACGGGGAATCGGCCGTCTTCTACTTTCACCCGTGGGAGATCGATACCGAACAGCCGCGGGTCGCCGGCATCGACGCGAAGACCCGCTTCCGCCACTACCTGAACATCCATCGCATGGAAAGCCGCCTGAAGAGCCTGCTGGGCGACTTCAAATGGGGTCGCATGGACCGGGTCTTCCTGGACCGCCCGGTCGAGTCCCTCAGGCACTGACACCATGACGCGCATCGACATCCAGCGCCTGGAGCCCAACGACGCGAGCGGTGCCGCGCGCTGGGACGCGTTCGTGCAGAGCTGCCCCCAGGCAAGCTTCTTCCACCGTGCCGGCTGGCAACGCATCATCAAGCAGGTCTTCAGGCACGACACCTACTACTTCCAGGCGCAGGTCGATGGGCGCATCGAGGGGGTGCTGCCGCTGGCGCACGTCAGCAGCCTGCTCTTCGGCAACGCGCTGGTGAGCCTGCCGTTTGCGGTGTACGGCGGCGTCGCCGCGATGCGCGACGACGTGGCCGAAGCGCTGGAGCGGCATGCAGCGCAGCTTGCCCAACGGCTGGGTGTGGCGCACCTTGAACTGCGGCATGTGCAGGCGCGCCATCCCGATTGGCCGCGGCAGGATCTCTACGTCACCTTCCGCAAGTCCATCCTGGCGGATGAAGAGGCCAACATGCTGGCCATCCCGCGCAAGCAGCGGGCGATGGTGCGCAAGGGCATCAAGAACGAGCTGCGCAGCGACCTGGACCCTGATGTCGACCGGTTCTTCGCGCTCTATGCGGACAACGTGCACCGTCATGGCACCCCTGCGCTGCCCAAGCGCTACTTCCAGGCGCTGCGCAAGGAATTCGGCGACGACTGCGAGGTGCTCACCGTCAGCGCGCCCGACGGCCGTGCGTTGTCCAGCGTGCTGAGCTTCTATTTCCGCGACGAGGTGTTGCCGTACTACGCCGGCGACGACGTGGCCGCACGGGACCTGGCGGCCAACGACTTCAAGTACTGGGAGCTGATGCGCCGCGCCTGCGCGCGCGGCATCAAGGTCTTCGACTACGGCCGCAGCAAGCAGGGCACCGGTCCCTATGCGTTCAAGAAGAACTGGGGCTTCGAGCCGACGCCGCTGCACTACGAATACCAGCTCTACAAGCGCGACGCGGTGCCGCAGAACAACCCGGCCAACGCCAAGTACAAGCTGATGATCGAAACCTGGCGGCGCCTGCCATTGGGCGTGGCCAACTGGCTGGGGCCCTTCGTGGTCCGCAGCCTGGGATGACCGGCTTGGCGCGCATCCTCTACCTGGTGCACAGGCTGCCGTTCCCGCCCAACAAGGGCGACAAGGTGCGCTCGTACCATCTGCTGCGCCACCTGGCAGAGAAGCATGAGGTGTACCTGGGGACCTTCGTCGACGACCCGGAGGACGAAGCGCATGTCGCCACCTTGCGTCAGTGGTGCAAGCAGCTGCATGTGGCGCGGCTGTATCCGAGGCGCGCCCGCATTGCCAGCCTGACGGGGCTGTGGCGGGACGAGCCGCTGACGCTGGCCTACTACCGCGACGCGGGCCTGGACCTCTGGGTGCGGCGGCTGCGCGACAGCGGCAGCATCGATGCCGTGGTCGTCTTTTCATCCTCGATGGCGCAGTACGCCCACGGCTTCACGGCCCCGGTGCTGGTCGACTTCGTCGACGTGGATTCGGCAAAGTGGACCGAGTATGCGGGCGCACATCGTTGGCCCATGTCCTGGCTCTATCGACGCGAAGGCCGGCAGTTGCTGGCGTATGAGCGCCTGGTGGCGGCGCGCTCGGAGCAATCGTTCTTCGTCACCGAGAAGGAGGCGCTGCTCTTTCGAACGCTGGCCCCCGAGTGTGCGCAGCGTGTGAACTGGCTGGGCAACGGGGTCGACGCGGACTACTTCTCCCCCGATGCAGCGAGGCCGTCGCCCTTCGCCCGTGATGAGGTTCCGGTGGTCTTCACCGGGGCCATGGACTACTGGCCCAATGTCGACGCAGTGACGTGGTTCGTGCAAGCCATGCTGCCTGCGCTGTGCCGGCGCAACCCCGCCCTCAGGTTGTACATCGTCGGACGCAATCCGCCGCCTGCCGTCAAGGCGTTGGCCGGTGAGCAAGTCCTGGTCACCGGGACGGTGCCGGACGTGCGGCCCTATCTTCAGCATGCCGCGGTCGTCGTGGCGCCACTGCGCCTCGCGCGAGGCGTCCAGAACAAGGTACTTGAAGCCATGGCGATGGCGCGTCCGGTGGTTGCCGCGCGACCCTGCGTCGAGGCCCTGGATGTTCAGGCCGGGAAGGATGTCATTGCCGCATTCAGCGCCGAAGAGTACGTGAGGTCGGTCGAGATGCTCCTCGACGACCCGTCGAGGGCCGAAGCCATCGGCCGTGCGGCCCGGGAACGGGTCTTGGCCGTGTACGGCTGGTCCGCGCAGCTGGCGGCTTTGGATCGCTGGCTGTGCGCCGCGGACGCGAGGACTTGCGCCGCATGAATACCCTCTCCCGCAGGCGTGCCGGTGGCGTGGCAGTTCCTTCCGGGCGCAGCGCTGGCAACTGGGTGTCGCTGATCCTGCTGATCGCCGCGATCCTCTGGATCTTCAGGTCCACGGCGGCCGGCATGGTCGAGATCTGGTGGCGCTCGGAGACCTTCCAGCACGCGTTCCTCGTGGTCCCCATCTGCGTCTGGCTCATCTGGCGCCGACGTGCCGACCTGGCGCGTCTGAGCGCACGACCCGGGCCCTGGGCGCTCGTTCCCATGCTGCTGGCCTGCCTGCTCTGGCTCGCGGGCGAACTGGCGGGGGTCAACGCGGCCTCGCAGTTCGGTCTGGTGGCCATGCTCGTGTTGACGGTCCCGGCACTGTTTGGATGGGCGATCACCAGGGCACTGGCCTTCCCGTTGGCCTTTCTTTTCTTCGCGGTGCCGTTCGGCGAATTCGCCGTTCCCACGCTGCAGTTGTGGACGGCGGACATGACGGTGTTCGCCTTGCGTGCCAGTGGCGTTCCCCTCTATCGGGAGGGCATGCAGTTCGTCATCCCCTCGGGCAACTGGTCCGTCGTGGAGGCCTGCAGCGGCATCCGCTACCAGATCGCCTGCCTGATGGTCGGCAGCTTGTTCGCGTATCTGAACTATCGGTCCACGACCAAGCGCATCGGGTTCTTGCTTCTGTCTCTGGTCGTGCCGGTGCTGGCCAACTGGCTGCGTGCCTACAGCATCGTGTACATCAGCCACGTCACGGGCAGCACCTACCTGATGGGTGTCGGTCATCAGACCTATGGCTGGTTCATCTTCGGCGCGGTGGTGGGCCTGATGTTCTATGCGGGCGCCAAGTGGGCCGATCCGGAGGTCGTGCCCGAGCCGCCACGCGCGACCGCATCAAGAGAGCTTGCGCCGGCTTCCTTTCCCTTCCCCGTCTGGGGTGTCGCCATCGCGGTGCTGGCGCTATTGGTGGGCACGCACTCGCTGCTGTCGCGTCTCGAAGGACGCACGGACCCTCGTGCCGTGATGCTGACACTGCCAGGGGTTGCCGTGCCGGAGGATGAGTTCCCATTCACCCCCGGTTGGGTCGGGCCGGCGGCAACGGCCGCTGCGCGGCTGGAGACGAATGGCCCGCCCGTGTGGCTGTGGGTCGGCTACTACGGACCGAGCGGCGATGGCGCCGAACTCGTCAGTTCCGTCAACGAAGCGGCCAAGCGCAAGGACCGCCGCTGGACCACCGCAACCCGAGGCAGTCTGGATCTGCCCTTGAATGGAAGCGCATCGCGCGTGCAGTCCGTGGACCTGCGCAGCGACGTCCCGATGACGGCGGTCGGCGAGCAACGCCTGCGAGTACTCCATTTCTACTGGGTGGACGGGCGCTTCGACGCCGGCGATGCGCGGGTGAAGCTGCTGCAGGCCTTCAGTCGCCTCAACGGTCAAGGAGGCGACGGCGCTGTCGTCATGCTGGCCACACCCGTGGATGCCGACACGGACACCAGGCTCCAGCAGGCATTCGCAGCTCAAGGCACAGCCATTCGTCAGGCATTGGCTGCAGCACGCCAGGCGCGTTGATCTGCGTGGCAGATCAGCACCGCATGCCCCGTCGTTCGCGAATCATGAACTCGCTTCGCAGTTCCTGGTTCAGCGGGGGCCTGCGTGAAGCGGGCCAGTGCGGGCGCTGCACGGCTGCACCCCTACAGAGGCGGTAGACCGCTGTGCTCTTCACCACCGCCACCTTCGCACTCCTCTTCCTGCCCTCCGTACTCCTCGGGTTCTTTCTCCTGGGAAGCAGATCGCCGTCCTTGGCTGCAGCGTGGCTGCTTGCCGCCTCGATCTTCTTCTATGGCTACTGGATGCCCGCGTTCACGTTGCTGCTCGTGGGGTCGATCACCGTCAACTTCCTGGTGGGCGCCCGCATCGGCGTGGCTGTTGCCGGCGGGGAGGGTGATCGGGCCAGGGCGACGCGGTGGCTGGTGTTGGGTGTCGTCTTCAATCTGGGGCTGCTGGCCTACTACAAGTACGCGAACTTCTTCGTCGACAACATCAACGCCCTGTTTGGCGAGCACTGGGTCATCGGCAAGGTCGTTCTGCCAATCGGCATCTCGTTCTACACCTTCACGCAGATCGCCTTCCTTGTCGACACGTGGCATGGCAAGGTCAAGGAATACCGGCCGCTGCACTACGGCCTGTTCGTCACCTACTTCCCGCACCTGATTGCAGGGCCTGTGCTGCATCACAGTCAGATGATGCCCCAGTTCGCCAATGCGGCGGTCTATCGCTTCGACTCCCGGCACTTCATGGCCGGCATGGTGATCTTCTGCATTGGGTTGTTCAAGAAGGTGGTCCTCGCGGATGGCGTGGCACCGTACGCCGACGCGGTGTTTGCTCCCGCCGATCGCATGGCCGCGGTACCCAGCCCGACAGAGGGTTGGCTCGGAGCGCTTGCCTACACGTTTCAGCTGTACTTCGATTTCTCCGGCTACTCCGATATGGCGATCGGACTGTCCTGGATGTTCAACATCCGCCTGCCCTACAACTTCGATTCACCCTACAAATCCACCAGCATCACTGACTTCTGGCGCCGCTGGCACATCACGCTGTCGACGTTCCTGCGCGACTACCTGTACATCGCGTTGGGCGGCAACAGAAAAGGGCCTGTTCGCCGCTATCTCAATCTGGCGATCACGATGGTTCTGGGCGGGCTCTGGCATGGTGCCAGCTGGTCCTTTGTTCTTTGGGGCGCGCTACATGGGGCCTACTTGATGGTGAACCATGGCTTTAGAGCGGTTTGCGACAGGCTGCGTTGGAGCGACGCGCTTGCCGCAAGTCGGAGTTTTGCGCTGTTCTCCTGGGCCTTGACGCTCCTCGTCACCGTGGTGGCCTGGGTGTTCTTCCGCGCCGAGACCTTTCCCGGCGCCCTGCGTGTGCTGCGCTCCATGGTTGGGCAAAGCGGCGCCGCGGGCGGCGTGGATGCGCTGCTGTGGAACGCAGGGCTGTCCAGCGCTGTCGGTCTGACGTGGTGCGCTGTACTGGCGGCAATCGCCTTTGTGGCACCCAACAGCAATCTCATCGGAGAGCGTGTGTCGGCATGGTTCGAGCGGTCGCAGACCGCACGCTGGTTCTGGGGTTCGGTGGCGGTGGCGGGGGTCGTGTTCCTCGTCGTGTTGAACACCACGCGCGATTCGGTCAGCGCGTTCATCTACTTCAATTTCTGAGATGCTGCGCAGGACCATGCTTGCGCTGGGCGGCCTGTTGTTTGCGCTGCTGGTGCTGGAGTTGTTGCTGCGCCTCATGCCGGTGTCCACAGCGACCTTGAGTGGCTACTACTTCGACCCCGACATCCTCAGCTACCCCGCTGGTCACCGCTGGACCGTCTCGACCGGGTGGGACCTGCGCAATGCGCAGTCCCTTCGCAGCAACAACTTCGGTTTTGTCGCCGATAAGGACTTCGTGCCGGATCCTGGCGCGGTCGCCCTGGTGGGCGACAGTTTCGTCGAATCATCGATGCTCGACGCCCCGCTGCGCCCGGCAGGCCAGTTGCAGGCCCTGCTGGGCCCGAAGCGACCGGTCTATGCGTTCGGCAGTCCCGGCACAGCGCTTCTCGACTATGCGCAGCGCGTGCGCTTTGCATCGCAGAAGCTCGGCGTTCGCGATTTCGTGATCTGGCTTGAACGCGGGGATGCCGTGCAGGCGCTGTGCGGGTCGGGCAACGTCCACAGTCGGTGCCTGGACCCTGTCAGCCTGGAACCTCGCACGGAGCGGTTTCCGGAGCCGTCCTGGCTCAAGCGCCTGGCCCGTCACAGCGCATTGGCACAATACATTGCCGGACAGTTGAAGTTTCGTGCCGGCCCTTTCCTGAGAGCCATGTTCACGCGCAACACCCCGGACGCGAGCGACTCGAAGCCGGCGTCCGCGTCGATGCGCGAGCGCGATGCGGCGAACGAGACCGCACAACGCGGGCGTCGCGTGGTCGATGCCGTGCTCGAGCGCTTCTTCGAGGCTGCGGGCCCCTATCTGGTGGGGCGCACGATCTTCATCGTCGATGACTACCGCGGGGCCGCGCCACGGGACCCCAAGGAAGCGTTCTTCCAGCGCCAGTACCTGATCGACAGCTTGCGCGCGCGCCAGGTTGAAGTGATCGACCTGGCGCCCGTGTATCGACAGCACAAGGCCGCATCACCGCTATCCCTGGAGGTCGGCCCGTATGACGGGCATCTGAACAGCCTGGGGGTGCACTTGGTGATGGAGCAGGTTGCGGGCAGGCTCAGGTGAAGGGTGAACTGCCGCTCGTGATGCACGTCCTGCACCGGTTCGACACCGGTGGCCTGGAGAACGGCGTGGTCAACCTGATCAACCACTGGCCCGAGGGCGAATGCAGGCACATGGTGGTGGCGTTGACCGAAGTGACCGACTTCCGCAAGCGCCTGCGCAATGCCGATGTGCAGTGTCTGGCGCTGCACAAACCCGACGGTCACGGCGCCAAGCTCTACCCGCGCTTCTGGCAGGTGTTGCGCAGATATCGGCCAACGGTGCTGCATACCCGCAACCTGGCCGCGTTGGAGATGCAGGCGGTTGCTTGGGCGGCGCGGGTGCCGCTGCGGATCCATGGCGAGCATGGGCGCGACGTGGAGGACGTTGACGGTAGCAGCCTGCGCCACCAGCGCCTGAGGCGCCTGTATTCGCCCTTCGTGCATCGCTATGTGGCGCTGTCCCAGGATCTTGCGCGCTACCTGACGACGAAGGTGGGCATCGCGCCCGAGCGCGTGGAGCAGATCTACAACGGTGTCGACGTCGAGCGATTTCGCCCAGTCGCGGGACAACCTCTGGCGATCCCGGGCGCGCCGTTTGGTCCGTCCGAGCACTGGATCGTGGGCACGGTCGGCCGCATGCAGACGATCAAGAACCAGACGCTTCTGGCGCGCGCGTTCGTGCGCATGCTCGAACTGCAGCCCGAATTGCGGGAGACCGCGCGCCTGGTGATGGTCGGCGACGGGCCCCTGCGGTCCGAAGCGCAAACGGTCCTCGACAACGCCGGCGCCGGGCAGCTGGCCTGGCTTCCTGGTGAGCGCTCCGACGTGACTGCGGTCATGCAGGGGCTTCACTGTTTCGTGCTGCCGTCACTGGCCGAGGGCGTGTCGAACACCATCCTGGAAGCGATGGCCAGCGGCCTGCCCGTCGTGGCCACGCAAGTCGGCGGCAATGCCGAACTGGTGGCCCATGGGCGCACCGGAGAGATCGTTCCTTCAGGCGACGTGGACGCGCTGGCGCAAGCCTTGACGCGTCTGGCGTCCGACCCCGCCGCGTGCCGACGCATGGGCCGCGAGGGCCGCGCGGATGTGGACCTGCGCTTCAGCCTGCCCGCGATGGTGAATGCGTACAGGCGGCTGTACAGCGCCCGCCCGCCGGAGGCACGCGCGGCCTTTGGCCGATCTAAGCCCCGGTCCTGAAGAACCGCAGTCGCTTGTAGCCCGCACCGGACACCAGCGGGATGCCGGTGGCCGTCACCACGTCACCGCTCACCGTCGCAGCGCCCGTGGCGGCACCACCATCCCAATCCCATCGGATGCGTTCGCCGTCGCGCATGGCGAAGCGCCGCGCGCGCCGTGGCGTGACGTCGACCGTGATCTGTGCGGGTTGGTCGGGAATGCCTTCGCCCAAGCCCGTGCGGCGCGTGTAGCGCAGCGGAAACACGATCTCCTGGCCGCTGTCGACGACCCGGGCGTGGTCCCAGACCAGCCCGATGTTGTAGTGACCGCGCGGATGGGCGTTGCGGTTGACGCGCTGCGCAGCATCCAGAGGCCAGTTGCCGGTCGACCCCGTGAAGCATGGATGGGCGCGATCCAAGGTCACATCCTGTTCCGGCACCTCAAAGTTCTTGATGTCGGGCAGCGCGATGCCCTTCTCCGAGGCGTTGTGGCCGTTCTTCACCCATGTGGCGACCGCGCTGATCTTGTGGGCTTCGCACAGGTTCACCCACTCGAGCTGGGTATTGCCTTCGGGTCCCTCGCTGAACCAGTCGTCGGTGCTGAACTGCTGGCGGTAGTGCATGCCGCGCACAATGGCATCGCGCGCGGCCTGGATGCTGAAGTCGATGGCGTCCCAGAGCGCCCGAGTCTGGCCACTGTCGGGTGGCCAACCGCGGTACTGCCCTGGATTCTTTGCATTCACGCGCCGAGGCATGAACACGCCGACGCCGCCGCATGCGTAAGCGATCTTCTCGCGCCACGGGGACGGGAGGATCATCGTGTGCAGCACCCCACCGTTGCCCATGCTGTTGCCCGCATAGACGATGCCCTTGCGATCAAAGTCGATCTGCGGGTAGGTGGCGGCCATCGTCTGGAGGATCGCGGCCACTCTGCGGGCCGGGTAGGGCTGGCCGTCCCGGCCATAGCACCACCATTCGCTGTAGGCCTTCGGGTCCTGCGCCTTCTTGGCCTGGCCATCTTGTGTGCGGACTTCGATATCCACGCCTTCAAAGGGCGCAAAGGCGGCCTTGGCGACGGCGTTGAAGCCTCCGCTTGCATGCAGCGTCACGCCCAGGCGCGGCGCCGGCGGCAGCTTGTTCCTGACCGCGTAGGCCGCCGCATAGACGAAGCCGTCGTTGTCGTAATGGCGCCCGTGCGCCGGCGTGAAAGCCCCCAGAAACCACGAGCTGTTCGTTCCTCTCTTCGTGGGCTCTTTCGGAAAGTCGACGTCCGACGCTGCAGGCGTGGCATCGAAAGAACTGAGTTTGACGAACGAACTCCGCTCGTGCCCGTACTGCGTCAGGTAGTAGTCGATGGCTTTGCTCTTCCCCCAGGGCAATGGCATGCCGTAGTAGCCGTACCCGCCCGTCCCATGCAGCAGCTTGTAGTGCGCAGCCTTGTACTCCTCGGATCCCTGCTTGAAGAGCTGCGCGTCCATCGGCGCGCCCTTCGCGACGCGCCAGATGCCAAAGCGGCTGGTGCCGAAGTACAGGCGGCCATTCCGGACCGCCACGGCAGTGCCGTAGCCGGACAGGTCGAAACCGGCCAGGCCGAGCTTCCATTCCGTACCGTCGGGAAGATAGCCGATGCTCGGCGTCCGATTGGCCCACGATTGGACGAACACGGTGCCTTTGGGCCCGAAGGTGCCGTCGGAAACGCAGAACTTGACGAATTTGCTGTTGCCCCCCAACGGCAGCTCGGCAACGACGACCTCGCGCTCGCCGCTCACCAGGTTGACGCGGCGCACCTGGCGCTGCGCAAAGCTCCCGTAGTACAACCAGTCGTCAACCACGTACAGCCCTTCCGGCGCCACGCAAGCCTGCGCTCTGACATCGTTCAGCGGCGCGCGCACCTGGACCCTGCGGGTCGTCTGCACCACGGTCGCGAGCGGCTCCCCGGACACGACCACCCGCTGAAGTGCGCCGGTCTTGGCGTCGTACTGCGCGATGCGATGGGCCTGCCGCTCGCTGACGATGACCGAACCACGCCAGGTGACGATGTCCCAGGGATCCTTCAGGCCCGTCAAGAACTCGGTGACCTTGGCCGGGGTCAGGTGGCTGCGGCCGTCGAACTGAATGCGGCATACCCGGTTGTTCTGCGAGTCCGTGACGAAGCAAGCGGGGTTGCCGACGTGAGGTCGGCGGTTCTCTTCGGCGGGAATCGGCGCGGCCAAGGGGTCGGGGGTGAGGGAATTCCTGTCCCACGCCAGCCCCCAGAGTTCGTGGAAGCCGCGTCGGTCCTGCGGAACTGCGGACCAGTCGCCCACAAGTTCGAGCGTGGCACCGGGCTTGCCCTTGGTGGTGCCTCGTTCGGTGTCGCCGTAGTAACTGGCCATGCCCTTGTGGCGCCAGCCCGCAAGGGTCGTGATCTGCCCCGAATCGGTCAGGCGGGTGATGCGCCAGGGGTCGAGCACGTACACATTCAGCATGGGCGGGCTCGCAGGGTCGGCATCCCGCGTGGCGGTTCCGATGTCTATGTGTGACGCGAAGGACAGTGCGCCCACGCCGCGTGGCCCGTCCAGCAGGGGGACGCGTGGGTACTTGCTGATGAAGTCGTCATAGAAATAGCTGTGCATGCCGAACGTGTTGACGATGCCGCGTCGGTCGACATTGGGGATCAGAACATTGCCGTCGACGTGACAGGACATCGACTGCACGTACAGATCGCGCACGGGCTCGCTGAAGTGCGGGTGCGGTGCGGGAGAAAGGGGCGAAGGCGTGGGGTGGTAGTACGTCGGCACCCAGGCCCAGGCGTGTTCCGAGGCCAGGCGCGCCTTCGAGATGTCGTATGACCCCGTGCAAACGGGCATCTTCTCCGGCTTGACGCCCTCACGCAACATGAAGGCGAACCACTTGGGGCAGGTCTCGCCATCGGCAAGCCCCGCGATATCCAGCGTATGCCAGCCGCCAGACATCTGGCCAAGGGGAAGCTTGAACGCCCCTTCCTTGTCGCCGGCGGCCAAGTTGGCCGACGCGCGCTCCACGCCATCCACCAGCAGCGTGTAGCGCCGCGCGGGCCGAAACGCTTCGAGCGACCGGTCTTGCGTCAGGTTGCCTCGGTTGAAGCGCACCTCGGCATCGTTGCCCTCCCACACCACCAGGCGCTGGAAGCGCTCATAGAGCCCGCTGGCGTGCCAAGTGTCAAAGTACACCATGCGCTGCAGGTTGAGCTTCTGCACGGTGACGCCCTCGGCGGGCGGCACACGCAGAGCCAGCTCGCGGCCCTGGGTGTCTTCGGCGTCGCTGTGGTCCTTGCCGTCCTCATCGCCGGCCCCCGGTCGTCCGCCGCGCTTGGCTGCCCACGTGGCGCTGGAAATCGCCGACGCAATCAACGTTGCCGAGAACCTTCTGCGATCCATGATGCTCTCCCCGGGCACATGCCCTCAGCGGCCGGGCTCGATATGAGCCGATCCCCCGTAGGTCGGCAACCTGCGGGTCGCGCCAGACTGGGTCTCTCGTTCGGCTCGCGCATCGCCCGGCACCGAACCTCGCTGCAACTCAGACGCTACACCAAATCCCGATGGCCAGACCGCGTTTACATCCCCGAGGCGAGCGGGTCATCGCCGCACGCGCCCTATGAGAGTGGCGAAAGTCATGCCGCCCATTCCGTCGCGCCGGATCGGGCGTCCGGAAACCGGCAAATCGCCTACCATGCACGAGCGGCTCCCGGGGACGGCTGTCGAGTCGCAGACTCGTACCCCCGCATTCACGGGGTCGTGTGGAACGAACGCCACTGGAACAGGACGATACGACGACCATGTGCGGCATTACCGGCATCTTTGATACCAGGGCCGACCGACCGATCTCCCGTGCCGCCCTGCAGCGCATGAACCAGTCGCAGGTGCATCGCGGCCCCGACGAAGGCAGCCTGCACCTCGAGCCAGGCGTGGGCTTCGGGCACCGGCGTCTTTCGATCATCGATGTGGCCACCGGGCAGCAGCCTCTGTTCAATGAGGACGGGTCCGTGGCCATTGTCTTCAATGGCGAGATCTACAACTTCCAGGAACTGATTCCGCAGCTTCAGGCGCTGGGCCACGTGTTCCGCACGAAGAGCGATACCGAGGTCATCGTGCATGCGTGGGAGGCCTGGGGCGAGGCCTGCGTCCAGCGCCTGCGCGGCATGTTTGCCTTTGCGCTGTGGGATCGCAACCGGCAGACCTTGTTCCTGGCTCGCGATCGCCTGGGCGTGAAGCCGTTGTTCTATGCGGTGCTGGACGACGGCATGCTGCTGTTCGGCTCCGAGCTGAAGTCGCTGCTGGCGCACGGCGCGCTGCGCCGAGACATCAGCCCGGTTGCGGTCCAGGAGTACTTCGCGCTCGGCTACGTGGCGGAGCCGCGCACCATCTTCGAACAGGCATCGAAACTGTCGCCGGGTCATTTCCTGACCGTCCGGCGAGGAGAGCCGTTGCCGCAGCCCAGGCTGTATTGGGACGTGCGCTTCACGCTCGACAACCCCATTTCCGCCGAGGACGCCTGCGACGAGTTGCGCGCACGTCTGGCAGAGTCCGTGCGCCTGCGCATGATCTCCGAGGTGCCGCTGGGTGCGTTCCTGTCGGGTGGCGTCGACAGCAGCGCCGTCGTGGCCACCATGGCGGGCCTGTCCGCAACACCGGTGCACACCTGCTCGATCGGCTTCGACGACCCCGCTTTCAACGAAGTGGAGTTCGCCAAGACAGTGGCCGATCGCTACCGCACGGACCACTATGTCGAGACGGTCAGGAGCGATGACTTCGACCTCATCGACACGCTGGCTCGACTCTACGATGAGCCCTATGCGGACAGCAGTGCCATCCCCACCTACCGTGTCTGCCAACTCGCGCGCAAGCAGGTGACGGTCGCGCTGTCCGGTGATGGCGGCGACGAGAGCTTTGGGGGCTACCGGCGCTACCGCATGCATCTGATGGAGGAGCGGTTGCGCGGTGCGCTGCCCGCCGGGATCCGCCAGCCGCTGTTCGGACTTCTGGGGCGGGTCTATCCGAAAGCCGACTGGGCGCCGCGCGTACTGCGCGCCAAGACCACCTTCGAAGGCATGTCGCGGGGTGCGGTCGAAGCCTATTTCCATTCGGTGTCCATATTGCGTGGGCCGATGCGGGCACGGATGTTCAGCGACGCTTTCAAGCGCCGAATCGACGGCTCCGACGCGCAGGACGTCTTTGACCGCCATGCCGCGCAGGCCGGTACGGACGATCCGCTCGCCTTGATCCAGTACCTGGATATGAAGACCTATCTGGTGGGCGACATCAACACCAAGGTCGACCGGGCGAGCATGGCGCACAGCCTGGAGGTGCGAGAGCCGTTGATGGACCACCCATTGGTGGAATGGTTGGCCACATTGCCGAGCGGCCTGAAGATTCGCGGGCAGGAGGGCAAGTTCCTGCTGAAGAAGGCCATGGAACCCATGCTGCCCAACGACGTGCTGTATCGGCCGAAGATGGGCTTCAGCGTACCCTTGGCTCGCTGGTTCCGTGGGCCGCTGAAGCAACGTGTCCGCGATGCGGTATTGGGGCCGCGCCTAGCGGATACCGGCTGGTTCCAACGCGACTACTTGCAGCATCTGGTGGACGCGCACCAGTCAGGCGCACACGACTACAGCGCACCCTTGTGGACGCTCCTGATGTTCGAGGCGTTCCTGCGCAACGTGGTCGGCGCACACGCAGACTCGGGCCTCGGGGAAGGTGCCCAGACCGAACGTGTCGCCGCATGAGTCGCGCGGCTCAGCGGCAGGCTGCCGTGCGCTCGTTCTTCGTCGCCTCCCGGATCCGGCGCCGGTGCGTGCGAGCGGCTCGAATGCGCGTCGGCGCCGTCCGGCCCTGACGCCCCTGCGAGTGTCAGCGCGGAGACTTGCTCCGGCTGCCCGGACCCCCAGCCAGTCGCCGTGCGTTGCCTGATGACCGACAACCTGCCCGGCGACCCCTCTGCACAGTTCGATCCCGAGACCCGCGCTCGGCTGGATGAACGTGGCAGGCACTGGCGCCGGGTGCTTGCCGATGAACTCGGCGAAGCCCAGGCCGCAAGCATGTGGGACGGTCTGGCGAGGCATGCCGTGCGCTTCCGGCAGGCCGTGCCCGAATCGTTCGCGGCGTCCTTGCCGGCGCTGAGCGCCAAGGCTGGCGACGCCCTGACGCGCCTCGCCGTCGCTCGGGCACTGCTCGCCGCGCCCAGACCGGAACTTCCCGTGGTCCTGCCCGACGCAGTCCGGGTGTTCTGGGCCCGCGAGTGTCACCGCATCGCCCAACGGCTCTTGGTCGCGGGCCAAGACGCCGACCTGCGCGCGGACAGCTGGCGCAAGGAACTGCTGATCGCCTCCGGCAGGCTGTTGCCCGTGGGCGCCGGTTTCGTGGATTTCGAGGCCGGCGTGCCAAGAAGCTACCTCTTGCGCGGCGGTGTGTCGCAGTTCCTGCAGGGCCTTCGTGCCCTGACGAGCGCCGGCGGTCGCGAGCCGTTTCTGGAACTGCACGCCCACACCGAGTCGATCTCGGGCTTCAGCCCCGACGGATGGCTGGCGTCCTTCCGCATCCTCGCGGAGATGCTGCGTCTGAACCCGCATCTGCGAGGCGTGACCCGGGCGAACTGGTTCATCGATCCGCAGATCGCGAGCATCAGCCCGCACCTCGTCTACACGCGTGAGGTTCCGGCGGCCCACGGCGCGACGTTCCTGTTCGTCAGCCACGACACCGATGGCACGAGCGGGGCGCTCGCCAGATCCCCGACCCGCCGCGCGATGTTCGAACGCGGCGAGTACGTGCCCCAGATACACATGATGATCTGGCCGCGCAAAGCGTTGATCGAGGCGTTCGGCCGCTAGCGCCGGCGTGACTCGACAGGGCTGACCTAGGTTCTTGGCGAGCCGGCGTGCAAGGCGTCGCGCAGCCGCAGCGCCAGACTCCAGAATCCGCTGAGCATCGCCTCCAACTCGATCTCGCTCATGGACTCGCCGTCCAGAATGCGCGGCATGGCATAGGGGTTCGATCCGGGCGAGACCAGCCCGATCCGGGTCGTCGTGGCGGATCGGACGCCGCAACTCTGTAGGGCCCTGCGGTCGCCGTCCACGAAGTCGCCGCTCGGGTAGCAGAAGTGCACGAAGTCTTCGGCGGGCCTGCCCAGCATGGTGCTCAGGGCGGCGCGGTTGAGTGCGATCTCCCGTTCCACCAGGGCTGCGTCGTGGCCGTGCATGCGATGCGTGTGCGTGTGCAGTTGAACGTCGATGCCCCGCGCGGCGGCGTCACGCAACTGGGGCGCGTCCATCAGGCGGAACGCCTCGCCAAGGGCGTCGATGTCGATGCCCGGCGCCAGTTGCGCGGCCAGGCGCCGTGTGTCGGCCCAGCGTTCGTTCAATGTCGGAAGGGCTTCTACGCGTGCGACCAAGGCCTCGACGCGTTGCGCATGCGTTCCCGGGCCTAGCTGCAACTGCTCCAGAGCATCGGGTGCGCCGGGTCGAGAACACAAATAGCCGAGCAGCACGTTCAGCACAGGGCGCTGCGCGCCGGCGTAGTAGGTCGGAACGTAGAGCGTGGCCGGATAGCCGCGACGCTCCAGTTCGGGGAGCATGTGAAGGTAGGTGCCGATCCAGGCGTCGTCGATCGTGATGACGACGTCATCACCCCGGGTCTCGCCTCGGGCGTGTCGGCGTTCGGCCTCGGCGAGCGGAATGACGCGATATCCACAGCGCTCGATGAGCGCCATACGCTCGCGAAAGCGCTGTGCACTCATGAAGAGCCTGTCGCCGTAGTGGGGCGCGGGCCCGATCCAGATGCCGTGGTAGCAGAGGACCCGCAGGTGCTTGCGCGTCAGCCAGCGGCAGACCCTGAAGATGCCCAGCGCGCGGACAAGACGCAGAAGTCCTTCCCTCATGACTGAAGGGCAGGCATGGACTCCGCTGACTCGCTGCGCCCTCCCGTCCGCAGGTTGCGGAGCATGCGCAGGCCGAAGGCCATGCGCGATCGGTCCCAAGGCAGGAAGCGCGGCAGTTGGTACGGGTCGTCCGACGCACGAGCCGCCCCCATGGCCGTGGTGAAGGCCGCGGCAAAACCCAGCTCCCGGGCCATCCTGACGTGCTCGGGCAGGTAATCGGCGCCGGGTTTTCCGTTGGGGTAGGCAAAGAGCCGGACCGGCTCGCCAAGCGCGTCCTGCAGCCAGCGGGCGCCATCAGACATCTCGCGCCAGGCGGTCTGGGCGTCGCACTGCGCGAGGATGGGGTGCCGAACCGTGTGGGCGCCAATTCCCATGCCTGCGGCTCTCAGCGCAACCAGCTGTCCTGTCGACATCATCAGGTCGGTGGGCGGGTCGACGCCACAGGCCTGGCAGAGGCCCTCGACCGCCGCCTGCCGCTGATCGAAGGGCAGGTACTTGATGGACAGGTTCAAGCGCTGAAGTGCGGCATAGCGGCCGGGGCCCGCACCGAGGTCCAGTTCTCCCAAGCCGAGTGCAGACGCGTCGACGCGGTCGCGACGCGTCGAATGGATGCAATGGCTGAGGGCGTCATTCCACATGATGCCGCCGTCCAGGTAGCCCGTGGCGATGAAGAAGGTCGCATGCAAGCCATGCCTTTGCAGGACCGGCAGCGCACAGGTGTAGTTGTCGGCATAACCATCGTCGAAGGTGATCGCTGCAGCGCGCGACGGGAGCGTCCCCTCGCGCAGCCGGCGTACCGCATCTTCGAGCGGCATCACGCGAAAGTAGGTCTTCAGCCAATGCAACTGCTGGTCGAAGCGGGCCATGTCCGGCAACGTGGGCCGCCTTGCATCGGGTGCCGCAAGCACGCGGTGATAGATGACCACTGACAGCCGGGCGCTGCGCCCGGCCGGCGACGCGATGGCAAGGGAGGATTTGAGGAGCATGCTGCCGGGCGCGTCAGGAGCGGCTGGCCAGCGCGCCGGGCGGCCCCGTGTCGGCCGCAGGGAGGGAGGGCATGCGCGCTTCGGCAGGCGACTCGCGCAGCAGCCGCTCGGTCGCAGCCAGGATCACCGGAATGTAGTACGGCATGTCCCAGTAGGCCACGCTCAGAAAGGCCCCGCCCACGCCAAAGCCGACCATGCTCACCTTGGCCATGTTGCCCAGTTCCGCGACCCAGGCCAGACCGGGATCCTTGGCGCTGAGGCGGACCACGCGCCCCGCCATTCGATAGCTGATGACCCAGAACAGCAGGTAGATGCCCAGCCCGATGTAGCCATGGTCGCCCAGTATCTGGAAGTAGATGCTGTGCGCCACCAGGATCCATTGCGGCCCTTGCCGCGGCGAATACATCGCGAATACCGTGGGTGTCGCGGTGACCGGCCCGGCCCCGGTGATGCGGTCGCGCGCGATATTGATCGCGGTTTGCCACGCATTCAATCGACCCAGCGCCGAAACGTCCTCTTCGTAGGTCTGGATGGTGTTCATGCGCTCGAACCAGCTGGCGGGCATCAGCGACAGGCCTATCGGCACCAAGGCCAGGAACACGCAGGCCAGCAGGATCTTCGACCGGCTGCGCCACCAGAGCATGCTGGACATCGCGGCGATGGCCAGCAGCGCACCTCGCGATTGGCTGCCCAGCGCCGACACGGCGCACAGCACGCAGGAAACGTACATGCCGATCCGCAGCCAGCGCGCCGGCAAAAAGCGCACGAGCACGAAGTCGCGCGCCACCTCCGCATGTCGGCCCAGGAAATACAGCAGAGGAATGACCGTGATCAGTGCCACGGCCAGTTCGTTGTTGCCCGCGACCACGCTGGAGGGGGGGCCCCAGACACGGTATCCACCGCCCGTGAGGATCGTGAAGACGCCACCCTTGATACCGTAGAACGCGATAGAACCCGCGACCACCCAGATCAGGCCCATGATCTGTTCGCGCGTGTGCACCAACGATGCCACGACGAGGGTCATGCCCAGGACTTTGAGGACCTCCGTGTATCTGGCGAAGGCCGCCAACTGCACGATGGCGAAGGCGGTCGTGATCGTCATCCAAATGATGAACAGCATCAAGATGCCGACCAGGGCACCCGACGGGCGCCGGACCTCCTTCGGATGCATCAGCATGCCCAGCGCCACCACGATCACGGTCGCCATCGCGAAAGGCAGGCTCTGGGCGAAGCCGTAGGCCAGCTTGTGCGGATTCATCAGACCGATCCAGACCCAGAGCAGCGCGCCCCAATAGGGACGGCGTAGCGCCGCCACGCCTGCGGTCGCGAACAGCAACACCATCAGGACGTCTCTCATGACCCCTCCCCGCAGGCGTGGGTGGCCTCAGGCATGGGCGGCCACCTTGCTGACGACGTAGCGGAACTTGCCCGACGCTTCCGCGGGGATCTCGTCCATCAGCGCCACCTCCACGGCCACCTCGGCACCCAGCCGAGCCTTCAGCCCGCTCTGGATGACCTGCACGGTGGCTGCGGCAAATTGGGGGGTCGGCACGATCATCACGCGTGTCAGCGACAGCGATTCCTGCACGATCTTGAAGCCCGCGATGCCAGGCTGGTCGCGCAGCACGTAGATGAGCGACAGGCCGTGCATGACGGTGCCGTCGGTCGCGACGACAAAATCGGTCGAGCGGCCGTGGATCTCCTTCAGCACGGGCAGGCCTCGTCCGCAGGCGCAGCCGCGCTCGTCCAGCGTACCGATATCGCCTGTGCGGTAGCGGATGAAAGGGAAGTCGCGCGTTGCCAGATGCGTGACCACGATCTCCCCACGGGAGCCCGCCGGCTGCACCCGTCCCTGGTCGTCGACGATCTCGACGACGATGTCCTCTGCCGTGATGTGCATCGACCCCTGCGGGCATTCGTGGGCGATGAATCCGGCATCGCGGCCTCCGTAGCCATTGGCCACGGGGCATCCGAAGACCGAGCTGATGAGCTCACGCTGATGGTCGTACAGCCGTTCGGAGGTCACGAAGACGGCGCGCACGCCCAGATCATCCAGGCGCTGGCCGGTCCGTCGCGCATGTTGCGCAATATGGCCGATGGCGGACGGGTAGCCAAAGAGCATGCGCGGTCGCCGCTGGCGGATGCGCTCGATGAAGCCCCCCACCATCTGGTCCGACATCTCGAAGGCCGGCAGCAACTCGGTACGCATCAGACGGTCACGCCATTGGCGCACGCGATCCTGCGAGCCGAGTTCGATGGGCGACCCCCAGACGACGATTTCAGGGTCACCGATGTCCACGCCCCACCAGCGCGTGGCGCGCCACTTGGCGGCGACGTCATGGCTCACGCGCTCGTTGCCGATGTAGAAGATCAGCGGCTCGCCGCTCGATCCGCCCGTGTTGAACCGGGCCAGGCCGCGCGCGTTGTCGGCGCGCAGGCGGTCGGTGTGGCTGCGGATCAATGCCTTGGTCAAGAACGGCAGGCGTTGCAGATCGGCCGACGAACGCACCGTCGCCGGGTCGAAGTGTTCCTTCGCGAAGACCTCCCGGTAGTACGGCACATGCTGACCCACCTCGACCAGCAGGTCCCTCAGCCGCTGCGCCTGATGCGCTTCGATCCGCTCGCGCGGCCACCACTGGCTCGCCTCCATGGCGCGGCGGATACGGGGTGAATCGTGGCCCTTCAGCCGTTCCTGCGCCGGGAACAGCAGCCCGGCGACGAAGCTTGTGTAGAGCGAGTCCATCGGTCGTCGTGCCTTAGGCAGCCCGCTGGGCACGTGGCCCGGAGGCCTGGATGGCCTCGCCATACGCGGCGAGCAGCAGCCCGCGCACCGCCTCCCAGCGATAGCGCTGCACCTCCGCGAGCCCCGCTGCACGCAGTTGGCGGTACAGGGCGTCATCGCCCAGCAGCCGCAGCACGGCTTGCGCCAGCGCCTCGTCGTTCGCGCGAGGCACGAGCAAGGCGCTGCGTTCGTGGGCAACGATGAAGGGCACGCCGCCGACGTCGGTGCTCACCACCGGCACGCCGCTGGCCATCGACTCCAGC
Source organism: Rubrivivax sp. (assembly GCA_019635285.1). Taxonomy (GTDB): domain Bacteria; phylum Pseudomonadota; class Gammaproteobacteria; order Burkholderiales; family Burkholderiaceae_C; genus Rubrivivax. The sequence continues at coordinate 2,171 of JAHBZS010000014.1, read as the reverse complement.
ACCGAGTTGGGCATGTTGTCGACATGGCTGGGATTGATCGACAGCGTCGACTCGCGATAGAGCTTTGCCATCTCGTCGCGCTCCAGCCGACCGGCGAAGTGCACCCGTTCGGCGATGCCGAGGGACTCGGCCAGCGCGACCAGCTCGCTGCGCTGCGGGCCGCTGCCCGCGATGACCAGCCGCGCACGGGGTTGCGCCGCCAGCACACGTGCAAACGCACGCAGCGCCACGTCGATGCCGTAGATCGGTTCGAGGTTGCGTGCAATCAGCAATTGCGCCGTCCCGGGCCCGAGCAGCTTGTCGGCGCCGGGGCGGAAGCGGTGTGTGTCGACGATGTTCGGCACCACCTTCCCAGGCATGCCGTGCCTCGCGAACACCTCTTGAAGAAAGCCCGAAGGCAGCAGCAGGCCGCTGCTGAGCCGCATGGTCCGCCGCACGCTCGCGCCGGCGCGCTGCAGGAAGGCATCGGCCTCGCCGCCGCGGTAGTTGACGACCACGGGAGTGCCGCGCCAGGCGGCCACGCGCACGGCGACGGCCGCAAACAGATGCCAGGACCAGCCCGAGTTGGCCATGACATGCACGACGTCCGCCGGGCCGACGGCGCGCCAAAGGCGCCGCACGTAGTCGGGGATGCGGAACACGGCACGCAGGCCACGCACACCGCCGATCCAGGCGGGCCGATACGGGGCGTTGACCTGCACCAGCGACACCGTGGCCCCCTCGCTGCGCAACAGCTCGGTCAACTGGCGCGTCTGGTTCGCCATGCCACCGGAGGGCGGCGGCAGCGGGCCCACCATGCAGATGTGCAGGTCGCCGAAGGTCATCGCGCGCTCCGCCCCGCAAGCGCACCGTAGACGGGCCCGTAGTTGGCGACGCTGCGCCGCCAGTTTCGCACCCGCTCGACGAAGTCGCGGCCGGCGCTGCGCATGGCGGGCCAATGGTCGCGGCCGTCGAGCATGTCGTTGATTGCCGCCGCCAGCGCTGGAGTGCTGCCCGCGGCAAATAGCCGGCCTGTTTCGCCGTCCCGGATCAGCTCGCGGTGGCCGCCTACGTCCGAGGCGACGAACACGCGGCCCTGCGCCATCGCCTCCAGCGGCTTCAACGGGGTCACCAGCTCGGTCAGGCGCATCGACAGGCGGGGGTAGGCCAGCAGGTCGATGAGGTCGTAGTAGCGGCTGACCTGTGCATGCGGGACGCGTCCGGTGAACACCACCCGGTCGGCCACACCCAGCTCTTGCGCCTTGGCCTTCAACCGCGCCTCCTGCGGACCGCCTCCGACCAGCAGCAAGCGCAGGTCCGGCCGCTGCGCAACCAGGCTCGCGTAGGCGTCGATGAGCAGGTCGAGGCCTTCGTAGCCGTAGAACGACCCCACGAAGCCGACGACGGTGCAGCCGGTCAGCCCCAGCGAGGCACGCAACTGGGGGTCGGCCTCGCCCGAGAGCTGGAACGAGTCCACATCGACGGCGTTGGGGATGACCGTGACCTTCGACGGTGCGATGCCGCGGGCCACGATGTCGGCGCGCAGCCCCTCGCAGATCGTGAAGACATGATCCACGCGCCGTAGCGCCCAGGTCTCGAGCGCCCGCGTGGCACGGTAGCGCAGGCTGCCCTCGGACGTGGTGCCGTGGTCGACCGCGGCGTCCTCCCAGAAGGCCCGCACTTCGTAGACCACCGGGATGCCCTCGCGCTGACCGACGCGGATGGCGGGCACCGCGTTGAGCGCGGGCGAGTGCGCGTGCAGCACGTCGGGGCGCGACTCCCGCACCAGGGCCGTCAGCCGTGCTTCCAGCGCTCGCATCAGCTTCCACTCGCGCAACAGCGGGGGGCCGTCGATCGCCGCCGGGCACCGATGGAACCACAGGCCGTCCACCTCTTCAGGGTCCGCCGGGCTGACGCCCTGCTTGGGCGAGGTCAGATGGGCCGTCTTCCAGCCGGCCATGCGCTGCTCGCGCAGGATGGCTGCGGTGCGAAAGGTGTATCCGCTGTGCAGCGGGATGGAGTGGTCCAGGACGTGCAGGATCTTCACGGGCGAGCGGCCCGCCGGACTCGAGCCGGGAAGGGCACCTGATGCCGGCGTCGGTTGCCGGCGCGGTAGCGCAGTGTGCAGCAACGCGCGGGCCGTTGTAGCGCCGCGACGGCAGCCAGCGTCAAGTTCAGCACGATGGGCACTC
>JAHBZS010000013.1 GCA_019635285.1 Rubrivivax sp. | reverse complement strand
AGGCTAGCGCAGCCGCAGGTCCAGGCACAGCTGCTGCGGCACGCGCGCGGTCTGCAGCACCGGCCGCGTGGCCGCGGCACTGCGCGCCGGCGCCGGCAGGGTGCCGCGCAGGGCGGCCAACACGCCGGCCTGGGCGGCCGGGCGTTGCAGCGGAGCGGGGGTGAGGATCATGCGCCCACCCCGCGCGCGGCCTGGGGTTGCGGCCGCGTAGAGGCCGGGCGGGCCGCCTCGGACGGCTCCGCCGCCTGCGGCCCCACCATCATCGGCGTCAGGTCGAGCATCGCGGCGGCGCGTTCGGCCCAGCCGGACAGCGCTGCGCCGGAGGGCAGGCGCGTGTCGCTGCCGCGCGCCAGGCGCAGCACCGACGAGGCGCCGCCGTGCAGCGCGGGCGAGGCCGCGCGCAGGCGGCGCGCGGCAGAAGCAGGAACCAACGACGTGTATGACATGAGCGCCCTTGCAGCTGATCTTCAGTCTTGTCGGCACACGGGCCGTGCGGTGTAGAGGGCAGTTTCCATGCCAGACGGCGGCGGCGCCGCGCCGTGCGCTTGTTCACGCCGCGCGGGCCTTGCGCTGCCGAGATTCGTCGCCTCGCCCGCGCCGTTGTTACAACTATGACGCGGCGGGTCGCCTTTGGCCCATTCGCGGCACCGCCGCCAGCAGGCGCCGCGTGTAGTCGTGCGCCGGCGCGCGCAGCACCTGCGCGGCCTCGGCCTGCTCGACCACGGCGCCGTCCTTCATGACCAGCACTTCGTCGGCGACGAAGCGCACCACGCCCAGGTCGTGGCTGATGAACACATAGGCCAGGCCGAACTCGTCCTGCAGGTCGCGCAGCAGGTTCAGCACCTGCGCCTGCACCGACACGTCCAGCGCCGACACCGCCTCGTCCAGCACCAGCACCTCGGGCTCCAGGCTCAGGCAGCGCGCGATGGCGATGCGCTGGCGCTGGCCGCCGGAAAACTCGTGCGGGTACTTGCCCAGCGCGTCGGCCTCCAGCCCCACCTTGTGCAGCAGCCCGCGCGCGCGCTCTTCGCGCTCGGCGCCGTCGGCGCCGAGGCCGTGCAGGGCCATCGGCTCCAGCAGGGTCTGGCGGATGCTGAAGCGCGGGTTCAGCGCCGCATAGGGGTTCTGGAAGACGATCTGGATGCGCCGGCGCAGCGCCCGGCGCTCACGCTCGCTCAGCGTCGCCAGGTCGCGGCCGTGGAAGCGCACCTCGCCGCCGCTGGGTTCCAGCAGCCGCAGCAGCGCCAGCCCGAGCGTCGTCTTGCCCGAGCCCGATTCGCCCACCACGCCCAGCGTGTGGCCGCGCCGCAGCTGGAAACTGACGCCCTGCACCGCCGCAAAGTCGCGGCGGCCGAACAGGCCCTGGCGCAGGTGGAAGGACTTGGCCAGCGCACGCACCTCCAGCACCACCGGCGCGTCGGCGTCCTTGGGCGCGGCCGGCGCCGGGCTCGCCGCGGGCGCGTCGATGACCGGCAGGCGCGCCGGCAGCGGGCCGTCCAGCGTCGGCCGGCAGGCCAGCAGCGCCTGCGTGTAGGTGTCCTGCGGGTTGTCGAAGACCCGCACCGCGGCGCCGCGCTCGCGCACCTGGCCGTGGCGCATCACCACCACCTCGTCGGCGATCTCGCCCACCAGCCCCAGGTCGTGGCTGATGAACAGCAGGCTCATGCGGTGCCGCGCCTTCAGCGCCCCCAGCAGCTCCAGGATCTGCCGCTGGATGGTCACGTCCAGCGCCGTGGTTGGCTCATCGGCGATCAGCAGCTTGGGCTCGCAGGACAGCGCCATGGCGATCATCACGCGCTGCTGCTGGCCGCCGGACAGCTCGTGCGGATAGGCCGCCAGCCGACGCCGCGGCTCGGGCAGGCCGACCTCGGCCAGCAGCTCCTCGGCGCGTGCCCGGGCCTGGCGGGCGCTCAGGCCCAGGTGCGCGCGCAGCGGCTCGACCAGCTGCAGGCCCACGCTGAGCACCGGGTTCAGCGACGACATCGGGTCCTGGAACACGCAGGCGATCTGCCGGCCGCGCAGCGCGCGCATCTGCGCCGGCGTGGCCTGCAGCAGGTCCTGGCCCTGCCACAGGATGCGCCCGCGGGGTTCGGCGTTGTCGGGCAGCAGCTGCACGATGGACATGGCGGTGACGCTCTTGCCCGAGCCCGATTCGCCGACCAGCGCGACGCTGCGGTCCGCGTCGATGTCGAAGCTCACGCCGCGCACCGCCTGCGCCCGCTGGCCGCGGCCCAGGCGGAAGGCGACCTGCAGGTCCTGCACGCTCAGCAGCATCAGGCCTCCAGCCCGCGCAGCTTTGGGTCCAGCGCGTCGCGCAGCGCGTCGGTCATCAGCGAGAAAGCGGTGACGAACACCGCCATGAACAGCGTGGCCGTGGCCAGCTGCCACCAGTGGCCCAGCAGCAGCTCGCTCTGCGCCTCGGCCAGCATCGTGCCCCAGCTCACCTGGTCCAGCGGCACGCCCAGCCCCAGGTAGGACAGGATGACCTCGGCCTTGATGAAACCCACCGTCAGGATCGACAGCTGCACCAGGATCACATGGCTGACGTTGGGCAGGATGTGCCGGAACATGCGGCTGGCCGCGCTGGCGCCGATGGCCTGCGCCGCACGCACGTAGTCGCGCACCGCGTGCTTGATGAATTCGGCGCGCAGCAGCCGGTACACGCCGGTCCAGCCGGTCAGCCCCAGGATCAGCACCACCGTGCCGACGCCGCGGCCGAACACCGCGGCAAAGGCAAAGATCAGCAGGATGCCGGGGATCGACGTGAACACGTTGTACAGCCACTCCAGCAGGTCGCCGGTGCGCCCGCCGACGAAGCCGGCCAGCGCCCCCAGCACCGTGCCGATGGACGTGGCCACCAGCGCCGCCATCAGGCCGACGAAGACCGAGACCTCGCTGCCCTTCACCGCCTTGGCCAGCACGTCGCGGCCCAGCCGGTCGCCGCCCAGCGGCAGGGTCTGCAGCTTGTGCACCTCCACGTCGCGGAAGCGCGCGGCGCGCTCGTCCCATTCCTTGTAGCGCGGCGCCAGCGGGTCGACGGCGGACAGGTCGGCGTTCGGCCCCTGGGGCTGCGCCAGCGTGCCCGGCGCGGCGGCCGGCCGGGCGCCGACGAAGCTGGGCGGGGCGCTGGGCACGCCGCGCTCGCGCTGCCAGTCGCCGGCCAGCAGGCCCAGTGCCGAGGCCGCGATCATCAGCAGGAAGGCCAGCACCACGCCCAGCCCGGCCATGCCGACGCGGTCGGTGCGAAAGCGCTGCCAGGCCGCGGACCACACGCCGGCGGAGCGCGCATCGCGGGCCACGCGCGGTGTGTCCGCCGAGAGCGCGGGGCTCATGTGCGACCGCCGACGCGCCAGGCCGTGGCTCGACGGGCGACCGCTGCGCGCCGGGGGTCGGTCATGTCAGCTGCACCCGCGGATCGGCCCATTGGTAGAGCAGGTCGGTCAACAGGTTGATGCCCATGGTCAGCAGCGCGACGTAGACCGTCACCGCCTGGATCACCGGGTAGTCGCTGCGGTTCACCGCCAGCAGCACCTCGCGGCCCAGGCCGGGAATGGAGAAAAACACCTCGATGAGGAACGAGCCGACGAAGATGCCGGGCAAGGCCAGCCCGATGTTGGTGAGGATGGGGATCAGCGCATTGCGCAGCACGTGGCGCAGCAGCACCACGCGCTCGCTCATGCCCTTGGCGCGCGCGGTGCGCACGTAGTCCTGGCCGATCTCGTCGAGGAAGAAGCTGCGGTACAGCCGCGTCTGCGGCGCCAGCCCCACCAGCACGGCCAGCAGCACCGGCAGCGGCGCATACACCGTCAGGTTGGTCCACAGGCTGTCGCTCCAGCCCTGCACCGGGAACCAGCCCAGCTGGAAGCCGAACACATACTGGCCGACGATGATGTAGACCAGGAAGCTGATGGACAGCGCCACGGTGGTGACGATCATCACCACGCGGTCGGTCAGCGAGCCGCGCACCGTGGCCACCGCCAGCGCCAGCGGCACCGCCAGCAGCGTGTCCAGCAGCAGGATCGGCAGCATCACCGTCAGCGTGGCCGGCAGCCGCGTGGCAAAGAGCTGGGCCACCGGCTCGTGCGTCGCCCAGCTCTTGCCCCAGTCGAAGGTGACGATCTGCTGGATGAACAGGCCCAGCTGCGCCCACCACGGCCGGTCCAGCCCCAGCTGGCGGCGGATCGCCTCGATCTGCTCCGGCGCGGCGTTCAGCCCGCCCAGCACTTCGGCCGGGTCGCCGCCGAACACCTTGAACAGCGCAAACACCAGCAGCACCACGCCCAGCAGCGTCGGGACCATCTGCCACAGGCGCCGGAGCAGGTACGCAGCCATGCGGCCAGTGTAGGCTGCACGGCATGAAGCGAGCCTTGTGCGGCCTGTGGTTGGCGAGCCTGGCCTGGGCCTGTTCCGCCCAGCCCACGCCCCCGCCGTCGCCCACCAAGACGCTGCGCTACGCCTTCCCCATCGCCGAGACCAGCTTCGACCCGGCGCAGATCAGTGACCTGTACTCGCGCACCGTGGCCGCCGGCATCTTCGACGCGCCGCTGGAATTTGCGTTCATGGCGCGGCCGTTCCGGCTGCGGCCCAACACCGCGGCGGGCATGCCCGAGGTGTCGGCCGACTACCGCACGTTCACCGTGCGCATCCAGCCCGGCATCCACTTCGACGACGACCCGGCCTTCGGCGGCAAGAAGCGCGAGCTCACCGCCGCCGACTACGTGTATTCGATCAAGCGCCACTACGACCCGCGCTGGAAGAGCGGCAACCTCTACATCCTGGAGAACGCCAAGATCCTGGGCCTGAGCGAGCTGCGCAAGCGCGCGCTGCAGGACAAGACGCCCTTCGACTACGACACCGACGTCGAAGGCCTGCGCGCGCTGGACCGCTACACCTTGCGCATCACCCTGGCCGAGCCCAACCCGCGCTTCCTCTACAACCTGGCCGACGGCTCCTTTACCGGCGCGCTGGCGCGCGAGGTGGTCGACGCCTATGGCGACAAGGTGGGCGAGCATCCGGTGGGCACCGGCCCCTACCGGCTGGCGCAGTGGCGGCGCAGCTCGCGCATGCTGCTGCGCAAGAACCCCAACTACCGCGAGGTGCGCTACGATGAACAGCCGCCGGCCGACGACGCACGGCTGGTGGCCATCGCGCAGAAGTTCAAGGGCCGGCGCCTGCCGATGATCGACGAGGTGCAGATCGCCGTCATCGAAGAAGCGCAGCCACGCTGGCTGTCCTTCTTGAACGGCGAGCAGGACATCCTGGAAACCGTGCCCGGCGAATTTGCCAACATCGCCATGCCCAACAACCGGCTGGCGCCCAACCTGGCCAAGCGCGGCATCGGCATGCTGCGCGTGCCGCGCGCCGACGTGGCCGTCACCTACTTCGGCATGGAGAACCCGGTGGTCGGCGGCAACGCGCCCGAGAAGGTGGCGCTGCGCCGCGCCATCGCGCTGGCGGTGGACGTGGAGCGCGAGATCCTGCTGGTGCGCCGCGGCCAGGCCGTGCCGGCGCAGAGCCCCATCGCGCCCGGCACCTGGGGCTACGACCCCGCCTTCAAGAGCGAGATGGGCGAGCACAACCTGGCGCGCGCCAAGGCGCTGCTCGACCTGTACGGCTATGTCGACCGCGACGGCGACGGCTGGCGCGAGCTGCCCGACGGCCGGCCGCTGCAGCTGGAATACGCCACCTCGCCCGACCAGACCTCGCGCCAGCTGGCCGAACTGTGGAAGAAGAACATGGACGCGCTGGGCCTGCGCATCGACTTCAAGGTGGCCAAGTGGCCCGAGCAGCTGAAGGCCAGCCGCGCCGGCAAACTGATGATGTGGGGCGTGGGCTGGAGCGCCGGCCAGCCCGACGCGGACACCTTTCTGGCGCTGGGCTACGGCCCCAACAAGGGCCAGGCCAACCATGCGCGCTTCGACCTGAAGGCCTTCAACGAGCTGTACGAACGCCAGCGCATGCTGCCCGACGGCCCCGAGCGCCAGGCGCTGCTGGACCAGGCCAAGAAGATCATGATCGCCTACATGCCCTACAAGGTGCACGTGCACCGCATCACCACCGACCTGTGGCACCCGTGGGTGCTGGGCTTCGACCGCAACATCTTCGTGCGGGACTATTGGAAGTACCTGGATATCGACGCGGCGATGCAGGCGCGGGGGGAGCGATGAAGCACCAACGGGCGCATCGTTTGATGCACCCGCTGATGTAGCATGCCGGCCAGCAGAGATGGGGGGATGGCGATGCGCACCACGGTCACACTGGACGATGACCTGCTGGCCCAGGCCGGCGCGGCCATGGGCACCACCGAACGCTCGGTGCTGCTGCACGAGGGCCTGAAGCTCATCGTGCAGCGCGAGGCGGCGCGCCGCCTTGCCGCGCTGGGTGCCAGCGCGCCTGGGCTGGACTTGCCGGCGCGTCGGCGCCCGGCGCCCAAGGCTGCGCGCGCGGCCCGCCCGCGGCGCACCCGGTAGACCGTGCTGCTGGTCGATACCTCGGTCTGGTCCGACCACCTGCGTCGCGGCGATGCCCAGCTGGCGCGCCGGCTTGAAGCGGCCGACGTGCTGGCGCACCCGTTCGTGATCGGCGAGATCGCCTGTGGCTTGTTCCCGCGCCGCGATGAAGTGCTGGTGTTGCTTTGCAGCCTGCCCAGCGCACCGTTGTTGAGCCAGGCCGAGGTGCTGGGTTTCATCGATCGCCATGCGCTGGCCGGTCGCGGCGTCGGCTTCGTCGACATTCACCTGCTCGGCGCGACCCGGCTGGCCGGCGCCGCGCTGTGGACGCGCGACCGGCGGCTGGCCGAGGCGGCGCGCGGGCTGGGCATCGCCGCGGCCGGCATCAGCTGATCCAGAGCGGACTCGCCACGCATCACCGCTGCCCCGCGGGTGCCGGGCTGCGACCGGAATGTCGTCGTGCGGGGCGACTGAGAGTGCCTGGGCATCGACGGCGCGATGCAGGTGCGGGCGAGACGTGGGGCGTGGCGCCGAATCCAAGGGTGAAATGGGTATTTCGCGCCTTGGTCCCGCTGGCCGGGTTGGCGCATGACAGCTGCAGACTGAGACTGTGTGAAAACCCCCTGACGCGTCAACGGGCGGGTGCGTAGAGTGACGAGCCGACGCGGCAAGCGGAGGCAGCGGATGGCACGATTCGTTGAAGGCGAGGACCGAAGCCAGGTTTCGCTACTTCCCGAGTGTCTTGACGACTTCGTCGCTGAGGACAACCCGGTGCGGGTCATCGACGCGTTCATCGGCGAGCTCGACCTGGCGGCCCTCGGCTTCGAGGGCTTGACGCCGGCGGTCACGGGGCGTCCGTCGTATCACCCGGCGATCTTGCTGAAGATCTACGTTTACGGGTACCTCAACCACATTCAGTCCAGCAGGCGCCTGGAGCGCGAGTGCCAGCGCAATCTCGAACTGATGTGGCTGACCGGGCGCTTGGCGCCGGACTTCAAGACCATTGCTGACTTCCGACGCGACAGCGGCGCGGGGATCCGCAATGTCTGCCGCCGCTTCATCCTCTTGTGCCGTGAGCTGAAGCTGTTCTCTCAAGCCATCGTGGCCATCGACAGCAGCAAGTTCAAGGCGGTCAACAACCGCGATCGCAACTTCACTGCGGTGAAGATCGATCGATTCCAGCAGCAGATCTCGCAGAGCATTCAGCGCTACTTGGACACGCTGGATACAGCCGACCGCACTCAGCCCGCTGGTCTCCTGGACAAGGCGGAGCGATTGCAAGACAAGATCAAGAAGCTGCGCGAGCGCATGCGCCAACTGGACACTCTCAAGGACCAGCTGAAGAACAATCCCGAAGGCCAGGTGTCGCTCACCGACCCCGATGCGCGATCCATGGCCACCAGCAGACTGGGCTCGGGCATCGTTGGCTACAACGTCCAGGTCGCCGTCGACGCCAAGCACCACCTCATTGTTGTGCACGAGGTCACCAACGACAGCAGCGACCGCTCGAAGCTCAGCGCTATGGCACTGGCAGCACGCGCGGCGATGGGCAAGCTCAGGCTGCAGGCGCATGCCGACCGCGGCTACTACAACAGCCGGGAGCTCAAGGCCTGCGACGACGCGGGAATCGCCACCTACGTGCCAAAGTCCATGACGTCCAATGCGAAGGCCGAAGGGCGCTTCGACAAGTCCGACTTCATCTACATCGCGCGGGACGACGAGTACCAGTGCCCTGCCGGTCAACGGGCCATCTACCGGTTCACCCGGGAAGAGGCCGGCCTGCAGCTACGTCGCTACTGGAGCAGTGCTTGTCCACGGTGCCCGATAAAGCAGCAATGCACACCGAGCGACTATCGACGTATCTCTCGCTGGGAGCATGAGCACGTCCTTGAAGCGGTTCAGCGGCGGCTGGACAAGCGGCCGAGTGCGATGACGGTACGCAAGCGAACCGTCGAGCATGTCTTCGGGACACTGAAGCACTGGATGGGTTCGGCGCACTTCTTGACTCGCCGACTGCCCCACGTCTCGACCGAAATGAGTCTTCACGTCCTGGCTTACAACCTCAAGCGCGTGATGAGCATCCTCGGTATCGCCAGAACGATAAAGGCGATGAAGTTGGCGGTCGCGTAAGCGCCTCTTTATGCGCGATCCCTGACACCTGCATCCACCAGATCCGTAGGCGCGGAATAACGTGCCATGAGAGGCACTGTGGCTCAACTACAGCGGAGCCGGCCTTCCAGCCGCTGACATCCAACGTCGCCTGCTCTCCAATGGGTTCTCACACAGCCTCGACTGTGAGCGGTCCTTCAACGCTCCAAATTGCTGGCGAGTCGGTTGGGTAGTGGTAGCTCGGGATTGCGCCACCTAATGCATGCATAATGCTTGCAAAGACTAATTAAGCATGCATAATGCGTGCATCGAAGACTTTGCAAGCAAGGACCGTCATGAGTGAACCGACCGGGAAGGCGCGAGGCGGCTTGGCTCGCGCTGAGGCGCTGAGCACTGAGCGGCGCAGAGAGATTGGCCAGCAGGCTGCGGCGGCACGTTGGGAGCAGACTGAGCGCTTGGCGAGCCTTCCAATCGTCCTGCTCGCGAAGGATCCACTAGATCTCGCGGGCATCCAGATTCCTTGCGCAATCATCGAGGGCGACGGCGACGGAGACGGCGAGCCTCGTCGAGTGCTCTCGGAAAATGGGATCGCCACGGCACTTCTTGGAGGCAGGAGCGGCGCCTCAAAGCGACTGAAGAAGGCCGACGCTGACGAAGGACGTTCGCCGCTGCCTGTCTTTCTTGCTCCAGGGCAGCTCAAGGAGTTCATAAACCGCGACCTTGAGAGCGGACCACTTCTGCGGCCGATCGAGTATGCCGATGGGAACCGGGTGGTGATCGGATACGACGCCCGAATCTTGCCGGTGGTTTGTGAGATCTGGTTGCGCGCGAGAGAGGCTGGAGCTCTTCAGAAGCAGCAACTCGATAAAGCGCAGAAGGCTGAAGTTCTCATGCGGGCGCTAGCCCACATCGGGATCATTGCGCTAGTTGATGAGGCGACTGGGTATCAGGACATTCGACCGCGTGACGCCCTTGCGCGGATCCTTGAGGCCTTCGTCGCAAAGGAGTTGCGCCCATGGGTTCGAAAGTTCCCGCCGGAGTACTACAAGGAGATCTTCCGGCTACGCGGTCTTCACTTTCCCGAGGGTACCGTACGAAGGCCCCAGTACTTCGGCCACCTGACCAACGACATTGTCTACAGACGCTTGGCTCCCGGAGTCTGGAAGGAACTCAAGGAGCGCGTCGAGAAGGACGAGCGGGGCAGACCAAAGCACCGACTGCACCAGCACTTGACCGAGAACATAGGCGATCCGCGTTTGCAGAAGGTTCTGACGCAAGTCACCACCATCATGCAACTCAGCAGTGCGTGGCCGGATTTCAAGGAAAAGCTGGACCGCCTTGTTCCTGCATACAACGAAACAATGCAGTTGCCGTTCGAAATCAGCAGCGACGACGGCAAGGGCCTGTAGCTCGAAGGAGCGCGGCATAGGGTGTGGTGACCGGCCAAGTAAGTGACAGGTTGGTCGCGAACGGCCGCAACCGCTACCTAGCCGCCCCCAAACACACCGCAGCCACCCGCCCGCCCGACCCCCGCTAACCCCCACCTAACCCCAACCCCCTAGACTGGCCCGATCTCAAGCACCCGAGCCCGTCCATGCTGAAGCTCCTGCGCCGTCTGGCGCCGTGTCTGGCCCCGCTGGTCTTCCTCGCGCCCTCGTGGGCGCAGACGCTGCCGCCAGGCATCACCCAGGTCCGCTCGGTCGAGGGCATCGACGAATACCGGCTGGCCAACGGGCTGCAGGTGCTGCTGGTGCCCGACGATTCCAAGCCCAGCACCACGGTCAACCTCACCTACCGCGTCGGCTCGCGCCAGGAGAACACCGGCGAGACCGGCATGGCGCACCTGCTGGAACACATGCTGTTCAAGGGCTCGCCCAAGCATCCGCAGGTGTGGGCCGAGTTCACCAAGCGCGGCCTGGCGGCCAACGGCAGCACCAGCTACGACCGCACCAACTACACCGCCAGCTTCTCGGCCAACGCCGACAACCTCAAGTGGTACCTGGGCTGGCTGGCCGATGCCATGGTCAACAGCCACATCGCGCGCGCCGACCTGGACACCGAGATGACGGTGGTGCGCAACGAGATGGAAAGCGGCGAAAACAGCCCCAGCCGCATCCTGATGCAGCGCACGATGGCGGCGATGTACGACTGGCACCCCTACGGCCGCTCGGTCATCGGCGCGCGCAGCGATGTCGAAAACGTCGACATCCCGCGCCTGCAAGCCTTCTACCGGCTGTACTACCAGCCGGACAACGCCACGCTCATCGTCTCGGGCCGCTTCGACCCCGCCCAGGTGCTCAAGTGGGTGGCCGACAGCTTCGGCGTCATCCCCAAGCCCACGCGCAAGCTGCCGACGATGTACACGCTGGACCCGGCGCAGGACGGCGAGCGCCAGGTCACCTTGCGCCGCAGCGGCGGCGCGCCGCTGCTCATGGCCGCGTACCACGTGCCGGGAGGCTCCACGGCCGATTTCGCCGCGGTGGAACTGCTGGCCACGGTGCTGGGCGACACGCCGGCCGGCCGGCTGCACAAGCAGCTGGTCGAACCCGGCCTGGCGTCCAGCAGCTTCGCCTTCGCCTGGTCGCTGGCCGACCCGGCGGTGCTGATGCTCGGTGCCGAGCTGTCGCCCACGCAGGACGTGGACAAGGCGCGCGCGGCGCTGCTGGGCGTCAGCGAAGGCCTGGCGCGCCAGCCGGTCACCGCGCAGGAGCTGGAGCGCGCGCGCACCCAGTGGCTCAACGGCTGGGAGCAGACCTTCAGCGACCCCGAAAACGTCGGCCTGTCGCTGTCCGAGGCCATCGCGCTGGGTGACTGGCGCCTGTTCTTCCTCAGCCGCGACCAGGTGCGTGCGGTGTCGCTGGCCGACGTGCAGCGTGTGGCCGATGCCTACCTCAAGCCCGCCAACCGCACGCTCGGCGTCTACGTGCCCACCGAGCAGCCGCAGCGCGCCCCGGCGCCGGCCAAGGTGGACGTGGCGCAGGAGATGAAGGCCTTCAAGCCGCAGGCCGCAGCCGCCACCGTGGCGCCCTTCGACGCCACGCCGGCCAACATCGACGCGCGCACGCAGCGCTTCGAGGTCGGCGGGCTGAAGGCCGCGGTGCTGGCCAAGCCCACGCGCGGCGGCACGGTGCAGGCGGTGCTGAACCTGCGCTTCGGCGACGAGAAGTCGCTGTTCGGCCAGGGCGCCGCCGCAGACGCCGCGGCGCGGCTGCTGGACAAGGGCAGCGCCAAGCTGTCGCGCCAGCAGGTGCAGGACCGGCTGGACGCGCTGAAGACGCAGCTGGCGGTGCAGTCCGCGCCGGGGCTGGTCAGCGTCACGCTCAGCTCCAAGCGCGAGCACCTGGCCGAGGCGGTGGCGCTGGTGGCCGAGCTGCTGCGCACGCCGGCCTTCCCGGCCGAGGCCTTCGACGAATACAAGCGCCAGTCGATGACGCGCATCGAAGCCGCACGCAAGGAGCCCGCCGCGGTGGCCGCCAACGCGCTGGCGCGGCTGCACAACCCCTACCCGCGCGGCGACGTGCGCTACGCGCGCAGCTTCGACGAGCAGCTGCAGGACCTGGAGGCGCTGACGCTGGACCAGGTGCGCGCCTTCCACCAGCGCTTCTACGGCGCGCGCGTCGGCCAGTTCGGCGCCGCCGGCGACATCGACGTGCCGGCACTGCAGCAGGCGCTGCGTGCGGGCTTCGGCGACTGGCAGGCCGGCGCGCCCTTCGCCCGCGTGCCGCAGCCGCTGCTGCCCGGCAAGGGCCAGACCCTGACGCTGGCCACGCCCGACAAGCAGAACGCCGACCTGCGCGCGCGCCTGCCCATGGCCATCACCGAGAACGACGCCGACTATCCGGCGCTGACGATGGCCAACCACCTGCTGGGCAGCGGCGGCTCGTCGCGGCTGTGGAAGCGCATCCGCGAGCAGGAAGGGCTGTCCTACAGCGTCTACAGCGGCATCTCGTGGAACGCCTTCGAGCCCAATTCCATCTGGAGCGCCGGCGCCATCTTCGCGCCGCAGAACCGCGCCAAGGTCGAGACCGGCCTGCGCGAGGAGCTGGCCAAGGCGCTGAAGGACGGCTTCAGCACGCAGGAGCTGGACGAAGGCCGCAGCGGGCTGCTCAGCTTCCGCCGCCTGTCGCGCGCGCAGGACGACACCTTGGCCACGGCGCTGGCCAACAACCTGTACCTGGACCGCACTTTCGAGGTGTCGGCGCGCGTCGACGCGGCGCTGGCCGCGCTGACGCCGGCGCAGGTCAACGCGGCCTTGCGCAAGTACCTGAAGCCGGAGAGCATCGACATGGTCTTCGCCGGCGACTTCAAACCCTGACCATGCCCCTGCCCGAACCGCACATCACCCGCTACCAGCGCTGGCTGCGCGACACGCGCGGCCTGTCCTTCGATCGCTATGACGCGCTGTGGCGCTGGTCGGTGGACGATCTGCCCGCCTTCTGGGCGTCGATCTGGGACTACTTCGGGCTGCAGTCGCCGACACCGCGCACCGCGGTGCTCGAACATCCCGCGATGCCGGGCGCGCGCTGGTTCCCCGGCGCGCAGCTCAACTACGCGCAGCACCTGCTGAGCCATGCCGACGCCAGCCACGCCGCCGGCCATCCGGCCATCGTCTTCGCCGACGAGGCCCTGCTGGCGCGCGGCGAGCTGCGCCAGATCAGCTGGCCCGAGCTGCGCCGCCAGGTGGCCGCCTGCGCCGCGGCCTTCCAGGCCATGGGCGTGCAGCGCGGCGACCGCATCTGCGCGGTGCTGCCCAACGTGCCGCAGACCATCGTCGTCTTCCTGGCCTGCGCCAGCCTGGGCGCCATCTGGTCGGTGTGCTCGCCGGACATGGGGCCGGTGGCGGTGCTCGACCGCTTCCGCCAGATCGAGCCCAAGCTGCTGGTGGCCTGCGACGGCTACCGCTACGCCGGGCAGGCGCATGACCGGCGCGCGCTGCTGCAGCAGCTGCTGGCCGAGCTGCCGTCGGTGCGCCATGCGGTGCTGTGGCGCAACCTGGGCTTGGAAGTCGACCTGTCGGCGCCCGGCCGGCAGGCGCACGACCTGGACACGCTGCTGGCGCAGGACCGGGCCTTCGAGCCGGTGCCGGTGCCCTTCGACCATCCGCTGTGGGTGGTGTATTCCAGCGGCACCACCGGCCTGCCCAAGCCCATCGTGCACGGCCACGGCGGCGTGATGATCGAAGCGCTGAAGATGAGCGCGCTGCACAACAACATCGGCCCCAGCGCCGTCGACGGCGACCGCTTCCACTGGTATTCCAGCACCGGCTGGATCATGTGGAACAGCCAGGTCGGCGTGCTGCTCGGCGGCACCACCATCTGCATCTTCGACGGCAGCCCGGCCGGCCCGCAGGGCGCGACGGACTGGAGCACGCTGTGGCGCTTTGCCGGCCTGGCGCGCTGCAGCTTCTTCGGCGCCGGCGCGGCCTTCTATGCGTCCTGCCTGAAGGCCGGCGTCGAGCCGCAAGCCGTGGCCGACCTGTCGGCGCTGCGCGCGGTGGGCTCCACCGGCTCGCCGCTGTCGGAGGACTGCTACCGCTGGATCTGGGACAAACTGCCCAAGGTCGACGGCCAGGACATCTGGCTGGCCCCCATCAGCGGCGGCACCGACTTTGCCGGCGCCTTCGTCGGCGGGCTGATCACGTTGCCGGTGATCGAGGGCGAGATGCAGTGCCGCTGCCTGGGGGCCAGCGTCGAGGCCTGGTCCGAGCCGGACGCCCACGGCGTGGGCCGGCCGCTGGTCGACGAGGTCGGCGAGCTGGTGTGCACCAAGCCGATGCCGTCGATGCCGCTGTATTTCTGGGGCGACGCGGACGGCAAGCGCTACCACGACAGCTACTTCGACATGTACCCCGGCGTCTGGCGCCACGGCGACTGGATCAAGATCACGCCGCGCGGCGGCGCCATCATCTACGGCCGCAGCGACGCCACCATCAACCGCCACGGCATCCGCATGGGCACGGCGGAGCTGTACCGCGCGGTGGAGGCGCTGCCCGAGGTGCTGGACAGCCTGGTGGTGGACCTGGAATACCTGGGCCGCGAAAGCTGGATGCCGCTGTTCGTCACCTTGCGCGACGGCGTCACGCTGGACGCGGCGCTGACCCAGCGCATCAAGCAGGTCATCCGCGAGGCCTTGTCCGCGCGCCACGTGCCCAACGACGTGTACCAGGTGGCGGCCATTCCGCGCACGCTGTCCGGCAAGAAGATGGAGCTGCCGGTGAAGAAGCTGCTGATGGGCGCGGCTGCCGACAGCGTGCTCAAGCGCGACGCCATGGCCAACGCCGACAGCGTGGACTGGTTCGTGGCGCTGGCGCAGCAGCGCGCGCAGGCGGGCGGCTGATCAGCCGCCGGCGAACTGCACGATCTGCCCCGCCGGCCGCGCGCCGGCGACGCGCGCCACCTCCTGGCCGCGCTGCAGCTTCACCAGCGTGGGGATGCTGCGGATGCCGAAGCGCGACGCCGTCTGCGGGTTGTCGTCGCTGTTCACCTTGACCAGCAGCGCCCGGCCCTTGAGCGTGCGTGCCGCCTGCTCGAACTGCGGCGCCATCTGCTGGCAGGGGCCGCACCACGGCGCCCAGAAGTCCACCACCACCGGCAGGTCGCTGGCCGCGGCCACGCGCTCGAAGTCGGCGTCGCTCAGTTCCACCGGCCGGCCGTCCAGCAAGGCCTTGCCGCAACGGCCGCAGGTCGGGTCATCGCCAAGGCGGGCGGTGGGGATGCGGTTGGTCGTGCCGCAATGCGGGCAGACCACGTGCGTGGTGGCAGTGTCCATGGCCCTGCATATGGACGCGGGGGCGGGCTTTTCAACCCGCGCCCGTGCGTCGCCGCAGGCTTCGACCGCGCCTCGGCGCATGGACACGGCGATACGCCCCGTTCGGCCGTGCGTGCGTCCATTGCATCACGACGGGCCGGGGAATAATCGCCGGCACTCGTCCGTAGACTCTTCAGGTGAACCCGGCTCCCAGCGCATTCCGTCAACAACTGCTAGGCGCCGTGCCTCGGCTGCGGCGGTATGCGCGGTCGCTGGCGTTCGAGGAGTCGCAGGCGGACGACCTGGTGCAGAGCACGCTGGAGCGCGCGCTGACGCACTGGCACCAGTTCGACCAGAGCCGCGACATGCTGGTATGGCTGCTGTCCATCGCGCACAACGCGCACCAGGACATGCGGCGCAGGCAGGCCCGGATGCAAAGCTTCGACCCCGCGCAACTCCAGGTGGCCCAGGACAGCCTGGGCGGCGACCCCGGCGTCGACGTCGGCCTGCGCCTGGACCTGCTGGCCGCGCTGGCGCGGCTGTCGCCCGAGCAGCGCGAGCCGCTGCTGCTGGTCTGCGTGGAGCAGTTCAGCTACGCCGAGGTGGCCGAGGTGATGCACATCCCGGTGGGCACGGTGATGTCGCGCGTGTGCCGCGCGCGCGCCACCTTGCGCGGGCTGCTCGACGGCCACGGCAAGCCGGCCGGCACGGCGCTGCGGCGGGTGGTGTGACGATGGATCCGCAAACCTTCGACGACGAACGGCTCAGCGCCTGGGTCGACGGTGAACTCGACGGCTCGCCCGAAGCGCGCGAGCAGGTCGAAGCCTGGCTGCGCGAGCACCCGCAGGACGCCGCGCGCGTGCGCCAGTGGGCCGCCGACCGCGACGCCATGCGCGCGCGGCTCGCCCCCCTGCTCGACGAGCCGGTGCCCGCCGCTGCGCTGGTGGCGCTGGGGCGCGGCGCGCTGGCGGCCCTGGCGGCGGGCGTATGCCGCCGCGGCGGGTTGCTGCTCGCCGGCGGCGGATCGGTGCGCTGCTCGGGCGCGAGTGGCCGGCGCCGGGCGCGGCGGTGGCGTCGTTGCCCGCCACGCCGGCGCCCTGGGTGCAGCGCGCCGCCTACGCGCACGGCGTGTATGTGCCCGAGCCGCGCCATGCGGTGGAGGTCAAGGCGCAGGAAGAACACCTGGCGCGCTGGCTGACGCGGCGCATCGACGTGCCGGTGAAGCTGTTCGACCTGCGCGATCAGGGTTTCGAGCTGGTCGGCGGCCGGCTGTTGCCCGACGGCGCGGGCAAGAGCGCGCAGCTGATGTACCAGGACGCGCAGGGCCTGCGCGTCACCGTCTACCTGCGCAAGCCGGACACGCCCACCGACGCCGCCTTCCGCTACGAGCGCCAGGGCGACCTGGGCGTGTTCTACTGGGTCGAGTCCGGCGCCGGCTATGCGCTGGTCGGCGCGCTGCCCAAGGAGCAGCTGCTGGTGCTGGCCGAGTCGATCTACCGCCAGCATCCGCAGGCCGGCGCGGCCGCCAGCGCCGCCCGCTAAGGCCGCCGCCACAGCCGCCGCCGCAGCAGCCGCCGCTGCCGCAGCCGCAGCCGCAGCCGCAGCCGCCGGCGGTGCGGCACCTAGAATTCCGCGATGCCCCAAGCACCCCTCGCCGCCGGCGCCCTGTCCCGCGCCGCGGCGCTGCACCGGTTGCTGGTCGTGCTGCTGCTCGGCTTCGCGTCCGGCCTGCCGCTGGCGCTCACCGGCCAGGCCATGCAGGCCTGGCTCAGCATGGAAGGGCTGGACGTCGCCACCATCGGCTTCCTCAGCCTGGTCGGCCTGCCCTACACCTTCAAGTTCCTGTGGGCGCCGCTGATGGACCGCTTCGACCTGCCGTGGCTGGGCCGCCGGCGCGGCTGGCTGGTGCTGACGCAGCTCGGCTTAAGCGGCGCGCTGCTGCTGCTGGCGTCCACCTCGCCCAGCGGCGCCACGCGCGCCTTTGCGCTGCTGGCGGTGGCGGTGGCTTTCATCTCGGCGTCGCAGGACGTGGTCATCGACGCCTACCGCACCGACCTGCTGCCGGCGCGCGAGCGTGGCCTGGGCTCGTCGCTCAACGTCATGGGCTACCGGCTGGCGATGATCCTCTCCGGTGGCATCGCGCTGATCTGGACCGACCCCACGCAGGGCGGCGGCTGGACGTGGCCGCAGGTCTACCGCTTCATGGCCGCGCTGATGTTCGGCGCCGCCGTGCTGTCGGCGCTGCTGCTGCCCAGGGTGCCGATGCCGGACCTCAAGCCCACGGCCGCGCGCCACGACGTCATCGGCTTCCTGGCGGTGCTGGCGGCGGTGGCGGTGGGCTACCTGCTCAGCGACCGCTTCGCGCCGCCGCTGGCGCATGCGCTGCTGGGGCCGCTGCTCGAAGGCTCGGCGCTGAACGACACGCTGAAGCTGCGCTGGGAGAACCTGCTGGCGCTGCTGCTGGGCATCGCCTTCACGCTGCCGCTGGCTGCCTGGGCGGCGCGCAAGGCACGCTTCGAGACACTGCTGGGCGGCCTGAGCAGCTACTTCAGCCAGCGCGGCGCGGCGGCGTTCCTGGCCTTCATCGTGCTGTACAAGCTGGGCGACGCCTTCGCCGGCTCGCTGATGACGCCCTTCTTGCTGAAGAGCATGGCCTTCAGCCCGGCCGAGGTGGGCGTGGTCAACAAGATCATCGGCCTGTGGCTGACCATCGGCGGCGCGCTGCTCGGCGGGCTGCTGATGCTGAAGCTGGGGCTGTGGCGCGCGCTGCTGCTCTTTGGCGTGCTGCAGGCGGCCAGCAACCTGGGCTTCTGGTGGCTGGCGGTCGAGGGCAAGGGCCTGATGCCCGGCCTGGTGCTGCCGGCCTTCGACTGGGGCTTCGTGCAGCTGGCGCACCCCACGCCGGTGGACGGCGGGCTGCTGATGGTCATCGCCTTCGAGAACCTGTCGGGCGGCATGGGCACGGCGGCCTTCGTCGCCTTCCTGATGAGCCTGTGCAACCAGCGCTTCACGGCCACCCAGTACGCGCTGCTCAGCGCCTTCGCGTCGGTGGGCCGCGTCTGGGTCGGGCCGCTGGCCGGTGTGCTGGCCGAATCGATCGGCTGGCCCGCGTTCTTCTTGACCAGCACCGTGGCGGCCTTGCCGGCGCTGTGGATGCTGTGGTGGATGCGCGAGAGCGTGCGCTCACTGGAAATAGATCCTACAAGCGCAGGCGCGGTCGATGACTAGGCTGCGCTGCCGGGGAACTGGCATGCTGCATCCTGGTCGCAAGCTGCCATGAACCCCCGCTTCGTCACCCAGGCCGATCTGCCCGACTGGCGCCACGCCGCCGGCTGCGCCTGCGCCGTGCACGGTCGGCGCCGGTTGGCGCTGGGCGCGCTCGGACTCGGGGTGCTGGCGGCGGCGCCGCCGGCCTGGGCCCGCGAGGGCGTGGACGTGGGCAAGAACTCCAGCTTCGCCAAGCTGGTGCCCGCCGAGCAGGTGGAGCAGGCTGCCGCGCAGCAGTTTGCGCAGATGCAGCAGCAGGCGTCGGCCAAGCACGCGCTGGCGCCCGACGACCATCCGCAGCTGCAGCGCCTGCGCTACATCGCCAGGCGCATCATTCCGTTCACCACGCAATGGAACCGGCGCGCGGCGCAGTGGAAGTGGGAGGTGGCGCTGATCGGCAGCCCGCAGATCAACGCCTTCTGCATGCCCGGCGGCAAGATCGCCTTCTACTGGGGCATCCTGCAGAAGCTGCAGCTCAACGACGACGAGGTGGCCATGATCATGGGCCACGAGATGGCGCACGCGCTGCGCGAGCACGCGCGCGAGCGCATGGGCAAGAGCGTGGCCACGCGCGGCGCGCTGGAGCTGGGCTCGGCGCTGCTCGGCCTGGGCAACACCGGCCGCATGGTGGCCGGCATGGGCGAGCAGCTGCTGACCCTGACCTTCAGCCGCGACGACGAATCCGAGGCCGACCTGGTGGGCATGGAGCTGGCCGCGCGCGCCGGCTACAACCCGGCCGCCGGCGTGACGCTGTGGCAGAAGATGGCCAAGGCCAGCCAGGGCGGGCCGCCGGAGTTCCTGTCCACCCACCCGGCGGGGGCTACGCGCATCAAGGACATCCAGGCCAACCTGCCCAAGGTGGAAGGCCTGTATGCGCGCGCGCCGAAGCCGGAGCGGCGCTTCGGGCCGCCGCCGGCGGGCAACGCCAAGCCCTGAGGGTCGTCGCTGAGCGCGCGCGGCGCGCGCGACGCTGCGCTGCGAGCTTGCGGGCGCGCCGGGTTGTCCACCAGAATGAGGATGACCCCTTTCCGGCGAGCGCCGAGCATGAGCGAGCCCATCGACGATGACGAGGCGTGGCCGGTGTTGCAGCGGGCTCGTCGTGCCATCGTGGTGGTGGATGTCGCCGAGTCCGTTCGGCTGATGCAGGCAGACGAGGCCGGCTTCATCGAGCGCTGGCGGCGCTTCGTCAACCAGGTGCGCCATCGGTTGCTGCCGGCGCAGGGTGGCCGGATGGTCAAGAGTCTGGGCGATGGCCTGCTGCTGGAGTTCGCCGCGGTGCCCGCGGCCGTGCAGGCGGCCATCGCGATGCAGCACGCCATCGAAGCCCTAGACGGCCGTCCGGCCGACGCCATGCGCTTGCGTCTGCGCATCGGCCTGCACCTCGCCGACGTGATCAGCGACGAGCACGACATCTACGGCACCGGCGTCAACCTCGCGGCGCGCCTGGCCACGCTGGCCGGCCCCGGCGAGATCGTCGCCTCGGCCGAGGCGCGCGATGCCTTGACCGATGGTTTCGATGCCGCGGTCGATGACCTGGGCGACTGCTACCTGAAGCACATCGACGCCCCGGTGCGCGCCTTCCGCATCGGCCCGCCCGGGCCGTTGCCGGCGGTGGCCGCACCCGCGCCGCCGCCGGGCCCGACGCGGCCGACGGTGGCGGTGATCCCGATGCGCACGCTCGGCGCGCAGCCGGACCCGCGCATGATCGGCGATGCGCTGGCCGACGAGATCATCGCGGCGCTGTCGAAGACGCAGGCGCTGAACGTGATCTCGCGCATGTCGACCACCGTGTTCAAGCAGCGCGACGATGGCCCTGCGGCGGTGGCCGCCTGTCTGGGCGCGGACTACCTGGTCTCGGGCAGCGTGCAGGTGTCGGGCCAGCAGATCAAGCTGATGGTCGAGCTGGTCGAAGCGCCTGGCGGGCGCATCGTCTGGGCCGAGCGCCTGCTGGGCGATCTGCGCGGCGTCTGGGCCGCCGAGGATCCGATGATCGCGACCATCGTCGCCGAGGTGGGCGCCGCGATCATGCAGCACGAGCTTCGGCGTGCCTCATCGCATGCGATGCCGACCGTCAAGAGCTACGGGCTGCTGCTCGGCGCGATTGCGCTGATGCACCGCAGCTCGACAAGCGAGTTCGACACCTCGAAGGCCATGCTCGAGCATCTGATCGAGCGCGACCGCCGCCATGCCAGGCCCTATGCCTGGCTCGCCAACTGGCATGCGCTGCGCGTCACGCAGAACCGTTCGGCGACCCCCGACATCGACACCCGCCTGGCCTTCGAGAACACGCAGCGTGCGCTCGACCGCGACCCGCACTGCGCGCTGGCGCTGGCCATCGACGGCGTGCTGCAGCTCAACCTGCGCAAGGACACCGCCGCGGCCAAGGCGCGGCTCGACGCTGCGCTCGACGCCAACCCCAACGAATCGCTGGCCTGGCTGTTCCAGGGCCTGCTGCACGCCTTCGCGGGCGACGGCGAGCCGGCGGAACAAGCCAGTGCGCGCGCGCTGATGTTGTCGCCCGTCGACCCGATGCGGCACTACTACGACTCGCTGGCCGCCAGTGCGGCGCTCGGCGCGCGCCACTACGCGCGGGCGATCGAACTCGCCCAGCGCTCGTTGCGCGCCAACCGCATGCATCCGTCGACCTATCGCGCGCTGGCGATCGCGCAGTCGATGTCCGGCCAGCTCGACGCCGCCCGGGCCAGCCTGCACGACCTGTTGCAGCTGACGCCCGGGTACACGGTCAGCCAGTTCCGGGCCGTGTCGGGCTTCAGCGTCGGCCCGCTGGGCCACGTCTTTGCCGATGCGTTGCAGGCCGCCGGACTGCCGCACTGACCCTGCTGAACGAACAAGACCGAATCTAGGGGAGGACGCGCGATGTCAGTCCAGATGGGTGCGACGACTGTGATGGGCGCCATGGGCGCCATGGGCGCCATGGGTGCCATGGGCGCGATGGGCGCCATGGGTGCGATGGGCGCGTCCGGCCCCGGGGGGCCCGAGCTGAACTTGATGCTCGTCGACGCGCTGATCAAGTCGCGCGGTGGCACGGTGCCGGCCGAACTGGGGGAGCCTCTGGTGCGGAGCCTGCCGCGTACGCTCGACCGGGCCGAGGACTTCGCGCGGTGGGCGCCTCACATTCGCCAGCTCGTGCTGCTGTTCGATCTGCTGGGCGGGCTGCGCTTTTCGGTCGCCGGGGTCGTCGCCAGGCTCGAGCATGTGTCCTTCAACCGCACCGGCACCTCCGCCCGGTTGCTGCCGATCGCCGAGATCAAACGCCCGGCGTTGGCGGTGTTCAAGGGTCAGGCCAAGCTCGTTGCCGGCTATGCCGAACTGCGTGCCGAGCGTGCCAGCGAGATCCTGGCCCAGCTGACGCCGCAGTGGGCGTTCTGGAATTCGGCGGCCAACCTGCGCCTGGATCAACGCCCCAGGACGCAGGAGCTGATGAGCCTGGCGCTGAGCCTGGCCTCGATCATCGAGATGCGCTTCAAGCATGCGCTGGCCTGTCCGCGGCCCAGCGACTACCTGCCGCGCATCCAGCCGATCATCCCGGTGCCGCTGCATGGCAGCCTGCCCAGCGGCCATGCGACCGAAGCCTTCATCGTTGCCCACCTGCTGACGCAACTGCGCGCCGAGGGCCACCGCTTTGTCGACGACCTGCAGCGCCTGGCGGAGCGCACGTCCATCAACCGCAGCGTCGCCGGCGTGCATTTCCCGATCGACAGCGAGGCCGGGCGCCTGCTCGGGACGTCGCTGGGCGAATACCTGGTGTGCCTGTGCCGCCGCGACAGCGCCGCGCCCGCAGGCAGCTGGCAGGCGCGGACCTTCGAGACCAGGGACCCCGGGTTCGACTTCGTGGTACCGGGTGCGCCGTTGCTGCCGGGCACCCGGCAGGCGGACCCGCAGCACCCGACCGCCGCGGCGCCTACGACGGCGCTGCAGTGGCTCTGGCGCCAGGCCGCCGCCGAATGGCGGTAGCGCCATGCCGATGCCGGACCCCTATCTGCGGTGGGCACAGCTCACCGACTACCGCGATGTCACGTGCGATGCGCAGGGCCGCGTGGGTGTCATCGTCGAGTGCGACGGCAGCGTTGCGCAGCTGCAGCAGAAGATCGCCGACGGCCGCTTGCGCGGCGTGCAGCTGCCGGCGCTGTATCGCGGCGGCGCCATCGATCCTCGGCGCATCCGCTGCTGCACCGCCTGGGTGGAACGCAAGCATCTGCAGGACCTGGCCGGCCAGGTCAAGCGCTTCAAGCTGGGCATGGCCGTGGACGGTCATGCGCTGCCGCCCTCGCCGCCGCGCGGCGCACGCTGCAGCGCGCGCGTGGTGATCGGTGTCATCGACGACTTCGTGGCCTTCGCTCACCCGGTGTTTGTCGGCGCGGATGGCGCGTCGCGCGTGCGCTGCGTGTGGAGCCAGGACGCCACCGCACCCGCCAGCCGCTGCCCCCACCTCTGGCGGCCCGCGCAGGACCTCGGCTACGGCCACGAGCTGGACACCGGCGCGGTGCACGGCCGCGCGCTGTCCGAGGCCTATCCCGCGGTGATGCCGCGCGCTACCCACGGCACGCATGTCGCCGACCTCGCGGCCGGGCGCTGGCCTGCCGGCGCGCGGCAGGCCGCCGACGTCGTGGCGGTGCACCTGCCGCGGCGCGGCCTGGAGGACACGTCGGGCAGCGCGCTGAAGATGCAGGCCCTGGATGCGCTGCACTACATCATCGAGCGCGCCGGGCCGCAGGCGGGCGTGGTCGTCAACCTGAGTTGCGGCACGATGGCCGGCGCCCACGACGGCGGCTCGATCCTCGAATGTGCGATCGACGAACTGATCAGCCTGCTCGACGGGCGGCTGAACGTCGTGCTGCCGGCGGGCAACAGCTACGAGGCCCGCGGCCACGCCGTGTTCACCTTGGACGGTAGCTGCCGGACGCAGACGTTGTGGTGGCAGGTGCTGCCCGACGACGCAACCCCCAGCTTCGTCGAGATCTGGCTGCCCAAGGGCTATGCCGCGTCCCGCCTCAGCGTCAAGGTGGACGACCCCTTCGGTCGGACGAGCGGCTGGCGTGGCATCGGCGCGGTCTTTCCGCCGGCGGGCACACCGCCGTCGCGAGCCGACTTCGGCGTCATCTTCCTCGGCCAGGTGGCCGATTCGCCGAACGGCCCGATGGTCCTGGTGGCGCTGGCCCCGACGGCCGGCAGGCCGCCCGGGGCGGCGCGGGCGAGCGCCGGCCGGTGGCAGATCGCACTGCGTGATGACGCCGCCGCCGACAACAAGGTCGAGTTGCACGCCTGGATCGAGCGCGACGACTCGCTGCCTGGCCGGCCACAGCGGGGCCGCCAGTCGTTCTTCATCGACGCGGGCGGTGAGTCTGGGCGCGCCACCGTGCGCGCCGCAGGATCCTTCAACGCCATCGCCAACGGACGGCAGACGATCGTCGTCGGCGGGTACGTCGCCTCCACCGGTGCGGTGGCGCGCTATTCGGGCGGCGGACCGACGCGCGGCGAACGCACGGGCCCCTCGTTGCTGGCGCCCAGCGAGGACAGCCCGACACAGCCGGGCCGGATCGCGGCGGCCACGTCGGCGGCGGACAGCGTGCGCATGAACGGCACCAGCGTGGCGGCACCACAGGTGGCGCGGCTGATCGCAAGCCGCCTGGCACAACGCGGCGGGAAAGGGCCGCCGCGGCTCACGCCGCAGGAGTGTCTGGACGGCCTGGTCCCCCTCGCCCGCGGCAAGGACGGGCACGACCCACGGCTGGGCCGGGGCCTGCTGCCCCCGGGCGGGCGCCGCACTACCACCGCGACGGCAACGGACGCAACAGCACGAGCCGGCCGTCGCGCGCCTCGACGTAGGCGCCGTGCTCCAGATCCTTCATCAGCCGGCTGACCATTTCGCGTGAGCAGCCCAGCCGGTGGGCCAGCGCCTGGTGCGTCAGCCGTTCTTCGATGAGCCGCGTGCCACCGGGCTGTTCGACCGCCAGCCCGGACAGCACCTGCACCAGCCGGCCGTACACGTCGTTCAGCGCCAGCTGCTTGGCACTCAACGTCGCGGCGCGCGCGCGGCGGATCACCTTGGCGATCAGCTCGAAGGCGAACTCGGGGTGCTCGGCGATGTGCTGTTGCAAGGTCGTGCGTGTGACCACCGCGCAGCTGCAGTCGTCCAGCGTCACCACGTTGGCCGAGCGCGGGCCGCCGTCCAGGCTCATCTCGCCCAGGTACTCGCCGGGGCCGTAGATGCCGTAGGTGATCTCGCGGCCCTTGTCGCCGCTGGCATAGCTGCGCAGCCGCCCGGCCAGGATCAGGTACAGCGTGTCGCCGCGGTCGCCTTCTTCGATGAGCAGCGTGTGCTTGCGGTAGTGCCGGATCTCGCCGCGCCGTGCCAGCGCGCGCAGCGATTCGCTCAGCGTCGCAAGGGGGTCGGGCTGGCAGGGCGGCAGGCTCGGCATGGCGCGGGATGGCGCCATGCCCGCGCAGCGCGGCCTCCGGACGCCAGCCGCATCGTAGCCGGCCGGCGGTGACCGCCGAAGTCAGGCGGCCTGCGCATGCGGCAGGCCGCCGTCTGCGGCGCGGGCGCGCAGCGCGCCCACCAAGGGCGGCAGCACCGCCACCTGCCGCACCAGCGCGCCGATGCTGTCGGACCGGGTCTTCGCGCGCAGGCTGCCGATCTGCGAGCGGATGGTGGAGATGCCGACGCCGAAGCGCGCGGCGATCTCGCCGGGCAGCAGGCCCTCGCTCAGCGCCTCCAGCACGCGGGTCTCGGCCAGCGTCAGGCTGTGGCTGCGCGCAAACCATTGCACGCCCAGGCCGCCGCACACCTGGCGCTTGCCCAGCGACAGCTGCGTGGCCAGGTGCACGTGGTCGCCGGGCGCCCGCAGCGGCACCACGGCCACGGCCACGCGGTGCGCGTCCCGGCCCAGCATCAGCAGGCGTCGCAGCCCGCGCTGCGTGGCCGCCTGCAACGCGTCGTGCAGAGGCACCACGTCCGCCGCGTCGCGGGCGCGCAGCTGGCGTCCCAGCAGCTGCAGCGGGTGCTGGGCGTCGAGTTCGCAGCGCGCCGCGTGGTTCAGGTGCTGCACCTGCCCGTCGCCACCGAGCAACAGCACGCCGTAGTCGATCTCGTCGAGCATCAGCTCGTACCAGCGCGCCAGCGCCGGCACTTCGTCGGCATCGGCCGTCTGGCGCGGCAGCGGCTGCGCATCCCAC
Organism: Rubrivivax sp.; assembly: GCA_019635285.1. GTDB lineage: Bacteria > Pseudomonadota > Gammaproteobacteria > Burkholderiales > Burkholderiaceae_C > Rubrivivax. The sequence goes on along the minus strand of JAHBZS010000013.1, from coordinate 100,708 downwards.
AGCAGCGGTGGCAGGCCCAGGGCCTGGGTGTGCATGTCGAGCATCTCGTTCTCCTCTGCCTTCCGGGGACGATCCCGGTTCACCAAGGCTAGGGCGGCACGACCTGCTCAGGACGTGAATCTGCGCAGCCGCGCTTGTGATCTATTCACATCCCATGACCGGTTGCGAAAAGGTCGACCGCTTGGACGAAGGCGTGTTGAAGCCTGAGCGGCAGAGACGGTCAAGCCCCCAGCGGCCGCCTCGCGTCGATTCAGGAAACCAAGCGGCAGCGGCGCGGTGTCGCATAAGATGTGCCGGCGACGCACCGCGCTGCTGCCTCAACGCAAGGTGGCACGAGGCCGGTGCGTGCGCCAGGGAGACAGATTGAGCACCGACAACGCCCACGCCGCACCCGGCTTGCGGCCCGGCGCCGGCGAGACCGAGGTCAACGCGGTCTGGCGGCGGCGGGTGCCGCTGGGGCAACCGGATCGCCACGCGCGTGCCGCGGCGGTCGAGGAGCTGCAGCGCCTGACGCCGGCGCCCGGCGGCCCGTGGCCATGGAGGCTGCCGCGCGAGCGGCGGCGGCACCCCTCCGGCGGCGACCGGTGCAACAGCGTGCTCCCGGCAGGTGGCGATCCGCCGCCTGCCGCACAGCACACGCTGCGCGACGGGCAGCGGAGCATGCGTGCCACGCGCCGGCCCCCACGTGCATCTACCCCCACCCCAGGAGGCGAGGCATGGCTTTCGACGGTTCGGTGATGCAGGCGCAGCTCTGCGGCGCCGTCGCGCGCGGTGCGCGGCATGGCGTGGTGGCGGCCGTGGCCTCGGCCTGCATCGTCGCCGGCTGCGGCGGCGACGATGACGGCAGCGGTGCGCCGCATGTCGGCGAGCAGGCGGCATGGGTCTGCCCAGAGGTCTCAGACATCGGCACGCTGCCTGGTTTGCTGTACGTGTCGCCGACGGGCACGGACGGCAGTTCCTGCGGCGGACCCAGCAACCCCTGCAAGACGCTCGAATATGCGTTCTCGCTGGCCGGCCCGTCCGGCAGCGGTTACCAAAACGTGATGCTGCGACATGGCCTGTATCCGGTCAGCGAAACCATCGTCATGCAGGGCGTCAGCTTGTACGGCGGCTGCCGCCTCGCCAGTGAGCCCGATCGCAAGTACCGTAGCGTCATCCTGGCCAGCGCGGCCCCCGGCCAGCCGGACCCCGTGCCGGTGCTGAACGCCACGTATGGCGCTCCCTGGATCTCGAGCGTGGTGGTCATCGCCCCCGACGTAGCCGCGAGCGGCAGCGCCAGCGTCGCGATGACGATAGGCAACGCCGCCAACGTCACGTTGCAAGCGACCGTGCTCGTCGCGGGCAAGGGCGCATCGGGCGGCAGCTTGCCGCAGGCTGGAAATACGAGCGCCCAGCCTTGTTTCACACCCGGTGGCGTGGCCAGCGACTCGCTGTGGGGGCAGGTCGACCTGGTCAGCCTCAACTGGGTGGCCGGCATCGGGGGCGCCGGCACCCCCGGCTACATCACCCCCTCCCCCTTCCCCACTGTGCCCCTGCAAGGCGCCGGGGGCGGGCAGCAGGGCGGCGCATCGATCGGGCTGCTGCTCGTGAACTCGAATGCCGTCAGCAGCGTTCCCGGCAAGTTCAACCGCATCCTCGGCGACGCGGGCGGCGCGGGCGGCGCGGGCCAGTCAGGGCTGTCGCAGTCTGATGTGGGCGTCACCAGCGGCGGCGCCGGCGGCAACGGCGGGCCATCGATCGGCATCGCGGTCGTCAACTCGCCCGCCGGCGTGTCGAGCGACTTCGCCTACACCTACGCCAGCGCGGGGGGCGCACCGGGTGCTGGCGGCGCCGGTGTCAACCCCGGCGGATGCTCGAGCGACAGCGGCGCGCCCGGCGTGTCCGGCGGCAGCGCGCCGGTACATACCTTCACGCTGCCGAGCACTTTGGCGCCGGGCCAGTCGCTGGCGAGTGGCCAATCGCTGTACTCGCCCGACCTTGGAACCAGGTTCACTTTTCAGAAGGACGGCAACCTGTGCCTTTACTCCGCAGGCAAGGTGCGATGGTGCACGCACACGGTTGCGCAGGGGCTCACCCAGGTGAACATGCAGACCGATGGCAACGTCTGCATATACGCCTACATGGAACCGTGGCCACCCTCCTTTTGCAGCCAGACCAACAGTCATCCGGGCGCCTACCTCACCGTGCAGGACAGCGGCCAAGTGCAGGTCATCGGCAGCGACGGCACCCCGTGGTGGACGAAGCCCTAGCCATGCGCCCGCACCGCCGCCCGCAAGGCAAATCCCCTTGGAGGCCGGCGCGCAGCGCCAAGGGGGTTCTATGAGTCATGCCACGCTACGGGCCAGCGCGTGGGTCGGCCTGCTGCTGCTTCTGGTGTTGGCGTTGGCGGTCGGCCGTGTCACCGGCCAGGCCAGCGCGCCGGCGGCATCGGCGCCGTCGCCGTCCTGCCCGGCCAGCCTCTCCGCCAACGGCCACGACTATCACGGGCTGACGCTCACGCTGTGCAGCTTTGCCGGACAGGACCTGAGCAACGCCAACTTCGCCGGCGCGACCCTGACCGGCGTGATCTTCATCAAGACCAATCTCAGCGGTGCCGATTTCAGCGGCGCGACCTTCGCCGACAGTGGCAGTCCGTACCTGCCCACCGACTTCACCCTCGCCAACCTGAGCAACGCCAAGTTCGTCGGTGCCAAATTCAACGGCCTGACCTACCTGAGCTACGCCACGCTGACCTGCACCGACTTCTCCAGCTCGACCGGGGGCGCCACCGACCTGAGCAACGCCAACTTCGGCGACGCGCTGGCCGTCGATCCCCAACAATGCCGGCCCAAGTTCCGCGGCACCGCAATGCCTTGCGACATGATCGCGCAATGGAACCTGCTCGACCTGAGCGGCGCCAACATCTCTGCCTGCACCGCCCAGTTGCAGACCGTCCCCGGCCAGCCGGGGCACGACTTCTCCGGCGGCATGTATTCGCAGGTCGTGTTCGACGGCCTCGACCTGAGCGGCAGCAAATGGAACGGCACCGTGCTCGAACACGCCAGCTTCCAGGGCGCGATCCTCGACAACGCCAGCGGACTCAACGGCACGCCGAACGCAATGAGCAAGCTGTCGGCCGCCAAGTTCAACAACGCCAGCCTGCAGAACGTCGACCTGAGCTACGCCGAGCTGTACGGCGCGAATTTCACCAACGCCAACCTCAGCAATGCCAGCTTCGCCGGCGCGTTCCTGCAGGCCAACACCGGCGCCACGCCGCCGATCGAGAGGGCGGCGGTGTTCGCCGGCGCGCACCTGCCCAACGTGAGCTTCGCCGCGGCGCAGCTGCAGGGCGCGAGTTTTTCCGCTACGCGAGCTTGTACCTCAGTGGCGCCGGCATCGCGCCATCCTTCCCGTGTCAGCCTTCCTCGAGCAACCCATGCGCGACGGCATCGGGCGCCGACCTGACCGGCACCGACTTCTCCAACGCCTTTCTGTACTACGCCGACTTCGGCGGCGGCACGACGGTCATCAACGGTACGAACTTCGGCTCGGCGATCCTGACCGGCGCCAACTTCGCGGGCGCGAGTTTCCGGGCCAACGGCGGCGCGGCGCCCGACTTCACCAACGCGCTGTTGCAGGGCGCCATCTTCAGCGCCAACGCCTCCCTGGACAACGCCGTGCTGCTCAACGCCTTCGTCGATTTCGGCAGCGCGAACAACCCGTACAGCTTCAACATCCTGTACCTGCAGTTGCCCGCCAGCTACACCGGCTTTCGCGGCGGTGAAAACAGCAAGCTCTGTCTGGTGCTGAACTACGGCAGCTTCAGCGTCGTGCCGCCGGACGCCTCGATGACCTGCCCGAACGGCAACTCGACGGTCTGCGGCGCCGGCAGCAGCACGTCGCCGCCACCCGCCAACTGGCAGAGCAAGATCGCGATGGCGAACAACCCGGTGCCGGGCTGGTACCAGTTCGATGCCACCTACGACAAGGCGGCCGCTTCCGGCGCGATCTGCAACGGGGCGACGCAAATCTGGGTTTGGTGAGCGGCCACGACAGAAGGGGTGAACCATGAAACGACGGCCTGCGCCCGGCAATGTCAGCCGGCGGCACTTCCTGGCCAGCGGCGCCGGTACCGGCCTGGGGCTGGCGCTGGGTGTGGCGCCGCTGCTGCCCGGTTGCGGCGACAGCGACGACGGCGCGCCGGGGCCCCACACGCACCAGCGCACGCTGTTCTTCAACCTGTCGCACGAAGCATACGTCGGCAAGACCTACTACCTCACCGGCGGCGGACGGCGCTTCACGCTGACGCCGTGCGCGGAACGCCCCGAGGTGCTGGCACGCGCGCGGCTGAGCAATGCCTTCCTGCGCCAGGTGCCGGACGACCAGATCACGCACCACGTCGTCGACGCCACCTTCTCCAGCCAGTCCGTGACGCTGTGCTACGTCAGCAGTGACCTCGATGTGCCCGCCGGCACCTGGTCGATGTCGTCGGTGCAACTGGTGATCCCGCCCAGCGGCGCCCGCTTCGCCTACGCGTGTGCGCGACGGACGACGCCTAGCGGCCCGCTGCCGCTGTCGGCCAAGCGCCGCCGCTACGGCGTCAGCGCGGCGACCAGCGCGAAGGACCTGAGCGACGAGCGCGCCTTGCTCGACTCGACGAGCCACGCGGCGACGCTGGTCGGCTGCCACCCGGACCTGATGGGGCTGGATCCGGGCGTCTCGCACACCATCCAGTCCAACCACATCGAACCGATCTACGAGATCTACCGGCTCGGCGAAGCGCTGAGCGCGGCCGGCGCGGCGACGCCGGAGCAGACGCCTGGCCAGCCCAACACCAGCGGTTGGGCCACCTTGCGCCCGGTACCGGGCACCGGCGGCCTGCCGCTGAAGAATGTGCATGGCCAGCACGCGGGGCGCTATCAATACCAGCCCGACCTGCAGCCCGCCATGCACACGCTCGCCGGTTCTTGCATGAGCGGGGCGATCCAGCCGGTGAAGAACGACCCCGGCCTCGGCGCCGACGCCACCGGCCTGCAGCCGCCCGATGGCCAACCGCTCGGCGCAGTCAGCGGGGCGATGTGGCTGCGCTTCGACGGCACGACGTCCGTCGACCAGAGTCCCGGCGCCGCGGCCGCGGCCGACGTCGAGATGACGCTGACGCAGCAGAACGGGCAGCCCGGCTATCAGATCCGGGCGAGCAGCACGCAGAACGGCGACGTGACCCAGGTGTCGCTGACGATCCTGAACTACTTCCTTGAATTCCGCGGCGTGTGGCTGCAGTTCTTCCAAGACGGCACGCTGCTGAACCTGGCCGACGTGCCCGAGTACGTCAACGGCACGATCATCGCCGGCCACGACAAGTCCAGCGATACCACCACCGACATGTTCGTCTCGATGATCGGCCCGGTGTTCACGGTGCTGGCCATCCCGATCGCACCGGGCTTCATCCAGCCGAGCTTCAACGTGCCGGCCGGGGCGACGCAGGTGCGGGTCCTGTCGAGCACGCTGTCGTTCCAGGGCGGCAACACCTACTCCGACACCGTGCTGCAAGGCGCGATCATGACCGGCGTCTTCAACTACGGCGTCACCGCGATGCTGGCGGCGGCGGGCGGCGGGTTCTTGATTCCGGCCATGTACAAGGCCGTTGTGGTCCCGTTCCTGCAGACGCTGGCGGCGGAGCTGATCGACATCATCAACACGGCGCTGAACCCGAACGGCGACCCAAAGTCGCTGGTCGGCCTGCTGAGCACGCCGGGCTTCTGGGTGAACCAGGCGCTGGTCGTCGCCAAGGTGCTGGTGACGACCGTCACCAGCAAAGCGCTGGGCGAGCTGGTTGCCTTCATCTACGCGGGGATCGGCGAAGGCACTGCCGAGGACGCCGTGCCGGTGGCCGGCGAGATCATGGAGGCGCTGTCGATTGCCGTGGGCGTCCTCAGCCTGGGCGAGACCAGCGCCGAACTTGGTCTGACGCCGTGGACCTACATCGACGACCTGGTGTTCACGCACGACCTGTCGGTGACGATCCTGCATGACCCCAAGGACGGCACGTTCCCGAAGGCGGCCAACAGCTACACGGTGACGGCGCTGTTCGACAACGCCACGCCGCATGTGCAGACGTTTGCGCTTCCTGCGCTGGTGCCGTCGACGCTGCCGCCGGTGGTCTTCAGCAACGTGCCGCTGGGCGGCAACGTCAACATCTCGGTCGCCTTCGTGCAGAAGGCCACCGTTGCGGGCCAGCCGGACGTGCTGCTCGGCAAGGGCAGCACCGGGCTGATCGCCAACGACGCCAACGCCGCGCCGAGCATCCAGATCACCGAGCTTGCGTTCCCGCTCAGTTCGAGCACGGTCTATCAGCACCATCAGAAGACGACGCTCGACGCCAGTGGCAACCACGTGTGGACGCCGACCCCCAACGTGCCGTCCATCAACAGCACGTGCACCGGGGCGGGAACTCTGTGCAGCTTGCGTGGCATCACGGTGCGCCAGAGCACCGGCAGCGCGCGCGGCTACCTCGGCTATGCCTGGCGCGCCCAGGACAGCAGCTCGAACTGCGCGGCCGAGATCGACCAGGTCGCCGCCCTGCCCACCGACAGCAACAACACACAAGGCGGCTACGTGGCCGGCAGTGGCTGCGGCATCATCGTGCCCGGCGTGCGCGTCGCTTTCAGCCTGCTGTCGGACGGCAAGACCAACTTCTATCTCGACACAACCAACGCCAATGCGCTGATGCTGCGCCAGGTGGTGCTCGATCCGCCGCCGTCGATCGCCGGCCCGAGCTCCAACCAGGCGTGGGGTGTGCTGAACTTCCTTCCCGATGCGCTGCTGCTGCACCCCGCCGGCTACCTGGTCAGCCTCAGCGCGCGGTACCACAAGATCGAGACGCACCGCATCCCGCAGGCGCCGATGGCCGACGCCGACGCCAAGGTGCAGCTGCTCGCGCGCGTGCAATGCGGTTTCGGCACGCGGCCGGGGTTGCTGAACTCGCCGGTGGCCGCGGCGATCTCGGCCAGCGGCGTGATCCTGGTCCTCGAGTCCGGCAACAACCGCATCCAGGCGCTGGACCTCGGCGGCAACCCGGTGCGCCACTTCAACAAGCTGAGCGGGCCGGGAACTTCCCCCTACAGCCTGACGCTGGGCGGCACCGACTCGACCCAGGGCTGGAAGTACCTCGACCTGGCGGTCGAATACACCGGCTGGCTGTACGTGCTGTCCTACAACCAGGGCATGTCCCAGTACCGGCTCGACCTGTACCACCCCGACCAGAGCGACAACCAGCCGATCGCTACCACGCTCGGCGTCAACGCGGCGCGGCTGACGGTCGACCTCTGGCGCAATGTCTACACGCTGAACTACGAGGCGCTGAGCCTGCCGGGCGGCGGCCCTCCCCCATCCGGGCTGACCGAGCCGTCGGTGAGCCAGTGGACGCCTTGCACGCAGGGGCAGACCTGCTGACCGGCCGTCGCCGCGGTGTTCGGCCATCGCCGTCGGCCGCGGCGTGGGCACCCGGGGCCGTCCCGAGCGCAGCCTGAAATCAAACCCCCGCGGCAGCGATGCCTGCGTAGGCGTGGTGCAGCCACAGCTTCAGCCGCTGGCGTTCCATCAGGCCGAGCTTGCCGCTGCTGGCGGCGCCGTTCTTGGCCGCCCAGAAGCTGCTGTTGGTGGCGTCGATCTTCTGCATCACGGCGTCATGCAGGTGCTTGATGTCCACCACCTTGGCGCCCAGGCCGCGTGCGCGCTCCAGCTCTCCCGACTGTTCGAGCTGGCTGAAGTCGTCGCCGCGTAGCTGGTTGCGCACCAGCACGTAGCGCAGGCGGTGGCCGAAACGGTCGAGCAGCTTCTTCAGCAGGTCCACCGAATCGCGGCCCGAGTCCATCACGTGCCAGTAGTGGATGGCCAGGCCGGACACGTCGGCCAGGTCCAGCACGCCGGACTCGTCCATCCATTTGGCCAGCGGCTCATGCGTCTGCGCGGCCAGGTCCACCAGCACGCGCCGGCCGGGCTGGTCGATGCTGGATTCGATGATCATGTCCAGCGCCTCGTAGCGGTCGATCAGCGCGGGCGAGGCATAACCCGCGTAGAAGCGCATCAGCGCGCCGTGCGAGCGGTCGGTGTCGAAGCCGACGAAGGGCATGTCGTGGTCGATGAAGTACTGCGCCAGCAGGCGCGACATCAGCGACTTGCCGACGCCGCCCTTTTCGCCGCCGATCAGGTGCACATGCGCCTGAGGCGTGGCTTCGAGGGTGGGGATCTGCGGTTCCATGGATTCGCTCATTCCGTACCTCCCAGCACCTGCAGCAGCCAGCGGTTCAAGTCGACGATCTCGTCCATGCACACCGAGTGCGGCATGGCGTAGTCATGCCATTCGACGTTGTAGCCCAGCGCGCGCAGCGCGTCGCGCGAGGCCAGCGCGCGGTCGATGCCGACCATCGGGTCCTCGCGGCCGTGCGCCATGAAGATCGGCACGTCGGCATTGGCCGGCGAGCGCTCGGCCGCGGTCAGCTCGGCCAGCGGCAGGTAGCCCGACAGGCCGACCAGGCCGCCCAGGCGCTCGGCGTGGCGCAGGCCGGTCAGCAGGGTCATCGCGCAGCCCTGCGAAAAGCCCATCAGCACGATGCGCCGCGACGGCATGCCGCGTTCGCGCTCGCGGGCGATCAGCCCTTCGATCAGCTGCTGCGATTCGCGCAGCCCGGCTTCGTCCTCCTGGCGCGCCCCCGGCGTGCCGAGGATGTCGTACCAGGCGCGCATCACGTGGCCGCCGTTCAGCGTCACCGGCCGCATCGGCGCGTGCGGGAAGATGAAGCGCACGCCGCCCACGTCCGACAGCGCCAGCTCCCGCGCCACCGGCACGAAGTCGTGGCCGTCGGCGCCCAGGCCGTGCAGCACGATGATGCTGGCGCCTGGCGTGGCGGTGGTCTGTGTTTCGATGCATTCAAGCGACATGTTCTTCTCCCTTGGGTTCTTCTTCAGTACCGGTCGGCCGGCCCCGGCGTGGCGGCGCCCCTGCGGCCACCGGCGGCCGCTTGCGGTGCAGCCAGCCGTTGATCTTGAGCACCACGTCGTCGACGTAGGTGAAGATCACCGGGATCACCAGCAGGCTCAGGAAGGTCGAGGTGATCAACCCGCCGATGACCACGATGGCCATCGGCGAGCGGAAGCTCGGGTCCACGCCCAGCCCCAGCGCGATGGGCATCATGCCTGCACCCATGGCGATGGTCGTCATGATGATCGGCCGCGCCCGCTTGCGGCAGGCATCGAGCAGCGCCTCCATGCGCGACAGGCCGCGGTCGCGCCGCGCCATGATGGCGTATTCCACCAGCAGGATCGAGTTCTTCGTGGCGATGCCCATGAGCATGATCAGGCCGATCATCGACGGCATCGAGATGGCCGTGTGCGTCAGGAACAACGCAAGGAACGCGCCAGGAATCGACAGCACCAGCGCGGCCAGGATGGTCACCGGCTGCACGAAGTCGTGGAACAGCAGCACCAGCACGATGTAGATGCACAGCACGCCGGTGAGCATGGCCAGGCCGAAGCTGCTGAACAGCTCGGCCATCGCCTCGGCATCGCCGACGGTGGTCTGGATGACGCCCGCGGGCAGCTTCTTCAGGCTGGGCAGCGCCAGCGCCCGCTGCTCCACCTCGCCCAGCGGCTGCTGGTTCAGCTCGATCTCGAAGTTGATGTTGCGCAGCCGGTCGTAGCGGTCGATCTGCGCCGGCCCGCTGTCGATGCTCAGGTTGACCACGTTGCCCAGCATCACCGGGCCGCGCGCGCCGGGCACCGCCAGCCGTGACAGCAGCTCCAGGTCGGTGCGCGCATCGGCCTTCAGCTTGACCATCACCGGCACCTGGCGCTGCGACAGGTTCAGCTTGGGCAGCGCCTGGTCGTAGTCGCCGGCGGTGGCGATGCGCAGCGTGTCGGCGATGGCCGCCGAAGTCACGCCCAGGTCGGCGGCCTTGGCGAAGTCGGGCCGCACGATCAGCTCCGGCCGCGCCAGGCTGGAGGTGGAGGTGACGTTGCCGATGCCGGGAATGGTGCGCAGCTCGCGCTCGACCTGCCGCGCATGCTCGGCGAGCACGCGGCCGTCCTCGCCGGCCAGCACCAGCACGTACTTCTCCGACGAGCTGCCGAAGCCGACCTTGACACGTGCGCCCGGCAGGTCCTGCAGCGCCTGGCGCAGCTGCGCCTCGAGGGCCTGCTTGCTCAGGCCGCCGCGCTGCTGGCGCGGTGTCATGTTGATGGTCAGCGTGGCCGTGCGCACCTCGGCCGCGCCCATGTTGGCAAAGGGGTCGGCGCCCGCGCTGCCGCCGCCGATGGCCGTGTAGACCATCTTCACGTGCGGGTTCTTCTGCACCAGCGCGCGCGCCTGCTCGGCGGCGGCGAAGGTCTGGTCGAGCGTGCTGCCGGGCGGCAGCGACAAGGTCACCTGCGTCTGCGACAGGTCGTCCGGCGGGATGAAGCCGGTGGGCAGCAGCGGCACCAGCAGGCACGAGCCGACCAGGAACACCGCCGCGGCAAGCAGCGTCTTCACGCGATGCTTCAGGCACCACTGCGCCCAGCCCACGTAGCGCGCCAGCCAGCCGGGCTCGCCGTGCGCCTTCTTCGGCTTGCGCAGCAGGTAGGCCGACATCATCGGCGTCAGCATGCGCGCCACCACCAGCGAGAAGAACACGGCGATGGCCGCGGTCCAGCCGAACTGCACGAAGAACTTGCCCGGCACGCCGCTCATGAACGCGGTGGGCAGGAACACGGCGATCAAGGTGAAGGTGGTGGCGATGACGGCCAGGCCGATCTCGTCGGCCGCTTCCATCGCCGCCTGGAACGGCGTCTTGCCCATGCGCAGATGGCGCATGATGTTCTCGATCTCGACGATGGCGTCGTCGACCAGGATGCCGACCACCAGGCTCAGGCTGAGCAGCGTGACCACGTTGATGGTGAAGCCCATCAGGTACATCGCGCCGAAGGTCGGGATCACCGACAGCGGCAGCGCCGTCGCCGCGACCAGCGTGGCGCGCCAGTCGCGCAGGAAGAGGAACACCACCAGCACGGCCAGCAGCGCGCCTTCGTACATCAGCGCCATCGAGCCGTCGTAGCCCTCCTGCACCGGATCGACGAAGTTGAAGGCCTCGGTGAAGACGACGTCCGGATGCGCGGCCTTCAGCGCGTCGATGGCCGCGCGCACGCCGGCCGTGACCTCGATCTCGCCGGCGCCGCGGCTGCGCGTGACCTCGAAGCCGACCACCGGCTGGCCGTTCAGCAGCGCGGCCGAGCGCCGCTCGGCCACGGTGTCCTGCACCGTGGCCACCTGGTCCAGGCGGATGCGGCGGCCGTCGGACAGCGCGATCTCCAGGCGCGCCAGCTCCTCGGCCGACTGCACCGTGGCGATGGTGCGCACCGACTGCTCGGCGCCACCCAGGTCGGTGCGGCCGCCCGAGGCTTCCTGCTGCACCTGGCGCAGCTGGCGCGAGATGTCGGCGGCGGTGGCGTTCAGCGCCTGCAGCTTCAGCGGGTCCAGCTCCACCAGCACTTCGCGCGACACGCCGCCCACGCGCGACACCGCGCCGACGCCGCGCACGCCGAGCATGGCCTTGGTGACCGTGTTGTCGACGAACCAGCTCAGGGCTTCTTCGTCCAGGCGGCTGGAGGCCACGGTGTAGGTCAGGATCGGCATGCCCGACAGCTCGAGCTTGCTGACCTGCGGGTCGCGCAGGTCACCGGGCAGGTCGGAGCGCACGCGCGCCACGGCGTCGCGCACGTCGTCCAGCGCGTCCTGCACCGACTTCTCCAGGCGGAACTCCACGGTCAGCGTGGCCGTGCCGTCCTGCACCTTGGTGTAGATGTGCTTGACGTTCTGCAAGGTGGCGATCGAGTTCTCCAGCTTGCGCGCGACCTCGGTCTCCATCTGCGCCGGCGACGCGCCCGGCAGCGACGCGCTGACGGTGATCGTCGGCAGCTCGATGTCCGGGAAGTTCTGGATCTTCATCGCGTGGAAGCCCAGCAGCCCCACCAGCGTGAGCATCAGGAACAGCAGGATCGCCGGCGTGGGATTGCGGATCGACCAGGCGGAGACGTTCATCGCGCCCCCTTTACGGCTTGGCGGCCGCCGGCGTGCCCGGCGCCGCAGCGACCGGTGCGTCCACCACGCGCACCACGTCGCCGTCGCTCAGGAAGCCGCCGCCCGAAGCGACGACGCGCGCGTCCGCGTCCAGGCCGCCGGTGATCTGCACGCGCTCGCCCAGGCGCTGGCCGACCGTGACCTTGGTCTCGCGCACCGTCGAGTCGGGCTGCACGCGCAGCACGTAGCTGAAGCCGTCGCGCAGCAGCACGGCGCTCTGCGGCAGCGTCAGCCCCGGGGCGCTGCCGAGCTCGAATTCGCCGCGCGCGAACATGCCGGCGCGCGCGTCGCGCGAAGGGCCCAGGTCGACGAAGACGATGCCGTTGCGCGTCTGCGCGTCCACCGTCGGCGCGACCATGCGCACCTTGCCGGCGATCGCCGCCGCGCCCGGCGGGGTGACGCGCACCGCCAGCCCCGGCTTCAGGCGCGCCAGGTCGGCGGCCGGCACCTCGGCACGCCATTCCAGCCGGCCCTGCCGGATCATGCGGAACAGCTCCTGCCCCGCCGGCAGCACCGCGCCGACGGTGGCGCTGCGCGCCGAGATGACGCCGTCGTCGGGCGCCAGCACCTGCGTCTGGTTGAGGCGCAGGCCCTGCACGCGCGCCTGCGCGCGCTGCGCATCCAGGCGCGCCCGCGCGGTGCGCTCGGCGGTCATGTACTGGTTGATCTGCTGCTCGCTCAGCGCGCCGCTGCTGGCCAGCTCGCGGGCGCGCGCGGCATTCGCGCTGGCCTCGGCCAGCGCGGCCTCGGCCTCGGCGACCATGGCGCGGATCTGCGCCACGTCGGCCTGCAGCAGGTCGGGCGTGAAGGTGGCCAGCACCTGGCCCTTCTTGACGACGTCGCCCACGTTGACGCGCACCTCGGCCAGGCGCAGGCCGTTGGCCTCGGTGCCGATGATCGCCTCCTGCCAGGCGGCGATGTTGCCGTTGGCGGCGATGTGCAGCGGCACGTTCGCCGTGCGCGGCTGCGTCACGGTCACGGTGAGGGCCGGCCGCGCGGCCGCGGCCGGCGCCTTTTTGTCGTCGGCGGCGCGCACGGCCAGTGCGCCGCTGCCCAGCACGGCGAGCGCGCCCAGGCCGGCCCACAGGGCCCTGGAGCGTCGGGTCATGGAAGGGGTGCTCATTGGGGCACGCGCACCGGCGCCGCGGCTGCGGTGGCGGTGTCCTGCGTGCGGTCCCAGCCGCCGCCGAGGGCGCGATACAGGTTGATCCAGGCGGCCACCTGCTCGCGCTGCAGTTCGATCAGCGCGCTGTGCGCCACCAGTGAGCTGCGGCGTGCGTCCTCCAGGTCGAACAGGCTGCCCAGGCCGCCGCGGAAGCGCGCGTCGGCGGCCTTCTGCGAGGCTTCGAAGCCCTCGATCGCCACCTGCGTGTCCTGCACGCGCTGCACGCTGGCGTCCAGCGTGATCAGCGCGGCCTCCACCTCGCGCACGGCGTTGCGCACCAGCCCCTGGTAGGCCGACACCGCTTCGTCGTAGCGGGCGCGCGCGGCCACCACGTTGGCCACGCGCGTGCCGCCGTCGAACAGCGGCAGCGACACCTGCAGCGGGCCCAGCGTCCACAGCGTGCCGCTGGTGGACATGCTCTCCACGCGCAGCCATGCCGGCCCCACCGAGCCGGCGATGCCGATGCGCGGGTAGCGCAGCGCCTGGTTCTGGGCGGTGTCCTGGGCGGCCGCGATGATCTGCTGCTCGGCGGCGGCCAGGTCGGGCCGCTGCGCAAGTGCCGCGGCCGGCACGCGCTGCACGGCGATGCCGGCCGGCACCGGCAGTTGCGCCTGGCGCGGGGCCAGTTGCTGCCGCAGCCGCGCGTCGTCCAGCCCGGTCAGCGCCACCAGCGACTTGAACAGCAGCTCGCATTGCATCTGCTGGCCGGCCAGCAGGCTGCGGCCCTGCGCCGCGCTGGCGCGTGCCAGCGCCGCGCTGGCGGGCGCGAACAGGCCGGCCTTGGCGGCGAGTTCGGTGACGCGCGCGGTTTCGGCGCGCGAGCGGGTGTCGGCTTCGGTCTGCACCACCAGCGCCTCGCAGGCGCGCAGCGAGTTGTAGCCGGCCGCCGTCTCGGCCGCAACGGCGATGCGCACGTCGTACCAGGTGGCCTGCGTGCCGCGCAGCCGCGCCAGCGCGGCGTCGCGGCCGGCCTGGTTGGCGCCGAACAGGTCCAGCTCCCAGCTGGCCTGCAGGTTGGCGGTGGCGAAGCCGGCCCGCGGGGTCGTCAGGTCGGTGCGCCCCGTGCTGCCGTTGGCATTGGCATTCACCGCCGGCAGCAGCAGCGCCTCGGCGGCGACGCTGCTGGCGCGCGCCTGCGCGATGCGCGAGGCCGCTGCGGCGACCGTCGGGCTGGCCGCCTGCGCGGCATCGATCAGTTCCAGCAGCACCGGGTCGTTGAACTGCCTGAACCAGTCGCGCAGCGCGGCCTGGGCCGCGTCCCGCGGCGCCGCCGGCGCCTGCCAGGCCTGCGGCGCCTGCATCGGCGGCGGCTCGGCCGCGGGCATCGGCACGGGCGGCGCAAAGGCCGAGCACGCGCCGAGCAGCAGGCTGGTGCCGGCAACGGTCAACGCAAGGGTGGGGTGGCGCATGCAAGCTCCTCGTGTGTGGCGCGGCGTGCGCGCTCGGCATCGATCATGGCCAGCGCATAGCGCACCAGCCGGTCGGCCCATTGGTCCAGCGCATCGGCGCCGTCGTGCAACTGCGGGGCCAGCTGCTGCACCACGTCGTAGCCGACGTGCATGTGCACGCCCAGCCCGGTGATGCAGATGGCCAGCCGTTGCAGCTCGTCATCCGGCTGGGTCAGGCCGAAATGGCGGCACAGCAGGGCCACCAAGGCTTCGTGCATCGGCTGGATGCCGTGGGCCACCTCTTCCTGCCACAGCCCGGTGGGCTCGAGCATCTCGCGGAAGTGCAGCTTCATGCACAGCCGCGCGGTGTCGCCCTGCTCCAGCGGTTCGAGGAACACGCTGTACAGGCCGGCCAGCGCCTGCGGCAGGCTCAGCCCGGGCGCGGCGAAGCGGGCGATGTCGTCCTGCGGCGAGCCCAGCGGCTCGAAGAACACGGCGCGGTACAGCCCGGCCTTGTCGCCGAAGTAGTAGCTGATCGAGGCCACGTTGACGCCGGCGTGCTCGGCCAGCTCGCGCGTGGAAGTCTTGGCGTAGCCCTGCTGCGCGAACAGGCGCAGGCCGCTGCGCAGAAGACGCGCGCGCGCGGCTTCCGCGGGCGGGACGGGATTCATGCCGCGGATTCTAGGGACTCAATCAAACGATTGATTAGACTGCGTGCTCGAAAACCGAGACCCCGCGGAGACCGCGGCCTGCCTGGGGCGCCGTCAATAGGTGGCGCGCCCGCCGGACAGGTCGAAGACCGCGCCGGTGCTGAAGGAGCAGTCCTCCGACGCCAGCCAAGCGACCATCGCCGCGGCCTCGCCGACCTCCAGGAAGCGGCCCATGGGGATCTTGGACAGCATGAACTCGATGTGCTGCGGCGTCATCGAGTCGAAGATCGCCGTCTTCGCCGCCGCCGGCGACACGGCGTTGACGAGCACCCCCTTGGTCGCCAGTTCCTTGGCCAGCGACTTGGTCAGCGAAATCAGGCCGGCCTTGGACGCGCTGTAGTGCGACGCGTTGGGGTTGCCTTCCTTGCCGGCCACCGAGGCGATGTTGACGATGCGCCCGTAGCCCTGGCGCAGCATGTGCGGCACGATGGCGCGGCAGGTGAGGAAGGGCGCGACCAGGTTGACCTCCAGCACGCGGCGCCACACCGCGGGTTCCAGCTCCCAGGTCACGCCGTTGCCGCCGGTGATGCCGGCGTTGTTGACGAGGATGTCGATGCGCCCCTGCTCGGCCACCGCCTGCGCGGTGGCGGCGGCCACGGCCGCCTCGTCGCTCAGCTCGACCACCGCGGTGCCCACGCTGCCGAGCGCGCCCAGGCGCTCGCTCGCCTGCGCCAGCAGCTTGGCGTCGATGTCCCACAGCCGCACCGCCGCGCCGGAACGCAGCATGCGTTCGGCACAGGCGTAGCCGATGCCCTGCGCGCCGCCGGTGATGACGGCGACGCGGCCCTTCAGGTCGATCTGGTTCATGGCGCCAGGCCTTTCAAGGTCTGCGCGGCGTCGGGCCGCTGGCGGCAGTCGTCGATGTACTGCCGGATGATGTCGTCGAAGCGGGTGTCCGCCTGCAGGCCCAGGCGCGCGGCGCGCGCCGCGCTGGCGCCGGTGGGCCAGTTGGCGACGATGCCGGCGATGCGCTCGTCGCGCTCGAAGCGCACGCGCGCGCGCACCGCCGGGCCGGCCACACGCTCCAGGGCGTCGAGCATTTCGCCGACGCTGACGTTAAGCGCCGGCAGGTTGAGCGCCAGGCGGCCGCCGAAGGCCTCGCGCCCGGCCTCGTAGACGGCGATCAGCCCGGCCACCGCGCTGGACGGCGACGACACCGGGTGGCGCACGTCGGCGCTGACGGGGCACACGGCCTCCACCCCGGCCAGCGGCTCGCGCACGATGCCGGAAAAGAAGGACGACGCCGCGCCGTTGGGGCGGCCGGGGCGCACCGTCACCGTCATCAGGCGCGCGGCGCGGCCGTCGACGAAGCCCTTGCGCGTGTAATCGGCAAGCAGGTGCTCACATACCAGTTTCTGCATGCCGTAGGAGGTCTGCGGCGCCGGCAGCGTGTCGTCGGCCACGACGGGCGGCAGCGGCACCGACGCGTCGGGGCCGAACACCGCCACCGAGCTGGAGAAGACCAGCCGCGTCAGCGCGCCGTGGCGCTGCTGGCGCTGGCGCAGCGCCTCAAGCAGCGCGCGCGTGCTGTCCAGGTTGGAGCGCATGCCCAGATCGAAGTCGGTCTCGCATTCGCCGGACACCGCCGACGCCAGGTGGAACACGCCGTCGAAGGGCTCGTCGGCCAGAGCCGCGCATTGGTCGAGCAGCGGCCCGGTGCGTGCGCTGGTGCGCGGATCGGCCAGCAGGTCGGCGGGTGGCGCAAACTGGTCGGCGAGCACGATGTGCTCCACGGCCTGGCCGGCCAGCGTGCCGCGCGCCAGCAGCGTGCGCGCCAGCCGCGCGCCGACGAAGCCGCCGCCGCCGGTGATCAGCAGTCTCATGCCATGTCTCCTTCGTTGTTGCGGTAAGGGGTCAGCCAGCCCGGCCCGGCGCACGGTCCAGCGGCAGGACGGTACCCGCAGCCGGTGAAACCGTCGGCGCCCAGTTCGTCGACCCGCGCCAGCCGATGCGGCGGGTGCAATTCTCCCTGGCCGGGCGCCTGGCGCAGCGGCAGCCCGGCGATCTGCAGGCGTCCGGCGCGACCGGGCCGTGCCGCCGCGGCGACGCGCTGCGGGAGCGCATGTTCGCCGCACAGGAAGGCCAGGTTGGCGGCGAGGCGTGGCAGGTCAGGGCCGCCCGGCCGCGCTGCGTGGGGGCGAGCCCCGACCGCGTGGCGCAGCACCCACAAGGCGCCTGGGGCCGCCACCCCACGCCCCGCGGCCGCGACGGCTACTGCACGACCCGCGGCATGGGCAAGACGCCGCCCCATTCGGCGCCGGCCGGGGCATCCTGCAGCCGCAGCGGGCCCAGCCAGTCGGTGAACAGGCCGGCGCAGACTTCCTGCAGCGCGGGCGACGCCTGGGGATGCCGGGCGATCAGCGCCAGGTTGCAGGCGATGCGCTCGGACACGGCCAGGTCGGGCATGCGCGCAAAGTGCGTCAGCAGCGTCAGCGTGCCGCTGATGATCGGCTCCAGTCCGCCGGCATCGGCGGGTGCGGGGGAAGCGTTTGGCTGCGGCATAGAGGCAACTCCGAAAACGGCGGCGGCTGCATGTTACGTGAGAATAGTTCTCAATAGTAACCATCTCGTCCCACCTTCGCCTACAGCTTGAAGTCGTAGTCGATGATCACCGGCGCGTGATCGGAGAAGCGCCGCTCCAGGAAGATCTGCTCGCGGCGGGCCTTGGCGGCAATGCCCGGCGTGGCCAGGTGATAGTCCAGGCGCCAGCCCACGTTCTTGGCCCAGGCCTGGCCGCGGTTGCTCCACCAGGTGTACTGCTCTGCCTGGGTGTTCAGCGTGCGGAACACGTCGACCAGGCCGCCGTGCGTCAGCAAGCCGGTCATCCAGGCGCGCTCCTCCGGCAGGAAGCCGCTGTTCTTCTGGTTGCTTTTCCAGTTCTTCAGGTCGATTTCCTGGTGCGCGATGTTCACGTCGCCGACCAGGATGAACTCGCGGCCGGCTTTCAGCCGCATCAGGTGCGGATACAGGCGTTCCAGAAAGCGGAACTTGGCCGCCTGCCGCTCCTCGCCGCTGGAGCCGCTGGGGAAATAGCAGCTGACGACGCTGAAGCGCCGCTTCGGCGTGTCGTAGCGCGCCTCCACGTAGCGGCCTTCGGCATCGAACTCCGCGTCGCCGAACCCGGTGCTCACGTCGCTGGGCTCGTGGCGCGTGTACAGGCCGACGCCGGCATAGCCCTTGCGCTCGGCCAGATGGAAATGCCCGTTCAAGTCACCCACACGGTCGAACCTGCCGGCCACGTCCTGCGGCTGGGCGCGCACTTCCTGCACCCCCATACAATCTGCGCCGACCCCCTGCGCCCACTCGACGAAGCCCTTGTTGGCGGCCGAACGGATGCCGTTCAGGTTGAGTGAGATGAGGCGAAACACCAAGGACCTTTCATGAGCATGCCGCCGCCGTCGGAAGCCCTGGCCCGGGACTTCGTGCACTTTGCCGTGCGTTGCGGCGTGCTGCGCTTCGGGGAATTCAAGACCAAGGCCGGCCGGCTGTCGCCGTATTTCTTCAATGCCGGGCTGTTCAACGACGGCGAGAAACTCGGCCGCCTCGGGGAATTCTATGCACGCCGCCTGCTCGAGTCGGGGCTGGCCTTCGACATGCTGTTCGGGCCGGCCTACAAGGGCATCACGTTGGCCTCGGCGGTGGCGGTGGAGCTGGCGCGGCTGGGCCACAACGTGCCCTTTGCCTACAACCGCAAGGAGGCCAAGGACCATGGCGAAGGCGGCGTGCTGGTCGGTGCGCCGGTCGCGGGCCGCGTGTTGATCGTCGACGACGTGATGTCGGCAGGCACCTCGGTGCGCGAGTCGATCCGCCTGCTGCAGGCGGCCGGCGCGCGGCCCTGTGGCGTCCTCATTGCGCTGGACCGTCAAGAAAAAGCCACCGAAGGCGATAAGGACGTGGAGTGGTCGGCGGTGCAGTACGTCACGACGAGGCTGCAACTGAACGTGGCTTCGATTGCGACGCTGCATGACTTGCTGCAGTATTTGAAATCCGCCGACGATCCGGCGCTGCGGGTATTTGCCGACCCGGTGCAAAGGTATCGCGACCGCTATGGAGTCTGAATGCACGTGATGGCCCGACGGCCCGTTGCCCTGGCGCTGGCCCTGCTGCTGGGCAGCGCGGCGCCGTCGCTGCGCGCGCAGGCCAGCGCGGCGCCTGCCAGCGCCGCGGGCATCTACACCTGCGTCGACGAGCAGGGCCGCCGCATCACCGCCGACCGGCCCATCGCCAGCTGCACCGCCAAGGAGCAGCGCGTGCTCAACAAGGACGGGTCGCTGAAGAGCGTCTTCCCGCCGACATTGACGGTCGAGGAGCGCGCGGCCAAGGAAGCGCAGGAGCTCAAGCAGGCCGAGGCACGTGCGGCCTACAACGACGCGGTGCGTCGCGACCGCAACCTGCTGGCGCGCTACCCGTCCGAGGCGCCGCACCAGAAGGCGCGCGAAGCGGCGCTGGACACGGTGCGCGCGGCCATCAAGACCGGCGAGGAACGGCTGCGCGAGCTGGAGGCCGAGCGCAAGCCGCTGCTGTCGGAGGCCGAGTTCTACGTGGGCAAGCCGCTGCCGCCGAAGCTGCGCAGCCAGCTCGAGGCCAACGAGGCCGCCGCCAGCGCGCAGCGCGAGACGGCGGTGTATCAGGAAGCCGAACTGGCCCGCGTAAACCGGCTGTACGACGCCGAACTGGCGCGCCTGAAGGCGCTGTGGGCCGGCGCCGCGCCAGGATCCATGGGGCCGATCACGCCGCAGCGCGGCCCGTCGCCGGTGGCGGCGAATCCGTCCAACGTCAAGAACTCGACGCTGCGCTGACGCGGCTCAGCCGAGCCGGCGCTTCAAGATTTCGTGGGCTTGCGCCGGATTGGCCTTGCCCTTGCTGGCCTTCATCACCTGGCCGACCAGCGCGTTGAAGGCCTTGTCCTTGCCGGCGCGGTACTCCTCCACCGACTTGGCGTTCGCGGCGATGACCGCGTCGACGATTGCCTCCAGCGCGCCGGTGTCGCTCATCTGCTTCAGGCCCTTGGCCTCGATCAGCGCGTCCACCAGGCTGGCCGCATCCCCTCCGGAGATCGGCTGCGTGCCCGCGCCCGAGGGGCCAACGCCTTCGGCCTCGCCCGACCACAGCGCGTCGAACACCTGGCGCGCGCCGTTGTTGGACACCGTGCCGTCGACGACGCGGCGGATCAGCGCCGCCAGCAGGGGCATGGCCACCGGCAGCGCCTCGATGTCGCGCCCCTCGGCATTCAGCCGCTTGCTGACCTCGCCCATCAGCCAGTTGGCCGCCAGCTTCGGCTGGCCGCTGGCGTCGCGCAGCGCCTCGTAGGCGCGCGCGAAGCCCAGGCTCTGCGTCATCATCGCCGCGTCGTAGGCCGGCAGGCCGTCGTCGCGCTGGAAGCGCGCGGCCATCGCGCCCGGCAGCTCGGGCATCTGCGCGCGCACGCGCTCCACCCACTCCGGTGCGATCACCAGCGGCGGCAGGTCGGGGTCGGGGAAGTAGCGGTAGTCGTGCGCATCTTCCTTGCTGCGCATCGCGCGCGTCTCGCCGGTGTCGGGGTCGAACAGCACCGTGGCCTGCTCGATCGGCAGCCCGTCCTCGAGGCGGTCGATCTGCCACTGCACCTCGAAGTCGATGGCCTGCTGCAGGAAGCGGAAGGAGTTGAGGTTCTTCACTTCGCGGCGCGTGCCCAGCGCGGCGCCGGGCCGGCGCACCGAGACGTTGGCGTCGCAGCGGAAGCTGCCTTCTTGCATGTTGCCGTCGCACACGCCCAGCCACACCACCAGCGCATGCAGCGCCTTGGCGTACTCCACGGCCTCGGCACTGCTGCGCATGTCCGGCTCGGTGACGATTTCCAGCAGCGGCGTGCCGGCGCGGTTCAGGTCGATGCCGGTCAGGCCGGCATAGTCCTCGTGCAGCGACTTGCCGGCGTCCTCTTCGAGGTGGGCGCGCGTCAGCGTCACGCGCTTGGCCTGGTCGCCGACGCGGATGTCGACGTGGCCGCCCTGCACCACCGGAATCTCGTACTGGCTGATCTGGTAGCCCTTGGGCAGATCGGGATAGAAGTAGTTCTTGCGCGCAAAGATCGACTGCGGCGCCACCTTGGCCTGCACCGCCAGGCCGAAGCGGATGGCGCGCTCCACCGCGCCGCGGTTGGGCACCGGCAGCGTGCCCGGCAGCCCCAGGTCCACCGCGCAGGCCTGGGTGTTGGGCGCGGCGCCGAACTGCGTGGACGCGCCGGAGAAGATCTTGCTGTGCGTGGACAGCTGCACGTGCGTTTCCAGGCCGATGACGACCTCGAAACCGCGGATCAGCGGCGGTGTGCTCATGCTCCGCTCACCCCCGCCGGCGCCCGCCGGTGGAAATCGGTGGCCTGCTGGAAGGCATGCGCGGCCTGCAGCAGCGGGCCCTCGCCGAAATAGTTGCCGATCAGCTGCAGCCCCACCGGCATGCCGCCCGCGCCCAGGCCGGCCGGCACGCTCATGCCCGGCAGGCCGGCCAGGCTGGCCGGCAGCGTGAAGATGTCGGCCAGGTAGGCCTTGACGGGGTCGTCCTGCTGCGCGCCCAGCGTCCAGGCCACGGTGGGCGCCACCGGGCCGGCGATCAGGTCGCACTGACGGAAGCAGGCCTGGAAGTCGTCGGCGATCATGCGCCGCAGCTTCTGCGCCTGCAGGTAGTAGGCGTCGTAATAGCCATGGCTGAGCACGTAGGTGCCGATCATGATGCGGCGCTTGACCTCGGCGCCGAAGCCTTCGGCGCGCGTGCGCTCGTACATGCTGCGCAGGTCGTCGTAGTCCTTGGCGCGGTGGCCGAACTTGACGCCGTCGAAGCGCGACAGGTTCGAGCTGGCCTCGGCCGGCGCGATGATGTAGTACACGGGAATGGACAGCTCGGTGCGCGGCAGGCTGACATCGACCAGCGTCGCGCCCAGCCTTTCCAGCTCGGCCAGCGCAGCGCGCACCGCGTCGTGCACGTCGGTGGCCAGCGCCTGCGGAAAGAACTCGCGCGGCAGCCCGATGCGCAGCCCCTGCAGCGGCCGCCCCGGGCTGGCCTGCTCGCGCGGTTGCAGCATCTGCGCGTGGAAGTCCTGCGGCGGCCGTTCGGCGCTGGTGGCGTCGCGCGGGTCGAAGCCGCTCATCGCCGACAGCAGCAGCGCGCAGTCCTCGGCGCTGCGCGCCAGCGGGCCGGCCTGGTCCAGGCTGGAGGCGAAGGCCACCATGCCGTAGCGCGAGCACACGCCATAGGTCGGCTTGATGCCGGTGACGCCGGAGAAGCTGGCCGGCTGGCGGATCGAGCCACCGGTGTCGGTGCCCGTGGCCGCGGGCACCAGGCGCGCCGCGACGGCGGCCGCCGAGCCGCCCGAGGAGCCGCCCGGCACGCGCTGCAGGTCCCAGGGGTTCTTGGTCGCGCCGAAGGCCGAGTTCTCGTTGGCCGAGCCCATGGCGAACTCGTCGCAGTTGAGCTTGCCCAGCAGCACCATGCCGGCGCCCGGCTGGCCGTCGGCGCCGCCGCCGAGCCGTGCCACCACCGTCGCATCGAAGGGGCTGGCATAGCCGGCAAGCATCTTCGAGCCGGCGGTGGACGCCAGCTCGCGCGTGACGAAGATGTCCTTGTGCGCGATGGGCACGCCTGTCAGCGCGTGCACCGGGCCGCGCGCCCGGCGGGCGTCGGCGTCGCGCGCCTGCGCCAGGCTGAGTTGCGCGTCGCGCGCCAGGAAGGCGCCCAGATGTTCGAAATCGGCAACGCGGGTGAGCAGATGTTGCGTGATTTCCAGGCTCGACACCTGCCCCGCCTGCAGGGCGCGGCTCATCTCGGCCACGCCCATGTCGTGCAGCGCGGCCGTCATGCCCGACACCTGCGCGTGACACGCGCCTGCGTGGTGGCGTGGCGGCTCATTCGACGACCTTCGGTACCAGGTACAGGCCGTCCTCGACGCGTGGCGCGCTCTTCTGGTTGAGCTCGCGCTGGTCGGTCTCGGTGACGACGTCGTCACGCAGCCGCAGCGCCACCGCCTGCACCGCCGACAGCGGCGTGTACAGCGGCTCGATGCCGCGCGTGTCGACCGCGCTCATGCGTTCGACGATGCCGAAGAAGCCGTTGAGCTGGCCGAGCATCGCCGCCCGTTCGGCGTCGGACAGATCGAGCCGCGCCAGCAGGGCGATGCGGTTCACGTCCTCGGGTGTCAGCAACATGAAAAAACCTGGCAATTTGACGCTCGAAGGCGCCGTCCCCGGCGCCTCGATGCTCGGTTTCCGGACTGGGAAACCAAGGGCTATGAGGTATTATCCCCGGTTATCCCCAGGGGCCCCTCGAACGACGCCACTGATGCCACCCCAGGGCCCGACAAGGACACCGATGCCGCATGCCGCGGAGGGCCCGCGCCCCCGCTGAGCGCCCTTTGCCTTGCGCCCCACAGACCATGTTCGCTTCCCTGCGCCGCTACTTTTCGACCGATCTCGCCATCGACCTGGGCACCGCCAACACGCTGATCTACGTGCGCAGCAAGGGCATCGTGCTGGACGAGCCTTCGGTCGTCGCCATCCGCCACGAAGGCGGCCCGCACGGCAAGAAGACCATCCAGGCCGTGGGCCACGAGGCCAAGGCCATGCTCGGCAAGGTGCCGGGCAACATCGAGGCCATCCGCCCGATGAAGGACGGCGTGATCGCCGACTTCACCGTCACCGAGCAGATGCTCAAGCAGTTCATCAAGATGGTGCACCCGCGCTCGATGATGCGGCCCAGCCCGCGCATCATCATCTGCGTGCCCTGCGGGTCGACGCAGGTCGAGCGCCGCGCCATCCGCGAATCGGCGCTCGGCGCCGGCGCTTCGGATGTGTACCTGATCGAAGAGCCGATGGCCGCGGCCATCGGCGCCGGCCTGCCGGTGAGCGAGGCCTCGGGCTCGATGGTCGTCGACATCGGCGGCGGCACCACCGAGGTCGGTGTCATCAGCCTGGGCGGCATGGTCTACAAGGGCAGCATCCGCGTCGGCGGCGACAAGTTCGACGAGTCGATCATCAACTACATCCGCCGCAACTACGGCATGCTGATCGGCGAGCCCACCGCCGAGCTCATCAAGAAGAGCATCGGCTCGGCCTTCCCGGGCAGCGAGGTGCGCGAGATCGAGGTCAAGGGCCGCAACCTCAGTGAGGGCGTGCCGCGCAGCTTCACCATCAGCAGCAACGAGATCCTGGAAGCCTTGACCGACCCGCTGAACCAGATGGTGTCGTCGGTGAAGAACGCGCTCGAGCAGACGCCGCCCGAACTGGGTGCCGACATCGCCGAGCGCGGCATGATGCTCACCGGCGGCGGCGCGCTGCTGCGCGACCTGGACCGCCTGCTGGCCGAAGAAACCGGCCTGCCGGTGCTGGTGGCCGAAGACCCGCTGACCTGCGTGGTGCGCGGCTGCGGCATGGCGCTGGAGCGCATGGACCGCCTGGGCGGCATCTTCACCTCCGAGTGAGGGGCGGCCCCGCCCTCGCGTCCATCCAAGCGCGGCCGCCATGTCGCTGGGCACCATCGACCGCACGCCGCCGCCGTTCTTCCGGCAGGGTCCGTCGGCGCTGACGAAGCTGGCCTTCTTTTCGGCGCTGGCGCTGTTCCTGATGGTCGCCGACACGCGCTTCGAGTTCGCCCAGCCGCTGCGCGCGGCCATCGCCACCGGGCTGCTGCCGGTGCAGCGCGCGCTCAACGTGCCGGTGCAGCTGTGGCAGGGGGGCGCCGACTACCTGCGCGGCCTGAGCAGCGCGCTGGCCAGCGAGAAGGCGGCCCAGGAGAAGATGACGCTGCAGGCCGAGAAGGCCGCGCGCGCCGAACGCCTGGAACGTGAGAACGAGCGCCTGCGCGCGTTGCTCGACCTGCGCCCGTCGCTGCAGGTGCGCAGCCAGGCCGCCGAGGTGCTGTACGAGGCGGCCGACCCCTTCTCGCGCAAGCTGTTCATCGACCGCGGCGCCACGCACGGCGTGGTGCTGGGCGCGCCGGTGATCGGGCCCGACGGCGTGCTCGGCCAGGTGACGCGCGTCTTCCCGCTGAGCGCGCAGGTGACGCTGCTGATCGACAAGGATGCCGCCATTCCGGTGCTCAACGCGCGCACGCTGGCGCGCAGCGCGGCCTTCGGCGGCGCCGGCGGCGGCGCGATGGAGCTGCGCTTCATGGCCGCCAACGCCGACGTGCAGGTCGGCGACGAGCTCAACACCAGCGGCGTCGACGGCATCTACCCGCCCGGGCTGTCGGTGGCCAAGGTCATCGCCGTGGAGCGGCGCGCCGAATCCGGCTTCGCGCGCATCCTGCTGGCGCCCAGCGCGTCGGCCGATGGCGTGCGCCACGTATTGGTGCTGGAGCCGCTGGCGCTGCAGCAGCCGCCGCGCGAAGCCGTCGTGCCCGACAAGTCCGAACGCACGGCCGATCGGCCTGGGGACCGCCCCGGCGAACGGCCGAACGACCGTCCGGGCAGGGGGGCGCGCCGATGATCATGCCGCGCGGCTCGAACCAGCTGCTGCTGCCGGTCAACCCCTTCTTCATCGCGCTGACGCTGCTGGTCGCGCTGGGCATCAACCTGCTGCCGCTGGGCCGCCATCCGGCGCAGCCGGACATGCTGGCGCTGGTGCTGGTGTTCTGGAACGTGCACCAGCCGCGCCGCGTCGGCGTGGGCGTGGCCTTCCTGTTCGGCCTGCTGATGGACGTGCACGAGGGCGCGCTGCTGGGCCAGCATGCGCTGGCCTACACGCTGCTGAGCTTCGGCGCGATCAGCGCGCACCGCCGGCTGCTGTGGTTCGGCCTGGCCGAGCAGGCGGTGCAGGTGCTGCCGCTGTTCCTGGCCGCGCACCTGGTGTCGCTGATCGTGCGCATGTTGGCCGGCGGCATGTTCCCGGGCTGGGAACTGCTGTTCGCGCCGCTGTTCGAAGCGCTGTTGTGGCCGGTTGTCACGGCGCTGCTGCTGGCGCCGCAGCGGCGGCCGCCCGACCCGGACCACAATCGTCCCCTCTAACCGTCCTCTCCGGTGGCCGAACTCAAGAACCTCGAGCACGAGCTGGACCGCTTCCGGCTGCGCCTGTTCGCGGCCGGGGTCTTCGTGCTGCTGGCCTTCGGGCTGCTGGGCGCGCGGCTGTGGGTGCTGCAGGTGGTGCGCCACGAGGACCTGGCGGCGCAGGCCGAGTCCAACCGCACCGCGGTGCTGCCGATCGTGCCCAACCGCGGCCGCATCCTCGACCGCCACGGCGAGGTGCTGGCCACCAACTACTCGGCCTACACGCTGGAGATCACGCCGTCGAAGGTGGACGACCTGGAGGCCACGATCGACGGCCTGGGCGGCATCGTCGAGATCGGCGCCCGCGATCGGCGCCGCTTCAAGCGCCTGCTCGACGAAGGCAAGAGCTTCGACTCGCTGCCGATCCGCACCAAGCTCAGCGACGAGGAAGTGGCGCGCTTCATGGCGCAGCGCTTCCGCTTCCCCGGCGTCGACGTGAAGGCGCGGCTGTTCCGCAACTATCCGCTCGGCGAAACCGGCAGCCACCTGCTGGGCTACATCGGCCGCATCAACCAGGCCGAGAAGACGAAGATGGAAGATTGGCCGGACGAGCAGCTGGCCAACTACAAGGGCACCGAATACATCGGCAAGCTCGGCCTGGAGCAAAGCTACGAGGCCGACCTGCACGGCCAGACCGGCTTCGAGCGCGTCGAGACCAGCGCCGGCGGCCGCGCCATCCGGCGCCTGTCCAGCCACGCGCCGACGCCCGGCAACACGCTGATGCTGTCGGTGGACATCAAGCTGCAGGCGCTGATCGAGGAGCTGTTCGGCGAGCGGCGCGGCGCGCTGGTGGCCATCGATCCGCGCAACGGCGAGGTGCTGGCCTTCGTCAGCAAGCCCACCTTCGACCCGAACCTGTTCGTCGACGGCATCGATGTGGACAGCTGGCGCGAGCTGAACGAGAACATCGACAAGCCGCTGCTGAACCGGGCCCTGCGGGGCACGTACCCGCCGGGCTCGACCTACAAGCCGTTCATGGCCATGGCGGCGCTCGATTCGGGCAAGCGCGGCCCGCACGTGATCATCCAGGACAACCTGACCTTCAGCTTCGGCGGGCGCGTCTTCGGCAGCCCCGAGACCGACCGCCCCGGCCCGAAGGACATGCGCGCGGCCATCGTCAGCTCCAGCAACGTCTACTTCTACAGCCTGGCCAACGAGATGGGCGTGGACCTGATCCACGACGAGCTCGAGCCCTTCGGCTTCGGCCGCAAGACCGGCATCGACGTCGAAGGCGAGGTCACCGGCCTGCTGCCGTCCACCGAGTGGAAGCGCCGCGCCTACCGCAAGCCGGAGATGCAGAAGTGGTTCGCCGGCGAGACCATCTCGCTGGGCATCGGCCAGGGCTACAACAGCTTCACCATGCTGCAGATGGCCACGGCGATGTCCACGCTGGCCACCGGCGGCCTGCGCTTCAAGCCGCGGCTGGCGCGCGAGGTGGTGGACGTGGTCAGCGGCGAGCGGCGTCAAGTCGCCAGCGACGCGCTGCCGCCGCTGGACCTGAAGCCCGAGCAGGTCGACGTGATCCGCCGCGCGATGAACGGCGTGACGCTGGAGGGCACGTCGCGCGCGGTGTTCGTCGGCGCGCCCTACCAGAGCGGCGGCAAGACCGGCACCGCGCAGGCGGTGGGCCTGCGCGCCGGCGAGAAGTACAGCAGCGTCAAGGCCGACGAGCGCAAGCGCGACCACTCGCTGTACGTCGCCTTCGCGCCGGTGGATGAACCCAAAGTGGCGCTGGCCGTGATCGTCGAGAACGCCGGCTGGGGCTCGATGTCCGCCGCGCCGATCGCGCGCCGCGTCTTCGACTACCTGCTGCTCGGCCAATACCCGAGCGTGGAGGACATCGCGCTGACGCAGCAGGGCAAGAGCACCGTGCCGGTGGGCAAGCCGCGCCTGGCCGCCGACGTGCCGCTGCCGGGTCAGAGTGCCAGCGCGGCCATGCCATGAGCGCGCCGGGCCGTCCCCAAGCGCGAATCCCGCAGCGCGCCGCGCGAAGGGTAGACCCGTGAGCGCGGTGCTGGAGCGCCCGACGCTGTGGCAGCGCGTGCAGCCGCTGTTCACCGGCTACGACGCCTGGCTGGCGCTGGCCATCGGCTGCCTGGCGGCACTGGGGCTGGTGACCATGTATTCCGCCGGCTACGACCATGGCACGCGCTTCGTCGACCATGGCCGCAACATGCTGCTGGCGCTGGGCGTGCTGCTGCTGGTGTCGCAGGTGCCGCCGCAGCGGCTGCTGCAGCTGGCCGTGCCGGTGTACCTGCTGGGGCTGGCGCTGCTCATCGTCACCTCCGTGCCGGGCGTGGGCATCACCAAGAAGGGCGCCACGCGCTGGCTGTACGTCGGCACGGTCATCCAGCCCAGCGAGATCATGAAGATCGCCATGCCGCTGATGCTGGCCTGGTGGTTCCAGCGCCGCGAAGGCCAGCTGCGTGTGCCCGACTTCCTGGTTGCCGGCGCGCTGCTGCTGGTGCCGGTGGGGCTGATCGCCAAGCAGCCCGACCTGGGCACCGCGATCCTGGTGCTGGCCGCCGGCATCTACGTGATCTTCTTCGCCGGCCTGTCGTGGAAGCTGATCCTGCCGGTGCTGGTGGTCGGCGCGCTGGCCATCGGCGCGATCGTCTTCAGCGCCGACGCCATCTGCGCCGAGGGCGTGCGCTGGCCGGTGCTGCGCGAATACCAGCAGCACCGCGTCTGCACCTTGCTCGACCCGACGCGCGACCCGCTGGGCAAGGGC
This sequence comes from Rubrivivax sp., assembly GCA_019635285.1. Classification (GTDB taxonomy): domain Bacteria; phylum Pseudomonadota; class Gammaproteobacteria; order Burkholderiales; family Burkholderiaceae_C; genus Rubrivivax. The sequence goes on along the minus strand of JAHBZS010000013.1, from coordinate 71,615 downwards.
TTCCACATCATCCAGGGCATGATCGCCATCGGCTCCGGCGGCTTGAGCGGCAAGGGCTTCATGCAGGGCACGCAGACGCACCTGGAGTTCATCCCCGAGCGCACCACCGACTTCATCTTCGCCGCCTTTGCCGAGGAGTTCGGCCTGGCCGGCGTGGGCGCGCTGCTGCTGGGCTTCACCTTCCTGATCTTCCGCGGTCTGTGGATCGCCTCCGAGGCGCCGACGGTGTTCACGCGGCTGCTGGCCGGCGCCATCACCCTGAGCTTCTTCACCTATGCCTTCGTCAACATGGGCATGGTCAGCGGCATCCTGCCGGTGGTGGGCGTGCCGCTGCCCTTCATCAGCTACGGCGGCACGGCGATGGTCACGCTCGGCCTGGGCCTGGGCATCCTGATGTCGGTGTCCAAGAGCCGCCGGCTGATGCAGAGCTGAGCCGGGCACGATGCGCGCGCGAGTCGGCTTCGTCGGCATCGGCCTGATGGGGCTGGCCATGGCGCTGCGCCTGCTCGAGCGCGGCCACGACGTCGGCGTGCACGACGTGGATGCCGCGCGCGAAGCCGCGGCGCAGGCGGCGGGTGCCACGGTGCATACCGATGCGGCGTCGGCCGCGTTGGGCCGCGAGTTGCTGATCGTCGCCGTGGTCGACGACGCGCAGACCCATCAGGTGCTGTTCGGCGCGCGCGGCGCGGTGCACGGCCTGGCGCGCGGCGCCACGGTAATGCTGTGCCCGACGCTGTCGCCGCAGGCTGTGGAAGACGCTGCCGCACGGCTGGCTGCGCTGGGCATCGACTGCATCGACGCGCCGATGTCCGGCGGCCCGGCGCGCGCGCGCGACGGCACGATGAGCCTGATGCTGGCCTGCGCCGATGCGGCGTTCGTGCGCTGGCAGGCGCTGCTGCAGCAGATGTCGACGCGGCTCTTCCGCATCGGCCCGACGCCGGGCGACGGCGCGCGAACCAAGCTCGTCAACAACTTGCTGGCGGCCATCAACCTGGCCGGCGCGGCCGAGGTGCTGGCGCTGGCCGAAAGCCTGGGGCTGGACCCGGCCGCCACACTGGCGGTGATCGAGGCCTCCAGCGGCCAGAGCTGGATCGGCAGCGACCGGCTGCGCCGCGCGCTCGGCCACGATGCGTCGGTGCAGGCGCAGATGGCGCTGCTGGCCAAGGATTCCCGGCTGGCGATGGCCATGGCCGACGCCGCCGGCATGCCGCAGCGCCTGGGCCAGGTGGCCGCGGCGCTCTTCGCCGATGCCTGCCGCGCCGGGCTGGCAGAGCAGGACGACGCCGCGCTGTGGCGCTGGCGCGTGGCCGCGCACCGCGATCCGGCGCTCAGGCCGCAGGCCGGGGCGGCGTCCAGCGCACCGGAAAGCGCACCGTGATCAAGGTGCCGGGCCCGCTGCCATGGGCCGCGGCCACCGCCCGCGGCTGCGCATCGGCCACCGAGATCTCGGCGCCGTGCTGCTCGGCCACCTCGCGCACGATGGCCAGGCCCAGGCCGCTGCCTTCGATCACCGTGTCGGCCGGCCGGTAGAAGGGCTGGAAGACCAGTTCGCGCTCGGCCTCGGCGATGCCCGGGCCGTTGTCTTCGACCTGCAGCACCACCACCTGGCCGAAGGGGTCGGCCAGCACGCGCGCCGTCACCGTGCCGCCGCCGGGCGTGTATTGCAGCGCGTTGTCGACCAGGTTGCGCACCATCTCGCGCACCAGCACCGGCTGGCCGTGCAGCCGCGCGCCGGTGCTTTCGTCCGGGCCTTCGTAGCCCAGGTCGATGCGCTTGTCCATGGCCTTGGGCACGAAGTCGCGCACCGCTTCCATGACGATGGCGGCCAGGTCCAGGTCCTGCTTGCGCAGCGCCTGTTCGCGGTCCTCGGCGCGCGCCATGGCCAGCAGCTGGTTGACCATGTGCGCGGCGCGTTGGCTGGAGCGGGCGATCTGCTGCAGCGAGTTCTTCAGCGAGCCGGCGTCGCTGGCGCCGGCGTCGATCTCGCGGCCGGCCAGCTCGGCCTGCATGCGCAGCCCGGCCAGCGGCGTCTTCAGCTGGTGCGCCGCGTCGGCGAGGAACTGCTTCTGCGTGCGGATCGACTGGTCCAGCCGGCCCAGCAGCTCGTTGATGGCGCGCACCAGCGGAGCCACCTCGTCGGGCACGTCGCGTTCGTCGATCGGGCTCAGGTCGGAGCTGTCGCGCCGGCGGATGCGCTGCTGCAGCAGGCTCAGCGGCTTGATGCCGCGCGCCAGCGCAAACCACACCAACACCACCGCCAGCGGCAGGATGATGAACTGCGGCAGGATCACGCCCTTGATGATCTCGTTGGCCAGGCGCGCGCGCTTCTGCAAGGTCTCGGCCACCTGCACGAGCATCGTGCTGTCGCCCGGCGCGCCCGGCACCTTCAGCCACATGTAGGCCACGCGTACCGGTTCCTCGCGCATCGTCTCGTCGCGGAACTGCAGCTCGCCGGCCTGGCGCACCGGCTCCTCGGGCACCGGCAGCGCCTCGTCGCCGGCGACGAACTCGCCGCGCGTCCCCAGCACCTGGAAGAACACGCTGTCGGCGTCCTCGGCGCGCAGCAGTTCGGCGGCCATCGACGGCATCTGCAGGCGCACCGTCGGTGGCTGGCTGCCGCTGGCCGGGTCGACGCTGGCCTGCTGGGCGATGGCGCGCACCACCACGCCCAGCTCGCGGTCGTAGGGGCGGTTGGCGATGTTCTGCGCCACCAGGTAGGTCAGGAAGATGCTCATCGGCCACAGCAGCAGCAGCGGCGCGAGCATCCAGTCGAGGATCTCGCCGAACAGCGAATGCTGCTGGCTCGGCGCGGTCACGGGGCCTCGGTTCGGCTCAAGCGGGGATCTTTTCCAGGCAGTAGCCCAGTCCGCGCACGGTGGCGATGCGGATCGGCCCCTGCTCGATCTTCTTGCGCAGGCGGTGGATGTAGACCTCGATGGCGTTGTTGCTGACCTCTTCGCCCCATTCGCACAGCCGCTCGACCAGCTGGTCCTTGCTGACCAGCCGGCCGGCGCGCTGCAACAGCACCTCCAGCAGCGAGAGCTCGCGCGCCGACAGCTCGATCATCTGGTCGTTGATGTAGGCCACGCGGCCGGTGGCATCGAAGCTCAGCGGCCCGTGCTTGATGATCGTCGCCGCGCTGCCCAGCCCGCGGCGCGTCAGTGCGCGCACGCGCGCCTCCAGCTCCTGCAGCGAGAAGGGCTTGGCCATGTAGTCGTCGGCCCCCAGATCGAGCCCCTTGACGCGCTGCTCGACGCTGTCGGCCGCGGTGAGGATCAGCACCGGCACCGACGAGCCGCGCGCGCGCACGCGGCGCAGCACGTCCAGCCCGTGCATCTTGGGTAATCCCAGATCAAGGATGACGCAGTCGAACTCATGGTCGGCCAGTGCGGCGTCCGCCTCCGAGCCGCTGCTCACGTGGTCGGTGGCATAACCGGCCGCACGCAGCGAGCGCAGCAGCCCATCCGCCAGGACTTGGTCGTCTTCGGCAATGAGAATGCGCATGCCCGGGTCTCCTTGTCATGGCACTTGCGACGGGATTCTAGGCAGCCGGTGATGGCGCCCGGCACTGCAAATCTACTGTACAAACATCCAGCGGATGGCCATAATGGCCCGCCACGAAGGAGAAAGCAGATGGACGCACCCGTGAAGGCATTGAACACCGAAAAGGCCAAAGCCCTGCAGGCGGCCCTGTCGCAGATCGAAAAGCAGTTCGGCAAGGGCTCGATCATGCGCCTGGGCGACGGCGAAGTCGCCCACGACATCCAGGTCGTGTCCACCGGCTCGCTGGGCCTGGACATCGCGCTCGGCGTCGGCGGCCTGCCGCGCGGCCGGGTGGTCGAGATCTACGGCCCCGAATCGTCGGGCAAGACCACGCTGACCTTGCAGGTCATCGCCGAGATGCAGAAGCTCAGCGGCGTCTGCGCCTTCATCGATGCCGAACACGCACTGGACACGCAGTACGCCGCCAAGCTCGGCGTCAACCTGCAGGACCTGCTGATCAGCCAACCCGACACCGGCGAGCAGGCGCTGGAAATCGTCGACGCGCTGGTGCGCTCCGGCTCGGTGGACCTGATCGTCGTCGACTCGGTGGCCGCGCTGACGCCCAAGGCCGAGCTCGAAGGCGAGATGGGCGATTCGCTGCCGGGCCTGCAGGCGCGGCTGATGAGCCAGGCGCTGCGCAAGCTCACCGCGACCATCAACAAGACCAACACCATGGTCATCTTCATCAACCAGATCCGCATGAAGATCGGCGTGATGTTCGGCAACCCCGAGACCACCACCGGCGGCAACGCGCTGAAGTTCTACGCCTCGGTGCGGCTGGACATCCGCCGCACCGGCAGCATCAAGAAGGGCGACGAGGTCATCGGCAGCGAGACCAAGGTCAAGATCGTCAAGAACAAGGTGGCGCCGCCCTTCAAGACGGCCGAGTTCGACATCCTCTACGGCGAAGGCATCAGCCGCGAGGGCGAGATCATCGACATGGGCGTCGAGGCGCGCATCCTCGACAAGTCCGGCGCCTGGTACGCCTACAACGGCGAGAAGATCGGCCAGGGCAAGGACAACGCGCGCGAGTTCCTGCGCGAGAACCCCGAGCTGGCCATCGAGATCGAAAATCGTGTGCGCGAAGCCCGCGGCATCGCCCCCTTGGCGGCACAGCCGCAGGACAACGCCTGACCGTGCCCGCGATGTCGGCGCAGGCGCACATCGGCGGCGCCGGTTGGCATGCCGCGAAGGCGGTTGGCCCCCGCCAGCACACGGTGGGCGGCGCGACGGGCGGGCCGCGGCCGGCGGCCGACAAGCCCGCCGAGTGACCGCATGAAGCGGCCGCCGCCCAGCCTGCAGGCGCGGGCACTGGGCTGGCTGGCGCAGCGCGAGCACAGCCGCAGCGAATTGCGGCGCAAGCTGCTGCGCGCCCTGGGGCCGGACGAGCCCGACGCCGCCACGCAGGTCGACGGGCTGCTCGATGCGCTGCAAGCCAAGGGGCTGCTGAGCGAGCAGCGTTTCGTCGAAAGCCGCGTGCGCCTGCGCTCGGCAGGCATGGGCACGCAGCGCATCCAGCGCGAACTGGCCCAGCACGGGCTGAAGCTGCCGCCGCAGGCGCTGCAGCAACTGCGCGACAGCGAGTTGCAGCGCGCCGCGCAGCTGTGCAGCCGCCGCTTCGGCACGCCGCCGGCCGACGCGCATGAGCGTGCCCGGCGCATGCGTTTTCTGGCCGGGCGCGGTTTCTCCGGCGAGGTGATCCGGCGGGTGCTGACCGGCCGGGTCGACGGGCCCGACGAGGAGCCGCCCGTCGAGTGACCGCGTGATAAAGTGCGCCGGCCCGCCAACCGGGCAGCCGCCTGAGGCGGTGCGTCGACGAGCCTGACCCGGCCGGCACGACACCGACGCCCGGCGCGGCAGATTCAGGATGCTGCAAGGCGCGTGATCGATCATCCACCGCGTCGTCGGCCCCCACCGTCACCCCTCAGCGCGAGTCCGTCCATGAAGATTCACGAGTACCAAGGCAAGGAAATCCTTCGCAACTTCGGTGTGCCGGTGCCCCGCGGCTATCCGGCCTTCACCGTGCTCGAGGCCGGCGAAGCGGCGCAGAAGCTCGGCGGCGCAGTGTGGGTGGTCAAGGCGCAGATTCACGCCGGCGGCCGCGGCAAGGGCGGCGGCGTCAAGCTGGCGCGCTCGCTCGACGAGGTGAAGAAGCTGTCCAGCGAGATCCTCGGCATGCAGCTGAAGACGCACCAGACCGGGCCCGAGGGCCAGAAGGTGCGGCGCCTGCTGATCGAGGAAGGCGCCGACATCAAGAAGGAGTACTACGTCGCCGCGCTGACCGACCGCGCCACGCAGAAGGTGGCGATGATGGCCAGCAGCGAAGGCGGCATGGACATCGAGGAGGTGGCGCACGCCACGCCCGAGAAGATCATCAAGGTCTTCGTCGACCCCGCCGCGGGGCTGACCGACGCGCAGGCTGGCGAGCTGGCCGACGGCATCGGCGTGCCGGCCGCCAGCCGTGCCCAGGCGGTCGATGTGTTCAAGAAGCTCTACAAGACCTACATGGACACCGATGCCAGCCTGGCCGAGATCAATCCGCTGATCCTGGAGGGCAACGGCCACATCAAGGCGCTGGACGCGAAGTTCAATTTCGACAGCAACGCCCTGTACCGCCACCCGGACATCGTTGCCTACCGCGACCTGGACGAAGAAGACCCGGCCGAGGTCGAGGCCAGCAAGTTCGACCTGAGCTACATCAGCCTGGACGGCAACATCGGCTGCCTGGTCAACGGCGCGGGCCTGGCCATGGCGACGATGGACACCATCAAGCTCTTCGGCGGCGAGCCGGCCAACTTCCTCGACGTCGGCGGCGGCGCCACCGCCGAGAAGGTGACCGAGGCCTTCAAGATCATGCTGGCCAACAAGGCGGTCAAGGGCATCTTGGTCAACATCTTCGGCGGCATCATGAAGTGCGACACCATCGCCGAAGGCGTGATCGCCGCGTGCAAGGCCGTCAACCTGAGCGTGCCGCTGGTGGTGCGCATGAAGGGCACGAACGAGGACCTGGGCAAGAAGATGCTCAAGGACAGCGGGCTGCCGATCATCTCGGCGGACACCATGGCCGAGGCGGCCACGAAGATCGTCGCGGCGGTGAAGTGAGGAACACATGAGCATCCTGATCAACAAGGACACCAAGGTCATCACGCAGGGCATCACCGGCAAGACCGGCCAGTTCCACACGCGCATGTGCGTGGCCTACGCCAACGGCAAGAACTGCTTCGTCGCCGGCGTCAACCCGAAGAAGGCCGGCGAGAATTTCGAAGGCATTCCCATCTACGCCAGCGTCAAGGACGCCAAGGCGCAGACCGGCGCCACCGTCAGCGTGATCTACGTGCCGCCACCGGGGGCCGCGGCGGCCATCTGGGAAGCGGTCGAGGCCGACCTGGACCTGGCGATCTGCATCACCGAAGGCATCCCCATCCGCGACATGCTGGAGGTGCGCAACAAGATGAAGGCCAAGGAGGCCGCCGGCGGCAAGAAGACGCTGCTGCTCGGCCCCAACTGCCCGGGCACCATCACGCCCGACGAGATCAAGATCGGCATCATGCCCGGCCACATCCACAAGAAGGGCCGCGTCGGCGTGGTCAGCCGCTCCGGCACCTTGACCTACGAGGCCGTGGCGCAGCTCAGCGAACTCGGCATCGGCCAGAGCAGTGCGGTGGGCATCGGCGGCGACCCGATCAACGGCCTGAAGCACATCGACATCATGCGGCTGTTCAACGACGACCCGGACACGGATGCGGTGATCATGATCGGCGAGATCGGCGGCCCCGACGAGGCCGAGGCCGCGCGCTGGTGCAAGGACCACATGAAGAAGCCCGTCGTCGGCTTCATCGCCGGCGTCACCGCGCCTCCGGGCAAGCGCATGGGCCACGCCGGCGCGCTGATCTCCGGCGGCGCCGACACGGCCGAGGCCAAGCTGGCGGTGATGGAGGAATGCGGCTTCACCGTCACGCGCAACCCCTCCGAGATGGGCAAGCTGCTCAAGGCCCTGCTCTGACGCGCCGGGCATGACCCTGGGTGCGTAGATTCACGCACCAGCGCCGGCGGGCGCGCCTATAGCATCGTGCGGCCTGCGCTCGCGGCAGGCGTAGAACCGGGAGGCGCACGATGAATATCTCCGATCCGTTGCTCTGGATTGGGCTGCTGCAGATCATCGGCGTGAACATCGTGTTGTCGGGCGACAACGCGGTGGTCATCGCCCTGGCCGCACGCGGCCTGCCGCCCGAACAGCAGAAGAAGGCCATCTTCTGGGGCAGCGGCGCCGCGGTGGTGATGCGCATCGTGCTCACCATCGTCGCCGTCGAACTGCTGCGCCTGCCGTACCTGCGGCTGGTCGGCGCGCTGCTGCTGCTGTGGATCGCCGTGCAGCTGCTGGTGCCCGAGGACGAAGACGAAGGCCACGGCAAGGTGGGCACCAGCCTGGCCGCGGCGATCAAGACCATCCTGCTCGCCGACCTGGTGATGAGCCTGGACAACGTCATCGCGGTGGCGGCGGCGGCCAAGGGCAGCAACTTCCTGCTGATCGTCGGCTTGGCGGTGTCGATCCCCCTGGTGGTGTTCGCCAGCCAGCTGTTGCTGACGCTGATGCAGCGCTTCCCGATCATCATCACGCTGGGCGCTGCGTTGCTCGGCTGGGTGGCGGGCGACATGGCGGTCACCGACCCGATCGACAAACCCTGGGTGGACGTGCATGCCGCGTTCCTGCACTGGGGCGCGCCGCTGGCCGGCGCGATCGGCGTGGTCGTCGTCGGCAAGTGGCTGGCCGCGCGCAAGTCGGCCGCCCAGGCGGCCCCTGAGGCGCCGGCCACGGCCAGCGGCGGCGTGCTGCGCCGCGTGCTGCTGGCCGTGGACGGCTCCGAGGTTGCGGCGCGGGTGGTCAACCACGTCATCCAGCTGCGCGGCGAACTGCGCCAGCCGGGCGACCTGCAGGTGCACCTGGTCAACGTGCAACGCCCGCTGCCGGGCGAAGTCGGCCGCTTCGTCGGCGGCCAGACCATCGAGGACTACCACGCCGAGCGCAGCGAGCAGGCGCTGGCGCCCGCGCGGGCCGCGCTCGACGCCGCCGGGCTGGCGCACCAGGACCATCGGCGTGTCGGCGAACCGGGGCCGAGCATCGCCGCGCTGGCGCGCGAGACGGGCTGCGACATGATCGTCATGGGCACGCGTGGCCTCGGCGCGCCCACCGGCGCGCTGCTCGGCTCGGTGGCGCAGGCGACCCTGGAGGCCGCGGCGATGCCGGTGCTGCTGATCCGCTGATCCCCCGAAGGAGCGCTATCGATGGACGCGTTGCTGACCACCGAGTTCCTGATCGCCGTCGGTCAGATCATCATGATCGACATCCTGCTCGGTGGCGACAACGCGGTGGTCATCGCGCTGGCCTGCCGCAAGCTGCCGCCCAAGCAGCGCCGGCTGGGCATCCTGTGGGGCACGGCCGGCGCCATCGGCCTGCGCGTGGTGCTGATCTTCTTCGCGCTGACGCTGCTGCAGATTCCCTACCTGAAGATCGTCGGCGCGGCGCTGCTGCTGTGGATCGGCATCAAGCTGCTGCTGCCCGAGCACGAGGACGAAGGCCACGGCAACATCGAGGCCAGCGACAAGCTGTGGGCCGCGGTGAAGACGGTGATCGTCGCCGACTTCGTGATGAGCCTGGACAACGTCATCGCCATCGCCGGCGCGGCCGAAGGCGCCGGTGGCGACCACAAGATGCCGTTGGTGGTCTTCGGCCTGCTGGTGTCGATCCCGATCATCGTCTGGGGCAGCCAGCTGGTCATCAAGCTGATGGACCGCTATCCGCTGATCATCACGCTGGGCGGCATGCTGCTCGGCTGGATCGCCGGCAGCATGGTGGTCAGCGACCCGGTGCTCAAGGACTGGAGCGCCACACAACCCGGCTGGTGGCCCTACCTGGCGTCGGCCATCGGCGCGCTGTTCGTGCTGCTGGTGGGCAAATGGCTGGCCGCGCGGGCGCGTGCCGCCCGTCCGGCCACAGCGGCGGTGGCCGAGCCGGCGCAGCCCAACCGCCTGCGGCGCGTGCTGCTCGCGGTGGACGGCTCCGAGCATTCGGACCAGGCCGTGCGCTACGTGATCGGCATCCGCGAGGACCTGCGCGACCCGCAGGCGCTGGGCCTGCACCTGGTGAACGTGCAGCGGCCGGTGCCCAGCGACGTGTCGCGCTTCGTGCCCGGCCAGAACTTGAAGGAATACCACCTCGAAGGCAGCGAGCAGGCGCTGGCCTCGGCACGTGCGCTGCTCGGCGAGGCCGGCATCGCCTGCCAGGAGCACCGGCGCGTCGGCGAGGCCGCCGCCGTGATCGCCGGCCTGGCCAAGGAAACCGGCTGCGACCTGGTGGTGATGGGCGCGCGCGGCCTGGGCGGCGTGGCCGCCGGCCTGGTCGGCTCGGTGGCCCAGGCCACCGTGGCGCAGAGCAGCGTGCCCGTGCTGCTGGTCAAGTGACGCAAGCCAGGTGACACGCGCCAAGTGACACCGGCGCGCGGCGCGCCAACTATGACCGCCGGCGTGTGCGCGCTGCGTGCTAAGGTCCGCGCCGCCTGCCATGCACCCCTTCCGCCCGCCCGCGCTCGGACCCTACCGCCTGCTGCGCACCCTCGGCCGCGGGTCGATGGGTACCGTGCACCTGGCCGTGGACGACCGCGACGGCCGGCCGGTGGCGGTCAAGGCCATGCCGTTGGGGCAGGACAGCGCCGATGCCGACCAGGCACAGCTACGCCAGCGTTTCCTGGCCGAGGTGGCGGCGGCACGCCGCCTGTCGCACCCCGACATCGTCACCCTTCACGACTGCGGCGAAGAAGCCGGCCAGCTGTGGCTGGCCATGGAACTGCTGCAGGGCTGCGACCTGGGCCGCTACACGCACATGTCGCGCCTGCTGCCCGAGCCGCTGGTGCTGCAGTTGGTGGAGCGGCTGGCGCGCGCACTGGCGCACGCGCATGCGCAAGGCGTGGTGCACCGCGACATCAAGCCGGCCAACGTCATGCTGCATCTGCCGAGCGGCCAGCTCAAGCTCACCGATTTCGGCGTTGCCGGGCTGGCCGACCTGAGCCGCACGCGCACCGGCGTCGTGCTGGGCACGCCGTACTACATGGCGCCCGAACAGCTGGCCGGTGCGGTGGCCGACGCGCGCAGCGACCTGTATGCGCTGGGCGTGCTGCTGTACCAGCTGCTCACCGGCCGGTTGCCGCACGAGCACGCGTCGCTGGGCGAACTGCTGCGCGCGGTGGCCACCGAGCCCGCGCCGGACATACGGGCGTTGCGGCCGGCGCTCTCGCCCGCACTGGCCGCCCTGGTGGCGCGGCTGCTGCAGAAGCCGCCGGCACGCCGCCCCGCCAGCGGCCTGGAGCTGGCCGAGGCTTTGGCCGCGCTGTCGCCGGCGCAGGGCGCCGCCACGGGCCGCGGCGCGTGATGCTGCACGTTTGCCACGATCCGCGCTGACGGCAATCGCAGGCAAAATGTGCGCCCAGCCAAAACGCCCCACCCCGCCCCGCGCGAGCCCATGACCTTCGAGTTCTTTGACGCCGTCGATACCGGCCGCGCGCGCACCAACAACGAGGATTCGGTCAGCCTCGACCCAAGCGTGGCGCTGGCCGTGCTGGCCGACGGCATGGGCGGCTACAACGCCGGCGAAGTGGCCAGCAACATGGCCACCACCTTCATCCGCACCGAGCTCGGCCGCTGGCTGCGCGAGGCCGGCGACGACGCCACCGACACCGAGGTGCGCCGCGCGATGGACATCTGCGTGGACAACGCCAACCGCGCCATCTTCAACGCCGCCAACTCCAACCCGCAGTACGCCGGCATGGGCACGACGCTGGTGGTGGCGGTGTTCCGCGGCCAGCGCCTGCTGGTCGGCCACGTCGGCGACTCGCGCGCCTATCGGCTGCGCGCCGGCCGGCTGCAGCAGATCACGCGCGACCACTCGCTGCTGCAGGAACAGATCGACGCGGGCCTGATCACCCCCGAGCAGGCGGCCTTCTCCGCCAACAAGAACCTGGTGACGCGCGCGGTCGGCGTCGAGGACACGGTGCTGCTGGAAACCCACCTGCACGAAGTGCAGCCCGGCGACGTGGTGCTGATGTGCTCCGACGGGCTGTCGGACATGCTCGACGACACCAGCATCGCGCAAGTGTTGCAGATGCACGATTCGCTGGCCGCCGCGGGCGCGGCACTCATCGAATCGGCGAACGACGCAGGGGGAAAGGATAATATCTCGCTGATCCTGGTGCGGGCCGAGGGGGGTGCGACGGCGGCCCCCCGTTCATGGTGGCCTTTCCGCCGCTGACGGCCACGAGGTCACGACAAGAGGACAGGCATGGGCAAGCTGGTCGTATCCCTCGACGGGGTGGTCATCAAGGAAGTCCAGATCACCAAGGACAAGACCACCCTGGGTCGACGGCCGTACAACGACATGGTCATCGACAACCTCGCGGTCAGCGGCGAGCATGCGGTGCTGCAGATGGTCGGCAACGACGTCTTCATCGAAGACCTGAACAGCACCAACGGCACCTACATCAACGGCAAGGCCATCAAGAAGCAGCTGCTGGCCCACAACGACACCGTCGAGATCGGCAAGTACAAGATCAAGTACCTGACCGACGACAACGCCGACTACGAGAAGACGATGATCATGCGGCCCGGCGCGGCCGCATCGCAGCCGCCCGCGTTCAGCCCGACACGCCCGCCGAACTCGGACTTCGGCGCGCTGTCCACCAACCCGGCGTCGATCAAAGTGCTCAGCGGCGCGGCCTCGGGACGCGAGGTGACCTTGACCAAGGTGGTCACCACCGTCGGCAAGCCCGGGGTGCAGGTGGCGTCGATCACGCGGCGCCCCTCGGGCTATGTCTTCGCGCACGTCGAGGGCAGCGCGCGTCCGGTGGTCAACGGCATGCCGCTGGCCGGCGATTCGGTGCCGCTGCATCACGGCGACGTGATCGAGCTCGCCGGCACGCAGATGCAATTCATCCATCCGTAGCGGCAAGCCCGCGGCGTGGCGGAAGTCACGATGGCCGCGGCGGATTCCAGGCATTCGTGGCTTGCGCGTTGCGGACCGGCGGGTCACCATCGCCGCGTCCCTAGCCGACCGACGTCAAGCGCCCCACCTCCATGCAGATCCGCGTTCTCGGTTGCTCGGGATCCATTGCCGCGGGCAACCGCACGACCTCCTTCCTGCTGGACGATGATGTGCTCATCGACGCCGGCACCGGCGTCGGCGACCTGACACTCGACGAGCTGTCGCGCATCGATCACATCCTGATCAGCCATTCGCACCTGGATCATGTGCTGGCCATCGGGCTGCTGGCGGACAGCGTCGTGCGCCGCCGCATGGCGGCGGGACGTGGGCCGATCGATGTGCATGCGCTGCCCGAGACCCTCGAGGCGTTGCGCACCCACGTCTTCAACGGCGTGATCTGGCCCGACTTCACGCGCCTGCCCGACGCCACGCGACCGGTGCTGCGCTTCGTGCCGTTCGCCGTGGGCCAGGTGCTGGCGTTCGGCGCACGCCGCATCGAGGTGCTGTCCGCGTCGCACACGGTGCCGGCGGTCGGCTTCGCGGTCAGCGCTGCAGCGCCGACGCCGCAGCCGGCCTGGGTGTTCAGCGGCGACACCGGCCCCAACGCTGCGCTGTGGGCGCGGCTGGCCCAGCTGCCGGTGGCGACGCTGGTCATCGAAACCGCCTTCGGCGACGACGAGCTCGAACTGGCGCACCTCAGCCGGCATCTGTGCCCGTCGCTGCTGCGCGACGAGCTGGCCCGGCTGGAGCAGCCGGCCGACGTGTACATCACCCACATCAAGCCCGGGGAGCTGGACGCCGTGATGTCCGAGATCGGCGCGCAGGCCAGCCGCCACCGCATCCATGCGTTGCGCGCTGGCCAGGTGATGCGCGTCGGCTGACCATTTGCGTCAGCTTCGGCCGGCAATTGGCAGACCGGCGGTTACGAAGGCGACGTTTCGTGTCGGCCGGTGTGACGAATGTCCTGAACCGAAGGCCGAAACCCCGCCCAAACCGGCTGGCACGCGCCCTGCGTATCAACGCTTGTCCTCCGACCCAACCTCTCCCATAGGAGTCAATGCAATGAAGTCAATGAAGCGAGTTCAAAAGGGTTTCACGCTGATCGAACTGATGATCGTCGTGGCGATCATCGGCATCCTGGCGGCGGTGGCGCTGCCGGCGTACCAGGACTACACGACCCGCGCCAAGGTCAGTGAAGTCATCGTCATGGCCTCCCCGGCCAAGCTGGCGGTGTCCGAAACCAGCTCGTCGATGGGCGGTCTGGCCAGCGTGACGGCGGCCAACAGCGGCTACAGCTTCCCCGGTGCCACCAAGTACGTCAGCGGCGTCGCCATCACCGATACCACCGGCGTGGTCACCGTGACCTCGACCGTTCCGGGTGCCGCCGGCACCGTCGTTCTGACCCCGACGGACAAGGGATCGGGCCAGCTGCAGTGGGCTTGCTCGTCGGGCATCACGAAGAAGTTCCTGCCTGCCGAGTGCCGCTGAGTCGGTAGACGCTGCACCGCAGTAGAACGAGAAGCGGCCCTGAGGGCCGCTTCGCCTTTTCTGGGTTTGACCGCGTTTCCATGAGCACTTCACCGGCTGTTCCCGCGACGCTGCATCAGGCCACCCCCGCGAATCAACCCACGGGCATCGGCTGGGCGCTCGGCGGGGTGGCGGCGGCCCTGCCCTGGCTGCTGCCGACGCATGCGGAGCCGTGGACCACCTTTCACGGCGAGATGCTGGCGGCGGTGGTGCTGCTGGCGCTGGCCGTCTGGGCCCTGTGCGCCGGCAAGGGCCGCTGGGCGCTGGATGTGCTGGCCGCGGGCTTCCTGCTCGTGGCCTGCGTGCCGGCGGTGCAGGCATGGTCGGGCCTGTTCGTGTTTCCGCTGGAAGCCTGGCTGATCGGCCTGTACCTGGCGGGCATCGCCACCGCCGTGGCCGTCGCGCGGCGTGCCGAAGAACTGGCGCCGCAGCGCGTGCCCGATGCGCTGTTTGCCGGACTCGCCATGGCCGCCATCCTGTCCACCGGCATGGCGCTGTACCAATGGCTGGGGCTCGACGCCCTGGGCCTGATGGTGGCCCCGCCGCTGGTCGGCGGCCGGCCGGCCGCCAACGTCGGGCAGCCGAACAACCTGTCGACGCTGCTGGTCTGGGGGCTCATCGCGCTGTGGTGGGGCTACCAGCGCCGGCGCCTGGGCGGCGCGGTGGCGGTGCTCGGCGCCGCCTTCTTGCTGCTGGGCGTGGCCCTGACGCAATCGCGCACCGGCTGGATGGCCGTCGCGCTGCTCGGGCTGGCCGCGGTGCTCGGCCGCCGCGTGCTGGGGACGGGGCCCCAGGCCAAGGTGTTCGCGGGCCTGGCGCTGTGGTTCGTGCTGGCGGTGCTGGTGCGGGAGCCGGCAGGGCAGGCGCTGCTGGGCGCCGCGTCGTCCACGCTGGGCGACCAGGTGGCCGTGGGCAAGCGCCCGGCCATCTGGATGCTGGCCCTCGAAGGCATCGGGCGCAGCCCCTGGTGGGGCTACGGCTGGAACCAGAGCGTGCAAGCCCACGTGCTGCTGGCGTCGGGGTATCCGGGGCTGCATGTCTCGGTCGCGCACGCGCACAACGTCGTGCTCGACCTGATGCTGTGGAACGGGCTTCCTCTGGGCCTGCTGCTGGTGGCAGGCCTGGGCGCCTGGTTCTGGTACCAGCTGCGCGGTGCATCGACGCCGGCCCAACAGCTGCTGCTGCTCGCGCTGGCGGTCTTCGGGCTGCATGCGATGCTCGAGCTGCCGCACGCCTACGCGTTCTTCCTGCTGCCCGCCGCGCTGATGATGGGCGCCTTGAACGCGGCCAGGCCGGTCGCGGTGCTGTGCCGGCTTCCGCGCGCCGTGGTGGCGCTGGTGATCGCCGGACAGGCGGTTCTGCTCGCGTTGATGTTCGATGACTACACGCGCGTGGAACAGGATCTCGCGGCCTATCGCATGCGCATGGCGCGCATCGGCGACCTGCGGCCGCGGCCCTCGCCCGACCTGCGGGTGCTGCAGCCCTTGCAGTCGGCGCTGGAATCTCTGCGTACCGAGCCTCGCCGCAACATGTCGCCGGACGAGCTGGCGCGCATGCGCCGCGTGCTGACGCGCTATCCGAGTGCCGAAGGCCTGTTCCGGTATGCGCAGGCGTCGGCCATCAACGGCCGCCCCGACGAGGCCGACTGGGCACTGAAGCTGCTGTGCAGCATGCATCGCATCGAGAGCTGCGAGGCCGCGGCGATGGACTGGGCGGCCGCCGCCGCCGACGGCCATCCGGAGATGAAGCGGGTCACGGTCCCGGCGGCCGCGACCCGCTGACGCGCGGCGCCCCGCGCTGCGGATCCGGGCCTCTCCGGCCGGCGCCCGGCGGCGATGATCTGCGAAGATGCCGTCCGCGAAGAACCCTTGGACCCCGCGGGAGCGGTCGCCGCGCAAGCGCGCAAGTGGCGAACAACATGGCGGCACTGTGATCGACGGAAAGCAGCAGACGAACGCGCAGCCCTTCTGGCTGATCGCCGGCATCGCCGCGGCCTGCGGCCCGTCGCTGCTGGCCTACAACGTCTCGCCGTCACCGACCTTGCTCAACCAGGCGCTGGCGCTGGCCTTGTGGGGCGGCTTCGTGGCCGTGGCCGCCGCGGCGCCGTCGGGCGCGCGTCCGCTGCGTCACGCCGCTCGCGCACTGAGGCTGCCGCTGGCCGCGCTGGGCCTGCTGCTGGCCGGCGTGCTGTGGTCCTGGGGGCCGGGTTCGCTGCCGTCGGGGCTGGCCTTGTCGGCCGTCGGCCTGCTGCTGGCCGCCATGCTGCTGATGTTCAGCGGCGCCGTGGCGCGCGCCAGCGAGGCGGCGGTGCCGCTGTTCGCCTGCTTCTGCGCCGGCTGGGTGGTGGCCGGCGTGCTCAACGCCGGCATCGGCATCGTGCAGGTATTCGCGCCGGATTGGACCGACGGCGGCTGGCTCGCGCGCTCGGGCCTCGCCGGCCGCGCGGTGGGCAACCTGCGCCAGCCCAACCACCTGAGCAGCCTGCTGCTGTGGTCGGCCATCGCGGTGGTGCCGCTGGTCGAACTCGGCCACCTGCGCCGCCGCACCGCCTGGGCGCTGTTCGCGCTGATGTGCTTTGCGGTGGTACTGACGGCGTCGCGCACCGGCGTGCTCGGCGTGGGCCTGCTGGCGCTGTGGGGCGCGCTGGACCGGCGGCTGTCACCGCCGGTGCGGCGCATGCTCTGGTCCGCGCCGCTGTTGTACCTGCTGGCCTGGCTCGCCCTCAGCGCCTGGGCGGCGAGCAGCCACCATGCCTTCGGCGGCGGCACGCGTCTGGCCGAGGCGGATCTGTCCAGCTCGCGCTTCGGCATCTGGGCCAACACATGGCGTCTGATCGCGCAGCAGCCCTGGGCCGGCGTCGGCTTCGGGGAATTCAACCTGGCCTGGACGCTGACGCCCTTTCCCGGCCGCCCCGTCGCCTTCTTCGACCACACCCACAACCTGCCGCTGCAGCTGGCCGTGGAGCTTGGGCTGCCGCTGGCCGCGCTGATCCTGGCGCTGCTGGCGGGGGCGCTGTGGCGCCTGTGGCAATTCGGTCGCCGGGACGGCGACGCCGCGGCGGCGTGCGTGCGCAGCGCCGGCATGATGCTGTTGCTGATCGCCTTGCACAGCCAGCTGGAGTACCCGCTGTGGTACGCATACTTCCTGCTGCCGACGGCCTGGCTGCTCGGCTACGGCCTCGGCCGGCCGGCCGCTGTGGTTGCTTCGGTCGCTTCGGCCGCCCCCGATGCGCCGGCGCAGCGGCGCGACGCACCCGCCTGGCCGCTGTTCGCCGGCGGCCTGCTGCTGGCCGCCGCCAGCGTGTTGACCGTCGCCGACTACCTGCGCGTGGTGCGCATCTTCGCGACCCAGCAGGGCGCCGTGCCGCTGTCGCGGCGCATCGCCGATGGCGAGCGCAGCTGGTTATTCGCGCACCATGCGGGCTATGCGGCGGCCACCACCGACGAGGACATCGGCGCCGATGCCTGGGCCTTCCGCGAGGCGCCGCACTACCTGATGGACACGCGGCTGATGATCGCCTGGGCGCAGGCGCTGGCCCGCTCGGGCGAACTCGACAAGGCACGCTACCTGGCGCAGCGGCTGCGCGAGTTCCGCAACCCGCAGGCCGACGAGTTCTTCGCGCCGTGCAAGGACCCCGTGGCCCGGGACGAGCCGCCGCCCTTCCAGTGCGAACAGCCGAAGACGGTGCCGACCTGGCGCGACTTCCTGCGCTGACGCCTCAGTCGGCGACCCAGTCGCCGGACTTGCCGCCGCGCTTGTGCAGCAGCCGGATGTCCGTCATGACCATGCCGCGGTCGGCGGCCTTGCACATGTCGTAGACCGTGAGCAGGCCCACCTGCACGGCGGTCAGCGCCTCCATCTCCACGCCGGTGCGGCCCAGCGTTTCCACCTGCGCGGTGCAGCGCACCAGCGACGCGGCCGTGTCCAGCTCGAAGTCCACCGCCACGCGGGTGATCGGCAGCGGGTGGCACAGCGGCACCAGGTCGGCGGTGCGCTTGGCGCCCTGGATGGCGGCGATGCGCGCCACACCCAGCACGTCGCCCTTCTTGGCGCTGCCGGACTCGATCAGCGCCAGCGTCGCCGGCTGCATGCGGATGGCGCCGCTGGCGCGTGCCACACGATGCGTCACGTCCTTGGCGGCGACATCGACCATATGCGCCTGGCCCTGGGAATCGAAGTGCGTCAGCGGGGAACTCATGGGCGCGCCGGTATCCAATGACGTGCAGCAACACGACGGTGTCATCATAGCGGCGGCGCCCTGCCGCTTCGGGCTCGCAGCCCGCCTCAGGAAAGCGTTTGAAGCGACCTGCCCTTCCGGCGCGCCTGTGCGCGCTCTTCCTGGCCGCCGCCATGTGCGTCGGCCCGTCGGTGCCCACGGCGCTGGCGCAGGTGCGGCTGCCCGCGCTGGGCGACGCCGCCGGCGAGGAGTTCAGCGTCGGTACCGAGCGCGCGCTGGGCCTGCAGATCATGCGCGAGATCCGCCGTGACCCGGCCTACCTGGACGACCCGCCGCTGCTGGACTACGTGCAGCACATCTGGCGGCCGCTGGTGGCGTCCGCGCGCCAGCGCGGCGAGATCACGCCCGAGACCGCGCAGCAGCTGGCCTGGGAGGTGTTCCTGGTGCGCGACCGCAGCGTCAACGCCTTTGCGCTGCCTGGCGGCTACGTCGGCGTGCACCTGGGGCTGATCGCCATCACCGCCTCGGGCGACGAACTCGCCGCGGTGCTGGCGCACGAGTTGTCGCACGTCACGCAGCGGCACATCGCGCGCAGCATCGTCAACACCCAGCGCACCACGCTGCTCAGCCTGGCCGGCATGATCCTCGGCGTGCTGGCCGCCAGCCGCGCCGGCAGCAGCGACGGCGTGCAGGCGGCGGTGGTCGGCTCGCAGGCCGCGGCCGTGCAGAACCAGCTGAACTACTCGCGCGACATGGAGCGCGAGGCCGACCGCGTGGGCTTCGGCGTGCTCACCGACGCAGGCTATTCGCCGGCCGGCATGGCGGCGATGTTCGAGAAGCTGGAAAACGCCAACCGATTGAACGACAGCGGCGCCTACCCCTACCTGCGCAGCCACCCGCTGACGGTGGAGCGCATCAGCGAGGCGCGCGGGCGCATGGCGCTGTCCAGCGCGGCGCCGCCCGCCGACCCGCTGGAGCATGTGCTGATGGGCGCACGTTCGCGGGTGCTGATGGATATCAGCGCGGACGGCCTGCAGCGCCAGCAGCAGCGCGTGGCCAACGCGCTCGCGCCGGGCGCACAGCCGATGACGCCGAACGAGCGTCTCGGTGCGCTGTACGCCGGCGCGCTGGCGACGCTGCTGCTGGGCGACACGGCGGCGGCCGAGACCGCGGTGAACCGGGCGCTGGAGCTGCTGCGCGCACGCACGCCGGCCGTGCCGGCCGCCGAACGCAGCCTGCGCGAGCTGCAGGTGCAGGTGCTGCTGCAGCGCGGCGACGTGGCCGGCGCGATGAAGCTGCTGGACGCGCCGGCGTTGCAGCCGGCCTCGCGCTGGACCCTGCTGCTGCGCGGCCAGGCGGCGCTGGCGTTGTGGAACCAGCGCCCGGAGCAGGCCGCCGCGTGCCTGGCCGCGGCGGCGCCACGGCCGGGGCCGTCGGCGCCGGGCTGCGACGACCCGCTGTCGGGCTACAAGGCGCTGCAGGCCAGCAACGAGGCGGCGCTGAGCTGGGTGTCGCTGCACCCCAACGACCCGCTGATGTGGAGCCTGCTGGCCCAGGGCGAGGAGGCCATGGGCCAGCGGCTGCGCGCCATGCGCGCGCAGGCCGAATCGCGTGCGGCGCTGGGCGACATCAACGGCGCCGTCGACCGGCTGCGCGCCGCGCAGGCGCTGGCGCGTACCGGCGGGGCCAACGACTTCATCGAGGCCTCGGTGGTCGACGCGCGCCTGCGCCAGCTGGAAGCCACGCGGCGCGAGATCGCCGCCGAAATGCGCAACGGCAGGTAGCCGCCCGGGGAGGCCGGCGGCCCCCCGGCAGGCAGAATGCGCCATCGCGCCTAGAAGAGCCCCGAAGCCCCATGCCTGACGCCCGCCCCGATCCGCACGCCCTGCTGGAAAGCCGATTGCACTCGCTGCCGCTGCTGGCGCGCGGCAAGGTGCGCGACAACTATGCGGTCGGCACCGACCGGCTGCTGATGGTCGCCAGCGACCGCATCTCCGCCTTCGACGTGGTCATGGGCGAGGCCATCCCCGGCAAGGGCCGGCTGCTGACGCGCATGGCGCTGTTCTGGTTCGAGCGGCTGGCGCATGTCGTGCCCAACCACCTGAGCGGCGACGACCCGGCCGGCGCGGTGGCCGCCGACGAGCGCGCGCAGATCGAAGGGCGTTCGATGCTGGTCAGGCGCCTGCGGCCGCTGCCGGTGGAGGCGGTGGTGCGCGGCTACCTGGCGGGTTCGGGCTGGGCCGAGTACCAGCGCGACGGCACGGTCTGCGGCCAGGCGCTGCCGGCCGGGCTGGCCAACGCCTCGCGCCTGCGCGAGCCGATCTTCACGCCGGCCACCAAGGCCGAGGCCGGCGCGCACGACGAGAACATCGGCTTCGGCCAGATGCAGCAGCTGGTCGGCGCCGACCTGGCCGAGCGCGTGCGCGAGATCTCGCTGCGCCTGTACCGCGAGGCGGCGGCGCATGCGCTGCAGCGCGGCATCATCATCGCCGACACCAAGTTCGAGTTCGGCCTGGACGACGCGGGCACGCTGACGCTGATGGACGAGGTGCTGACGCCCGACTCATCGCGCTTCTGGCCGCTGGACGGCTATCGCGAAGGCATCAACCCGCCGAGCTTCGACAAGCAGTTCCTGCGCGACTGGCTCGAAGCCGTGCGCATCGACGGGCGACCGTGGAACAAGAAGGCGCCGGCGCCGCCGCTGCCCGCGGACGTGGTCCGCGAGACCGGCGCGCGTTATGCCGAGGCGCTGCGCATCCTGACGGCCTGAGCCATGGTCTCGAGGTTGCTGACGCAACTGGCCTCGCGCATCGCGGCGGCCCGCGACCCGGTGGAGGCGGCCTGCCTGCGCGCGCAACGCGGCATCTATCTGGCGCGCCAGGGCAACCAGGCCGAAGCCCAGGCGATCGTCGAGGCCATCCGCGGCGAGTTCGGCACGCAGCCGCATGCCGAGGTGACGGCCTGGATCAGCCTGCTCGAAGCGGTGATCCATTTTTTCACCCAGCCTGGTCCGAAGGCGCTGGACCGCCTGCGGCGCGCCCACGCATTGAGCCGCGCGATGAACCATCCGGTGCTGGTGCCGCTGTGCGCCGCGTGGCTGGCGCACATCGAGTTCAACGCCAACCGCATGGAGCCGATGCTGCAGTACGCGGCCGAAGCGCTGCGCCTGGCGCAGCCCGATCATCACGCGGCGCTGGCGCGTGTCAGCCTGGTCATCGCCGACGCCTTCCACTTCGCGGGCCGCTTCGACCTGGCCAAGCCGTGGTATGCGGCAGTGCGTCAGCACGCGCTGGCCGAGGGCGACGACGCGATGATCAGCGCGATGTTGCACAACGTGGCGGCGTTGCGGGCAAACCAAGTGAGGCTTGCCGACGCTTTCGGCGAGCCGCAGCCCAGCGAGGTAAAGCGGGCGCTGCTTGAACTGGAGTCAACTAGGAACTACGACGTTGGAATTGGCACACTGTCGCTTTCCCAACTGGTCCCTCTTGTCCGAGCGCAATTGCTGATGGTTCAAGGGCTCTATGCGGACGCAGTTTCACTGTATTCGCAGACGCTTGACCAGAACAACGAAGAGAACCTTGAGCGACGTCAGGCGTGCTTCTTTGCAGAACGGGCTTGGTGCTTCTTCAAACTTGGGCAAGTCGATGTTGCCCAGTTAGATATAGGAGCGATTTCTCAAGGCCCTGAGGTCCCAGCCGACCTAGACGATGTGGCGGCGATGCACGCTCGGCTCGCCGCAATCTTCGACGCAATGGGTCAGGAGAAGCGCGCGGCCGAGCACAGACGGCTGTCGATCGACTCTAGGGGTCGGCTTGCAGTTACCCAGGCTTCGCTGCTTGATCAACTAACTTCCGTGATCTCTGGGTTCGACAAGACAGCACCTAAGCCCACCTGATGGCACTCGGTCAGTGCCCGCGCGAAAACAGCCTCTCCATGGCGCTATCGATCACCATCGAGCAGAGGCTGTAGATCAACGATCCCAACAAGGCGGCGCCGAAGCTTGCGACCTTGAAGCCGTCGAACATCGACCCCGCCCACCAGAACATCAGCGCGTTGATGACGAACAGGAACAGCCCCAGCGTCAGCAGCGTCACCGGCAGCGTCAGCAGCACCAGCAGCGGCCGCACCAGCGTGTTCAGCAGTCCGATGACGAAGGCGGCAATCAGCGCCGACTGGAAACTCGCGACGGCGACGCCGCTGTAGAGGTGAGCCACCAGCAGCAACGCAGCGGCCAGAAGGAGCCAGCGAACGATCGTTTTCATGCCGACCAGCATAGCGCGGCGCTCGCCGTGCGCGCCGACGGCGTCGGGGAATGGCAACCTCTCGGTGCAAATCTCCTTCTCAGGCCCTGCGCTAGGCATTAACATCGTTCGCGCCGGAAATCCGCCCCATACGAGGGTCGATCAGACCTCACCGGAACCGGTCCGATGTCCCTAGACCAGATGGAGAAACGACGAATGGCAACTGCGAAGAAAGCTCCCGCGAAGAAGGCACCGGCCAAAAAAGCGCCGGCCAAGAAGGCGGCGCCGAAGAAGCCGGTAGCTAAGGCGGCACCCGCCAAGAAGGCTGTCGCCAAGAAGGCCCCGGCGAAGAAGCGCGCTCCCAGCGCTGCGTTCATGAAGGCCATGACGCCCAGCGCCGCGCTGGCCGCGGTGATCGGCGACAAGCCGCTGCCGCGCACCGAAGTCACGAAGAAGATCTGGGAGTACATCAAGAAGAACGGCCTGCAGGACCAGGCGAAGAAGACGATGATCAACGCCGACGCCAAGCTGAAGGAAATCTTCAAGAAGGCCCAGGTGTCGATGTTCGAGATGACCAAGCTGGTCAGCGCCCACCTGAAGTAAGCCGGGCTGCACCGAAAGAGGCCGTGGCCGCGCAGGCGCCCACGGCTTCTTCTTTTGTGGCGCCGGTCAGGGCCGCAGATAGGCGGCCAGGAAGCGCCCGGTATGGCTGCGTGGGTCGGCGGCCACCTGTTCCGGCGTGCCGGCCACCAGCAGCTGGCCGCCGCCGGCGCCGCCCTCCGGGCCCATGTCCAGGATCCAGTCGGCGGTCTTGATGACGTCCAGGTTGTGCTCGATGACCACGATGGTGTTGCCGGCGTCGCGCAACTGGTGCAGCACGCGCAGCAGCTGCGCGGTGTCGTGGAAGTGCAGCCCGGTGGTCGGTTCGTCCAGGATGTACAGCGTGCGCCCGGTGTCGCGCTTGCTCAGCTCCAGCGCCAGCTTGACGCGCTGCGCTTCGCCCCCGGACAGCGTGGTCGCGCTCTGGCCCAGCTTGATGTAGCCCAGGCCCACGTCCAGCAGCGTCTGCAGCTTGCGCGCGATCGCCGGCACGGCGGCGAAGAACGCGTGCGCATCCTCCACCGTCATGTCCAGCACCTGGGTGATGTTCTTGCCCTTGTAGAGGATCTCCAGCGTCTCGCGGTTGTAGCGCGCGCCGTGGCAGGTGTCGCAGGGCACGTAGACGTCGGGCAGGAAGTGCATTTCCACCTTGATCACGCCGTCGCCCTGGCAGGCCTCGCAGCGCCCGCCGGCCACGTTGAAGCTGAAGCGCCCCGGCCCGTAGCCGCGCTCGCGCGCCGCCGGCACCTCGGCGAACAGCTCGCGCATCGGCGTGAACAGCCCCGTGTAGGTGGCCGGGTTGCTGCGCGGCGTGCGGCCGATCGGGCTCTGGTCGACATTGATCACCTTGTCGAAGGCGTCCAGGCCGTCGATCTGCTCGTGCGGCGCCGGCTCGGCATGCGATCCATAGAGCTTGCGCGCCACCGCGGCATACAGCGTGTCGTTGACCAGCGTGCTCTTGCCCGAGCCGGACACCCCGGTGACGCAGGTGAACAGGCCGACCGGGATCTCGGCGGTGACGTTCTTCAGGTTGTTGCCGCGGGCGTTGACGATGCGCAGCACGCGCGGGTCGGTCTGGTTGGCCAGCGTCGCGCGCGCATGCGGCGGCTCGATGCGCAGCACGCCCGCCAAGTAGCGTCCGGTCAGCGAGTCGGCATTCGCGGTGATGTCGGCCGGCCGGCCCTGGGCCACGACGTGGCCGCCGTGCACGCCGGCGCCCGGCCCCATGTCCACCACATGGTCGGCGCTGAGGATCATGTCCTCGTCGTGTTCCACCACCAACACCGAATTGCCCAGGTCGCGCAGCCGCTTCAGCGTGCCGATCAGGCGTTCGTTGTCGCGCTGATGCAGCCCGATCGAGGGTTCATCCAGCACGTACATCACGCCGGTCAGGCCGCTGCCGATCTGGCTGGCCAGGCGGATGCGCTGCGCCTCGCCGCCGGACAGCGTGTCGGCGCTGCGCTCCAGGCTCAGGTAGGCCAGGCCCACGTCGTTCAGGAACTTCAGCCGCGCGCGGATCTCGCGCACGATCTTGTCGGCGATCTCGGCCTTGGCGCCCTGCAGCCGCAGGCCTTCAAAGTACGCCAGGCAGTCGGCCAGGGTCATGCGCTCGACGCGGTAGATCGGCTCACCCGGGGACGACGCGTCCTGCTGCAGGAACACATGCCGCGCCTCGCGCCGCAGCCGCGTGCCGCCGCAGTCGGGGCAGGGCCGGGCGGCCTGGTAGCGCGCCAGGTCCTCGCGCACCGCCGCGGAATCGGTCTCGCGCCAGCGCCGCTCCAGGCTGGGCAGGATGCCTTCGAAGGGGTGCGCGCGCTTCACCGACCGCGCCCGCCCCTTGGCGCCCTGGGCCTCGTAGACGAAGGTGATGGCCTCGTCGCCCGAGCCATACAGCAGCACGCGCTGGGCGCTCTCGGGCAGCGCCTCGAAGGGCGTCTCGATGTCGAAGCCGTAGTGCCGCGCCACGCTTTCCAGCAGCGAGAAGGTATAGCTGTTGCGCCGGTCCCAGCCCTTCACCGCCCCCGAGGCCAGGCTCAGCGACGGGAACGCCACCACGCGCTGCGCGTCGAATACCGTCACCTGACCCAGGCCGCCGCAGCTGGGGCAGGCGCCGACCGGCGAATTGAAGGAAAACAGCCGCGGCTCCAGCTCGCCCAGCGAATAGCTGCAGATCGGGCAGCCGAAGCGGCTGGAGAACAGGTGCTCCCGATCGTGGCTCCCCGGCCGCTGCGCGCCTGCCCCCCGAGGGGGCTCTCCGCCGCCTTGGGGCGGCGCGGCGTCGGCGGGGGCGTCCAGCTCCAGCGCGATGGCCCGGCCGTCGGCGATGCGCAGCGCCGTCTCGAAGCTTTCCGCCAGGCGCTGCTGCAGGCCGGGCTGGATGCGCAGCCGGTCCACCACCACGTCGATGTCGTGCTTCTCGTTCTTCTTCAGCTTGGGCAGCGCATCGGCTTCCACCACCTGCGGCGGCCGCCCGCCCGCGCCGATGCGGAAGCGCACGTAGCCCTGCGCCTGCATGTCCTGGAACAGCTCGGCGAACTCGCCCTTGCGGTCGCGCGCCACCGGCGCCAGCACCATCAGCCGCGTGCCTTCGGGCAGGGCCATCACCGCATCGACCATCTGGCTGACGCTCTGCGCCTGCAGCGCCAGGCCGTGGTCGGGGCAGAAGGGCGTGCCGGCGCGGGCATACAGCAGGCGCAGGTAGTCGTGGATCTCGGTGATCGTGCCGACGGTGGAGCGCGGGTTGTGGCTGGTGGCCTTCTGCTCGATGCTGATGGCCGGCGACAGGCCTTCGATGACGTCCACGTCGGGCTTGTCCATCAGCTGCAGGAACTGCCGGGCGTAGGCGCTCAGGCTTTCGACGTAGCGCCGCTGGCCTTCGGCATACAGCGTGTCGAAGGCCAGGCTCGATTTGCCCGATCCCGACAGGCCGGTGATGACCACCAGCGCATGCTTCGGGATGTCCAGGTCGATGTTCTTCAGGTTGTGGGTGCGCGCCCCGCGGATGCGGATGGCCGGCGCCTCGGGCGGGGTGTCGATGGGCATGGGTCAGCCTTGCAGCACACGCAGGATGTCGTCGCCGTAGTCGCGCAGCTTCTTCGCGCCCACGCCGCTGATCTCGGCCAGCCCGTCCAGCGAGCCGGGCTGCTCGCGCGCCATCTGCGCCAGCGTGGCGTCGTGGAAGACGACGAAAGCCGGCAGGTTGTGGGCGCGCGCCACCTCGGCGCGCCAGGCTTTCAAGGCGTCGAAGCGCTGCCGCGCCGCCTCGTCCAGCGGCAGGGGCGGGGTCTTGTCGCCCCGGGCGGTGCGGCTGCGCTCGCTGCGCTTCGGCGCCGCCGCCGGCACGCGCAGCAGCAACTGCACCTGGCCGCGCAGCACCTCGCGCGAGCTTTCGGCCAGCGCCAGGGTGTTGAACTCGCCTTCGGCGCGCAGGTAGCCCAGCGCAATCAGCTGGCGCAGCACCGAGCGCCACTGCGCCTCGCTCACGTCGGCGCCGATGCCGAAGGTGGACAGCCGGTCGTGCTGGTGCTGCGCCACCTTGTCCGTCGGCTTGCCGCGCAGCACGTCGATCAGGTGCACCGCGCCGAAGCTCATGCCGCCGTGCTGCTGGAAGCGGTAGACGCAGCTCAGCGCCTTGCGCGCGGCTTCGGTGGCGTCCCAGGTGGCCGGCGGCTGCAGGCAGTTGTCGCAGTTGCCGCAGGGCTGGCTGTGCTCGCCGAAGTAGGCCAGCAGGCGCACGCGCCGGCAGTCGTGCGCTTCGGCCAGCGCCAGCAGCGCGTCCAGCTTGCCGCGCTGCAGGCGCTTGAAGTCCTCGCCGGCCTCGCTCTCGTCGATCATGCGGCGCTGGTTGACCACGTCGGCCAGGCCATAGGCCATCCAGGCGTCCGCCGGCGCGCCGTCGCGGCCGGCGCGGCCGGTCTCCTGGTAGTAGCCCTCGATGTTCTTCGGCAGGTCCAGGTGGGCGACGAAGCGCACGTCCGGCTTGTCGATGCCCATGCCGAAGGCGATGGTCGCCACCATGACGATGCCGTCTTCGCGCAGGAAGCGGTCCTGGTGGCTGCGGCGCACGCTCGCGTCCAGCCCGGCGTGGTAGGGCAGCGCGGTGAGGCCTTCGGCCACCAGCGCGGCGGCGGTCTCGTCCACCTTCTTGCGCGTCTGGCAGTAGACGATGCCGGCATCGCCGTCGTGCTCGTCGTGCAGAAAGCGCAGCAGCTGCTTGCGCGGCTCGTCCTTCTCGACGATGCGATAGCGGATGTTCGGCCGGTCGAAGCTGCTGATGTAGCTGTGCGCGCCGGCCAGCTGCAGCCGCTCGACGATGTCCGCCCGCGTGTGCGCGTCGGCGGTGGCGGTGAGCGCGATGCGCGGCACGCTGGCGAAGCGCTCGTGCAGCACGCTCAGGCCCAGGTATTCCTCGCGGAAGTCATGGCCCCACTGGCTGACGCAATGCGCCTCGTCGATGGCGAACAGGCTGAGCAGGCCGCGCTCGTGCAGCGAATCCAGCATCGCCAGGAAGCGCGGCGTGAGGATGCGCTCGGGCGCCGCGTACAGCAGCACCAGCCGGCCCGCACGCAGCTCGCGCTCCACCGCCGAGGCGTCCTGGCTGTCCAGCGTGCTGTTCAGGAAGCTGGCATGCACACCCAGCTCTTCCAGCGCGCTGACCTGGTCGTGCATCAGCGCGATCAGCGGCGAGACGACCACCGTGACGCCGCGGCCGGCGCGGTGCCGGGCGATCGCCGGCACCTGGTAGCACAGGCTCTTGCCGCCGCCGGTGGGCATCAGCACCAGCGCGTCGCCGCCGCCGGCGACGTGCGCGACGATCTGCGCCTGCTGGCCGCGGAAGGCCGGGTAGCCGAAGACCTCGTGCAGGATGGACAGCGGATCGGTGGGGGCGCTCACGGGGGCGGGTGATGGCGGGCAAAACGCTGATTGTCGTCGGGCCTGATAATCTGCCGTTGAACCACCCTCGGGAGCAGCGCCATGGCCTCGGTCAACAAAGTCATCCTCATCGGCAACCTCGGGCGCGACCCGGAGGTGCGCTATGCGCCCAGCGGCTCGGCCATCTGCAACGTCACGCTGGCCACCAGCCGCCAGTGGAAGGACAAGAACAGCGGCGAGCGCCAGGAAGAAACCGAATGGCACCGCGTGGTCTTCTACGACCGCCTGGCCGAAATCGCCGGTGAATATCTGAAGAAGGGCCGCCCGGTGTACGTCGAAGGCCGCCTGAAGACGCGCAAGTGGACCGACAAGGACGGCGTCGAGAAGTACACCACCGAAATCGTCGCCGACCAGATGCAGCTGCTCGGCAGCCGCGAAGGCATGGGCGGCGGCGACGAAGGCGGTGGCGGGGGTGGCTACAGCCGCGAGCGCCCCGCCGCACGCCCGAGCGCCGCGCCGGCGGCCAAGCCGGCGTCGAAGCCGAGCACCGGCTTCGACGACATGGACGACGACATTCCGTTCTAGTCGCCCGGCTCAGGGGCGCACGCTGCTGCGCCAGCGCTGCACGTCCAGCGCGCGCACCGCGCCGGCCCGGTTGCCCCAGGCGTTGCGCACGTAGCTCAGCACCGCGGCGATGTCGTCGTCGTCCAGTTCGGTGGCGAACGGCGGCATGCCGAAGGGCCGCGGGTTGCCGGCGGTGGACGCCGGGAAGGCGCCGCCCAGCACCACCTGCACCAGGTTCGCGGGCGGCTCGCGCAGCACCGCGCGGTTGCCGGCCAGCGGCACGTAGGCGCGCGACCGGCCGCGGCCGTCGTCGCCGTGGCAGGCTGCGCAGCGCGTCTCGTAGATCTTGGCACCGCGCTCCACCTGCGCCGGCGTCGGGCCGTCGGTGGCGGCGCGCGGCGCTGCCGCGGGCAGCGTCTGCAGGTAGCCGGCCATCGCCGCCAGGTCGGGCGGCGTCAGGTGCTGCGTGCTGTGCAGCACCACCTCGGCCATCGGCCCCAGCAACGCCGCGCCGTCCGCGACGCCGTGTTGCAGCAAGGTGGCCACCGGCTGCGCCGGCTGGCCGCCCAGCGGCGGCGCGTACCAGTTCTGCAACGGGATCAGCCCGCCCGCCACCGCCAGCGGGCTGCGTGCCGCGCCCAGCGCGTTGCGCTCGGCATGGCAGGCATTGCAGTGG
Source organism: Rubrivivax sp. (assembly GCA_019635285.1). Lineage (GTDB taxonomy): Bacteria > Pseudomonadota > Gammaproteobacteria > Burkholderiales > Burkholderiaceae_C > Rubrivivax. The sequence continues at coordinate 42,387 of JAHBZS010000013.1, read as the reverse complement.
CCCAGGCTCTGCACCAGATAGGCGCCGCGGTTCCAGGCCTCGGACTGCGCGGGCTGCGCCTCGAAGCGGCCCGGCCGGAAGTACAGCGCGCGCCACAGCGCCAGCGCCCACTGCGTGTCGTAGGGGAAGCGCAGCGCATGCGGCCGGTTCGGCTGCGCCACGGGGGGCAGGCTGCGCAGGTAGGCGTACAGCGCGTCGGCATCGGCCGCGCTGACCTGCGTATAGCTGTCGTAGGGGAAGGCGGGATACAGCAGCCGCCCGTCGCGCGAGCGGCCGTGGTGCAGGGCGCGGCGGAACTCGGCGGCGCTCCACTGGCCGATGCCGGTCTGCGGGTCGGGCGTCAGGTTCGAGCTGTACACCGTGCCGAAGGGCGTGGGGATGCCGCGTCCGCCGGCATACGCCGCGCCACCGCGGGGCGTGTGGCAGTCGCGGCAGTTGCCGGCCCGTGCCAGGTAGGCGCCGCGGGCGATCAGCGCCGGATCGCCGACCTCCACTGGCTGGGTGTCGGGGCCGCCGTCGCCACGCACGTTCAGCCACCAGACGGCCGCTGCCAGCGCGAACCACAGCGCGAGTACCAGGCCCAGCACGGCCGCCAGCACGCGCCTCATCGGCCGCCGCCCTGGGTGCCGCCCCGTGGGCTGCCCTCGGTGCCGCCGTGGCCGCCCATGCTGCCGCAGCGCATCGGCGCCGGGCCGCGTGGCGCCGGCACCGCCGCATGCACCGCCGGCACCGGCTGCGCCGCCAGCCAGTGCGCCAGCGCGTTGACGTCCTGCGGGCTCAGGCGCTGGGCGATCTGCGCCATGCAGTCCGGTGCCTCGGCCTGGCGCGCGCCGGTGCGCCAGGCGCCGAGCTGCGCGTTCAGGTAGTCCACCGGCAGGCCCAGCAGGCCGGGCACGTCCGCGCCCACGCCGGTGAGCGCGGTGCCGTGGCAGGCCTGGCAGGCCGGCAGGTCGCGCGCCGCGTCCCCCTGCTGCGCCAGCGCCTGGCCGCGCTGCAGCGATGGCGTGTCGGCGCGCGGGGCCGCGCCCGGCGCGTAGGGCAGGTCCAGCGCGGCGAAATGCGCGGCGATCTCGCGCAGGTAGTCGTCGCTCAGCGGCGCCAGCAGCTGGCCCATCAGCGCGTAGCGCCGCTGCCCGTCACGAAAGGCGCGCAGCTGGCGATAGAGGTAGCCGGCCGGCTTGCCGGCGATGCGCGGGTAGTAGCCGTCGGGCGCGGCGCGGCCGTCCTGCCCGTGGCAGCCGGTGCAGGCCAGTAGGCGCTGCGCCATCGTGTCCTCGAAGGCCGGCGCGGCCCCGGCCGCGGCGCAGGCCAGCGCCAGGGCGACGGCGGCTACTTGGCGCGGTGCACGCAATTCGGCTTGGTGCAGGCGGCGTAAAGCGCCAGCGAATGTTCGTGCAGCTCGAAACCGCGCTCGATGGCGATGGCCCGCTGGCGCTGCTCGATCTGCGGGTCGTAGAACTCCTCGACGCGCCCGCAGGTCAGGCACACCAGGTGGTCGTGGTGCTGGCCTTCGTTGAGCTCGAACACCGCCTTGCCCGACTCGAAGTTGCTGCGGATCAGCAGCCCCGCCTGTTCGAACTGCATCAGCACGCGATAGACCGTGGCCAGGCCGACATCGGCGCCATCGGCCAGCAGCGCCTTGAACACGTCCTCGGCCGTCATGTGCCGCTGCTGCGTGCGCTGGAACACATCCAGGATCTTGATGCGCGGCAGCGTGGCCTTCAGGCCGCTGTTCTTCAGTTCGTCGGCATTCGTCGGTTGGGGCATGGCAGCGATCCCGGCGGACGGGGGCCCGCTAGAATCCGCCGATGATAGCCAGCGCCTGCTGGCGCGCCCCGTCCACGACCCTATTCCCATGCGACGACATCCTGCCCTGTGCGGCGCCGTGGCCCTGACGGCCGCGACGCTGCTCGCAGGCTGCAGTTCGTGGCCGTCGAGCGGCGATTCGGTGTTCGGCCTGATCACGCCGTACCGCGTCGACATCCAGCAGGGCAACGTCATCACGCAGGAGCAGCTGGCGCGCGTCAAACCCGGCATGAACCGGCTGCAGGTGCGCGATGCGCTGGGCACGCCGCTGCTCACCGACGCCTTCCACGCCGACCGCTGGGACTACATCTTCACCTTGCGCCAGAGCGGCCGGCCGCTGCAGCGGCGCAACGTGGTGCTGGTCTTCGACGGCGACGTGCTGCGCAACATCGAGGCGCCCGAGCTGCCCACCGAGACCGAGTTCCTGGATTCGATCACGCGCAGCGGCCGGCTGGTCGCCGCGTCGGCACTGGAGCTGACGCCCGAGCAGATCAAGAACCTGCCGATCCCGCCGAAGGTCGCGCCGGCGCCTGACGCGGCGGCTTCGGCACCGGCCACGCCGCGCAACTATCCGCCGCTGGAGCCGTCGTGAGCGCGCACCGCCGCTGCGCAGCGCCCGTCCCGCCGCACGCGGCGCGGAGGCTCGTTTGAGCGCACCGTTGAAGATCGTGGTCGCCGGCGCCTCCGGGCGCATGGGACGCATGCTGATCGAGGCCGTGGTCGCCAGCGGCGACTGCGTGCTCACCGGCGCGCTCGAGGTGGCCGGCAGCCCGGCGCTCGGCAGCGACCCGCTGGCCGCGCTGGGGCGACCCGGCGGCTTGCGCATCACCGACGACCTGCGCGCCGGCCTGGCCGGCGCCGACGTGCTGATCGACTTCACCCGGCCCGAAGGCACGCTGGCCCACCTGGCGGTGTGCCGCGAGTTCGGCGTGCGTGCGGTGATCGGCACCACCGGCTTCAGCGACGCGCAGAAGGCGCAGATCGCCGAGCACGCGCGGCACCTGGCCATCGTCATGGCGCCGAACATGAGCCTGGGCGTGAACGTCGTGCTGAAGCTGCTGGGCGTGGCCGCGCGCGCGCTGGACGGCTACGACGTCGAGGTCATCGAAGCCCACCATCGCCACAAGGTCGACGCGCCCAGCGGCACCGCGCTGGCCATGGGCGAGGCCGTGGCCCGCGCCAGCGGCCGCACGCTGGACGACTGCGCGGTATGGGGCCGTCACGGCGTGACCGGCGAGCGCGACCCGGCCAGCATCGGCTTCGCGGTGGTGCGCGGCGGCGACATCGTCGGCGAGCACACCGTGCTCTTCGCCGGCAGCGGCGAGTGCATCGAGATCACCCACAAGAGCGCCAGCCGCGTCAACTACGCGCAGGGCAGTCTGCGTGCCGCGCGCTTCGTCGCGGCGCAGCCGCCGGGGCTGTATGGCATGGACGACGTGCTCGGCCTGTAGCCGCATGCAAGGTCTGGACGATTTCTGGAGCCAGGCCGACACCGTCGGCCGGGCGGTGGCGCTGGTGCTGTTGCTCATGTCCATCAGCGCCTGGGTGCTGATCCTGTGGAAGGGCTGGGTGCTCAAGCGCGCCGCCGGCGACCTGTCGCGCGCCGTGCCGGCCTTCTGGGAGGCCGGCACCCTGGACGACGGGCGCGAGCGGCTCGGCCGGCTCGACCGCGAAGCGCTGCTGCTGCCGCTGCTGGATGCGGCCACGGCGCAGCCCGGCCAGGGCACCTTGCAGACCGCGGGGCGGCCCGAATCGCAGCTGACGCGGCGCCTGCGCGACGCGCTGCACCGCGGCCTGGCGCACCTGCAGTTCGGCCAGGTGCTGCTGGCGTCGATCGGCGCCACCGCGCCCTTCGTCGGCCTGTTCGGCACGGTCTGGGGCATCTACCACGCGCTGGCCAGCATCGCCGCGGCCGGCAGCATGACCATCGAGAAGGTCGCCGGCCCGGTGGGCGAGGCGCTGATCATGACCGCCGCCGGCCTGGCGGTGGCCATCCCGGCGGTGCTGGCCTACAACGTCTTCGGCAAGTGGGTGGCCGCCTGCGAGGCCGAGCTGGAAGGCTTCGCGCACGACCTGCGCGAGATGGTGCTGGACCGGCAGCGGTGACTGACATGAGGCCGCCGAGCGTGCTTCCTCCGCCGCGCCCCGCGGGCGTGCGGCCGGTCCTGCGCACGACCGGGCGGCGCTGAGCGATGGCCTTCGGCCGGCTGGAACGCGACCCGGGCGCCCGCCCGATGAGCGACATCAACATGACGCCGCTGATCGACGTGATGCTGGTGCTGCTGGTGATCTTCATCATCACCGCGCCGCTGATGACCACCAGCCTGAAGCTCGACCTGCCCAAGACCGAGGGCGCGCGCCCCTCCGACGCGCCGCTGTTCATCGCCGTGTCCATCAACGAACAGGGCCAGCTCTTCGTCGGCGACGAGGCGGTCAGCGCCGAGCAGCTGCTCAAGCGCGCGCGCGAGGCCGCGCAGCGCGACCCGACCACCGAGGTGCAGTTGCGCGCCGACAGCCGCGTGCCCTACGGCCGCGTGGCCGAACTGATCGGCCTGGTGCAGGACGCCGGCCTGTCGCGCGTGGGCTTCGTCACCGAGGCGCCTGCGAGATAGCGGCTCCTACAATCGCGGGAATGAACGAGAAGTACATCCCCGCAGAGGTCGAAAGCAGCGCGCAGAAGGCTTGGGGCCAGGCCGACGTCTACCGCGTCGTCGAGGACCCCAAAAAGCCCAAGTTCTACGCCTGCTCGATGCTGCCGTACCCCAGCGGCAAGCTGCACATGGGGCATGTGCGCAACTACACCATCAACGACATGCTCGCGCGCCAGCTGCGCATGAAGGGCATGAACGTGCTCATGCCGATGGGCTGGGACGCCTTCGGCCTGCCGGCCGAAAACGCGGCGATGAAGAACAAGGTGCCGCCCGCGAAGTGGACCTACGAGAACATCGCCCACATGAAGGGCCAGATGCAGGCCATGGGCCTGGCCATCGACTGGAGCCGCGAGGTCGCCAGCTGCGACCCGGCCTACTACAAGTGGAACCAGTGGCTGTTCCTGAAGATGCTGCAGGCGGGCATTGCCGAGCGGCGCACGCAGGTCGTCAACTGGGACCCGGTGGACCACACCGTGCTGGCCAACGAGCAGGTCATCGACGGCCGCGGCTGGCGCAGCGGTGCGGTGGTCGAGAAGCGCGAGATCCCCGGCTACTACCTGAAGATCACGCAGTACGCCGACGAACTGCTGGACTATGCGCAGCGGCACCTGCCGGGCTGGCCCGAGCGCGTCAAGCTGATGCAGGAGAACTGGATCGGCAAGAGCGAAGGCCTGCGCTTCGCCTTCACGCACGACATCCGCGGCGATGACGGCCAGTTGATCCAGGGCGGCCGCATGTACGTGTTCACCACGCGCGCCGACACCATCATGGGCGTGACCTTCTGCGCCGTGGCGCCCGAGCATCCGCTGGCCGCGCACGCAGCGCGGCGCGACCCCAAGGTGGCCGCCTTCATCGAGGCCTGCCAGGCCGGCGGCACCACCGAGGCCGAGCTGGCGACCAAGGAAAAGGAAGGCCTGCCCACCGGCCTGAGCGTGACGCACCCGCTGACCGGCGAGCCGGTGGCGGTGTGGGTCGGCAACTACGTGCTGATGAGCTACGGCGACGGCGCGGTGATGGGCGTGCCGGCGCACGACGAGCGTGACTTCGCGTTCGCCAAGAAGTACGGCTTGCCGATCAAGCAAGTGGTGGCCGTCGAGGGCCAGGCCTTCAGCACCGACGCCTGGGCCGAGCCCTATGCCGACAAGCAGCGCGGCCGCTGCGTCAACAGCGGCGTGCTCGACGGCCTGGACTACAAGGCGGCGGTGGACAAGGTGGCCTCGCTGCTGGCCGCCAAGGGCCTGGGCGAGAAGAAGACCACCTGGCGGCTGCGCGACTGGGGCGTCAGCCGCCAGCGCTACTGGGGCACGCCGATCCCCATCATCCATTGCGACGCCTGCGGCGTGGTGCCGGTGCCGGAGAAGGACCTGCCGGTGGTGCTGCCCGAGGACCTGATTCCCGACGGCAGCGGCAACCCGCTGAACAAGAGCGAGGCCTTCCTGAAGTGCGTCTGCCCGAGCTGCGGCAAGCCGGCGCGGCGCGAGACGGACACGATGGACACCTTCGTCGATTCGTCCTGGTACTTCATGCGCTACTGCGACCCGACGTTGCCCGACGCGATGGTCGGCGCCGGCACGCAGTACTGGATGCCGATGGACCAGTACATCGGCGGCATCGAACACGCCATCCTGCACCTGCTGTACGCGCGCTTCTGGACCAAGGTGATGCGCGACCTGAAGCTGGTCAGCGTGGACGAGCCGTTCACCAAGCTGCTGACGCAGGGCATGGTGCTGAACCACATCTACAGCCGCCGCGGGGCGGCCGGCGGCATCGAGTACTTCTGGCCGCAGGACGTGGAGAACCAGTTCGACGCCAGCGGCAAGATCGTCGGCGCGCGGCTCAAGAGCGACGGCAGCGCGGTCGACTACGAGGGCGTGGGCACGATGTCCAAGTCCAAGAACAACGGCGTCGACCCGCAGGAGCTGATCGACCGCTACGGCGCCGACACGGCGCGGCTGTTCACCATGTTCGCGTCGCCGCCCGAGCAGACGCTGGAATGGAACGAAGCCGGCGTCGAAGGCGCCAGCCGCGTGCTGCGGCGCCTGTGGGCGCTGGCGCACAAGCGCCGCGACGAGATCGTCGCCGGCGACGGCGCGGCCGACGCGCGCACCATGCGCCGCGAGATGCATTTGCTGCTGCGCCAGGTGAGCTACGACTACGAGCGCATGCAATACAACACCGTGGTCAGCGGTGCGATGAAGATGCTCAACGCGCTGGAGGCAGCGCCGCCCGGCAGCGGCCGGGCGCTGCGCGAAGGCCTGAGCATCCTGCTGCGCGCGCTGTACCCCGCCTGCCCGCACGTCACCTGGGTGCTGTGGCGCGACCTTGGCTTCGTGCGCGAGTTCGGCGAGCTGCTCGACGCGCCCTGGCCGCAGGTCGACGAGGCCGCGCTGGTGCAGGACGAGATCGAACTCGTGCTGCAGGTCAACGGCAAGACGCGCGGCGCGGTGCGTGTGCCGGCACAGGCCGACCGCGCGGCCATCGAGGCGGCGGCCGCGGCCAGCCCGGACTTCGCCAAGTTCGCCGAGGGGCGCGCGCCGAAGAAGGTGATCGTCGTGCCCGGCCGGTTGGTGAATGTCGTCGTCTGATACCTCCGTGCGGCGGCGCCGGCTGCTGCTGGCCGCGCCGGCGCTGGCGCTGGCGGGCTGCGGCTTCGAGCTCAAGCATGCCGCCGAGCTGCATTTCGACAGCATCGCGCTGACCGGCTTCGCGCCGCGCTCGCCGCTGGCGCAGGAGCTGCGCACGGCGCTGGAGCGCAGCGTCAAGGTCACCGAGGACCAGGCGCAGGCGCAGGTGGTGTTCCAGGCGCTGGCCGACCAGCGCACGCGCCGCGCGGTGGCCTACAGCGCCTCGGGCCAGGTGCGCGACATCCAGCTGCGCACCTTGCTGCGCTACCGCGCGCAGACGCCGTCGGAGCGCGAGCTGATCCCGGTGTCGACGATCGAGAAGATCCGCGAGATGACCTTCATCGAGGTCAGCGCCCTGGGCAAGCAGCAGGAGGAGCAGGACCTGTACCGCGAGATGCAATCCGACATCGTGCTGCAGCTGCTGCTGCAGCTGTCGACCATCAAGCTGTAGCCCGATGCAGGTGCGTGCCGAACAGTTGCCCGCGCTGCTGCAGCGCGGCCTGAAGCCGCTGTACCTGGTGTACGGCGACGAGCCGCTGCTGGCGCAGGAGGCGGGCGACCTGATCCGCGCCCGGGCGCGCGCCGCCGGCTACGACGAGCGCAAGGTGTTCAACGTCAGCGGCGCGCACTTCGACTGGAGCGGGCTGATCGGCGCGGCGCAGGAGATGAGCCTGTTCGCGTCGCGCCAGCTGATCGAGATCCGCATCCCCTCCGGCAAGCCCGGCAAGGAAGGCTCCGAGGCGCTGCAGCGTTATGTCGAGCACCTGTCGGACGACGTGCTGACGCTGGTGCAGTGCCCGCGGCTGGACGGGCAGCAGACCAAGAGCGCCTGGTTCAGCGCGCTCGACGCGGCGGGCGTGGCGGTGCGTGTCGAGCCGGTGGCGCGGCAAGCGCTGCCGGCGTGGATCACGCAGCGGCTGGCGCAGCAGCAGCAGCGCGTCAAGGAAGGCGACGAGGGCCAGCGCACCCTGGCCTTCTTCGCCGACTGCGTCGAGGGCAACCTGCTGGCCGCGCACCAGGAGATCCAGAAGCTGGCGCTGCTCTACCCGGCCGGCGAGCTGGACTTCGAGATGGTCGAAGCGGCGGTGCTCAACGTGGCGCGCTACGACGTCTTCAAGCTCGGCGAGGCGGTGCTGGCCGGCCGCGTGTCGCGCGCGCTGCGCATGCTCGACGGCCTGCGCGCCGAAGGCGAGGCGCCGGTGCTGGTGCACTGGACGCTGGCCGAGGACATCCGCGCGCTCAAGCGCGTGCACGACGCCATGCACGAAGGCAAGCCGATGCCGCTGGCGCTGCGCGAGGCGCGCGTCTGGGGCCTGCGCGAGAAGCTCTTCGAGCGCGCGCTGCCGCTGCTGTCGCCGCTGACGCTGGACGAGCTGGTGCGCGCGGCCAGCGTCTGCGACGGGCTGGTCAAGGGCCTCAAGCACCCCGACTGGCCGGCGGACGCCTGGGACGGGCTGCGCGCGCTGGTGCTGATGCTGCTGCAGCCGCTGGCGCCGCCGTCGGGCGCGCCGCGCCGCGCGCTCGCGCTGCACGGCTGAGTGCCGCCCGCGCCGGCGACCATCCGGGGCATCGGAAGGCGTGGCGCGAACGCCTTGCAGCAGCGTGTTTTCCCCAAAAGGGGACAAATAACCCCCTCGCCGGGCGGCGGTCCCGCTGCGCCGGCCGGGCTCAGTAGCCGCGCTCGAGCTGCACCAGATGAGCCGGCTCGCGGCCGGCGAACAGCGCCCGGACATTGTTGGCCACCACCTGCGCGGCGCTGCGCGGATCGGTCTGCGCGGCCACGTGCGGCAGCACCGTCACGCGCGGATGCTGCCAGTACGGATGCGCCGGGCGCAGCGGCTCGTGCGCGAACACGTCGAGCACCGCATGGCCGACCTGGCCGCTGTCCAGCGCCGCCAGCAGGTCGGCGTCGACGACATGGGCGCCGCGTGCCAGGTTGACGACGCCCGCGCCACGCGGCAGCGCGGCGAAGAAGCGCGCATCCAGCAGCCCCTGCGTCGCCGGCGTCAGCGGCAGCAGGTTGATGACGATGTCGGCGCGCGCCAGCAACGCCGGCAGGGCCGCCGCGCCGGCATGCGTTTCCAGGCCCTCCAGCCCAGGTGGGGCCGCCTGCGGGCCCAGGCGCCAGCCGCGGATGCGATAGCCCATCTGGCCGATGCGCCGCGCCGCGGCCTGGCCCATCTGCCCCAGGCCGAGCACCAGCACGCGCACGTCGCCCGCGCGGCGCTGTGGCAGCGGCAGCCACCGGGCCTGCCGCTGCGCACGCGCATAGTCGAAGTAGCCGCGGTGCAGCGCCAGCGTGGCCCACAGCGCGGTCTCGGCCATCGAGGCATTCATCGCCGGGTCGACCATGCGTGCGATCGGCACGCCGGGCGGCCGCGTCGGGTCGCGCAGCAGCCGGTCCACGCCGGCCCACAGCGACTGGATCAGCCGCAGTTTCGGCAGCCCGCACAGGCTGCCCGGCGGCGGATTGGCGACCACCGCCACCTGCACCGAATCGGCCGTGGCCAGCGCCTGGTCGCGGTCGAGCCAGCGGGCTTCGGGCAGCGCGTCCCGCAACGAACGATCCCATTCGTGAAGTTCCGCCGCTTCGAATTCACCGCTGAGCAGGATGTCCATGCCGCGCAAGCGTAGCGCAGCCGAAAATCACCCTCATGCCGCTCCCACTTTTCGTTGCTCTCGCCGTCGTTGCGGTCGTCGCGGCCGGCGCGCCGCGATGATGCTGCGCTGGCCTTCGCTGTCGATCCGCGCCACGGTGCTGGGCGCCATCATCGTCGGCATGGTGCTGCCGGCCCTGGTGGTGCTGGGGGCGGACAGCTACGTCACGCGCGCGTCGCACGAGCCGCTGGTGCAGCGCAACCGTGCCGCCGTGCTGGTGCTGGCCGCCTCGGTGATCACCGAGCCGGCCTGGACGCTCAGCGAGGAAGGCCTGAAGGCCGCCGCCCAGCGCATCCTGGACGAGCCGTCGGTCTGCGCGGTGGAGGTGCGTGACCTGCAGCCCACGCAGGGCCCGCTGACGATTGCCGCACAACGCTGTGCCGCCAACCTGCCGCTGGTGGTGCGCGACGCGCCGGTGCTGCACGAGGGGCAGGTCATCGCCAATCTGCGCCTGAGCTTCGATGCCACCGAGATCGACCAGCTGGTGGCGCAGCGCCAGAACATCATGTGGTGGCTGGTGGCCGCGCAGGTGGTCGTCGGCGTGGTCGTGCTGCTGGGCGTGCTGTCGCTGCGCCTGCTGCGGCCGATCCACCGGCTGAAGCAGCAGGCCAGCACGCTGGCGGCGCGTCAGGCGGTGCCCGCGCTGCCCTGGCGCCAGCGCGACGAGCTGGGCCAGCTCGGCCAGCACCTGAACACGGTGCGCGCGCGCATCCAGGAGCTGTTCGCGGAGCTGGAGGCCAAGAACAGCCAGCTCAGCAAGATGGCCATGTACGACCATCTGACCGGGCTGCCCAACCGCACGCTGTTGCGCGAGCTCTTCCAGCACGAGTCGGCCGCGGCGCGGCGCCAGAACCAGGTCTGCGCCCTGCTGTTCATCGACCTCGACCGCTTCAAGGCGGTCAACGACACCATGGGCCACGCGGCCGGCGACGAGCTGCTGCTCGGCGTGAGCCAGCGCCTGGTGGCGACGCTGCGCGAATCCGACATCGTCTGCCGCGTTAGCGGCGACGAGTTCCTGGTGCTGCTGACGCAGGCCGGCACCTGGGATCAGGTCTCGGTGACGGCCGAGCGGCTGCTGCGTGCCATCCAGCAGCCGATGCTGCTGCCGCGCGCGGCCAGCACGGCGCAGGTGAGCGCCAGCGTCGGCATCGCGCTGTATCCCAACGACGGCGACGACTTCGAGACGCTGGCCCGCTGCGCCGACCTGGCGATGTACAAGAGCAAGGACCTGGGCAAGGGCCGCTACAGCTTCTACCAGCCCGACCTGGACGTCGCCTTCCGCTCGCGGCTCGAACTGGAGCGCGAGCTGCTGCAGGCGATCGCGCAGCACGAGCTGCTGCTGCACTTCCAGCCGGTCTACGACATGCGCAGCGGCGCGCTCGTCGGCTGCGAGGCGCTGGTGCGCTGGATGCACCCGCAGCGCGGGCTGCTGATGCCGGGCACCTTCATCCAGACCGCCGAAGAGACCGGCCTGATCCGCGAGCTGGGCCTGTGGACCTTGGATGCCGCCTGCGCGCAGCTGGCGGCGTGGAAGGCGGCCGGGCTGCACCCGGGGCGCGTGGCCGTCAACGTCTCGGCGCTGCAGTTCCGCGACCAGCGGCTGCCGCAGGTGCTGCAGACCGTGCTGCAGACCTACGACATCCAGCCCGGCGAGCTGGAGCTGGAGCTCACCGAAAGCACGCTGATGTCCGACACCGAAGCCGCGCAGGCCACGGTGGCCAGCCTGCGCGAGCTGGGCGTGGCGCTGGCCATCGACGACTTCGGCACCGGCTATTCGTCGCTGTCCTACATCAAGCGGCTGCGCCCGGACAAGCTGAAGATCGACCGCAGCTTCGTCAAGGACCTGCCGGCCGATGCCGACGACCGCGCGCTCACCGAGGCCATCGTCAGCATCGCGCAGTCGCTGTCCATCACCGTCGTCGCCGAGGGCGTGGAGACGCCGCCGCAGCGCGACTACCTGCTCAGCCTGGGCTGCTCGCTGCAGCAGGGCTACCTGCTCGGTCGGCCGATGGCGGCCCCGCAGATGGGCGCGCTGATGGATCAGGCCGAGATGAAGGCCGAGACGAAGGCCGAGATAAAGACCGAGATAAAGACCGAGGCCGAAGCCGTCGCCTGACGCCCCCGGCCGGCGTCAGGACGCCGCCTCGCGCAGGCGGCGCAGGGCCAACTGCACCGTCTGCTCGCGCACGGCGGCACGGTCGCCGTCCAGCTGCAGCCGCTCGGCCTGCACCTGGGCGTCGCCGGTGGCGCCGCGCACCGCCAGCGCCACCCAGACCGTGCCCACCGGCTTGCCCGGGGTCGCCCCACCGGGGCCGGCGATGCCGGTCACGGCCACGGCCAGCTCGACGCCGGCGCGTTGCAGCGCGCCGACGGCCATCGCACGGGCCACCGCCTCGCTGACCGCGCCCTGCGAAACCACCAGCGCGGCATCGACGCCCAGCATCTCGGTCTTCGCGGCGTTGCTGTAGGTGACGAAGCCGCGTTCGAACCAGTCGCTGGAGCCGGCCACCGCGGTGCAGGCGGCGGCGATCAGGCCGCCGGTGCAGCTCTCGGCCGTGGCCATGTGCCAGCCGCGGCGGCGCAGCGCGTCGCCCAGCGCCAGCACGTCGGCTTCGACGCGGCTCAGGTCCATAGGCTTCGGGTGGGCAGCATCAGCAGCAGCGTACACACGGCCGCCACCAGGTCATCGAAGAGGATGCCGAAACCCTGCGCCCAGCCGACCTGCCCACCGGCCTGCGGCTTGAACAAGCGGTCGGCCCAGCCCACCGGGCCGGGCTTGGCCGCGTCGAAGAAGCGGAACAGCGCGAAGGCCAGCAGCTGGGGCAGCCAGCCGGCCGGCGCGATCAGCCACAGCACGAGCCAGAAAGCGAGGATCTCGTCCCAGACGATGGCCCCCGGGTCGGCGATGCCCAGGTGGCGCGCGCACAAGGTGCAGGCCCAGACGCCGAGCAGCAGGCCCGCGACCAGCAACACCGCCCAGGGCAGCGGGCCGAAGGCGCGCTGCAGCAGCACGAACGCCGCCCAGGCGGCGAGCGTGCCCGCGGTGCCCGGCGCGCGCGGCGCCAGGCCGCTGCCGAAGCCCAGCGCGACCAGGTGCGCCGGATGGCGCAGCATGAAGCCCAGCGAGACGCTCACGTGCGGAAATGGTCGAAGCCGCCCGCCGCCACCGGCAGCGGCTGCCCCGCGGCGTCGACGACCACCAGCGCGGCGCCGGCTTCGACAAGGCCGATGCAGGTCACCGGTACGTCCGCGTCGCGCGCGGCGGCCAGCACGTCCGGGCGACGCGACGGTGGGGCGCTGAACAGCAGCTCGTAGTCGTCGCCGCCGCGCAGCAGGCATTCCTGCTGCAGCGGCGGCGCCAGCGCGGCCAGCACCGCGCTGCGCGGCAGCGCGTCCAGCCGCAGCCGCGCGCCGACGCCGGAGCGCCGCAGCACGTGGCCCAGGTCGCCGAGCAGGCCGTCGCTCAAGTCGATGGCGCTGCTGGCGATGCCGCGCAGCCGCCGGCCCAGCGCCACGCGCGGCTCGGGGCATTCCATCGCGCGGCGCAGCTGCTCGAAGGCCGCCGCGTCCACCGCCAGCGTGCCGCGGAAGCACTCCAGCGCGGCACGCGCATCGCCCAGCGTGCCGCTGACCCACAGCTCGTCGCCGGCGCGGGCGCCGCTGCGCAGCAGCGCGGTGCCGGCCGGCACCTGGCCGAAGGCCGTGATGCACAGGTTCAGCGGCCCGGCGGTGGTGTCGCCGCCGACCAGCTCGATGCCGTGCCGGTCGGCCAGCGCGAACAGGCCTTCGGCAAAGCCGGCCAGGAACGCCTCGTCGGCGCGCGGCAGCGCCAGCGCCAGCGTGAAGGCCAGCGGCTCGGCGCCGCAGGCGGCCAGGTCGCTGAGGTTCACCGCCAGCGCCTTGTGGCCCAGGCGCTGCGGCGCCACCGTGGCCAGGAAGTGGCGGCCTTCGACCAGCATGTCGCTGGACACGCACAGCTGCATGCCGGGTGTGGGCGCGAGCAGCGCGCAGTCGTCGCCGATGCCCAGCACGGCGCGGCGGGCCGGGCGCGTGAAGTACCGGTCGATCAGCTCGAATTCACCCAACGCCATGGCCCGGATTGTGGCCCGGCATGTCGCGCAGCCGGTTGGCCAGCTCGACCGCCGACTTGACGTCCATCTTCTCGAAGACGCGCGCCCGGTGCACCTCCACCGTGCGCACGCTGATGCCCAGTTCGTCGGCGATGCGCTTGTTGGGGTGGCCTTCGACCACCAGGCGCATGACCTCGAGCTCGCGCTCGGTCAGCTCGGACAGGCGCCGCGCATGGGCGTGCCGGCCGCGGCGGCGCAGCACTTCGGCGGCGCTGCCTTGCAGCGCCTGCTCGATGCGGTCGACCAGCGCATTGTTGGAGAAGGGCTTCTCGACGAAGTCGAAGGCGCCGCGCTTGACCGCCGCCACCGCGGTGGGCACGTCGCCGTGGCCGGTCAGGAAGATCACCGGCAGCACCGCCAGCAGGCCGGCCTCGACCAGCCGCTCGAAGAGTTCGAGGCCGCTGGTGCCGGGCATGCGCACGTCCAGCACCAGGCACAGCGGCGCGCCCGGCCAGGCGTCGTCGCTGCGCCGCGCGGCCAGGTGCTGCCAGAAGGCCTCGGCGCTGCCGAAGCCTTCGGACAGCAGCCGGCGCGAGCGCAGCAGCCAGGCCAGCGCGTCGCGCACGACGTCCTCGTCGTCCACCAGGTAGACCACCGGCAGGCCGAGCGTCGGGTCGAGGGTCAGGCTCATGAGTCGGAGGTCTGCTGCGTCAGGGCTTCGGGCACGTCGACCTTGGTGACCGGGGCCGCGGGCAATGTAAACCGGAACTCGGTGCCGCCGCGCGCACCCGGCACCGGCGAGTCGAAGTCCATCGCCCCGCCATGCTGCTCGACCACCGTGCGGCACAGGCTCAGGCCCAGGCCCATGCCCTCGCGCCGCGTGGTGAAGAAGGGCGTGAACAGCCGTGCGCCCAGCTCGCGGTCGATGCCGGGCCCGGCGTCGGCGACGTAGAAGGTGACCCAGCGCTCGTGCGTCTGGCGCACGCGGATGCGCAGCACGCGCGCCGCCGGGTCCTGGGTGTGCTCCATCGCCTGGATGGCGTTGCGCGCCAGGTTCAGCAGCACCTGCTCGACCATGGTGCGGTCGCAGACCACGCGCGGCACCGGCGCGCCCAGCTCGACGTCGACGCGCGTGCCGCTCTTGCGCGCCTGCAGCCGCACCAGCGGCAGCACCGCCTCCAGCAGCAGGTCCACGCCGATGGTCTCGCGCAGCTGCTCGCGCCGGCGCACGAAGTCGTGCACGCTCTTGATGACGCGGCCGGCGCGCTCGGCCTGCTCGGCGATGCGCTGCAGCGCCTCGTGCAGCATCTGCGGCGTGCCGCCGTCGGGCTGCTCGATCAGGTTCAGCGAGCCGCTGGCATAGCTGGCGATGGCCGCCAGCGGCTGGTTCAGCTCATGGCTCAGCAGCGAGGCCATCTCGCCGATGGTGGCCAGCCGCGCCGTGGCCTGCAGCCGCTCCTGCTGCTGGCGTGACAGCTCTTCGACGCGGCGCTGCGCGCTGATGTCCAGTACCGCGCTCATCCAGCCGGCGTGCTGCCCCTGGCCGTCGACCAGCGGCGCCTCGTAGATCATGGCCGCGAAGCGCTCGCCGTTCTTGCGCATGAACAGCGACTCGAAGCCTTCGCGGGACGCGTGGTCGTCGGGCCGTCGCGTGCCCAGGCGCAGGGTCTGGCGCTGCTGGTAGAACTCGGCCAGCTCGGGCGGCCAGTAGGGCGGGCGGGTGCTGCCCAGCAATTCGTCCGGCGCAAAGCCGACCATCGCGCAGAACGCCGGGTTGACGTAGGTGATGCGGCCCTGCCGGTCGCGTGCGCGCAGCCCGGTGATCAGCGAATCCTCCATCGCCTTGCGGAAGGCCAGCGCCTCGGCCAGCAGGCTTTCGGCGCGCGCGCGCCGGCCGACGTCGCGCGCCAGCAGCAGCACCAGCGCGAACAGCGCCACCGACAGGCCCAGCACCAGCGCGGTGGCCAGGTTGGGAATCAGGCTCGGCGGCCCGGCCACGCTGTCCACGCGCAGGCGCAAGGTGCTGCCCGGCAGGTCGACCAGGCTGTCGGCGCGGTACACGCCCAGGCCGCGGCGCACGCCGCTGCGCGCCAGCCGCGCGCCGTCGCCTTCGACGAAGGACAGCTCGTGGCGCCGCTGCTGCTCGGCCGGCAGGGCGCGGGCCAGCAGCGCCTGCAGCGACAGCGTGGCCACCAGGAAGCCCTCGTCGCGCGTGCCGGCCTGCAGCGGCAGGCACAGGTCGATGACCTCCAGGCCGGCGCCGCCGCTGAGCGGCACGAAGTAGCTGCTGGAAAAGACCGGCGAGCTGATGCGCCGCGCCGCGGTGCAGGCGGCGGCGGCGTCGGCGTCGAGCTCGCGGCGGGCCAGCGCGGCGAACAGCGGCGGGCTCGAGGGCGCGTCGACGTGCGCCGTCATGCGCCAGTCGGCTTCGCGCCGCTCGATGCGCAGCATCGCGCCCTGCTGCAGCAGCAGTTCAGCCGCCACGGCGCGCCAGCGCTCGGCCTGCGGCGCCTGCGCGCCGAGCTCCTGCAGGTGCTGCTGCGCACCCAGCAGCGCGCTGCGCACCTGCGATGCGGCCTCGGCGGCGAGCGTGTCCACCTGGTCCTGGGCGCGCCCGGCCTCGTGACGCACCGTCAGCATCACCAGCAGGCTCAGCGCGACCAGCAGCAGCAGGAACAGCGCGCTCCACAGCAGCACGCGGCGGCGTGCCCGGGGCATGGCCGGTGTCGTGAGGGCGGCGATGGGGGGCTGCACGGCGTGGGCGGCAATCGGCTTGGCGCAGTATGCGCGGCCGCGGTACGGCGCCGCTACGCAGTTTCGCGCATGGCGCGGTGCTGTGGCGGGCGCACACTGCACCCCCGGGGGCGGGTGTGCTGAAGGCAGTCCCTAGAATTGGCCCCCCCATCGCCGGACCACGGCACTTCGGAGACAACACGTGCCCCAGCAGCAGAACAAGGCAGCCGAGCTGCGCCAAGCGGCGCTCGAGTACCACGAGTTTCCCGTGCCGGGCAAGCTGGCCATCACCGCGACCAAGCAGATGGTCAACCAGCACGACCTGGCGCTGGCCTATTCGCCCGGCGTGGCCGCGGCCTGCGAGGAGATCGCCAGCGAGCCGGCAAACGCCTTCCGCTACACCGCGCGCGGCAACCTGGTGGCGGTGATCACCAACGGCACCGCGGTGCTCGGCCTGGGCGACATCGGCGCGCTGGCCGCCAAGCCGGTGATGGAAGGCAAGGCGGTGCTGTTCAAGAAGTTCGCCAACATCGACGTCTTCGACATCGAGGTGAACGAGAAGAACGTCGACAAGCTGGTCGAGGTGATCGCCGCGCTGGAGCCCACCTTCGGCGGCATCAACCTGGAGGACATCAAGGCGCCGGACTGCTTTGCCGTCGAGCGCCGGCTGCGCGAGCGGCTGAAGATCCCGGTCTTCCACGACGACCAGCACGGCACGGCCATCGTCGTCGGCGCGGCGCTGCTCAACGCGCTGAAGGTGGTGGGCAAGGACATCGGCAGCGTCAAGCTGGTGGCCAGCGGCGCCGGCGCCGCGGCGCTGGCCTGCCTGGGCCTGCTGCTGAAGCTGGGCATGAAGCGCGAGAACATCTGGGTCACCGACCTGGCGGGCCTGGTGTGGCAGGGCCGCACCGAGCTGATGGACGAGGACAAGGCGCAGTTCGCCCAACCCACGTCGCTGCGCACCCTGGCCGAGGTGATGCCGGGCGCCGACGTGTTCCTGGGCCTGTCGGCCGGCGGCGTGCTCAAGCCGGACATGGTGGCGGCGATGGCGCCGCGGCCGGTGATCCTGGCGCTGGCCAACCCGACGCCGGAAATCCTGCCCGAGCAGGTGCGCGCGGTGCGCGACGACGCGCTGATCGCCACCGGCCGCAGCGACTATCCGAACCAGGTCAACAACGTGCTGTGCTTTCCGTACATCTTCCGCGGGGCACTGGACAGCGGCGCGACGACCATCACCGACGCGATGGAGATCGCCGCCGTGCATGCCATCGCCGAGCTGGCGCAGGCCGAGCAGAGCGAGGTGGTGGCGGCGGCCTATGCCGGCGAGAACCTGGCCTTCGGCCCGGAATACCTGATTCCCAAGCCCTTCGACCCGCGGCTGATGATCAAGATCGCGCCGGCGGTGGCGCGGGCCGCCGCCGACTCGGGCGTGGCGCGGCGGCCGGTCACCGACTGGGAGGCCTACGCCGAGAAGCTGCAGAGCTTCGTCTACGCCTCGGGGCAGACGATGCGGCCGATCTTCGCGCTGGCCAAGCGTGCCAAGGCGCGGCGCGTGGCCTTCGCCGAGGGCGAGGAGGAGCGCGTGCTGCGCGCGGTGCAGGTGGTCGTCGACGAAGCGCTGGCGCGGCCCACGCTGATTGGCCGCCCGGAGATCATCGCGGCGCGTGTGCAGAAGTTCGGCCTGCGCATGAAGCAGGGCGACGACTACGACGTGGTCAACGTCGAGCACGACGAGCGCTACCGCGACTTCTATACCAGCTACCACCGCATGACCGAGCGCAAGGGCGTGACCATCCAGGTGGCCAAGATCGAGATGCGCCGCCGCCTGACGCTGATCGGTTCGATGCTGCTGGACAAGGGCTATGTCGACGGCCTGCTCTGCGGCACCTGGGGCACCACCGCGAACCACCTGCACTACATCGACCAGGTGATCGGCAAGCGCGTCGGCGGCAGCCCCAGCACGGCGCAGGACGTGCGCGTCTACGCCTGCATGAACGGGCTGATGCTGCCGGGCCGCCAGGTGTTCCTGGTGGACACCCATGTCAACGCCGACCCCTCCCCGGAGGAGTTGTGCGAGATCACCGTCATGGCGGCCGAGGAGATGCTGCGCTTCGGCATCGCGCCCAAGGCCGCGTTGCTGTCGCACAGCAACTTCGGCACCAGCGACCTGCCCAGCGCGCTGAAGATGCGCCGCACGCTGGCGCTGCTGCGCGAGCAGGCGCCCTGGCTCGAGGTCGACGGCGAGATGCACGGCGATGTCGCGCTGGACGCCGAGGCGCGCCGCAAGACCATGCCGCGCAGCACGCTGGCGGGCGACGCCAACCTGCTGGTGCTGCCGAACATCGATGCCGCGAACATCGCCTACAACCTGCTGAAGACCGCGGCCGGCGGCGGCATCGCCATCGGTCCGGTGCTGCTGGGAGCGGCCAAGCCGGTGCACATCCTGACGCCGTCGGCCACGGTGCGCCGCATTGTCAACATGACGGCGCTGACCGTCGCCGACGCCAACGCCGCGCGCTGACGGCGGCCTTGGGCGGCCTGCGCGCCGCCGCGTCACGCCGGTGCATCGGCTTCCTGTGAAGTCGATGCATAGGTGTGAGCGCAAACCAACTTAACAGGGGCTCTGCCTCATCATTGGGCTGGGCGCTTGAGCTTTTTGGCGCTTTCCGCTACCATTACGGCTTCATTTTTCAGGGTTATCCCGTTCTTCCGTGCCGCTTGCGGACGCCAAGGTATGCAATGAGGAAGTTGGCGCTTGCAATCACGTTGGCGGGGCTCCTGGCTTCAGGGGGCAGCGCGTTCGGGCGCAGCCCGGTGGCCGAGAGCGCTGTGCCGACGGTGGCGTGGGCGGCGCTACCCACCGAGGCGCAGCGAACCGAGCAGCTGATTCGCAAGGGGGGGCCCTTCGCCTACGCCAAGGACGGCAGCGTGTTCGGCAACCGCGAAAGGCTGCTGCCCACGGGCCCACGCGGCTACTACCGGGAATACACGGTCAAGACGCCCGGGGCGAGCGACCGGGGAGCCCGCCGCATCGTCTGCGGGGGCAGCCAACCCACGAGACCTGATGCTTGTTACTACACCGGTGATCACTACGCGAGCTTTGCGCGCATCGTGCAGTGACCATCGCAGCCGAATATTTGTCGTTGAAGGAGGTAGGTGACATGCTGCTGCAAACAGTCCGTCCCAACATCGTGCAGGCGATACGCGCCTACAGGGTGGATGACCTGATGCAGGCCGCCGAGGGCGCGGGCCAGCATTTTCTGTATGCCAATCTGTCCGCGGCGCAGACCAAGCAGGATGTGCTGGACCAGATCGCCGAGTCCTTTCTGTTCCCGGCGCATTTCGGCAAGAACCTCGACGCGCTCTACGACTGCATGACCGATCTGGTGCACAAGGCCGGCGCGCAGCCGGGCTTCGTGGTCGTGCTCGAGCAATTGCCCGACAACCCGCGCTTCGACCGCGAAGCGCGCGAACAGCTGCTGGATGTGTTCCGCGACGCCGCCGACTTCTGGGGGGAGCGACGAATACCATTCAGGTGTTTCTATTCTTTTCAGTAGCCCGTTCCCTGGAAATCGGGTCAGGGGAACGGGCGGAGATGACCCAGGTGGTAGCCGACAAGCCGGCGCCGAAGGTGGCCGCGTCGAAGAGCGGGGTCAACCCGAACTTCGGCATGAACATGCCGCTGATGAGCAGTGCCTTCGACACCGCCATGTGGCTCACCGCCGCCTGAAGAAACGCAGCTTCGTTTCGCCGAGCGGCCCCATGCGGGCCGCTTCGTTTTTCTAGTGCGCCGCGGCCACGTCCAGGGCGAGCGCGACGAATTCCGCCACCGGCACCTCTTCGGCGCGGCGCTGCAGGTCGAAGCTGCCCGAGAAGCCGCGCGCGTCCAGCCAACGGCCCAGGGTGTGGCGCAGCAGCTTGCGGCGCTGCGAGAAGGCCACCGTCACCAGCTCGGCCAGCAAGTCCGGCTGGGCGGCCACCGCCGGCAGCGGCCGCATGCGCACCACGGCCGATTCCACCTTCGGCGGCGGGTCGAAGGCTTCGGGCGGCACGACCAACAGCACTTCGATGCGGTAGCGCCACTGCAGCATCACCGACAGCCGGCCGTAGTCCTTGCCGCCCGGTGCGGCCGCCATGCGCCGCGCCACTTCTTTTTGCAGCATGAAGTGCTGGTCGAGCACCTGCGCCGCCGCACCGAGCAGGTGGAACAGGATCGGCGTGGAGATGTTGTAGGGCAGGTTGCCCACCAGCCGCAGCGGCTGGCCCTTCGCACGTGCCAGCGCACTGAAATCCACGGTCAGCGCATCGGCCTCGATCACCGTCAGGCCGTCGTGGCTGCGCAGGCGGGCGGCCAGGTCGCGATCCAGCTCGACCACCGTCAGCGCACGGCAGCGCTGCAGCAGCGGCCAGGTCAGCGCGCCGAGCCCGGGACCGATCTCCACCAATGCCTGGCCGGGCTGCGGGTCGACTGCGTCGACGATGGCATCCAGCACCTGAGGGTCGGCCAGGAAGTGCTGCCCGAAGCGCTTGCGCGCCACATGCTTCATCGCGCGGCCTAGGGCGGGTCGCGCATCTCGACGTAGGCCCGCGAGCGCAGGTCCTTGGCCCACTCCAGGTAGGCCTGCTCGAACTTCTGCTCGCGCAGCGCCAGGCGTGCCTGCTCGCGCAACTGCTTGGCGTCGAGCGTGGCCTCGCGCCGGTCGACCACTTCGATGAGGTGGATGCCGAAGCGCGAGGTCACCGGCTGCGACAGCCCGCCGATGGGCAGGCGGTTCATCGCCTCCTCGAACTCGGGCACGAACGAACCCGGGTTGACCCAGCCCAGGTCGCCGCCCTGGGCGGCCGAGCCGTCCTCGGAAAACTGCCGCGCCAGCGCTTCGAAGCTGGCGCTGCCGCGCTCGATCTGCGCGCGCATGTCGAGCAGGCGCTGGCGTGCCACGTCCGCGCTGAGCTGCGGTGACGGACGCAGCAGGATGTGCCGCGCCCGCGTCTGCGTGATGCGCACGCCGTTCACCTCACGCCGGTCGAGCAGCTTCAGCACATGGAAGCCGGCGCCCGAACGCAGCACGCTCGGCGCCACCTGGCCCGGCTGCAGGTCGCGCACCTGCGCGACGAAGGTGTCCGGCAGGCGCGACACCGGGCGCAGGCCCATTTCGCCGCCGCGCGCGCGGTTGGCGTCCTCGGACACCTCGCGGGCCACGGTGGCGAAGTCCTCGCCGCCGCGCACACGCGCCAGCGCGGCCTCGGCACGCGCCTGGCGCTGCGCCACCGTCTCGGCGCTGGCACCCTCGGGCACGATCACCAGGATCTGCGCGATGTTCAGCTCGGTATCGGGCGCACTGCCAGTCGTGCGCTCGGCGATGAACTTGTCGACCTCGGCGTCGGTCACGCGCGTGCGCTGGCCGACCTCGCGCTCGCGCACCCGTTCCAGCAGGATCTGGTCGCGCAGGTTGGCGCGGAAGCGCGCGTAGTCCAGGCCTTCGCTGCGCAGGCGCTCGCGCAGCTGTGGCATGGTCAGCTTGTTCTGCGTCGCGATGCTCTGCACCGCGCGGTCGATCTCGGCCTCGTCGACGCGCATGCCGCTGTCGCGCGCATAAGTCAGCAGCGCACGCTCTTCGATCAGCGAGTCCAGCGCCTGCTGCCGCAGCTGGTCGGTGACCGGCGGCAGCGGCCCGCCGCGCGGCGCGCCGGCCATGCGCATGCGCTCGATGCGCTGCTCCACCTCGGCGGCGGTGACCAGCTCGCTGTTGACCACGGCCACGATGTAGTCGCCGCTGTACGACGGCGCGCGCACCACCACCTGCGGCGTCGGGCTGCTCGCGCCGCGGATCTGCAGCTGCGCGAGCGCCGACGCGGCGCCCAGGCTCACGGCCAGCACCAGCCCGAACGATCGAAGGCGACGGAGGAAATCAGTCATAGATAGCCGAGCCCGGCGAGGCGCTGCGGCTGTCGCGCAGCAGCTGGTAGCCGGGGATATTGTCCCTCAGGATGCCGATCGCATTGGAGCCCAGGCGCGACAGCCCGACCAGCTCCAGCTGCAGCAGCACCTGGGTCGACGCTTCGCTGACCCCGGTCGACCAGCGGCTGACGGCCATGCGCGCGATCCAGCAGCCGGCGTCGTACTCCAACCCGACCACCGAATCGGTGACGCGCCTGTCGAGGGTGCTGTAGTTGACGCGCCCCACCGTGTACCAGGCACCGCCGCAGGTGCGCGCGCTGCCGTCCCAGCCCTTGCGCTGCGGCATGCCTTCCGGCTGGTAGATCGGCCACTGCCAAGACGCCTCGACCTGCGAGCTGATGTCGCGGGCGTAGCGGTAGGTCAGGTTCAGCGTGCGCAGCGGGCCGGGCGCATATTGCATGCCCAGAATGGTGCGCATCACGCGGTCGATGCTCGGGCTGTAGCGCAGGTACCCCTCCAGGTTGAAGGGCTCCAGCACCCGCGTCGAGCCGCGCAGCAGCACGTCGGAGTAGCCGCGCTTTTCGGGCACCCCGGTTTCGGTGACCAGCTGCTCGTTGAACAGGTAGCGCTGCACGATGCCCAGCTGCAGCAGCTCCACGCCGCTGGTGGCATCGAGCAGTCGCGTGGTCACGCCGGCCGTCATGGCGTTGGTGTCGGACACCCGGTCGATGCCCGAGAACACGTTCTCCGAATAGATCGACGCGAAGCTGTAGTCCTTCACCGCCGAGTCGAAGTTCGGATAGTTGGACTGGTTGACGTAAGGCGTGTTCACGTACAGCAGCCGCGGCTCCAGCGTCTGCCGCAACGCGCGGCCGGCCCATTCGGTGCTGCGCTCGAATTCGGCGCCGCCGCCCAGGCTGAAGGTGGGAATGATGCGCGACGCGCTGCTGCGGCCGTCGGGCATGGCCTCGTCGGTGTAGTAGCTGGCGGCATTGAACAGCACGCTCGGCGTGACCCACCAGCCCGGCTGGCGGAAGGGCCGGTTGATCCAGCCCTGCGCATGCAGCCGAGAGCCGTCGGACGGCGCGCTGCCCACCGGGTAGCCGGGGTTGTTGGGCAAGGTGAAGCGGTTGGCCTCGGCCTCGATCGCGTACTGCAGGCCGGCCTGCAGGTTGCCGCTGCTGCGCACGCCCATCTGCGCGGCGCGGTCGAAGGGGGCTTGCATCGTGTTCGGTGCCTGCAGCACCTGCCAGCGCTGCGTGCGCACGTACAGCTCGGCGCCCAGCGCAGGCGGCCCGAAGTCCTTCTCGGCGGCCACCACCAGGGGCAGCAGCCGCGGCGTCAGCGCGACGTGCCGGCGCGGAAAGTCGTTCCACCACTGGTCGTCCGAGACGCGCTCCACCTGCGCCTCGTAGCGCAGGTCGCTGTCCAGCTTGCCGGTGTGGTCGAAGGTCAGCCAGTAGCGCGTGTCCTTGTAGACCTGGTCGTAGGGCAGCAGGTCCAGGTTCAGGCGTCCGGCGAAGTCCGGCTCCAGGTAGCGGAACTCGCCGTTGACCGCGAAGCCGCGGCGCGTGGACAGCGAGGGCGTGATCGTCGCGTCGCGGTTCGGCGCGATGTTCCAGTAGTACGGCACGCCCAGCTCGGCGCCGCTGCCGCTGGTGAAGTCCAGGTTCGGCGGCAGCCACCCGGACTTGCGCTGGTCGCTCAACGGAAAGCTGAAGCGCGGCAGCGCCAGGATCGGCACGTCGAAGAAGCGCAGCACCGCGCCCTCGGCGACGCCGACGCCGGCGTCGGTGTCCAGGTCCAGCTGCTGGGCGCTGAGCACCCAGTCGGGGTTCTCGGACCCGTCGCGCAGGCAACTGGTGTAGTTGCCGTTGATGACGCGCGACGTGGCCGGGCCGAGGATGTCGATGCGCTCGGCGCGTCCGCCGGCCTGCGTGACGCCGATCAGGTATTCGGGCTCGCGCGCGAAGCCCTCCACGCGCTGCACCTTCAGCTGCACCTCGGGCCCGGTGAGCGACGAGCCCTCGAAGGTGACGCGCACCTTGCCTTGGGCGACCGCCAGGTCCTCGGCCTGGTCGTAGCGCAACTGGTCGGCGCGCAGCACCACGCCGGCATGGCGCAATTCGACGCGGCCCTGCGCCTGCACCTCGGCGTTCGGCTGGCCGCTGAGCTCGTCCGCGCGCAGATACACCGGCGCCTCGCGCCGCGCCGCATCGGTGGAGGGCGCGGGCTTCAGCCGCGGGCTGGGCGTGAGCACCGCGCTGTCGTCCTGTGCGCGGGCCGTCTGCGCCAGCAGCAGGCAGGCGGCCAGCACCGACAGCGCGGGGCGGGGGCGTGAAGAGGAAGGAAGGGACGCGAGGAAAGGCACTTGCTGCAACGCCCGTGCAGCCGCGACGCGGCGCGCGCCGGCACTGTGGTCGAACGGCCGATTTGTAGAATTCATTATCCAACGAGCCCGCACCCTCGGCGCCTTTTCCCCATGAACAGCCCCCCCGCCGTCGCCTGGCCCGATGCGCAGCGCCGCGAGGCCTTCGAGCGCTGGCTGGCGGCCATCGCTCCGCGCCACGGCCTGCAGCCGGCGACGCTGGCGCCGGCCTCGGCCGATGCCAGCTTCCGCCGCTACCTGCGCATCGCTGCATCGGCCGGCAGCTTGATCATCATGGACGCGCCGCCGCCGCAGGAGGACGTGCGCCCCTTCGTGCAGGTGGCCCGGGCCATCCGCGAGGCGGGCCTGAACGGTCCGCAGGTGCTGGAATGCGACGCCGAACAAGGCTTCCTGCTGCTCAGCGACCTGGGCCACGCGCTGTACCTGAAGGCGCTGGAGCAGGCCGACGCGGCGCGCGCCGATGCGCTGATGCGCGATGCGATCGCGGCGCTGGTGCAGTGGCAGCTGAAGGTGCCGGCCGCGCCGCTGCCGCCCTATGACGACGCGCTGCTGGCGCGCGAGCTGGCGCTGTTCCCCGAATGGTGCGTGCAGCGCGAGTTCGGCCTGCAGTGGGGCGACGCCGAGACCGCGCGCTGGCAGAAGGTCTGCCGCGCCCTGATCGACAGCGCCTTGGCGCAGCCGACGGTCGCGGTGCACCGCGACTGGATGCCGCGCAACCTGATGGTCACCACGCCCAACCCCGGCATCCTGGACTTCCAGGACGCGGTGCGCGGCCCGGTCAGCTACGACATGGCCTCGCTGTTGCGCGATGCCTTCATCTCCTGGGACGAGGAGCGCGAGATCGACTGGGCCGTGCGCTACTGGAGCGAGGCCAAGGGCGCCGGCGTGCCGTTGGGCGAGGACATGGCGGCCGATTTCGGCGAGTTCTGGCGTGCGCTGGAATGGATGGGGCTGCAGCGCCACCTGAAGGTGCTGGGCATCTTCTGCCGCCTGAAGCACCGCGACGGCAAGCCGGCCTATGCACGAGACCTGCCGCGCTTCTTCGCTTACGCCACGCAGGTGGCGTCGCGCTATGCGCCGCTGAAGCCGCTGCTGTCGCTGCTCGAGCCGATGAGCGGCTTCAAGCCGGCGCAAGCCTTCTCGATGCGCTGAGCGGTCCCGCGCGTCAGGGGCAGGCCGCCACCACCTGCGCCACCGCCGCGGTGAGCTTCTTGCCGTAGGGCACGTGCAGGAATTCGTTCGGCCCGTGCGCGTTGCTCTTCGGGCCCAGCACGCCGCAGACCATCATCTGCGCCGCCGGGAAGCCGGCCTGCAGCATGCTCATCAGCGGAATCGTGCCGCCCTGGCCGATGTAGCCCAGCGGCGCGCCGTAGTGCGCCTGCGAGGCGTCGTTGAGCACACGTTCCAGCCACGGCGACAGCGCCGGCGCGTTCCAGCCGGTGGCGCTGCTGTCGGGGTGGAAGGTGACCTTGGCGTTGTAGGGCGCGTGGTCCTCGAGCAGCGCCTTCAGCCGCTGCGTCGCCGCGGCCGCGTCCACCAGCGGCGGCAGGCGCAGGCTCAGCTTGAAGGCGGTGTGCGGCCGCAGCACGTTGCCGGCGCTGGACAGCGGCGGGAACCCGTCGACGCCGGTGACGCTGAGCGTCGGCTTCCAGGTGCGGCGCAGCAGCACCTGCACCGGGTCGGTGGTGGTCGGCAGCACCGGCCCGCCGTCGGCGCCGCAGGCCCAGGGGAAGCGCTTGTAGACCTCGTCCTTCAGCACCGCCGCCGCGGCCTGCGCCTGCTCGATGCGCTGCACCGGGATCTCGCAGTGGAAGTGGCGCGGCAGCAGCTCGCCGCTGGCCGAATCCTCCAGCCGGTCGAGCACGTGGCGCAGGATGCGGAAGCTCGACGGCACCACGCCGCTGGCGTCGCCGGAGTGGATGCCTTCGTCCAGCACCTGCACCTGCAGCACGCCGCTGGCCATGCCGCGCAGGCTGGTGGTCAGCCACAGCTGGTCGTAGCTGCCGGCGCCGCTGTCCAGGCAGACCACCAGGCCGACGTCGCCGAGGCGCGGGCGCAGCAGGTCCAGGTAGGCCGGCAGGTCGGGCGAGCCGCTTTCTTCGCAGCTTTCGATAATGCCCACGCAGCGCGGCCGCGCGATGCCCTGCGCGTCCAGCGCCTCGATGGCGCTAATCGCGGCGTACACCGCATAACCATCATCGGCGCCGCCGCGGCCGTAGAGCTTGCCGTTCTCCAGCTTCGGCGTCCACGGGCCCAGGTCGTTGCGCCAGCCGTTGAATTCGGGCTGCTTGTCCAGGTGGCCGTAGAAGACCACGGTGTGCGTGCTGTCGGGCCGCGTCGCCGGCACGTCGAAGAAGATCAGCGGCGTGCGCCCTTCGATGCGCAGCAGCTCCAGCGTCAGCCCCGCGACCTTGCGCGACTCCACCCAGGCCGCCGCGTCGCGCACCACGCGGTCCAGGTAGCCGTGCGCCAGCCAGTCGGCGTCGTAGGCCGGGCTCTTGGCCGGCACGCCGATGTAGTCGGTCAGCGCCGGCAGGATGCGCTGCTCCCAGGCCTGGTCGGCATAGGCGGCCAGCGCGTCGGCGGCGTCGCGCTGCAGCGGCAGGTTCGGGTCGCGTGCGTTCATCGGGCGCTCTCCTGTGCGGGAAATTCCAGTGTAGCCAGCCAGTCGCGCAGCACGCCGAAGACCTCGGCCTGCTCGGGCTCGTTGAAGATCTCGTGGTACAGCGGGCGGAATTCGTGCACCGCCACCACCGCCTGCGGCGCGGACGCGGCGAAGCCGGCACTGCCGGCCGGCGCGACGCAGCGGTCGCTGCCGGCGTAGAGCAGCAGCGTCGGCAGGCGCCAGTCGGCGGCACGCTCGGCCACCACATTGCCGCCATCGACGATGAAGCGCGCCAGCCGTGGCGTCACGCGATCGTGCACCAGCGGGTCGGCGACGTAGTCGCGCACCACCTGCGCATCGCGCGAAATCCATTCCGGCTTCAGGCCGTTGCTCACCGCCAGCTTCGGCGCCAGCCGTCCCAGGCAGGCCAGCAGCAGCTTCTGCGGAATGCTCATGCCCGGGTCCAGCGCGGGCGAGGACAGCACCAGCGCATCCACCGGCCGCGCCCAGGCCGCGCCGCCTGGGCCAGCCCCGCCGGCGACGAAGCGCGCCGCCACCAGCCCGCCCATGCTGTGGCCCAGCAGCACCAGCGGCCCGGGCTGCGCCGCGCGCAGCGCATCGATGACCGTCGCCAGGTCGTGCAGCAGGTCGTCGTCGGCGGCCAGGCCGCCGCGCGGCCCTTCGCTGCGGCCGTGGCCGCGCTGGTCGTAGCCGAAGACCTGCCAGCCGTCGGCGTGCAGCTGCGCCGCCACGTGCTCGTAGCGGCCGATGTGCTCGCCCAGGCCATGCACGATCAGCACGCTGCGCGCCGCGCGCGCCGGCCAGTGCCGCAGGTGCAGCTGCAGCCCGTCGCGGGTGCGCAGGCGCTCGGGCAGGGGGCTCATCGGCCCCAGTGTAGGGTCAGTTGGCGCTGTCCTTCCAGCCGCCGCCCAGCACCTTGTACAGCGTGACGAGGTTCTGCTGCTGGGCGGCCTGCACGATGATCGTGGCCTGCTGGGTCTGGAACAGCGCGCGCTGCGCATCGAGCACGTCCAGGAAACTGGCGACGCCGTTGCGGAAGCGCAGCTCCGCCAGGTCCGAGCGCTTCTGCTCGGCCGCGGTCTGGGCCTGCTGGGCACGCAACTGCTCGTCGTAGGTGGCGCGCCCGGCCAGCGCATCGGCGACTTCGCGGAAGGCCACCTGGATCGAGCGCTCGTACTGCGCCACCGCGATGTCGCGGCTGGCCTGGCTCGCCTCCAGGTTCGCCTGGTTGGCCCCGGCGTCGAAGATCGGCAGCGTGATGCGCGGCGCGAACTGCCAGGCGCGGTGGTCGAACAGCCCGCCCAGGTCGTCGCTGGCCAGCCCGACGCTGCCGGTCAGCGTGATGCGCGGGAAGAAGGCCGCCTTGGCCGCGCCGATGTTGGCATTGGCGGCGCGAAGCTGCGCCTCCGCCTGGCGCACGTCCGGGCGGCGCTCCAGCAGCTCGGAGGGCAGCCCCGCCGGCAGCCCGGCCAGCAGCCCCTGCTGCGCCAGCGGCAGCGGTGCCGGCAGATCCGCCGGCAGCGGCTGCCCGACCAGCAGCGTGAGCGCGTTCTCGTCCTGCATGCGCTGGCGCTGCAGCAGCGCCACCGCGGCCTTCGCGCCCTCGACCAGCGTCACCGCCTGCGCCAGGTCGTATTCGGACAGCGCACCGTTGTCGAACTTCAGCTTCAGCAGCTTGAAGCCTTCCTGGCGCGTGTCCAGCGTCTGGCGCGCCACCGCCAGCTGGGCCTCGTCGGCCAGCAAGGTCAGGTAGGTGTTGGCCACCGCGGCGACCAGGCTGATCTGCGCCGCCTTGCGCGCCTCCTCGCTGGCGAAATACTGCTGCAGCGCCGCGTCGGTGAGGCTGCGCACGCGGCCGAACAGGTCGAGCTCGTAGCCGGTGACGTTGAGCCCGGCGGTGTAGTAGGTGTTGTTGCCGCGCCCGTCGGCGTTGGGCTGGTACAGCCCCGTGGCGCCGAGCATCAGCGTGGGGAACTGCTCGGAGCGCTGCACCTGGTACTGCGCGCGCACGCGCTCGATGTTCAGCACCGCCACGCGCAGGTCGCGGTTGTTCTGCAGCGACAGCGCGATCAGCCGCTTCAGCCGCGGGTCGGTGAAGAACTGCGCCCAGTCCAGATCGGCCGCGGGCGGCGCGGCCGCCGCACCGGCGGCCACCGCGGCCTGCGTGCCGTCGGGAAAGCTCGTTGCCACCGGCGCCGCCGGCCGTTCGTACGGCGGCGCCATCGATGCGCAGCCGCCCAGCAGGGCGGTCAGCGCCGCCAAAGCCTGCCGCTTCATGACCGTGTCTCCCCGGCCGCCGGCGTCGCCGGACCGTCCAGTTCGTGCGCATGCAGCTTGCGCTGCCGCTCGCTGCCCTTGAACCAGCGCCGCACCACCACATAGAACGCCGGCACGAACAGCACCGACAGCAGCACCGCGCTGACCATGCCGCCCATCACGCCGGTGCCGATCGAGCGCTGGCTGGCCGAGCCCGCGCCGCTGGCGATGGCCAGCGGCACCACGCCGAGGATGAAGGCCATCGAGGTCATGACGATCGGCCGGAAGCGCAGGTGCGCGGCCTGCAGCACCGCTTCCAGCGCGCTCTTGCCCTGCGCCTGCAGGTCCTTGGCGAACTCGATGATCAGCACCGCGTTCTTCGCCGACAGGCCGATGATCGTGATCAGGCCGATCTTGAAATACACGTCGTTGCTGTAGCCGCGCCATTCGGTGCCGAGCACCACGCCGAGCACCCCCAGCGGCACCACCAGCAGCACGGAGAAGGGGATCGACCAGCTCTCGTACAGCGCCGCCAGGCACAGGAACACCGCCAGCAGCGAGAAGCCGAACAGGTACAGCGCGGTCGCGCCGGCCAGGCGCTCCTCGCGCGACTGGCCGGTCCACTCGAAGCCGAAGCCCGCCGGCAGCTGCGCCGCCAGCCGCTCCATCTCGGCCATCGCCTCGCCGGTGCTGACGCCGGGCGCGGCGTCGCCGGCGATGCGCACCGTCGGGTAGCCGTTGTAGCGGATCAGCTGCATCGGCCCGGTGATCCAGCGCGTGCTCGCAAAGGCCGACAGCGGCACCAGCTGGCCGCGGTTGTTGATGGCGTTCAGCTTGAGGATGTCGCTGCCCTGCATGCGGTCCTCGGCGTCGGCCTGCACCACCACGCGCTGCAGCCGGCCCTGGCTCTGGAAGTCGTTGACATAGGTCGAGCCGAAAGCCGTGGAGATGACGTTGTTGATGGCGTCGAAGCCGACACCCAGCGCCGCCGCCTTGTCGCGGTCGATGTCGATGCGCAGCTGCGGCGCATCCTCCAGCCCGTCGGGGCGCACGCCGGCCAGCAGCTTGCTCTGCCCCGCCATGCCGAGCAACTGGTTGCGTGCCGCGATCAGCGCCTCGTGGCCGTTGCCGCCGCGGTCCTGCAGGCGGAAGTTGAAGCCGGTGGCGCTGCCCAGCTCGGGAATCGGCGGCGGGCTCAGCGGGAAGATGAACGCATCCTTCACGCCCATCAGCGCGCCGAAGGCGCGCCCGGCGAGGGCCGCCGCCGAATGCTCGGCGCCGTGGCGTTCGTCCCAGTCCTTCAGCGGCACGAAGGCCAGCGCCGCGTTCTGCCCCTGGCCCGAGAAGCTGAAGCCGAGCACGCTGACGATGTGCTGCACCTCGGGCTGCTTGAGCACGAAGGCCTCCACCTGCTCGATCGCCGCCAGCGCGCGGTTGGTGGTGGCGCCCGGCGGCAACTGCACGTTGACGATGATGTAGCCCTGGTCTTCGTTGGGCAGGAACGAGGTCGGCAGCCGCAGCACCAGCCAGACGATGCCGCCGACGATGGCCAGGTAGACCAGCATCATGCGCAGGCTGCGCTGCAGCAGCTTGGCCAGCAGGCCTTCGTAGTTGCGGGCGGTGGCGCTGAAGCCGCGGTTGAACCAGCCGAAGAAGCCGCCCTTGGCATGGTGGTGGCCGGCCTCCACCGGCTTGAGCAGCGTGGCGCACAGCGCCGGCGTCAGCGACAGCGCCAGGAACGCCGAGAAGCCGATGGCCGAGGCCATGACCACCGAGAACTGGCGGTAGATGTTGCCCACCGCGCCGGTGAAGAAGGCCAGCGGCAGGAACACCGAGATCAGCACCACGGTGACGCCGACGATCGCGCCGGAGATCTGCCCCATCGCCTTGCGCGTCGCCTCGCGCGGCGGCAGGCCCTCCTCGCTCATGATGCGCTCGACGTTCTCGACGACGACGATGGCGTCGTCCACCACGATGCCGACCACCAGCACCATGCCGAACATCGTCAGCACGTTGATCGAATAGCCCAGCGTCAGCAGCACCGTGAAGGTGCCGAGCAGCGCCACCGGCACGACGATGGTCGGGATGATGGTGTAGCGCCAGTTCTGCAGGAACAGGAACATCACCAGGAACACCAGCACCACCGCCTCGAACAGCGTCTCCACCACCTTGCCGATGGAGATCTGCACGAAACGCGAGGTGTCGTACGGAATGGCGTAGCTCATGCCCGCCGGGAAGTACTGCTTCAGCTCCTCCATGCGCGTGCGGATGGCCTTGGCGGTGGCCAGCGCGTTGCCGGTCGGCGACAGCTGCACGCCGATGCCGGTGGACGGCTTGCCGTCCAGCCGCGCCGAAGTGGCATAGGTCTGCGCGCCGAGCTCGATGCGCGCCACATCGCGCATGCGCACGGTCGAGCCGTCGGCATTGGCGCGCAGCACGATATTGCCGAACTGCTCGACGTGCGACAGCTGGCCCTCGACCACCACCGTGGCGTAGATCGTCTGGTCCTTGGTGTTGGGCAGGTCGCCCAGCGTGCCGGACGACACCTGGGCGTTCTGCGCACGGATGGCGGCGCTGACGTCGGCGGTCGACAGACCGAAGCCGACCAGCTTGGCCGGGTCGATCCAGATGCGCATGGCGCGTTCGGTGCCGAACAGCTGCGCCTGGCCGACCCCGGCGATGCGCTGGATTTCCGGCAGCACGTAGCGCGACGCATAGTCGCCCAGCGCCACTGGGTCATAGGCCGGATCGGTGGACGTGAGGATCGTCACCTGCAGGAAGTTGGAGCTCGACTTCTCGACGCGCACCCCCTGCTGCGTCACCGCCTGCGGCAGCCGCGGCGTGGCCCGGCTCAGGCGGTTCTGCACGTCGACCTGCGCCAGGTCCGGGTTGGTGTTGGCCGAGAAGGTCAGCGTCAAGGTGCCGCTGCCGTTGGCCTGCGCCACCGATTCCATGTAGATCAGGCCGGGCGAGCCGTTCATCTCCTGCTCGATGACGCTGAGCACGCTGTCTTCCAGCGTCTTGGCCGAAGCGCCCGGATAGGCGACGCTGACGACGATGGCCGGCGGCGCGACCTTCGGATATTGCGCGACGGGCAGCTGGGTGATGGACACCACGCCGCCGACGATGATGAACAACGCGACGACCCACGCGAAGATGGGCCGGTCGATGAAGAACTGGGCCATGGCGCGCGCCCCTCAGCGGCTGGCGGCCGACGCCGCCGGGCTCGCCGCCGCGGCCGGGCCGGACGCCGCGGCCCCCGCCGCCGGCGCGGCGGCCGCCCACGGCACCGGCTTGACCGGCGCGCCGGGACGGATCTTCTGGAAGCCCTCGACGATGACCTGCTCGCCCGCCTTCAGCCCGTCCAGCACGATCCACTTCGCGCCTTCGACGCCGCCGATCGTGACCTTGCGCGGCTGCGGCTTGCCGTCCGCGCCGACCACCAGCACGGTGTCACCGTCGGGGCCGCGCGTCACCGCCTGCTGCGGGATCAGCATGGCGTCGGCGATCTGGCCCTGCACCAGCCGCGTGCGCACGTACATGCCCGGCAGCAGCAGCCCCTGCGGGTTGGCGACCTCGGTGCGCAGCGTCATCTGCGCCGAGGTCGGGTCCACCGACAGGTCGGCGAACAGCAGCCGGCCGCGCTGCGGCAGCTCGCTGCCGTCTTCGAACACGATGCGCACCGCCGACAGGTCCTTGGCCCCCGCGCCGAAGGTCTTGCGCAGCCGCGCCACGTCGGCCACCGCCTGCGTGGCGTTGACATACACCGGGTCGATCTGCTGGATCAGCGCCAGCTGCGTGGCCTCGGCCGCCGACACCAGCGCGCCCTCGGTGACGAGCGCGCGCCCGATGCGGCCGGAGATGGGCGCGGTGACGCTGGCGTAGCCGAGGTTCAGCTGCGCGGTGCGCAGGGCGGCGTTGGCCGACGCCACGTCGGCCTCGGCCTGCGCCTGCGCCGCCTGCGCGTTGACGTACTCCTGGCTGCTGATGGCACGCGCGTCGGCCAGCGGCTTGTAGCGCGTGGCCAGTTCCTTGGCCTGCGTCAGGTTGGCCTGCGCCTTGGCCAGCGCCGCCTTGGCGCTGTCCACCGCGGCCTGGTACGGCGCCGGGTCGATCTGGAACAGCAGCTGGCCGGCCTTGACCTCGCTGCCTTCCTTGAACACACGCTTTTGCACGATGCCGTTGACCCGCGCGCGCACCTGCGCCACGCGCGACGCCTCGACGCGGCCGGGCAGTTCGGTGACCAGCGGGGCGGTCTGCGCGGCGACGGTCACCACGGCCACCTCCGGCGGCGGTGGTGCCGCTGCGGCGCCGTCGGGGCCCTTCTTGGCGTCGTTGCCGCCGCCACAGGCGGCCAGCAGCAAAGACAACAGCGTCGCGCCGAGAGCAGGCGCTCCCAGTTTGATTTGGGTCACTTGGAATTCCTCGGAGTGGGATCAGGGGCCCACGAACGGGGCACCATCAAATACAGTATATGAACATACATTCATCAACGTATGTTACGGCCGCAAAGGCCCGATGCCGTGATACGCCGTACCAAGGAAGAAGCCCAGCAGACTCGGGATGCGCTGCTCGACGCGGCCGAAGTCGTGTTCGAGCGCCGCGGCGTGGCGGCGACCTCGCTGCAGGCGATCGCCGAGGCGGCGGGTGTGACGCGTGGCGCCGTCTACTGGCACTTCCGCGGCAAGGCCGACCTGTACATCGCGATGATGGACCGCGCGGTGCTGCCCTTCGAGCAGCACTGGCTGGTGGCCGACCCCGCGGACGAGGACCGGCCGCTGCGCCGGCTGCGCGAGTTGCTGTTCGACATCCTGCGCCAGGTGGCGGGCGATGCGCGGCTGCGGCGCGTCGTGGCCATCTCCATGCTGAAGGTCGAATACGTCGGCGAGCTGGATGCCATCCGGCTGCGGCACCTGCAGGTGGCCACGCAGGCGGTGAAGCGCTTCGAGGCGCTGCTGCGCCTGGCGGCCGCGGCCGGCCAGCTGGCGCCGGGGGTGTCGGCGAGCGTCGCGGCACGCGCCGTGCACTCGCTGGTCGACGGCCTGATCATCAACTGGGCGCTCGACACGCGCGCCTTCGACCTGCGGCGCACCGGGCGCCTGGCGGTGCGGCAGTTGCTGGCCGGGCTGAGCCGTCCGGGGGCCGCCGACTGAGCTTGCAGACGGCGCGTCAGCCGCGCTCGAAGCGGAACACCGCCACGCTGGCCCGCAGGTTCGGCCAGCGGCGCACCGCGCGTCCTTGCTGCAGGCCGAAGCTGTCGGTCAGGCGCAGCCCGAGCTTGCGCGCCAGCACCTCGAAGTCGGCATGCGTGCCGACGCGGATGTTGGGCGTGTCGTACCACTGGTAGGGCAGCGCCTTGGTCACCGGCATGCGTCCGGCCAGCACGCGCAGCCGGTTCGGCCAGTGCGCGAAGTTGGGGAAGCTGACGATGCCGATGCGCCCGACGCGCGCCGTCTCGCGCAGCATGCGCTCGGTGTGGCGCAGGTTCTGCAGCGTCTCCAGCTGCAGCACCACGTCGAAGCTGGCGTCCTCGAACAGCGCCAGCCCCTCCTCCAGGTTCAGCTGGATGACATTGACGCCGCGCTGCGTGCAGGCCAGCACGTTGGCGTCGGCGATCTCGATGCCGTAGCCGCTGCAGCCGCGGTGCTGCTGCAAGTGCGCCAGCAGTTCGCCGTCGCCGCAGCCCAGGTCGAGCACGCGCGAGCCCGGCGGCACCAGCTCGGCGATGACTTCGAGGTCGCGCCGTTCGCTCATGGGGCCTCCGCCGCCACGCGCTCGAAATAAGCCCGCAAGACGCCGTGATAGCGCGCGTCGTCCAGCAGGAAGGCGTCATGCCCGTGCGGCGCGTCGATCTCGGCGTAGCTGACGTCGATGCGGTTGTCGACCAGCGCCTTGACGATCTCGCGCGAGCGCGCCGGCGCAAAGCGCCAGTCGGTGCTGAAGCTGACCAGCAGGAAGCGGTTGTGGCGCGCCGGCGCAAAGGCGCGGCCCAAGTCGCCGCCGGCTTCGCGCGCCGGGTCGAAGTAGTCGAGCGCGCGCGTGATCAGCAGGTAGGTGTTGGCGTCGAAATACTCCGCAAACTTGTCGGCCTGGTGGCGCAGGTAGCTCTCGATCTGGAACTCGATGTCCTGCGTGCTGAAGGCGAGCTCGCCGTGGCGCAGCGCGCGGCCGAACTTCGTGTTCATCACGTCGTCGGACAGGTAGGTGATGTGGCCGATCATGCGCGCCAGGCGCAGCCCGCGCTTGGGCAGCGTGCCGTGGCGCTGGTAGTGGCCGCCGTGGAAGTCGGGGTCGGTGACGATGGCGCGCCGCGCCACCTCGTTGAAGGCGATGTTCTCGGCCGACAGGTTGGGCGCGGTGGCCACCGCCACGCAATGGCGCACGCGCTGCGGATGGCGCAAGGTCCAGGCCAGTGCCTGCATGCCGCCCAGGCTGCCGCCGAGCACCGCGGCCAGCTGCGTGATCTCCAGGCGGTCGAGCAGCCGCGCCTGCGCATCGACCCAGTCCTCCACCGTGACCACCGGAAAGTCGGCGCCGTAGGCTTGGCCGGGATGGTTGGGGTTCGGGCTGGTCGGCCCGGTGCTGCCGAAGCAGGAGCCGGGGTTGTTGACGCCGATGACGAACAGCTTGTCGGTATCCAGCGGCTTGCCCGGGCCGAC
Source organism: Rubrivivax sp. (assembly GCA_019635285.1). Classification (GTDB taxonomy): domain Bacteria; phylum Pseudomonadota; class Gammaproteobacteria; order Burkholderiales; family Burkholderiaceae_C; genus Rubrivivax. The sequence continues at coordinate 6,016 of JAHBZS010000013.1, read as the reverse complement.
CAGGTTGTCCCACCAGCCGGTGTGGGCCGGCTCGTCGGCATAGTGGCCGGCGACGTGGTGGCTGGCGTTCAGCGCATGGCACACCAGCACGGCGTTGCTGCGCGCGGCGTTGAGCGTGCCGTAGGTTTCGTAGACCAGCGTGTAGTCGCGCAACGCGGCGCCGCTGCGCAGCGCCAGCGGCTCGGCGAAGTGCATCGATTGCGCAGTGACGGTACCGATCGAGGCCATGAAACACAAAACCCGGTGCCGCAAGCAAAGGCGCACACCGGGTGAGCCCTCTTTAGCGGCATTTGTAGAGCGCCCGCAATCCGGAACAAATCGGCGCTGTGCGGCAGAGTATAGCGACGCCGCGCGGGTCAGGCGTTCTCCCAGGCGGCGGCCGCTGCCGGCACCTCCAGCGTGTCCGCCTGCCGCGCGGCCGGCGCTTCGAGGCTGAAGGCGGCCGTCGCCTTCAGCAGCTGCGTGGCCTGCTGCTGCAGGCTCTGCGCCGCGGTGCTGCCCTGCCCGACCAGCGCCGCGCCCTGCCGCATCGCCTGGTCCATGCGGCGCACGGCCTCGCCGACCCGGCCGACGCCCTGGCGGTGCTCGCTGCCGGCGGCGCTGATCTCGCCGACCATGCCGGTGACGCGGCCGATCGCCTGCACCACCTCGCCCATCGTCGTGCCGGCCTGCTCGACCAGCGCGGCGCCCTGCTCGACGCGTTCGACGCTGGTGCCGATCAGGCCCTTGATCTCGCGGGCCGCGTCGGCGCTGCGCTGCGCCAGGCTGCGCACCTCGGCGGCCACCACGGCAAAGCCGCGGCCCTGCTCGCCGGCGCGTGCGGCCTCCACCGCGGCATTCAACGCCAGGATGTTGGTCTGGAAGGCGATGCCGTCGATGACGCCGATGATGTCGGCGATGCGCCGCGCGGCGTCGTCGATGCCCTTCATCGTGCCGAGCATGCGGCCGACGACCTCGCCGCCCTGCGCGGCCACCGTCGAGGCGTCCTGCGCCAGCTGGTGCGCCTGGCGCGCGCTGTCGGAATGTTGTTTGACGGCGGCGTCGAGCTGCGCCAGCGATGCGGCGGTCTGCTGCAGCGCCTGGGCCTGCGCGTCGGTGCGGCTGCCCAGGTCCTGCTGCTGCTGGGCGATCTGTGCCGAGGCCGTGGCCAGGTGGCTGGCATCGCGGCGCAGGCCATCGACGGCCTGGCCCAGGTGCGCCTGCAGCGCCATCAGATGAGCCATCAGGCTGCCGGTGTCGCCGGCGCGCAGCGCCACCGGGGTGTCCAGCTCACCGGCGGCGATGCGCCGCGCCAGCGCCGCGGCCGCGGCGGGGTCGGCGCCGAGCTGGCGGTCCAGCGCACGCGCCGTCGCCAGGCTGCCTCCGGCCGCCAGCAGCGCCCCCGCGGCCGCGGCGGCCAGCCACAGCGGATGCAGCGCGCCGTACAGGCCGAGTGCCGCGGTGCCGGCCAGCAGCGCCAGCCACAGGCAACTCAGCAGGCCCAAGCGCGTGGAGAGCGTCATCGGCCGGCCGCGGGCCTACTGCAGCGTCGCTTCGGCCAGGCCGATCTCGGCGCCGGACAGCAGCTTGGCGATGTCCACCAGGATCAGCATGCGGTCGTCGACCGTGCCGATGGCCAGCAGGTGCTCGGCGGCCGGGCCGACGTCGAGCTCCGGCACCGGGCGCAGCTGCTCCGGCGCCAGGGTGATCACGTCGGACACGGCATCGACCACCATGCCGACGACGCGCGCGCCGACGTTGAGCACGATGACCACGGTGAAGGGGTCGTAGCTGGCCTGCGCCAGCTTCAGCTTCAGCCGCATGTCGACGATCGGCACGATCATGCCGCGCAGGTTGATCACGCCCTTGATGAAGTCCGGCGCATTGGCGATGCGCGTGGGCTTGTCGTAGGAGCGGATCTCCTGCACGCGCAGGATGTCGATGCCGTATTCCTCGCTGCCGAGCTTGAAGGCGAGGAACTCGCGCAGCGGCGTCGGCGGCGCGGTGGTGGCGAGTGGGGCGGCGAGCGGGGCGGGCTGCAGGTTCATGGGCATTCCTAAAGGGGCGGGCCCCCGGCGTGCGTACGCTATCGGCCGCAGGCTCACGAACTTGACGCCGCCAGCGGCCGGGCCGCCGCCGCGCGGGCGCCCGGCCCGGCATTTCCGGCGATATCCCACGCCGCGCTGCCGCGGGTCGCCTGCCGCACCAGCGCGGCCACGTCGAGGATCAGCGCCACGCGGCCGTCGCCCAGGATGGTGGCGCCGCTGACATGGTCCACCGGGCCGCAGTTGGCCTCCAGGCTCTTCACCACCACCTGCTGCTGGCCCAGCAGTTCGTCCACGCGCGCGGCGACGCGCACACCGCCGGCTTCGAGCACCACCATGACGGCTTGCGCGCGCTCGCCGCCGGCGCGCGGCACGTCGAGCAGGCGCTCCAGGTCCAGCACCGGCAGGTATTCCTCGCGCAGCCGCACCAGCTGCGCCTGCCCGCCCAGCGTCCTGATCTGCGCGGGCGTGAAGCGGAAGGATTCGACCACCGCAGCCAGCGGCAGCACGTAGCACTCGTCGGCGATGCGCACCGACATGCTGTCCATGATGGCCAGCGTCAGCGGCAGATGCACGCGCACGCTCATGCCCTGGCCTTCGCGCGACGCGATCTCGACCGTGCCGCCCAGCGCGGCGATGTTCTTCTGCACCACGTCCATGCCGACGCCACGGCCGGAGACGTCGGTCACCGTCTCCGCGGTGGAGAAGCCGGGCGCGAAGATCAGCGACCAGACCTCGGCATCGGACAGGCTGTCGGGCGCGAGCAGGCCGCGCTCGCGCGCCTTGGCCAGCAGCCTGGCGCGCGACAGCCCGCGGCCGTCGTCGCGCACCTCGATCAGCGCCGTGCCCCCCTGGTGCGACGCCGCCAGGGTCACCGTGCCCGCCTCGGGTTTGCCCAGCGCCAGGCGCTCGGCCGGCAGCTCGATGCCGTGGTCGCAGCTGTTGCGCACCAGGTGCAGCAGCGGGTCGGCGATCTTCTCGGTCATGCCCTTGTCCAGCTCGATGGCCTCGCCTTCCAGCACCAGCTCGAGCTTCTTGCCCGTCTTGTCCGCCAGGTCGCGCAGCATGCGCGGGAAGCGGCTGAACACGGTGGACATCGGAATCATGCGGATCGACATCGCCGCTTCCTGCAGGTCGTGCGTGTGGCGCTGCAGCTCCGACAGGCCGCCGGACAGGTGCAGCTGTGCCGCCGCATCCAGCGACGCGCAGCTCTGCAGCAGCATCGACTGCGTGATGACGAGCTCGCCCACCAGGTTGATCAGCTGGTCCACCTTGTCCACCGACACGCGCAAGGTGGCCGGCTCGGCGTGGCCGGCGACGGCACGCGGTGCCGGGCGCGGCGGCGCGGGTGCGGGGGCTTCGGGGGCGGGCAGCGGCGCCAGCCGCAACAGCGCACGATCGACCTGGAAGCTGCAGAGGTCCAGCAGCTCGGCGTCGCTGCAGGCGGTGCTGACCTTGAAGCGGCGCAGGCCCTCGGCATCGGCGGCGTCGTCCAGCGCCTCGATGCGGCCCAGGTCGACGATCTCGGTGAACAAGTCGACCAGGCCGGCCACGGCCGTGGGGTCCTGCAGCGGGCCCAGCGTCAGCAGCAGCTGCCGCGGCCCGGGCGCCGCCGGGGCGGTGCCCAGCGCCTGCATGCGCGCCACCAGTTCGGCGGTGTCGGGGGCGTCGTCGCCCGCGCCCGCATGGCGCGCCAGCTGCAGCTTCAGCGTGTCGCCGGCCTGCAGCAGCGTGTCGATCATCGGCGCGGACGGGGCGAGCTCGCCGCGGCGCAAGCGGTCCAGCAGCGACTCCATCTGGTGCGTCAGCCCGGCCACGCAGGCAAAGCCGAAGGCCGCGGCGCCGCCCTTGACGGAGTGCGCGCAGCGGAAGATGGCGTTCAGCTCTTCGGTGTCGGCCGACGCCGGGTCCAGCGCCAGCAGCAGCTGCTCCATGCGCGCCAGGTTCTCCCCGGCCTCTTCGAAGAAGGCCTGGTGGAACTGGGTCAGGTCGATGCCGGTGGCTTCAGTCATCGGGGGTTCGGGCTGCCGGCACGACCGGGCCTGCAGTATCCGGTGGCGGCTCCCGGGCGAAAGCCCGATCTGGCGGGCAAACCGGTGCCAATGTCGGCAGCGGCCGCTCAATTTCGGCGCCCGGCGACCGATATGGCCTGCAGTGCCGGGCAACGGAGATTCCCTTGAGCGACCCCACGCAGCTGAAGTTCCTGGTCGTCGACGACTTTTCCACGATGCGTCGCATCGTGCGCGGCCTGCTCAAGGAGCTGGGCTGCAACCATGTGTCCGAGGCCGAGGACGGCGCGGTGGCGATGGGCATGCTGCGGTCGCAGCATTTCGACTTCGTCATCTCGGACATCAACATGCCCAACATGGATGGCTTCCAGCTGCTCGAGGCGATCAAGGCCGAGGAGTCGCTGCGCCAGCTGCCGGTGCTGATGGTCACCGCCGAGGCGCGCAAGGAAGACATCGTGCGCGCCGCGCAGAACGGCGCGGCCGGCTACATCGTCAAGCCCTTCAGCAAGGGCACGCTCGAAGACAAGGTGCAGCGCATCCTGCAGAAGATGGCCGTCACCGCATGAAGGCAGAGGACACGACGCCGCAGGTCTACCGGCAGCTGGGCCAGATCATGCGCCAGCTGCACGACACCTTGCAGCACATGGACCTGATGCCGGCGCTGCAGCAGTCTGCGCAGCATCTGCCCGACGCGCGCAGCCGCCTGGACTACATCGCCCACAAGACCGGCGAGGCCGCCGAGCGCGTGCTCAGCGCCGTCGAGCAGGCCAAGCTGGAGCACGACGCCCTGCAGGCGGCCGCGCACGGCATGGCGCGGCGTTGCGGCGCCGACCCGTCGCGGGTGCTGCCGGCGCCGGAGGTACTGGCCTTCGCCGGCACCGTCGAGTCGGCGGCGGCGCGCATCGACCAGCGGCTCACCGAAATCATGCTGGCGCAGGACTTCCACGACCTGACGGGCCAGGTCGTGGCCCGGGTGGTGTCGCTGGTCATGGACCTGGAGTCCAGCCTGCTGCAGGTGCTGGTCAAGGGCGCGGCGGGGCCGGCCGAGCCGCCCCCGCCCGCTGCGGGCCTGTACGGCCCGCAGGTCATCACGCGCGGCGGCGCCGACACGCTGCACAGCCAGCGCGAGGTCGACGAACTGCTGGCCAGTCTGGGCTTCTGAGGCGTCCGATGCTGAAGACCATCCGCGTCGAGCAAGTGCGGCTGGGCATGCACCTGCATCGCCTGGAAGGCTCGTGGATCAACCATCCGTTCTGGAAGACGCGCTTCGTGCTCACCGATCCGGCCGACCTGGCGCGGCTGCGGGCCAGCGGCGTGCGCGCGTGCGTGATCGACAGCAGCAAGGGGCTGGACGTCGAGTCCGAGCCCGCAGCCGCAACGCCCGCACCGCCCGAGCCTCCCGCGCCACCGGTCGCCGCGCCGTCCACGTCGGCGCCGCCGCCCGAGCGGCCGGCCGTGCTGCGGCCCGCGCGCCGCACCAGCCTGGAAGACGAGGCGGTGATCGCCGGCAAGCTGTGCGCGCAGGCGCGGCGCAGCGTCAGCTCGCTGCACGACCAGGCGCGCATGGGCCGTGCGCTGGTGGTCGACGGCTGCGCCGAGCTGGTCGACGACATCGCGGCATCGATGGAACGCAACGCCAGCGCGCTGCTCGGCTTGGTGCGGCTGAAGTCCCACGACGACTACACCTTCATGCATTCGGTGGCGGTGTGCACGCTGATGGTGGTGCTGGGCCGGCGCATGGGCCTGTCGGAGCCGCAGGTGCGCGACGCCGGCCTGGCCGGCCTGCTGCACGACGTGGGCAAGGCGAAGATTCCGCTGTCGGTGCTCAACAAGCCGGGCAAGCTGAGCCCCGAAGAGTACCGGCTGGTGCAGCATCACCCGCGGCTGGGCCACGACCTGCTGCGCGAGGCCGGCGTGGCCACGCCGATGGCGCTGGACGTCTGCCTGCACCACCACGAGACGCCCGACGGCAAGGGCTATCCC